>CAYZCL010000057.1:0-100802 GCA_964476595.1 uncultured Desulfobacteraceae bacterium
TTACTGGGACAAAAACAAACGCGCCGTGTTCCCTTATCTGATGACCAACAACGTGGTGCGCATCAAGAAAAAGCTGCAGGAACTGGGTTTTAGCCTGCTCGACCCTATGGAGTGGTACCTGGACCAGTTGCCCAAAAATGAATGACACCCGCGCCGCCCGTGTGAAGCCGGATCCGGGCTGCCCTTACGAAAACCTGTTCATCTACTACCTGAAGGGGCGCGTGGGGCCGGGTGCGCCGGCGCTTGAAGGGCTCATCGGAAACTGGGAGGAAGAGGAGACCACTTTCCTGTTCTTCTCGACACCGGCTGCGGAGCAGGTGCAGCGCCTGCTGGCGGCGCAGCCCCAGCTGCGGCTGGTGGACCACTACGAGATGCGCTACGACCAGTGGCAGGGGGACACCCTGGAGCCGTTTGCCGTCGGCCGTTTCCGGATCTCGCCGCCATGGCGGCCGGCGCCGGCCGGCGGGCGGGACGGGTCGGCCGACCTGGAACTGGTGCTGGACCCGGGGCTGGTTTTCGGAACCGGCACCCATCCCACCACCCACGACTGCCTGGCGGCCCTGGAGACGGCCTGGGACCGGCGCCCGCCGCGGGACGTGCTGGACCTGGGCACCGGCACCGGCCTGCTGGCCATCGCCGCCGCGCGTCTGGGGGCAAGGCGGGTGCTGGCGGTGGACCTCAACCTGCTGGCGGTGCGTACCGCGGCGCATAACATCACCCTGAACCGCCTGGAAGGGCGGGTGCTGGCGGTCCAGGCGCGGGCCGAGGATTTCGTCCACGTACCGGCGGACGTGGTGATCGCCAACATCCACTTCGATGTCATGCGGCACCTGATCGAGGCGCCGGCTTTCCTCGAGGGCAGGGACTTCATTCTGTCCGGGCTGCTGCGCTCCGAGGCCCGGCACGTGGAAACCCGGCTGCTGCAGGCCGGGGCCCGGATCCACCGCGTCTGGGCCCACGAAGGGACCTGGTACACCTTCTACGGCCGCACGGCCGTCAACTGAAGCGGAGGCAGACATGCAGATAACCTGCTGGGGATCCAGGGGCTCCATTCCGGTATCCGGGAACAGCTACCTCCGCTACGGCGGCGACACCACCTGCCTCGAGATCCGGGCGGCCAGCGGCGAGATCATCATCGTCGACGCGGGTACCGGCATCCGCCGCCTGGGCAACCGGCTCATCGAAGAGCCGCAGCGCCTCTACCACTTCATCATCACCCACGCCCACTGGGACCACCTGATGGGGTTCCCTTTCTTCAAACCGCTCTACGAGGTGGACGCGGTCTTCAAGATGCACCGTTGTCCCTTTCCCAAGAAATTCGTGGAAAACATGATCACCCGCATCATGACGCCGCCCAACTTCCCCGTGCGCTACTCGGCCCTGAAAGCCGAGATCAGCTACGAACAGGCCTGTCCCACGGCCTTTTCCATCGGGACGGTGACCGTGGAGCCCATCCCGCTGTCGCACCCCAACATGGGCAGCGGCTACCGCTTCACCGAGAACGGCAAGACCTTCGTCTTTCTGACGGACAACGAGCTGGGGTACACCCACCCCGGCGGGCGTTCCTTCGGGGAATACGTCCGCTTCTGCGCCGATGCGGACCTGCTGTTCCACGATGCCGAGTACACCCCCGCCGAGTACGACCGCCAGATCCTGTGGGGCCACTCGGCCTACACCGAGGCGCTGGAGCTGGCCCTGGAGGCGGGTGTGCGGCGCTTCGGACTGTTTCACCACAACCAGGAGCGCAGCGACGCCCAGGTGGACGCCATCGTGCAGGACTGCCGCCGCATCCTGGCGGCGCGCAACACCCACCTGGACTGTTTCGCCGTGGGGGCGGACATGGTCTTCGAGCTGTGACACGATGCCGAAAACCGGGAGACGACAACATGACATCCCTGCCTTTTGACGAGACACTGCTGCGGCGGGCCGCCGACGACATCGCGCGTTCACGGCGCACCCTGGCCCTCACGGGGGCCGGCATCTCGGTGGAGAGCGGCATCCCGCCCTTTCGCGGCAAGAGCGGCCTGTGGGAGAAGATCGACCCCATGAAGTACGCCCATATCGACGCGCTGGTCAACGACCCCGAGACCGTCTGGCGGGTACTGATCAAGGACATGAAGGAAGTGCTGGACCGCGCGCGGCCCAACGACGCCCACAAGGGGCTGGCGCGGCTGGAGGAGATGGGGCTGCTGCAGACCGTCATCACCCAGAACATCGACGGGCTGCACCAGGCGGCCGGCAGCCGCGACGTGATCGAGTTTCACGGCAGCTTCGCCCGCCAGCGCTGCATGGACTGCGGCCGCAAAACGGCCACGGCCGACGTAGACCTGCGGGAGCTTCCCCCGCGCTGCGAATGCGGCGGCGTGCTGCGGCCCGAGGCAATTTTTTTCGGTGAACTCATTCCGCCCGAGCACCTGCTACGTTCCCAGCGGCTGGCAGCCGGCTGCGAGGTCATGCTGGTCATCGGCACCTCGGCCGTGGTGCAGCCCTTCGCCAGCCTGCCGGTCATCGCCCGCGGCGCCGGCGCCACGGTCATCGAGATCAACCCCGAGCAGACACCACTGACCGGGGAGGTCAGCGACTACCTGCTGACCGGCAGGGCCGGCGAGGTCATGCGCACCCTGGTCGACATCATCGAAAAGCAGTTTTCCGAGACGCGCCCATGACCGACGATCCCCGGACACCCGCCGACGGCTGCCTGCGCGAAGTCGATGTCCCGCGCCCCAGCCTGGAGAACAACACCGCCGATGCCGAACGCCTGGCCGAAGCCCTGGAAAAGGTTCTGAACGGCGATCCCGTCCACGTGGGCCACGCCGTGGTGCGACGGCTTCCGTCCATGCTGCGCGACGCCGGGCACCGCCTGCGCTGCGCCGTGATCCAACAGGACGGGCGCTGGCAGGTGTGCGGCATTCGCCCGGCCGACGAAACGGCCTCCATGACCGGCCTGGCCGTGGACCTGGGCACCACGCGGGTGGTGCTGCGCCTGGTGGACCTGGCCCGCGGCGAAACCCTCGCCGAGACGGCCTTCGACAACCCCCAGATCGAAATCGGCCCCGACATCCTGACCCGCATCCACCACGCCGAAAAGCCCGGCGGACGGGAACAGCTGCAGGCATGCATCATCGCCGGCATGAAGACCGCGCTGGAGGAGATGCTGGCCGACTGCGGACAAAGCCCCCGGAACGTCTTCCTGGCCGCCGTGGCCGGCAACACCGCCATGACGCACCTCTTCCTGGGACTGGAACCGCGCTGGATCATCCGCGAGCCGTACATCCCGGCGGTCAACCGGCCCGAACTGCTCACCCCCCGGGATCTCGGCCTCCCCATGAACGACATGGGCCGCATCTTCGTCTTTCCCAACATCGGCAGCTATTTCGGCGGCGACCTGATCGCCGGCATCTTGTTCAGCGGCATGGACACCCGCGAAGCGCCCGCCATCCTGGTGGACGTGGGCACCAACGCCGAGGTGGTGCTGGGCAATCGGGACTGGCTGATGGCCTGCGCCGGGGCCGCCGGCCCGGCCTTGGAGAGCGGCGTGGCCGGAATCGGCATGATGGCGGCGCCGGGCGTCATCGAACGGGTGGCCATCCACCCGCCCGACCGCCGCTTCGAACTGCGCACCATCGGGAACCGACCGCCGGTGGGCATCTGCGGGTCGGGGGTCATCGACCTGGCGGCCCACCTGTTCATCTCCGGGATGATCGACATCCGGGGACGCTTCGTCCCGGAAAAATGCGGCGACCGACTGGTGAAGGACGAAAACGGCATCGCGCACCTGGTACTGGTGCCCGCCGAGGCGTCGGGCACGGGACGCGACCTGACCATCGGGCAGCCTGACCTGGACAGCCTGATGCGCTCCAAGGCGGCCATGTACACCATCCTGGAGACCATTACCGGCAGCGTGGGCCTGTCCATGGAGGAACTGGACAAGTTCTTCGTGGCCGGCACTTTCGGCTCGCTCATCGACCCGGTGTCGGCCATCCGCATCGGCATGCTGCCGGACCTGCCCCTGGAACGCTACGAGGCCATCGGCAACAGCTCCCTGGGCGGGGCCACGCGGGTGCTCACCGACTGCGGCGCCATTGGGCGCATCGAGGCCATCCGCCGGCGCATCACTTACATGGAACTCAACGTCAACCAGGACTTCATGAACCGTTTCAGCGCCGCCAAGTTTCTGCCCCACACCCACCCGGAACGCTTTCCCTCGGTGAAGGTATGGGGGTAGAAGGCCATGGATGAGCACTACGGTGCCGTCGACGCACCGGATTCCTCGCGCCAGGTGTTCGCCACCATCCTGGCCGCCACTTTCTGCCGCGTCGTCCTCAACGTCGCCCGGCGCTTCGCCTATCCCTTCGCCCCGGTGCTCAGCCGCGGCCTGGGGGTTCCGCTGACGGCCGTCACCTCGCTCATCGCCATGAACCAGGCCACCGGCGTGGCCGCCATGGCCAGCGGCCCCCTGGCCGACCGCTTCGGCTACCGGCCCATGATGACGGCCGGCATGGTCATGCTGGTCACCGGCATGCTGGCGGCGGGGCTGTTTCCCCGCTACAGCACGGTGCTGGTCTGCCTGCTGCTGGCCGGCACCGCCAAGAGCATTTTCGATCCGGCCGTGCAGGCCTATGCCGGCGAACACGTGTCTTACACCCGTCGGGGGCAGGTAATCGGTATCATGGAGTTCAGCTGGTCGTTCAGTTCGCTGGCGGGCATCCCGTTGGTGGGGCTGCTGATCAGCCGTTTCGGCTGGCGGTCGCCGTTTTTCGCCCTGGCGGCATCCGGCCTGGCGGCCTGGATGGTGCTGGCGTTGACCTTCGGCAACACCCGCTCCCGGCACCGCCCGCCCGGCGAGACCCGCAATCCCCTGCGCGCCTGGCGCCGGCTTCTGGACCACCGTCCCGCCCTGGGGGCGCTGGGGTTCGCCTTTTTCATCAGCCTGGCCAACGACAACCTCTTCGTGATCTACGGCGCCTGGCTGGAGGAGACCTTCGGGCTGGGGGTGGTGGCCCTGGGGCTGGGGACCGGCCTCATCGGCGGGGCCGAATTTCTGGGGGAACTGCTGACCGCCGTGGGAGCGGACCGCATGGGTCTGAAACGGGCGGTTTGCGGCGGCGCTCTCCTGTCCCTTCTCAGCTACGGGCTGCTGCCCCTGTGCGAGGGGACCCTCTCCTTGGCGCTGGCGGGCCTGTTCGTGGTGTTTCTGACCTTCGAGTTCAGCCTGGTGTCGTTTCTCTCCATGGCGACCGAGATCATGCCCGAGTTGCGGGCCACCCTGATGGCCTCGCTGCTGGCCTCCGCCAGCCTGGGCCGGGTGGTGGGCGCACTGCTGGGGGGGCCCCTGTGGCTGTCGTGGGGCATCCGGGCAACGGGTCTGGTGTCGGCCCTCACGGCCGCCGTCGGCCTGGCGGCGCTGCTGTGGGGACTGCAAAACTGGAAAGCACAGGAACGCAAAGCGTGAGCGGCGCACTCATTGTCCACCGCGGGAGGGTCGTCCCCCATCGCCAGGGACCAGCTCCTGGTGGGGAAAGCCTTGCCGGTGGTGTCGCACCGCATGACGGGCAACGCGTTGTGGTAGGCCAGGCGGCTCTTGCAGACCGACTCGCAACCCGGCGCCCGGCAGGCGATCGGGTTTGCAATCCGCAACACCCCCGGTCGCCCGGTGCGGTTCTTTGAACCGTTTTAAGCCCGGTCTTTCGGAGGCCGATCGATTCCGTTGGTTTTCGCGGGCCGGGAAGTTCCCTGGTTTCAAGGGAGGCATGCGGCACCCCGGCCAAAAACCCAGCGGCACGAAATGATATGAAAATACTGTTTGTTACCAAGCATTACCAGGGTGGAGCCGGTGACAGGTCTTACATGTTTCGACTGGAAAAACTCCTGCGCCACAGGGGGCATGACGTCGGCTACTTCGCCATGCACTACCCCCAAAACAGGCCCACCCCTTTTTCGAAGTATTTTGTCTCCAATATAACCTTCAACGATACGCTGCATTCAAGGCACCCGGGGCACTGGGCCAAAGCGTTGCTGAGCTCTTTCTATTCACTGGAATCTCGAGTCAAAATCGGTCAGCTGCTGGAGGATTATCGACCCGACATGGTGCATATCCACAGCCTGGACGCGCATCTGACTTATTCGATTCTCCCGGCGATCAAAAAACGAAGCATACCGATCGTATGGACACTGCACTCCTTTTCCCCCTTGTGCATCAACTACTTCCTGTACGACCGGAAAAAGGGCCGGATATGCGAGGCCTGCAAACCGGACAGGTATTACATGGCGGCCTTGAAACGCTGCAAAAACGGCAGCCTGGCGGCAAGCATGACGGGGGCGCTGATCAACGGCTTCAACCGTTTGATGCCTTTCCTCAAACTCGTTGATGCGTTCATTTGCCCTTCCCGGTTTCTCCGAAACAAATTCATCGAATTCAATTTCAGACCCGAAAAACTCTTTGTGGTACCCAACTTCGTCAACCTGCCGGCTCCCGCAACCCGAACGGAGGAATCCTACGGAATCTTCGTTGGAAGAATCGAGCCGGAGAAGGGCGTCCGTGTGGTTGCAGAAGCGCTGAAAAACACCCCGATTCCCTTTAAATTCATCGGAGATGGCAGCGCCCGAAAGGAGCTGATCGGGAAAACGGCGCAAATGGGGTTGCATCAGGTGGAATTTACAGGGTTTAAATCGGGAGACGAGTTGAAAAACCTCTTCGCCGGAGCGCTGTTCTCGGTAGTGCCTTCACTGATCTACGATGTCGCACCGTTGACAATCCTGGAGTCTTACGCTTTTGCCAAACCGGTAATCGGCTTCAACATCGGCGGGATACCCGAACTCATCAAGCACAACGAAACCGGCCTTATCGTCGAAGACCTGTCTGCGGAAAGACTGCGGGAAAAAATGCTGTCGCTGTATCACAATCCTGCTACGGCGGCCAGAATGGGAGACAGGGCCCGGCGCTATGTCCAATCGGCACATGATGCCGAACAGCATTATCGTCGAATGATGGCGGTCTACTCCGCCTGCAGGGGTGGCAAATCCGACGTCCCCCCACCGAAACGCCGCTTTTAAGGCCTCCGGCGGCGGCAGGCGCGGCCTCGAGTCCACCTTCGTCGTTCTGAACAACGGCCACCTTTCGCGAGAAACGGGGATATGGCATCCAATAGACTGAAGCGGCTGCTGCGTTTCCGACCGGAAACCCTCATCCGGCGAACCCGTTCACCCCGGATGCGGGGTATGATTCTGGCTTACCATCGGATCTCGACTGTAAAACCCGATCACTACCTGCTGAGGCACCTTTTCGTCGAGCCATCCATGTTCGAGAAGCAGGTCGTATATCTGAAAAAGAATTATCGTGTCGTATCTTTGGACGAGTTTGAATGCTTGTTTACCCGCAAAGCATTCCACAACTGCGTCGTCATCACTTTTGATGACGGCTATGAAGATACGTATCGCCATGCGTTTCCCATCCTGAAAAAGCATCACCTGCCGGCCACGGTTTTTCCGACGACCGCTTACCTGGGAACTCGGCGTGCATTCTGGTGGGAACGACTGTCGTACATCCTGCTGCATGCACGGACAAAAAGGCTGCGGTTCCGACAAGGGCGCACAGCGTTCAACATTCAACTGAAAACACCGGCGATGAAACAAAAGGCGTTCTTCGCGCTCTCTGCGCTATTCAAAGACGGGAACGAGGCGGACAACAACGCAACATTGCAGTGGCTGTCGGAAAAACTAGGGACCGCTTTGCCTGAAAACGGCTCCCGGAAACTGCAATGGAAACAGGTCCGGGAGATGGCCGGACAGCGCATCGGCTTCGGTGCCCACACCGAGACGCACCCGCGGCTTGCTCACATGGACGGCTTCCGCCTGGATGAGGAATTGTCGGGTCCCAAAAAGACGTTGGAGGAGAACCTGGATCGGGAAATCCGCGCCTTCGCTTATCCCTACGGATCGAGAGCCGACTTCGGTACCCGGTCCCGAAAAGCGCTCATCCGGGCCGGTTACAAGATCGCCTTGACCATGACCAACATGCCCGTCGATGCTTCCAGTGACCCATACGCCCTGCCTCGCATGGCCGCCCACCCCGGAAATGAATTTCGTTTCCGGCTCAGGCTGCGCAAGCGTCTGTTAATCCCGCCCCAAGACCCGGCTGGCGCCGAAGCCCGCCCTTCTCCCGGTGGTACCGACGGCTGTCTTGCCGTTTAGCGGTCCGGTCTGGCAAACCGGTTTGTCCCACGCCGGCAAGGCACGAAAGCCTCTGCGTGCCGGATGGATTCCGTGGTTTGCGCAACGCAGCCGGACGGGGCCCCTGGCGGGGAAGTGCCGCCGTATTGACGAATCGGCCCGTTGTCCGTGCCCCCGCCGCTAGAGCTTGACGCCCGCCTGCCGGATGCGTTGCAGGTCGATGCCGTTCGAGAGCAACTTCTTCAGCAGCCTGTGGCGCGGGGCCACACTGGCGAAAAACAGCGCAAAGACCACCACCAGGAAAAAGGCTTCGAGGCCGGGGTTCATGCCGCAAATGGAGATGGACGCCAGCACCAGCAGGCCGACGCCCAAAAAAAGCAGACGCTCACAGCTGCTCTCCAGCAGGTCCCGGAGCTCCGAGAAGGTGGGCCCGTCGAGCTCCGGGAAGCTCTCCCGGCTGAAGCGCGACAGGCGTCTCTTGCGGGTGATGTACATGGCCAGCAAAACGGCGCTGCCGGCCAAGTAGATGATGTCGTCGAGTCCGATCAACATGGGTACGTATTCCTCGTGTGGAAATCCCGCCCGGTCTCTCCGGGGACCGGGCGGTTTCGATCCCTTCGAAAAACGCGCCGGCGGTTATCCCGCCGCCACCTGCCCGGCAATGTTGGGAATCTGCATGCCGTGGTGGAACAGGTAGGCGATGATGATGGCCACCGGGATGATGAAACAGAACAGGGCCACGAAGTAGACCCATACCATGCGGCCGAACTTGGCCTCGGCCAGCTTGCTGAAGTCCGTGATGATCCCCAGGCTCATGAAGGTCAGCATGAAGAACAGCTTCCGGAACCCCTTCTCCACCGGCACAGCGCCGGCCTTGGCGGCCTTGAGCACGTGCATGCCCTCGGGCGCGCCGGCCCCGTTGGCGAAGAAGATGCCCAGATAGATGAACCAGGCGGCAAAATAGCCCAGCACGAATTTCGGGAAACGGTGCCAGACCTCCGAGGCCTGCACCGTTTCCCCCGGCCGGCGGTCGATCTTGTACACCCAGATCATGGCCAATACGAAGGCCCAAAGCCCGATGAACATGTCGATCCACACCTTGGTCATCACGGCGCTGGTGGTGATCACGCCCTCGGGCCACACCACGGCGCCGTTGGTCTCGGCGGTGACCTTGTTGCGCATAAATTCGTCGAGCAGGTCGCCGGCGGCCGCGTCCGCGCCGTCGGTCTTGACCGCCATGCCCATGGCCGATCCGGCCACCAGGGGATCGGAGGTCCCCGGCCAGATGTGGGTGAAGAAGCCCGGCAGGATGACCAGCTCGATGACCGCCCAGACCACCACCAGGGCCGACACCATGATGGAAACCACCGGTTTGGCGCGCACGGCCCCACCGGTGGCCACGGCCGCCGATACCCCGCAGATGGAGATGCCGGACCCCAGCACCGCGGCGGTCTTGCGCGGAAGTTTGAACATCTTGCGTGCGATGAGATAGATGCCCGGCCAGAAGATCAAGTAGGCCACGATGGTCGCCACGGCGCCGGCCAGGAACAGGTGCCCGGTGAGCGTTGCCATCTGCTGTCCCATCTTGGCCGAGGTGGCCGCGGCCTTGATGGGCAGGTAGCCCACCTTGACCCCCAGGAACACGATGGCCGTCTTGATGTACCACTCCGGCTTGGCGGCCACGCTCAGGTAGTCGGCGAATCCTTTGAAGAAATTGCCGATGATCAGGCCGAAGATCAGCGCCAGGATAAACGACGCGCCGCCGCCCAGCGAAAGCGCGAAGTTCAGACCGTACTTGTGCCAGTTGGTCTTGTTGGCGGCGAAAAAGGCGTGATGGCCCACGAACCAGGTGGCGATGGTCAAAAAGTAGATAATGGTCCAGCCGATGAAGAAGCGTTTCAGATCCCACTTCATGCTGGCCGCACCGACACATGTGGCGATGGTGAAAATCACGTAGGTCCATATGATGCTCCACCAACCCAGGCCCTTGTAAAAAGCCTTGGCCGTCAAGCTGTACTTACCGCCCAAGGCGTAGAAAGCGTGGCTGATGGCGCCCTTGCCTCCCTCGGGAACGTTGAAAACCCACTTGGTGGGATAAACCGCCCAGCCTACCAGATCCACCCCGGCGATGGAAAGCAGGCCCAAAAAGAAGAAAAACAAACCCAGGTAAACGGCCCACCAATCTTCCTGGGTGGCCATCCCGGAATACCACTTCCGATTCACCGATGTCATTTGCCGTCCTCCTTGCGTGTTGTACAGGATCGTGTGTGCCGAGACCGCCCCGTCTGCAGATGCGATGCCGCCAGCGGTTAGCCCCTGATTTCGACCACGCGGTTGAAATAGTGCTGGGCGAAGGGACGCATCCATTCCGGAATGGTGGCATTGTCAAAGCCCATGAAAACCTTGGCGGTCTGGCCCTTTTTCACCATTCCCCGGGATCGCATCAGCCTGGCCAGCTCCGTGTCGAGCTGATCGAGCGTGGGAGACGCCAGGTGCAGGCGGTCGTTCTCGATGACCCAGTTTTTGCCGTCGTGGGTGATGACGAAGTCCATGGCGGTTTCCATGTCAGTGCAGAACCGATGTTGGAACGATAAAAAGCCCGATGATCAGAACGATGCCAGCGATGACGAAAGACCACACCACCAGCTTGGTCTCGATGGGCTCCCAGGGTTCGGCGTCGGCCAGCACGTCTTCGGCTTCGTACTCTCCCCCGGCCAAGGTGCTCGTGGATGCTGCCTGTTTCTCTGCCATTGGCTCCTCCTTTGGATGATGGTATTTGCCGGAAACGGCGCCGCGGACCGGTGCGGCGCCACCGCGATGCGTGCGCGCCGGGGATGACGGGCGGCACGCCACCTCCTGCCGGTGGGTTCAGCAAGGGACATGCCAAGGTTGAAAAAGATCACATCTAATTGTTTTTTCATGAATTTCACTCCCATCGGCCACGGCGGGTGCCAACTCGTGTTAGCAGTCGACAACCCGGCGTTGGCAGGCCTGCGCCCCAGGTTCGGTTTGAAGGCCGCACCTCGGTTGTGCTAACATAATGCAGGTCGCAAGCATCTTTTCCGAACCGCGGCCCGGCCGGGCCGCATCGACGAAGGAGGAACGCGTCATGCTTTTTCGCCGTTCTATGAGCCTGCAGACCAAGTTCATCCTGGGCCTGGCGGTGTTCGCCCTTTCCCTGGGGCTTTTTTTCGGGGGCACGCTTTTTTTTCACCTGCGCAGCGTCATGCTCCAGGAAGTCAGCGACAAGGCCAATCTGATCCTGGCCCAGGCCGACGCCGTGCAGGACTATGTCCGGCGCGACCTGCGCCCCGCCATGTTCGAGGTGCTGCCCCCCGACCGCTTCATCATCTCGGCCATGTCCTCCTCCTACATCTCGCGTCACATCATGGAGCGTCTCAACGTCGAGGACACGCACTACTACTACCGCCGCGTGGCGCTCAACGCGCGCAACCCTGAATCCATCCCCACGCCCTTCGAGCGCGGGATCATCAGCCAATTCCGCAGCAACCAGGCCCTCAAGCGCTGGGAGGGTGACGTCACCATCCGCGGCGAAAAGTACCACCTCACCGCCCGTCCGGTGGTCTACGAGCAAAGCTGTATGCGCTGCCACGGGGAACCCCGGAACGCACCCACCGAACTGCTCTCGCGGTACGGGCGCGAGCGTGGATTCGGCTATCCCGTGGGCAGGGTCAGCGGCCTGGTGATCGCCGGCTTTCCGGTGCGCCACACCATCAGCCAGCTCAAGGACATCACCTTCGGCTACCTGGTGATGTACCTCATCGCCGTGGTGCTGTTCTTCGCCATGGTCAGCGTCTACTTCAACAAACTGGTGGTCCACAACCTGCACAACCTGACGTCCATTTTCCGGCGCCACTTCTCCGGCCCCGAGGAGCGCAGCATCATCGAACGCCTCGGAAGCCACGACGAGATCAGCGGACTGGTGGGGGGCATGGAAGAACTGGCGGGCCACCTGAACCGCACCAAGAAGGAGCTGGAGAAATACGCCCTCAACCTCGAGGAGATGGTCGTCGAGCGTACACTGGAGCTGCAGCAGGAAGTACTTCGACACCGCTCGGACGTCAACCTCTTCGTCAACCTCCTGCAGGGCCTCAACCAGAGCGGCAGCCGCCCGGAAATGGTGTCCCACGCCGTCGAACAGATCGGGCGGCGCTTCGCCGCCGAGCGGGTGATCTACTACTGCACGGTGGTTTCCCACCAGGTGGTGACCTGGCCCGAGGAAGATTCCTGCGAGGCCATCCCTTCCTTCTGGCAGCAGCTGATGAAGGACAACGATGTGCGCATCGACCCGTGCGCGGCGTACGTCCCGGTTAAATCCCAGGACTGCGCCTGGGGGCTGCTGGGCATCCACTGGCCCGAGGGGAAAAAACCCGACAAAATCACGAAGGAAGTATTACTGGCCCTGGGGCAGCAGCTGGGCATCGCCCTGGAAAACATTCACGCCATCAACAACCTGACCCACCAGAAGGACATGCTTCAGTCGGTGTTCGAGGGCATCTCCAACCCCCTGATGCTGCTGGACGCCGGCGGCGGTATCCTGATGGCCAACAAGTGGGCCGAGGTGCTGACCGAAAACGGCGACTCCGGAACGCAGCTGCGCCGCGCGCTGAAGAAAGCGCTGGGCCTGGGGAACACCGACGACGACATCATTCGGCGTGTCCTCCAGAATCGTTCTCCTTGGGAACAGAGCCTGCAGCTGGTGGATGGACGCTCCTTCTGGACCAGCATCTACCCCATCGCCATCTACCGGCCCGAACCGGACTGTGTGGTGCTCTATGCGCGTGAGAACACCCATGAGAAGCGCATGCTGGCCCGCCTGCAGCTGGCCGAGAAGCTCAGCGCCGTGGGCCAGCTGGCGGCCGGACTGGCCCACGAGATCAACAACCCGCTGGGCGTCATCCAATGCTACACGGACATCCTGACGGCCGACACGGCCGACGAACAGACGCGCTCCGATCTGGAAGTCATCGCCCGGCACACTCGCCAGGCCCAGGGAATCGTACAGAACCTGCTGAATTTCGCGCGTCCCAAGGCCTCGGTGGACACCACCTGCAACGTCAACGCCGTCGTCACCAACATCGCCGACGTCTTCCGTCTTCAGGCGGCCGGCAAATCCGCCCGACTGGTGCTGGACCTCTGCGACAGCCTCCCCGACGTGCGGGGCGACGCCGCCTCGCTGGAACAGATCCTGACCAACCTGTGGCTCAACGCCTTCGACGCCGTTCCCGACGGCGGCGGGCGCATCCGCATCACGACGGATTTCATCGAGGACTCCGCGGAGGTGCTGCTACGGGTCGCCGACAACGGCCCCGGCATTCCAGAAGCGCACCTGGAGAGCATCTTCGACCCCTTTTTCACCACCAAGGACGTGGGCCGCGGCTGCGGGCTGGGGCTGGCCGTAGTGTACGGCCTGACCGGAGAACTGGGTGCGCGCATCGAGGTCGAAAACCGCGGCGGCGCCGTTTTCAGCATCTACCTGCCCACGACGCCGAAACACCGCCAGGAGAAAAACCGTGCAGACAAACGCGTCCATTCTGATCGTTGACGATGAACCGGATTTCGCCAGGGGCCTGTCACGCATCCTCGAGCGGGCTTATTCCCAGTGGGATTGCCTGGCCTGCACCTCGGGCGAAGCGGCCCTGGAAGTCCTGCGGAAAAAGCCGGTCGGAGTCATGCTCACCGACCTGCGCATGCCCGGTATGAACGGCATCGAGCTGCTGGAAAAAGCGCTGGCCGCCGATCCGCAGCTGTGCGTGGTGCTGATGACGGCCTACGGCACCATCGAGGACGCCGTCAAGTCACTGAAGCGCGGCGCCTACGATTTCATCACCAAGCCCATCCAGCGCGACACCCTGTGTCACATGGTCGAGAGAGCCATGGAGCGCCACCTGCTGATGGCCGAGAACCGGAGACTGCGGGAGATCGCCGCCGGGATGGAGAACCAACCGGTGATGATCGGCGAAAGCCCGGCCATGCAGCAGCTGACCGAATCCATCGCCGCCGTGGCGGCCACCGACTACACCGTGCTCATCCGCGGAGAATCCGGCACCGGCAAGGAGCTGGCCGCCCGCCGCGTGCACCAGCTTTCCCGCCGCAGCGCCCAACCCCTGCTGTCGGTCAACTGCCCGGCCATCCCGGAACAGCTGCTGGAAAGCGAACTGTTCGGTCACGTGCGCGGCGCCTTCACCGGCGCCGACCGGGACCGCAGGGGATTATTCGAGACGGCCGAGGGCGGCACACTGCTGCTGGACGAAATCGGAGACGTCAGTCCCGGCATACAGGCCAAGCTGCTGCGGGTACTGCAGGAGAAGGAGATACGGCCGGTGGGGTCCAGTAAAAAGAAGAAGGTGGATGTCCGCATCCTGGCCACAACCAACCAGAACCTGGAGGCCCGGATCCGCGAGGGCTCGTTTCGCGAAGACCTGTTCTACCGTCTGAACGTGCTGACGCTGACCCTACCGCCCCTGCGGGACCGCAGCCAGGACATCCCCCTGCTGGTGCACCACTTCACCGCCCTCACCTGCCGGGAGATGGGCATGGAGCCGCTGGAGATATCCCCCAACGCGCTGGCCTACCTGTCCACGCGGCCGTGGCCGGGAAACGTGCGCGAACTGCTCAATTTCGTGCGCCGCACGGTGGTCTTCAGCGCCGGGCAGCCGGTGACCCTGCCGTTGGTAAAACTGGTGGAAAACGGCGGGCTGGCCAACGGGCCCCGGGAGGAGGAGATCCTATCCTACAAGCAGGCCAAGGCCCGCGTCATGGACGATTTCACCCGCACCTACGTCGGCGCCGTCCTGCGCCGCACCGGCGGCAACATCTCCGAGGCCGCGCGGCTCAGCGGGCTGGAGCGTGTCTCGCTGCAGAAAATCATCCGCCGCCTCGGCATCGACGCGGCGGCTTTCCGGGAGGCGCCCCGCGGCAGGTAGCGCCGCCTGCGCCCTCCGAAAGCCCGTACCGCTTCACCCGCCGGCGATCATGGGGATCAGGTAGACCTCGGCTTCGTCGGGAATGCGGGTCTCGGCAAAGTGCGGCCGCGAAACGGTCTCGCCGTTGACGCGCACCACGGGGTACAGGTGGGCGTTTTCCACCGTTTCCAGCAGGTCGGAGACGGTCATGCCCTCCCGCCAGGGCCGCGCTTTTCCGTTGACGCGGATCACCCCGTGACGCCCCTGGCCTCGAGCAGCGCCACCACTTCGGGAAAGTCGATGCCCAGGCGCTTGACGGTCTCCAGGGTGGGGATGCCCTCGGGAGTCCAGCCGCGCCGCTGGTAGACGGCATCCTTGAGCTTCTCGTACTGTTCCTCGCGGAACCTGCGCAGCAGGGCCACCTTCTCGGCCGTGGTCTTGCCGGAAATGTCCACCCCGTACTTCTCGGTGAGTTGCTTGTCGTAGCGTTCGCCGCGCGACTCGTACTCGAGCTCGGTGACCGGTCCCACGGCCCGGTATGGCAGGCGGTCGTGTTCGCGGGTGCCGCAACCCATGCGCAGGTTGAAGATGCGCTGGAAATTGTAGACCGCCTCGCTCATGCGGATCAGGTCGTCGGGACCCGCCTTGCGGCCCGTGACGGACGAGAAGTACTCGGCATACCACTGCACGTGCTTGATCACCTTGGCCGGGTCCTGGGTCTCGTTGTTGTCCTCGGGAACGATGTCGTTCCACGGCAGCTTGCACAGCCCGCAGAGGCCGAACCAGGTGCGGAACATGGGGAACCAGTGCAGCGCCTCGGCCTTCTGCTCGAAGGTGGGCATGAAATTGTGCACCATGTCCAGGAAAATCAGCCAGGCCTCGTCGTGCTGGGGGCCCTTGAGGGCCAGCCCGTAGCCGCCCTGCTGGGCCAGGGACTCCTTGGTCATGTACTCGGAGAATTCCAACCCCTTGGATTCCATGCCGATGTCTTCCATGAGAGCCGCGTCGGCGCCGAAGCGCTCGGCGAAGATCTTCTTCATGCGGCGCACCCCTTGGCCCACGATGCTGCCGAATCCCTCGCCGCGGGCCATCTGGTGGATCAGCTCCAGGGCGTTCATGCGGTTTCCGAAACCCAGCTCCAGGCCGCCGGTATGGGAGCTGTCGATGAGACCGAGTTCGAAGCACTCCATGACGAAGGCGATGCCGGTGCCCACCGAAATGGTGTCCAGGCCGTAGGCGTCGCAGTAGAAGTTCATCTCCAGGATGGCGTAGGGGTCGAAAACACCCAGGTTGGCGCCGCAGCCGGCGATGGTCTCGTACTCGGGACCGTCCACGAACACCCGCTGGCCGGCATAGGGGCCCGTCACCGGCACGAAGTCCTTCACCCCGTGGGAGCAGGCCACGGTGCAGCCCATCCAGCAGCCGTCGAAACCGGGGTCGAAGAGCCGCCGGTAGACGTCCTTGCCGATCAGGCCGGCGCGCGGGTCGCTGCCGAATCGGAAGTTGTGGGTCGGCAGCAGGTCGAAGTCGTTCATGATGGGCACCAGGTGAGTGGTGCCGATGCGCGCCATCTCGTTCTGCTTGGGGTCGAGTTCCACGATCTCGCGGGCGTGCAGCTTGGCCACCTTCCTGAGAGCCTGTTTGTCCGCCGGCCGGTTGGTGTCCAGGGAGACCGAGTCCCAGCGGACCACGACGGCCCGCAGCCCCTTGTCGGCAAAGACCGTGCCGATCCCGCCGCGGCCGGCCTGCTTGTAACGCGCGCGTTTGCGCTTGGGGTCGTACCACGAAAAGTTGAGGCATCCCAAGCGGGTGTGGGCCGCCCCAGGGCCGGTGGACACCACCGAGATGCCCCGCGGACTGCCCTGGCCGAAGTGGTCGGTCAGGGCCTGGGTGAGGGCATAGGCGTTGTCCGGCAGTCCCTTGCCCTCCAGCACCTTGACCCGTCCCTCAATCCCGTCGATGAAGATCACGGCGTGCCCGTCGATCTTCCCCTGGATCTCCAAGGCGTCGAATCCCGAAAACTTCAGGTAGGGCCCGAAGTAACCGCCCACGTTGGAGTCGATCACCGTGCCGGTCAGCGGCGACAGGGTGGTAACGATGCTCTTGCCGGAGCCGGGATAGGCCGGCGTGCCCCCCAGCGGACCGGAGGAGATGCAGATCGCGTTTTCGGGATCCGACCAGCGGGTGGTTTCCGACACGGCCTGCCACAGCAGCCACAGGTCGAAGCCCTTGCCGCCGATGAAAACGGCCTTCATCTGCTCCGTGACCGGCCTGGCGGTCATCTGCAGACGGTTCAGATCAATGTGCAGGGTCTGCCCGGCGTAGCCCCTCTCGACGGTGGGCCGGTCATAGCTCCAGTCGGCCAGTTCTTCAAAGGAGAAATCAGTCATTTTGCATTTCCTTCCTGTTGTCGGGTGATCGCCGCCGGTGGAGCGGGCGTCAGTTCGCGGCGCCCGGCACGACGTCCTCTTCCAGGCGGCTCTCCCGGTCCTTCATGTAACGGTGAAACCGCAGCACGTGGCTCTGGGCCAGGATGCGGGCCCTCTCGGCATCGCCTTTTTCCACGGCTTCTGTGATGTCGCACAGGTCCTGGTAGTTTTCGGTCAGTTCGCGCTCCTCCATGGAGAGAAAGCGGTCGTAGTAACGGTGGATGTTGTCGTGCACCGAGTGAAAGACGAACACGTAGACCGGGTTGTGGCTGATGCGCGCCAGGGCCATGTGAAAGCGTTTGTCCACCTCGATGAAGCCGTCGCGGTCCGGCGGATCGCGGTGGATGTGACCGCGGGCTTCCGCCAGCAGGGCCTGCAGGGCGGCGACGTCTTCGGCCGTGGCGCGCTGGGCGGCCAGGGCCGCCACGCTGCCCTCCATGCCCTCGCGAAACTCGGTCAGGTGGTTCAGCGAGACGCGCCGTGAACGGATCAGCAGCCCCAGGCTCTCGGTGGCCCGCTGGGGGGAGACCTTCTTGACCACCGCCCCCCCGCGCACCCCCAGGCGGATCTCGATGAGTCCGCGTTCCTCCAGCACGCGCAGCGCCTCGCGCAGGGTGCCGCGGCTGGTGTTGAACATTTCCTTGAGCTCCCTCTCGGACGGCAGCGTGTCGCCGGTTTCCAGGCGGCCCTTCAATATGGCCTCCTGGATCTGGTGCACCACGTCCTGAAAGATCCGGCTCTGGGATGCTTCACGAAACATCTTTTTTTCCGTCATTGGCATACCGAATGGTTCAACCATTATTAGAGGCACGTTCCTCTTCTGTCAAGCCAATTTTCCGGAGAAACAGCGGGGATGTGCAGCGCCCCGCGGCGGCACCGGGCGCAAAGGCGCCCGACCGCTTCGCCGCGCCGCGCAGGTCGCACCTGTTCCGGTTCTGCAGCGTGGAAGAGTAGACCAACACGGCTGCCGCGGGTATCGCATTCCGCCGCCGGACGGACCGGACATCGGGGCGCGGAGGCGTCCCGGACCGGCGGGGCGGGAAGGGCCGCAAGGCCCCGGGCGTGGTCCGACATTTTGGCGACAAAAAGCGTTGACAGCCCGCACGGCCTGGGGTAATGGTCTAACCATTACAAGTTATTTTCAGCCTGTGGAGTGCCTCACATGAGCGGTCATCGCATCACCCGTCATCCGGTTCTGGACATCCCCGAGAAAAAGGAAGTCGCCTTCACTTTCAACCGCCGGCGCCTGAAGGGCTTCCAGGGCGAGATGATCGCCTCGGCCCTCATCGCCGCCGGCATTCACATCTTCGGACACCACCCCAGGGACCACAGCCCCCAGGGCATCTTCTGCGCCAACGGCCAGTGCTCGCAGTGCCTGGTGATGGCCGACGGCCTGCCGGTCAAGGCCTGCATGACGCCGCTGGACGACGGAATGCGCATCGAGAGCATCGAGGGCCTGCCGCGCATCCCGGAAGACGACCGCCCGGTGCCCGGCGCCGGGATCCCGGTGCGCGAGGTGCCGGTGCTGATCATCGGGGCCGGCCCGGCCGGCCTGACGGCGGCCATCGAGCTGGGGAAACTGGGGGTGGAGACCCTGCTGGTGGACGACAAGGACCGCCTGGGCGGCAAACTGGTGCTCCAGACCCACAAGTTCTTCGGCTCGGTGGAGGACTCCCACGCCGGCACCCGCGGCTTCGAGATCGCGGAACTGCTGGCCGACGAGATCAACCGGCTGCCCTCGGTGGAGGTCTGGCTCGACAGCACCGCCGTGGGCGTCTTCTCCGACCGGGTGGTGGGCATCGTGCGGGACAACCGTTACTACCGCATCCGTCCCGGCAGGCTGATGGTGGCCACCGGCGCCCGTGAGAAGATGCTCTCGTTTCCGGGCAACACCCTGCCCGGCGTCTACGGCGCCGGCGCCTTCCAGACCCTGGTGAACCGCGACCGGGTCCGGTCGGCCGAACGCGTGCTGGTGGTCGGCGGCGGCAACGTGGGACTGATCGCGGCCTACCACGCCGTCCAGGCGGGGATCCGGGTAGCGGCCCTGATCGAGGCCCTGCCCGAGGTGGGCGGCTACCGCGTGCACGCCGACAAGCTCACCCGGCTGGGCGTCCCCATCTACACCCGTCACACCATCGTCGCGGCCCACGGCGGAGACCACGTGGAATCCGCGACCACCGCCCGACTGGACGAGAAATGGAAGATCGTGCCGGGCACCGAAAAAACCTGGGCGGTGGACACGGTGCTGGTGGCCGTGGGGCTGGCCGAAGTCAACGAGTTCATCCTCAAGGCCCGCGAATTCGGCATGCAGGTCTTTTCCGCCGGGGACGCCCAGGAGATCGCCGAGGCCTCGGCGGCCATGTTCACCGGCCGCATCGAAGGACTCCGGATCGCCGGCTCCCTGGGACTGGACGTGGGCGACATCCCGCAGGAGTTGTTCCGGAAAGCAGAGGTGCTCAAATCAAGGCCCGGCCGCACCCGGGAGGTGCCGCCGCCGGCCGTGGAAGAGGGGGTCTTTCCCGTCTTCCACTGCACGCAGGAGGTGCCCTGCAACCCCTGCACCTCGGCCTGTCCCATCGGCGCCATCCACACCGAAAACGACGCCATCACCGGCATCCCCTACCGCGAAGCGGAAAAAGGCTGCACGGGCTGCCTGAACTGCGTGGCCATCTGCCCGGGGCTGGCCATCACGCTGGTCGACTGCCGCAAGGACCCCGAGCATCCGCTGGTGACCCTGCCCTGGGAGATCCGCCGCGAGACCGTGGAAGCCGGGCACACCGTGGCCGTCACGGACCGCGAGGGCGCCCTGCTGGGCCACTTCCCGGTACAGCGCGTGCGGGTGAAGAAAGAACACCCCCGCACCCTGCTGGTGCAGGTGCGCCTGCCCCGCGAACTGGCCGGGCGCGCGGCCGGCATCCAGGCGCCGGAACCGGCCGTCGATCCGCTGGAAATCTACCAGCAGGCGCCGCCTGCGGACGAGGCCGTGGTCTGCCGCTGCGAGCGCATCACGGCCGGCGAGATCCGGGCGGCCATCCGCGGCGGGGTGCGCGACATGAACCAGCTCAAGGCCCTCACGCGCACCGGCATGGGCGCCTGCGGCTCCAAGACCTGCCGTCCCCTGGTGTGGCGCATCTTTCAGGAGGAGGGCATCGACCTTGCCGAGGTCACCGACCGCGTGGACCGGCCCCTTTTCGTGGAGGTCCCCATGGGGGCCTTTGCCGGCATCGACAGGAGGCAGCATCATGAGTAGTTTCGATGTCATCATCGTGGGGGCCGGCTCGGTGGGCGTGCCCACGGCCCTGGCCTGCGCCGAAGCGGGTCTCAGGACGCTGGTGCTCGACAAGCGCCCTTCGCCCGGACAGGGGGAGAACAAGCACGCCATCGGCGGCATCCGCGCCACGCACTCCGACCCGGCCAAGATCCTGGTCTGCCACCGCTCGCTGGAGATCTTCTCCACTTGGCGGGAGCGCCATGGGGACGACATCGAGTGGCAGCGCGGCGGATACGTGTTCCCGGTCTACCGGGAAGAAGAGGAACGGGTCCTCAGGTCCTTCCTGCCGGTGCAGCAGAAGTTCGGCCTCAACATCGATTTCGTCGATCCACAGACCATCGCCTCCGTGGTGCCCGGCATCAACCCCGAGGGACTGCGCGGCGGCACGGTCTCTCCCGACGACGGCTCGGCCTCCCCGCTGCTGGCCGTCAACGCCTTCTACCGCCGGGCCGTCCGGCTGGGCGTGCGCTTCGAGTTCAAGGTGCAGGTCCACGGGATTCTCAAGGATCGGCGTGCCGTCAGGGGCGTGGACACCTCGGCCGGCCGCTTCAGCGCGCCGGTAGTGGTGGACGCCGCCGGCGCCGACTCGCGGGAGCTGGCGGCCACCCTGGGCTGCGACATCCCCGTGACCCCGGAGTCCCACGAGGCCGGCATCAGCGAACCGGTGCAGATGTTCTGCCCCGCCATGGTGGTCGACCTGCGGCCGGCGCCGGGCTCGCGCAACTACTACTTTTACCAGAACCGTCACGGGCAGGTGGTGTTCTGCATCACGCCGGAACCGCCCCTGGTGGGACACGACTACCGCGAGACCTCCGGTTTCCTGCCCCAGGTCTGCGCCCGCATGGTGGGCCTCATGCCGCGGCTGAAAAACCTGCGCGTGCGGCGGGTGTGGCGCGGACTCTACCCCATGACCGCCGACGGCGTCCCCCTGGTGGGCTGGAACCGCGACGTGCCCGGACTGCTGCACGCCGTGGGCATGTGCGGGCAGGGATTCATGCTGGGGCCCGGCCTGGGGGAACTGCTGGCGCGTGTGATCACCGACGCGGCCACCGACGACGACCGTGTCGTGCTGGAGGGTTTTTCCCTCTACCGGGATCTGACCTGCGGCATGGAGGCCTTGAAGTAAACCCGATTTTCCCTTGACACTTCGTGGTACCCTGCATACATTGTGAATCGAAGAAAGGTTTCCGGCCAGCGAGATTTTTCAGCGCCTCGGCGGGCACTTCCCTGATTTCTTCGTTTTCAGTGGTTTTATCCAACAGCCCCCAACGGATGGTGCCAACGCACCGGCCGTCGTATCTCGGACGGTCCGTTCCAAGCGCATTCCGCAAGGCCGTTTTTACCCTAACCCTTGAAACAGGAGGACGCAATGGACAGCAGGGATATCAAGAAGTACCTTGCCGGATTGAGCGTTGCCGGACTGATCAGCCTGGGCGGATTCACCCTGCCGGGCGCAATGGCCGGTAGCAGCAGTTGAGGCGGACAACCTAGTGCAGGTAGCACTAAAGTCGAAAAGCCTGCCTCGGGCAGTGGCTGAGGCGGCCAGGGCAGCGGTGCCGTGAGCACCGAAGAAGACGAGGAAGTCAAGAAGGAATCTGGGAAAAGCGGCTGAGGGGGCGGCACCGACAGTGCAGTTGGCACTGATACGAAAACGGGCACGAATACCGAAGAAGGCGAAAAGAAAGAATCCGGAAAAAGCGGCTGAGGCGGATGATTCAACCGGCGCCGGCGGCGTCGGAAAACGCATTCACCATGACGGCCGGTCTGCACGCCGGCCAGCGGTTCTCCGCTTACCATTGGTTGTAGCCACACCGGGAGCCGGTGTCCCCCCGGGGACCCGGCTTCCCCTGTTTTGCAATGCTCCGCACGCCTCCCGGAGGTCGCCATGAACCCCCTGCCCGATGAAATCCGATCTGCCTACCCCGTCTGTAGTCGGCTGCTGGCCGAAGAACGCCTGTCTCCGGACGGTCCGGCGCCGACCGTTGAAAACCTTCCGCAGATGCTCGGCGCCGAGCAGGCGGCACTGAAACGCCACCCCTACCTGCCCGACCTGGCCCGCGTCGAACAAGCTATTCACAAACTGAACACCTGTCCGCCGACAATCCCCGACCGGGTGGAGGCGCTGCGGCTCAACCCGACGCTGATCCTGCTACCGGTGGCCTGGCACCTCCTTCCGGAACGCCTCCAGGACGATGGGGTCGCGCCCGCGCCGGTGGAAGACGCTTTCGTGCTGGTCTGGAAGGCGTCCGACTCCGGGCGCGTGCACGCCGCCACGGCCGACGGACACGACCTGCTGGCGCTGAAAATCGTCAGCGAAGAAATCGCCCCCCGGCAGGCGGCCGAGGACGGCGGCGTGTCCCTGGGCACCATCGACAACATCCTCTACGCCGCCGGTCGGCGCGGCCTGCTGCTGACGCCCCCTTCGCGCATCGTGCGCCCCCCGGAGTTCGGCCGGGGAACGGGGGACGGCGACGAATTCCGGGTCGCCAGGTGCTTCACCCTCCAGTGGCACATCACCCAGGCCTGCGACCTGCACTGCCGTCACTGCTACGACCGCAGCAACCGCCACCCCCTACCGCTGGCGGAGGCCCTGCGGGTGCTGGACGATCTCTACGATTTCTGCCAGCGGCAGCACGTCTACGGGCAGGTCACCTTCACCGGCGGCAACCCGCTGCTCTACCCCCACTTCGACGAGGTCTACCGCCAGGCCGCCGAACGCGGCTTCCTGACCGCCGTGCTGGGAAACCCCATGCCGCGCCGCCGCATCGAGGACCTGCTGGGCATCCAGGACCTGGAGTTCTACCAGGTCAGCCTGGAGGGACTGGCCGAACACAACGACTACATTCGCGGCCCCGGCCACTTTCAGCGCACGATGGCATTCCTGGAAGTGCTGCGTGAACTCAAAGTCTGTTCCATGGTCATGCTGACCCTCACCGACGCCAACATGAACCAGGTGCTGCCGCTGGCCGAACGGCTGCGCGGACGCACCGACGTGTTCACCTTCAACCGGCTCTCGCCGGTGGGCGAGGGCGCCGACCTGTCGCCGGCGGACATCGGACGCTACCGCGCCTTCCTGGAAGACTACCTGCGGGCCGCGCGGTCCAATCCCGCCATGCGTCTCAAAGACAATCTCTTCAACATCCTGCTGCACGAGAGGAAGGAGCCCTTTTTCGGGGGCTGCGCCGGCTTCGGCTGCGGCGCGGCCTTCAATTTCGTCTCCCTGCTGCCCGATGGAGAGGTGCACGCCTGCCGCAAGCTGCCCTCGCTGATCGGCAACATCCGGGAGCGGTCGCTCTACGACCTCTACCGGGACGCGCCGGCCCGGCGATACCGTGCCGGCAGCCGGGCCTGCCGCGGCTGCGCCATCCGGCCGGTGTGCGGCGGATGCCTGGCCGTGAGCCACGGCAGCGGGCTGGACATCTTCAGGGAACGCGATCCCTACTGTTTCATTGACCGGTAATTGCCTGGCGACGGCGACGGCCTCGTCATCCCGGCCCTTTTCCGGTCTGCGGGGACCGACACCCCCCGGTTGGAACTCAATGAGAGGAACCGGATACCGGGTTTTTGCGGCGTTATGTCCCGCCCCTTTTTCTCTTTACAAAATTCCTAAATTCTTCTAAAATTTTATCTTTAAATGTGATTTTTAAAACCGCGATGGAGCTTTCACGCCTTCCATCTTCCGGCCCTGTTTTTTCATAACCTACACAAGGAGCAACCCCATGGCAAACGAGATGAAAACCATTGACGGCAACACCGCGGCCGCGCATGTGGCCTACGCCATGAGCGATGTGGCGGCCATCTATCCCATCACGCCGTCGTCTCCCATCGGCGAAATCGCCGACGAGTGGGCGGCCGGCGGACGGCTCAACATCTTCGGCCAGCCCATGACCGTCCGGCAGATGCAGTCCGAAGCCGGAGCCGCCGCGGCTGTGCACGGCTCCCTGGCCGCGGGTGCGCTGACCACCACCTTCACCGCCTCGCAGGGTCTGCTGCTCATGATTCCGAACATGTACAAGATCTCGGGCGAGCTGTTGCCCGGGGTGTTCCACGTCACGGCGCGCGCCATCGCAGCCCACGCCCTGTCCATCTTCGGCGATCACCAGGATGTCATGGCCGTGCGCCAGACCGGCTTTGCCATGCTCGCCTCAGCCTCGGTGCAGGAAGTCATCGACCTGGGACTGGTGGCCCACCTGGCGGCCATCGAGTCCAGCGTGCCCTTCGTGCATTTTCTCGACGGTTTCCGCACCAGCCATGAAATCCAGAAGGTCGAACTCATCGACTACGCCGACATGGCCGAACTGGTGGACTGGGAAGCCGTGGCGCGTTTCCGCGCCCGCGCCGTCAACCCCGAGCGGCCCGAACTGCGCGGCACCGCGCAGAACCCGGACATCTATTTCCAGGGTCGCGAGGCCGCCAACCCCTTTTACCAGAAAACGCCGCAGATCGTGCTGGACAACATGCGCAAGGTCAGCCGTCTCACGGGGCGCGAGTACAAACCCTTCGACTACGTCGGAGACCCCGAGGCCCGGCGGGTGATCGTTTCAATGGGCTCTTCCTGCGAGACCATAGAGGAAGTGGTCAACTACATGGGCGCAAAGGGCGAAAAAGTCGGCCTCATCAAGGTGCGCATGTTCCGTCCTTTCTCCACCGAGTATCTCTTCGATGCCATCCCCGCATCGGCCGACCGCATCACCGTGCTCGACCGCACCAAGGAGCCGGGAGCATCGGCCGATCCGCTTTTCCTGGACGTCAGTATGGCCTGCCTGGAACGCGGCCTGACCCCCCGCCTCTACGCCGGGCGTTACGGACTCGGGTCCAAGGAGTTCAACCCCGCCATGGTCAAGGCGGTTTACGACAACATGGAAGCCGCCGAAGGCAAGAAGCACTTCACGGTGGGCATCGACGACGACGTCACCCAAACGTCCCTGGCGGTAAAAGACAGCCTGGACGTCACCCCCGAGGGCACCGTGCAGTGCAAGTTCTGGGGATTGGGTGCCGACGGCACGGTGGGCGCTAACAAGAGCGCCATTAAGATCATCGGCGACCACACCGACATGTACGCCCAGGCCTATTTTGCCTACGACTCCAAGAAATCCGGCGGTGTGACCATCTCCCATCTGCGCTTCGGCAAGGCCCCCATCCAGTCCACCTACTGCATCGACTCGGCGGACTACATCGCCTGCCACAACCGCAGCTACGTCAACACTTACGACGTGCTCGAGGGCATCAAGGAGGGCGGCACCTTCGTGCTCAACTCGCCCTGGACGGCCGAGGAAATGGAGAAAAAGCTACCGGCCGCCATGCGCCGCACCATCGCGCAGAAGAAGCTCAAGTTTTACAACATCGACGCCGTCCAGATCGCCCAAGAAGTGGGGTTGGGCGGACGCATCAACATGATCATGCAGACGGCCTTTTTCAAGCTGGCCAACGTCATCCCGGTGGACGAGGCCCTGGCCTACCTCAAGGACCAGATCAAAAAGATGTTCGGCAAGAAGGGCGACAAGGTCGTGAACATGAACATCGCGGCCGTGGACGCCACCCTGGAAAGACTGGTCAAAATCGACTATCCGGACGGCTGGGTCCAAGCCGGCGACACACCCGCGCCGGAACGCGACGAACCGGAGTTCATGACCAAGGTGGCCCGCCCCATCCTCGCCCAGCAGGGCGACAAGCTTCCCGTCAGTGTCTTTCCGCCCGACGGCCTCTTTCCGGTGGGCACCACGCGCTACGAGAAACGCGGCGTGGCCATCATGGTCCCCGAGTGGATCATGGACAACTGCATCCAGTGCAACCAGTGCGCCATGGTCTGCCCCCACGCCGCCATCCGCCCGGTGCTGGTGACCGACGAAGAACTGGCCGCAGCCCCGGAGGGATTCGAGGCCAAAAAGGCCCTGGGCAAGGAGCTCAAGCAGTACAAGTTCCGCATGCAGGTCAACACCTTGGACTGCCTGGGCTGCGGCAACTGCGCCGACATCTGCCCGGCCAAGCAAAAGGCACTGGTGATGCGGCCCCTGGCCACCCAGACAGAGGTCCAGGTGCCCTGCTTCGACTATTCTGTAAAGATTCCGGTGCGCGACAACCTTACCAAGCGTACTTCCGTCAAGGGAAGCCAGTTCTGCCAGCCCTTGCTGGAGTTCTCGGGGGCCTGCGCAGGATGCGGGGAAACGCCCTACGCCAAGCTGCTCACCCAATTGTTCGGCGAGCGCATGGTGATCGGCAACGCCACGGGTTGTTCGTCCATCTGGGGTGGCTCCGCGCCTACCATCCCCTACTGCACCAACCGCGACGGTCACGGGCCGGCCTGGGGCAACTCGCTGTTCGAAGACCCGGCCGAGTTTACTTACGGCATGTTCCTCGGCGCCCTGCACCAGCGCCGGCACCTGGCGGAACTGGCGGCCGAGGCCCTGGAGAGCGACATCCCGGCCGAGGTCAGGGAGGCCCTGGATGGTTGGCTGAAGAACATGCACGATCCGGAGGGCTCGCGGCGGTACGGCGACCGGCTCAAACAGTTGCTGCCGGCCCACCCCGACAACTCCCTGCTAAAGCGGATCCTGTCCATGTCCGATCACTTCACCAAGCGCTCGTTCTGGGTGTTCGCCGGTGACGGCGCGGCCTACGACATCGCCTACGGCGGCATCGACCACGTCCTGGCCAGCGGCGAGGACATCAACATGTTCGTCTTCGACACCGAGGTCTACTCGAATACCGGCGGCCAGTCCTCCAAGGCCACCCCCACGGGTTCGGTGGCCAAGTTCGCCGCATCGGGCAAGAAAACCGCCAAGAAGGACCTGGGCGCCATGGCTATGACCTACGGCTACGTTTACGTGGCCAGCGTGGCCATGGGGGCCAACAAGCAGCAGATGCTCAAGGCCATGGTGGAGGCCGAGAGCTACCCGGGCCCGTCGCTGATCATCGCCTACGCCTCGTGCATCAACCACGGCATCAAGCGGGGTATGGGCAAGGCCCAGGAGGAGATGAAGCTGGCGGTGCAGTGCGGCTACTGGCCCCTGTACCGCTACAACCCGCTGCGCAAGGCCGAGGGAAAGAACCCCTTCATCCTGGACTCCAAGAAACCGGACGGCTCGCTGCGGCAGTTCCTGGCCGGCGAGGTGCGCTACGCCTCGCTGCAGCTGACTTTCCCCGAGGAAGCCGAAAAGCTCACCGCGCGTCTGGAACGGGAGTACATGGAGCGCTACGAGCGACTCAAACAGCTGGCCGAGCAGGAGATCGTGGTGGAGATCCCGGCGGCGCCGGCCGCCCCGACGGGGGAGGGTGGGGACGTCGACACCTGCACCTTGGCGGGCACGGCCGAGCACTCCCGTCTGGAAGGACAGGACGACGCCTGTGACGACGGACGTGGCGGCAAGGGATAGCATCCCGGCGTCCGGCGTTTGGGCCTGAAACTTCTGGGGCCATCCGCTCAGACTCGGATGGTCCTTTTTTTTTACGCGGTCGGAAATTCGCTTTCCGGCATCAGGCACGGGGTCCGGGGCATTCACCTGTGGGTGAAAACAACCGGGCGGTCGGGCTTCATCGGCCTGAATCTCCCGATCCCTCGGCCTGGCGGCCGGAACCCGACAGCCGGCCGCTCCATTTGAATCATGACAGACATCCCGCCTGAAAAGCCCGACGAAAGAGGCACTATCGATTCGGTCTCCCATGCCGAAGCCGGCTGCCGGCGCTGCGGCACCTGCTGCCGCAAGGGAGGTCCGGCCCTGCACGTGGCGGATGTCGAACGGGTCCGCAGCGGCATCATTGGCCTGGAAAGTCTGCTGACCATTCGCGCCGGCGAGCGGGTGCACGACAATGTGCGCAACCGGGTGGTGTCGCTGAAAAAAGAAATCGTCAAGATTCGCGGCCGCGGAGACACCTGGACCTGCCTGTTTTACGACGATGAGGCGCGCAGCTGCGGCATCTACGACCATCGCCCGCTGGAGTGTCGCGCCCTGGCCTGCCGGGACCCTTCCGAACTGAAGCGGATCTACGAGCAGGACCGCATCACCCGCAAAGACATCATCGGCAGCATCCAAGGGCTGTGGGACCTGGTGCAGACCCACGAGGCGCGCTGCTCGCAGCAGAAGCTGGCCGCCATGATCGCCCGGCTCAAGGCCCCGCTGGACCCGGCGCTGGCGAACGACATCTGCGGCTGCATCGCCTACGACCGCCACCTGCGGCGGTTGACCGTGAAAAAGAGCGGCATCTCCCCGGCCCTGCTCGACTTTCTCTTCGGGCGACCGCTGCAGCAAACCATCAAGACTTACGGCTTTACGGTCATCGAGAGCGAAGGCCGAATCCGCCTGCACTTCAGCCCCTGGAAGGGAGATCCGTCATGACGTCGGCCGCTGCACGGAGAATCACCCTTGATGCCTGAACGGTGCCCGGCAACGGGCCCATGCGGGGACACAATATGCTGTTGAGAGAAGAACGGGAGCGCATCGCCCATTTCGGGAAGAAACTGGTAGACGCCGATCTCACCACCGGAACCGGCGGGAACCTGAGCATTGCCGCACGCGAAGAGGGACTG
Source organism: uncultured Desulfobacteraceae bacterium (assembly GCA_964476595.1). Classification (GTDB taxonomy): domain Bacteria; phylum Desulfobacterota; class Desulfobacteria; order Desulfobacterales; family JALSRD01; genus JALSRD01. Next base: position 29,320 of record CAYZCL010000057.1, read on the forward strand.
GTGGCCATCAGCCCCTCGGGAATCGACTATTTTCAGATGCGGCCCCAGGACGTGACGGTGGTGGACATGGCCGGCGATATCCGCGAGGGAACGTGCAAGCCGTCTTCGGAACTCGGTTTCCATCTTGCACTGTACAGCACCCGCCCCGACGTAGGGGCGATCGTTCACACCCATTCCGTCTACGCCACCACCATTGCCTGCCTGCACTGGGAGCTGCCGGCGGTGCACTACCTGGTGGGCCTTGCCGGCAGGAAGGTCCCCCTGGCGCCCTACGCCACCTACGGCACGAAGGAGCTGGCCCGCAACGTGGCCGAGCACATCGGGGCCTACAACGCGGTCCTGCTGGCCAATCACGGCCTGGTCGCAGTCGGCGTTGACCTGGACATGGCCTTCGCGGTGGCCGAAGAGATCGAGCTGGTCGCCCGCATATACTACCAGGCCCGCAACGTCGGCCAGCCGGTCGTCCTGCCGGACGAAGAAATGGAGATCGTCATGAAAAAATTCAGGAAGTACGGGCAATAAAACCGCCTGACCGAGTTCCCGCCTTCGATCCGGGGGCTTCGACGGGCGGCCCCTGCAGCCCGAACCGGTTTCGTGAAAGCCGGCGTCTCCGGCGGCGCTGGGCATGATCCCCCCGAAGCGGCGGAGGGAAATATGCCGCAAACTCTCTTTGAAGATTCTTTCGGCCGAAAAAATCGCCTGCAAAAAACAGATGGTGGGGCATCTCCTGGTGTCTTTTCTGAAGACTTTCCGTGAATGTTGCGGCCCGGCGGCGGAGCATTTCCACATCGGTCCCACGACCCAGGACATTCTGGACACCGGGCTCACGCTGATGATCAAGGAATCCCACGAACACATTCTGCCCGGTGCTTTGAAGCTTGCCGACGTTCTCTGCGACCGGTCCTGCCGGCAAAGGGACATGCTTGTTATGGGCCGCACCCACCAGCAGCATGCAGTCCCCGCCACCTTGGCTTTTCCTGGCAATCTGGGCCGGCGAGATAGCCGATCACATCGAGCGGGTCGTATCTTCGGAGGAGCGCTGGCGGTTCGGCAACCTGTCCGGCATCGTGGGGGCGCAAAACAGTTTCGTCGAGTTGTCGGACGTCGAGACCGCCCGAAAACTCCAGCAGATGGTCTACGAGGACCTGGGGCTGCGGACGCCGCTGATCGACCCGCATACCCGCCTGGACCGCTTTTCAGGAATCCCCGACCACCTTTGCGGCCTGACCGGTTCACTAGGGAAGAGGGGCCTCAACATCCGGGAGTGGCGGCGCTCCGAAGTGATGGAGGTGCACGAACCGTGGGATGACAAACGCCACGGCAGCACGGCGGCACCGCACAAAAGCAATCCGGAATTCAACGAGATCGTCGAGGGCCTGGCCGTGGTGTGCAGGGGGCTGGCGTCGGCTATGCGGGCGCTCCACATTCCGGCAACCCGGGATTCCATCCGGATTCCCGTGGAATTCACCTGCATCCACCAACTCTACATGATGACGGCCGGCGCGCTGGGAATCACCTGCACCAACATGGCCGGACTGGTTATCCATGCCGTCAGGATGCGCGACAATGTCCGTCATCGCAACGTGCTGGTCCAGGCGGCATCCGAAAGGCTCATGATGGCCATCTACAAGAAAACAGGCGAGAAAGACAGGACGCACACCCTCCTGCACAAGCTTGCCGCCCAGTCGAATCGAAGCGACACGCCGTTCAGAGAGGTCGTTTCGGAAAACAGCCGCATCAACGCCCTTTTTTCCAGCAGCGAAATGGACGCATTGATGGATCCGTCAACCTACACCGGGACCGCATCCCACCAGACGGAGCAAGCCGTCGAGGCCATCCGAAACAGGCTGCCGTGTCACCGGAAAAATCGTGGCGGCAAAGCAACCGCCGGGCACTGAAGGAGGCTGCCCCGTACCATCAACCCGTTCGTGGACGGGAGGTGATTCAAGGTGTTGATCGGAAGCCTGCCACCGGCCGGTCCGAAATCCGGGCCGCCGCTGCCTGCGCTCAAATTTCCGGCCGGCTGAAAAAAAATTTCCACTTGAAAGGACCCGGTTTTTCCCTTACCTTTGAATTCAGAAACCGGTGCTTCCCGGTTCCCAACGCTAACGCCCCGCCGTTTTCCGTGAAACCGGCCCCTCGAAAGAGCCCTCACCCAGGCGTGGTGTATGTTTTCCACCATCCAGGCAAATGCGCTCCAGCGGAAACCTGTGACCGCAAAATACCGCCTAAGAATGAGGAGGATCGAAAATGAGCGAAAAAGCCCGGGACCTGTTCGACAGCGCCATTGCACTCGAAAAATCCTACGATTTCGAAAAGGCCAAAACCATCTATGGGGAAATCCTGGGCAACTTCCCGGATGACCCCGTCATCGAAAAGACGCACCTGCGCATGGAGGACATGGATGACCTGATCGAAGAGAAGCGCATCTATGCACGTATCGACGAAAACGGCAAACGCGTGCTGACCGAGATCGGCATGAACATTGCCGAGGACCAGGACCTGATGAACATCCTGATGGAGGCCGACGCGGTGGACTTCGACAACGAGACAGCTGTGTTCGTCCCGCTCAAGCGCGACTACATCGACCGCTGCCTGGAGAAGTGTCCCCGCGAGATGCCTGCCGATCCCGGCCCCAACACCTTCGGCACCGGCGCCACGCCGCCCTTTCTCAAGCGCCCGGGAGACGACGAACTGCGTCAGGCCAACCGCGAGGAGTACGAAGAGATCGTCAAGACGGTGGGAGAATACCAGGACGTGGTACGCATCTTCAGCCTGCCGGTGGCCCCGGACAAGAGCATTTCGCTCTACGAGGTGGCCCGGCTCATGGAACAGCATTTCCCCGGGCTGAAGATGACCACGACCAAGGGCATGTCCGACGACGAGGCCTTTTTCCTCAAGGACAAGGACCACTGGGTGGACGGCACCAGCCTGATCACTTCACTGCGCCCCATGGGCACCATGGTACAGCCTTTCCTGCGCAGCTGCCGCACGGGTGTCAACCTGCTGCTGCTGGACCTGACCATCGCCGGTTCCTCGGGTCCCGGCAGCCCCGAGGCCCTGCTGACTCAAATTCACGCACAAGTGCTCTTCATGATGGTCATTGCCCAGACCATCACCCCCGGCATCTTCTGTATGCACGGCGGTATCCCCGGCGTCACCGAAGCCGGCGGCGACCTCTCCTACAGCTCCCCGCACCAACCCTTGATTAACGCCGCCATGGCACGCGTGAACACCTGGATTACGAAATTCCCCTCGGCCCAGTCCGGCGGCAGCACCAGCCTGCCCGAGGTCAACCAGCAGGCCATGGTGGAGTCGGAACTGAGCCGCAATACGCTGCGAAAGTACGGCGTGCACATCATCCGCCACGCCATGGGCGCGCTGGGCAGCCTGAACTTCTTCAGCCTCGACAAGTTCATCGAGGACTGCGAACGGGAACGCAAGTCCCAGAAGATCTTCGACGAAGCCCCCAAGGACAAGGGCGTCATCCCGCTGTACTTCCCGTCCGACCCGGAGACTATGGCGGGCATCAGGGAAATCGCTGAAAAGGGAAGTCCCCAGGCCGCCGACCACACCCTGCGCAACGTCGAGTCCTTCATGAAGTGGGAAAGCGTCATCAACGAAAAGGCCCGCGGGAAGCTCTACTACCCTCAGCTCAACGATACCGTCATCGAGATGATCAGCCGCGGCGACGTGATCCCCTGAGGAGGAAGCCATGAATGAAAAGACCAACGGCCGGCCTTTCGCCCCGCTCATCTTCTGGGTCTCCGCATCGATCACGCTGGCCTCCGTGCTGTGGCCGCTGTTCTTTCCGGAGAACATGCGTACGGTCGTTAACAGGATCTTCGGTAGGGTTACCCGCTTTTGGGGGTGGTTCTACCTGCTGAGCGCCCGAACCATTTACGCCATGCCGACCATCCCGCTGCCCCATGCTTGTTATCGGGGACTGCCTTTCCAGTTCTCCAGCGCCTTCTACCATGTTATCTGCAACGGGGTTTACGGCACCTGGGGCAAAGGAATGGACATCCTTGCCGTCTTCGCCACGCTGGGCGACCCGGCCGCCATCATCGGTCTGGTGGGTGGTCTGGGTCCCCCTCGGGGGCGCCTTTATCGCCCGACTCTTGCGGGTCCGCAGTATGCGCGATTTCATCCTGATGGTTTTGGGCGTGATGCTGGGCGGTATAGGCGCCGTGTTGATCTACTCCGGGGGGACACTCAAAGTCCTGCCGGCGGTCTCCATCGCAAGGGTCTTCCCATTCCTATTCGTCGTGTTCCTGCTGGTGGTTTCGGTAGTCAGGGACTACTGTTGGCCGAATACCCCCGATCGGACAAGTAGGGAGGTCACGAGCGTCGATTTCCATGAACGATTCCCGAACTTCAACAATCCAGCCCTCTGTCTCGCTGCTGCGCACCATGTTCCAGGCCGCCTTCCTGGCCTACACCCTGTGGATGGGGTACCGCTTCTACCGCTTCTACCTCTGGGCCCTGGGCCAGTCCCCCGATTTCGTGGCCCGCCCCCCCGGGGTGGAGGGATTTCTACCCATCAGCGCGCTGCTGGGCGCCAAACGCTTCTTCCTGACCGGCCGGTTCGACCCCGTGCATCCGGCCGGGTTGACCGTCTTTCTGGCGGCGCTGACCATCGCCCTGCTGCTGCGCAAGGGATTCTGCGGCTGGATCTGCCCGGTGGGCGGGCTGTCCAACCTGTGCGAACGACTGCTGCGGGGCGTGAGCACGAAACGTTTCGCCGCTTTCCCGGTCTGGCTGGACCGGCCCCTGCTGTTGCTCAAGTATGTACTTCTGGGCTTTTTCCTGTACATCATCGTTTGGCAGATGGACCTACGCAGCGTGACCGCTTTTCAGCACTCTTTCTACAACCTGTCCGTGGACGCCCGCATGCTGCGTTTTTTTCTGCAGCCCACCGCCCTGGCCGGCGCCATCACCCTTTCCATCGTGGCCTTATCGCTGCTTTTCCGCAACTTCTGGTGCCGCTACCTATGTCCCTACGGCGCCCTGCTGGGCCTGCTGGCCCTGGCCGGTCCTTTCCGGGTGCATCGCGACCCGCAGCGGTGCATCGCCTGCCACCGTTGCGACGAGGTCTGCCCGGCGGCGCTGAGAGTATCCCGAAAGAGGGTCGTGCGTGCCTGCGAGTGCGTGGGCTGCATGGACTGTATCGAAGCTTGCCCCCGCGACGACTGCCTGACGGTGCGGGCGCCGCGAAACCGCCGCGTGAGCCGCTACCTGGTACCGGCGGCCACGGTGCTGGTCTTCTGGGCCTTTTTCGCCGCGGCCCTGGCCACGGGACACTGGCACAGCAAGGTGCCGGTGGAAACCCTGCGCAGGGTGTACATCATGGACGCCCGCTCCGGCCGATGACATGCCGGCGGCACGCCGCCGGTGCGGGCAGGCCCGCAAAGACGGTTGCAACCGTCACGTCCGCCGCCGGCTGGAATTGCGCCGCACTTTCTGATGACAGCTTTGACGGAGTTTGGTAGAATTACTGTTTTCCGGAACACGGCAAAGGCGACCGTGGCGAAACGCCCCTTTCCCCCATGCCCATGCGTGAACACCGCCTGCTGATGATCGAACCCTACTGGGGCGGCTCACACCGCGCCTTCCTGGAGGGGCTGCGCCGCGAACTGGGCGCACGCTGCACGCTGCTGACCCTGCCGCCGCGCAAGTGGAAGATGCGCATGCAGCTGTCGGCTTTCTGGGCGGCGGAGCGCATCGAAAAGATGGCGGCCGCCGGGGAACGCTTCGACGCCGCCCTGTGTTCGACTTTCGTGGACGCTGCAGCCCTGCGCGCCCGGCTCTGCCGCCGGGGCATCCGGCTGCCGCTGGCCGTCTACTTCCATGAAAACCAGTTCAGCTACCCCGGCCGGGTCGAAGACCCGGGCCGCCACCAGTTCACGGCCATCAATTTCGCCACCGCCCTGGCCGCCGACCGCCTGGCCTTCAACAGCCGTTACAACCGCGACTCCTTCCTGGAGGGCATCCGGCGCTACCTGAAAAAGGCGGCCGACATGGACCTGGGCCACCTGGCCGCGGTCGTGGCCGACAAGTCACGCGTGATCTACCCGGGCATCGATTTCGGCGACATCGACGCGGCGCCGGCAGAAAAGGCCGGCGCACCGGTCATCGTCTGGAACCACCGCTGGGAGCACGACAAGGACCCGGAAACTTTTTTTCAGGCCCTGTTCGCGCTTTCCGACGCCGGCGCAGACTTCGGTCTCATCGTGATGGGCGAGCGGTTCGCCAGCTGCCCGGAGATCTTCGCCGCGGCCCGCGAAAAACTCTCCCGCCACATCCTGCACTTCGGTTTCGCGCCGTCCCGCAAAGAGTACGCCCGCCGCCTCAGGCAGGGCGACATCGTGGTTTCCACCGCCCGGCAGGAGTTCTTCGGCATCGCGGTCCTGGAGGCCGTGCGCGCCGGCTGCCGCCCCCTGGTGCCGGACCGCCTGGCCTACCGCGAAATCTACCCGCAGGCGTATCGCTACCGGCCGGGGAGTCTCTTGACGCACTTGAAAAAGCGGCTCGAAAACGGGCGCGACTTCTCCGAAAAGGACGGCCGCAAACTCACACAGCGCTTTGCCTGGCCGACAGTCATTTCCCATTTTCGCCGCTGGCTGACGCCGCTGCCGGACAACGGCATCCCGCGGGGCGACGACAGCGGAGATTAGCGGGACCGTTTCGCGCCGCCAGGTTTCCACTATTCGGTTGCCCGTCGCCGGAGCCACCCGGCGGCAAGGCGGCAGTGCCCGGGTTACTGAATGGACTTTTTGATGAATTCCTGGACCACGTTCGACATGTCGAACGAATTGCCGCCCGGTACCGGCGGATACCCGGCAAGGGTATTCAGATGCGATCCATCAGCTCTCCCATGGGCTCGATCAGCCATGAAACTTTCTGCAGCAGGTGGCCGTAGGAGTCCCTGTGGTCGAAACTCTCGAAGGGGTCCATACGGATGTTGAACACCAGTGGAACGGTGCGCGGCGCAAGGTTCGCGCAGTAGTCCTCTCTGGTTGAAAAGTGGAATTCCAGTCACCGCGAAAGGGCGTGGTGCCACCGCGCGGCCAGGAGAAGTGCTTCGGGCCGTTGTCGGTGGAATACCAGATGATGGTGTTTTCTTCCAGGCCGAGGCCTTGAGAGATTCGAGTACCATCCCGATGTCGTGGTCGCGCTGCAGCATGGCGCTTCCGTGAAAGTCCGCTTCGTTGGTGTATTTCTCCTTAGCATGGCGTCAATTGTCGTCCAGGCGCGTATAAAGAGGCATGCCTTGGTGTTGAGCCAGACAAAGAATGGCTTGTTTTGTTCCTTCGACGCCTTCATGAACGCCAGGGCTTTGGGCGACACTTCCTTTTCGTCGAACGCCTTCATGTGCTCCCGGGTGAGCGGCCCCGTGTCTTCGAGGACCTGTTTGCCACAGGGCCGAAACGCGGGTCGGCTGTCGGGTCGCCCATGTTCGTGGCGAAGGAGTGGATAACGCCGCGGCCCCGCGGGCGATCACTTGCTCACATCCAGCCCGAGGGTACAGCGGACCCGCCCCTTCTCGGCCTTTCCGCCGGGCCCCTTCCCGGCGACGACGACGCGCCCCGCGGGCAGGCCGCGGGCCTGAACGGCGGCGGCCACGGCGGCGGCGCGGGCGGCGCCCAGTTTGTCCAGGGCCGCCTTTTCCAGGGGCTCCCCGGCGATCAGCAGGCGATAGACCTGCTGGTAGTATTTCAACATGCCGGGGGACAGGCCTGCCTGGGTTCCGCTCTTGCCCGCCCGGCCGCTGGACGTTTCCCCGTCTGCCCGCGCCGCGGCCAGCGCTTCGGGTTTCAACCGCTCGGCCGCCAGGGTGTCGAGGGCCTTGCGCAGCGTCGGATCGTTGAGCGCCAGCGGGCCGCGCATCTGCTGCATGGCATCGGACAATCCCATGCGTGACGCCAGTTCCCGGCGCAGGCGGATCTCTTTCAGCGCCGTGGCGTCCGCTTCGGCATTATAGCACCCATTGACGGTCAACACCAGCTTGGGACGCTTTTCCAGCACGGCGGCCACGCGCGCCAGCTTTTCGGCCTCGGGGGGCGGGATGTCGGCCCGGCCCGGTTCGAAAACCACACTGTCGACCCCTTCCGCCTTGGCGCCGATCAAGTGGGCCAGCGCCTGGAAGGGGGCTGTGACAATTTTCTGAATCAGGTTCAGCAGCGCCTGCCAGATGAGGTGCCCGTAGCTGAACTGCGGGTCGTCGACGTTTCCGCTGACCTCCAGGCCGATGTCGATGCGGCCCCGGTTGTCTTTGAGCAGCGCCACGGCCAGGTCCAGCGGCAGGTTGACGGCCTCCGGGGATTCGACCCGTTTGCCCAGTTCGAAATGGTCCAGCACGATGCGGTTTTCGCCTATCAGCCGGTTTTTCTCGATGCCGTAGACCAGTTCCAGGTTCATCTTGCCGGAAGTGATCTCACGCCCGGCGAACTTGGTGGAATACGGCGTCAGCCGGGGCATGTCGACGTTGCGGAAGGTCATGACGATCTGGGCGAAGTCCGTCGGCTTGGACGGCAGCAGCAGGCCCTTGATCCGGACGCTGCCGTACGGTGGAATGCGGCCCCTCATCTCCACCGCCGCCCGGCTGTCCGGGTCCGTCGAGAAACCCGAAACACCGCCGACCAGGTCCTGGATAAGGGCCTCGAAAGGCAGCGGCAGGCTGTGGTCGGCAAAATCCATGGTGCCTTTCTCCACCCGCACATGTCCGATGGAGAACTCCGGCGGCTTGGCTGCGGCGATGTCCGCGGCCATGTCCTTGGCGCCCGCCGCGCCGCCCACCACGACATCGGCCAGGTTGACGCTCCCGTCCCTGCGGATGTTCAGCTTCAGAAACGGCGCCACCATTCGTATACTCTTGATGTTCAGACGGGTGGGCGCAGCGTCGAAGGCCATTTCGGCGATGACCATCTGCTTCAGCGAGGCCAGTTTTTCCCCGCTGCCCGGCATCGTGAGGCCCAGGTCGTCCATTTGCAACATGCCGCGCCACTTCAGTCCGCCTTCCGGCGCGTAGGTCAGCCGCCCCTTGACGGAGAGTGCCCCTGAAGCCAGTTTGAGCCGCAGCACCGACGACAGGTAGGGCTGCAGCGGTGTCAGCGCGATGGAGCGGATGTCGACGGCCGCCTGCAGGTCGGGTTTGAAGGGCGCCACCGTGGCCGTGACGTCACCTCCGCCGCCCGGCTGCATCTCGAATGCGATGTGCGCCTGGAAGTGCTTTTCGGGGTCGGTGTCGAAATCCCGGATGTCGATGCGCACCTTTTCGATGGCGCTGGCGCCTTCGGCCAGGTAGTGGTCTTCCAGCGCGATGCGGAAATCTTCGAAGCGCAGGTCCGCCACCTGGACCGACCAGTCCTGTGAGACGATCTCTTCGATGCGCTCCGAGACGGCCCTGGCGGCGGCGGCATTGAGGGGTGTGAACAGCCGCTGCCAGTTCATCCGTCCGTCTTTTTCCAATGCCACCCGGGTCGTCCCCCTGGAGAGCACCAGCTTGTCCAGCCACAGGCGGTAGTCGACGGCGTCCAGCGTCCCGCCGTCCACCCGGGCCTGCGGCAGACGCAGAATCGGATCGGCGCCCACGGCGCCCACCACGGCGTCGGAGATCGTCATCTCGATTCCGTCGAGGCGGGTCTGGAAGTCCCCTTGGGCCGGCAGGCGCAGCTTCGCCGAGAGCGTGGCGTCGACGCTTTTCACCGCCACCTGCAGCGGGTCGTGCCAGCTGTGGTCGCGGATGTCGGCGGACACGTCTTCCACGACCACCTGCTGGATGCGGGCGGTGAAGGGAAAGGCCGCCGCATCCTGCCCGTCGGGCGCCGGCGACGGTTCGGATGCCACGATGCGCGCCCAGTTGACCTCGCCCAGGGAATCCATGACCGCCTGCACGCGGCCCCGCGAAAGGCGTACCTTCTCCACCACCAGCTCGTGTTTGCCGAGATCGAAGCGTCCGCCGGATAGCCGGATCTCCTCCATTTTCAGCAGGGGATCATCCGGCTGGTCTTTCAGGGCCAGCACCAGGCCGTCGATGCGTATGGACATGCGCTCCAGCGCCATGCGGAAACCGTCGTCCCCATAACCGATGTGGTAGCACAGGTCCAGGTCCATGGCCCCCTGCGGCTGCCGGATCCCCACCTTGCGCCGCACGAACTGCCACCCAACCCCCTCGTTGAAGTTGCGCAGGGACAGTTCACCGTCCGAGGAGAAGGGCATCAGGCGGATGCTCCCCTTCCACTTCAGGACACCGCCCTTGGGCAAGGTGGCGGTCACGGCCTGTCGGCCGTCGTTTCCGGGCAGCGTCGTCAGGTTGCTGACCTCCAGGTTGATGGGTGCCACCGCGGCTTTGGCCGGCGTGTCCTGGGACTCGTCCGAAATCACCAGCGTACCGTCACGAATCGCCAGATGCCGGAAATCCAGGCGCACGCGGGAGGAAGGTTCGGATGCCGCCGGCTCCTGCGCGGCAGTATCCCCGCCGATGGCATCGGCCACCAGGCGCGTCACGTTGAACACCCCGTCGGGTGCGATGCGCAGGTGAACCCTGGGGCGCTCCAGGCGCACCTCGGAAAAAACCCACGCCCAGTCGGCCAGGCTTCTAAGCTGGACATTGGCCCCGAAACGGTCAAACGCCAGCAACGGTTTTCCGTCGGCTTCGGTCAGGGAGGCGCCCTCAAACACCAGGTCCAGGCTGAAGGGGTTGAGACGCACCCGTTCGATGGTCAACCGGCGCCCGAGATCGGTCTTCACGTAACCTTCCAGTTGTCTCTTGATGAGCGGCGGCGCGAGGAAAAAGCCGGCCAGGGTGTAAACGAGCAGCAGCGCCGCCGCGATCAGCAAGGTTTTGCCGAGGGGCGAGCGCCGCCGTTTCGGCGTTTTCGGGGCTGTGGGTGTTGGATCCGACATCCTTTCTCGACCTTCCGCTGAAAAGTGACCGCCGCCGGGAAACGACGCAAAATATAGGAAAACATAAACACGGACAATGGGGTCTGTCAATGCGGCTGCCGCAACGACCCGGAGCACGCCCCTCGTGATCCGGCCCCCCTTGCATGAGGGGGCCGGAACGGCGGGCCGGCAGGCAGTCGGGGAAGCCCCTCGTTTGAAAAGAACATGCACGCATCCCGGCGCACCGCTGCGGATGGGATTTGCCTGTGTTCCGTGGCTAGGGCCGGAACGTGCAAGCCTCCGGCACCACAAGGCAAAATACGCGCCCATGCTCAGACAGCCTGCAGGCCGATGTCCGAGAGGTCATGCGCAGGGCCGGTAAAAAACACAACCACCGGAAGCTGGAGATGCGGCAGGTCTTCATGAAGGAGGCCGTCGAGAAATACAGGGCCAGGGGCGTCAGGACGCTCATCGCCGCCCCCAAGAGCCGGCTGCTTTTCGGAAGAAAAAGGGGCCCGTCTACGACTGGTGAATGCGATACGGAAAAGGGCTGGCGACAGGGTGCGTGGCCGCTTCCAGCGGCCTGGCCTGCGGCGTGGCGCCGCGGGCCACCGAGCGCATCACCCGGCGCATGCGCTTTGCGGCCCTGGGCCGCATCTGAACGGTGCTGGTGCCCATCCTGCTGCACATGGGCTGCAGTTCCATCTGGTTCGGCATGGTGATGGCCATCGCCTGTGAAATCGGGACCGAGACCCCGCCCGTGGGGCTCAACCTCTTCGTCATCAAGGGCGTCTCGCCGCCCCCGGTCTCCCTGATGAATGTCATCCGGGGATCGCTGCCCTTCGCCGCCGTGGAGACCGTGGGACGGGTCATCTTCGTGCTGTTCCCTGACCTGCTCATGTGGCTGCCGCGCCTGATGAAGCAAGTGCTTCAGAAGGGATGGCCGAACATGGCCCACACCTGGCTGCCCTCATCGGAGACGGCAAAATCCAGCCGGATGACGCCGCCGGACATCAGGAAGCGCATCCCGGCGCCGGCGTCGAACTTCCAGTCGCTGAAAAGCTCACCCAGGTCGTACGCGTCGGCCACGCGCCCGCCCTCCACGAACCCCACCAGCTGCATCCAGTCCGTGTTGAGAAACTTCAGCCAGGAGACGTTGCCCAGGGGGTTCCACTTCAGGGTGTAGCGGTACTCGGCCGTGGTGTAGATCACCGAACGGTCGTGGAAGCGGTTGAACGGGTAGCCCCGCATGCGGTAGAAACCACCCAGGTTGGCGCCCTGGGTGAAGGGCGGCGCGTCCCGCACGATCTCGTTGCCGTCGGCGTCCACGGTGGTTTCCCAGGTGGGGCTGTCCCCGGTCCAGAAATTCAGGGCCACGATGCGCTGCCGCGCCCACCGGCTGTCTCCCAGCGAAAAGTATTTGCTGGCTTCAAACTCAAGGAAAGTCCAGGTCTGGTCGGACTCCAGCCAGCCGAAATCCCGCGTCACGCCCAGGAACTGGGAACTGCCTCGGGAGGGATTGACCGCAAAATCGGTGTTGTTGTAGTACAGCCCCAGCTGCACGGGGTGCACGGTGTAGTCTTTTTTGCCGAAATCGGTGTTGAAGCTCTGGTAGCGGTTGAACTGCCGCAGCACCAACACGCTGACGCCGCTGGAGAGCGGGTTCCAGATGTCGCCGCCCGAAGCACCGGAGGTCAGCAGCCCCCCCCTGAGATGGTAGGCGGCCATGGCCCGGCTGCGCGCGCTGCCCAGCGGCAGGACGTACTCCAGCTTGAAATCCGTCTCGTTGTCCCAGCCGCTGTCTTCGACGAAGTCGTTTTCATCGGAGTCGTTGGAACCGGAGCGGGGCACACCGGGCGGCCGGGGAGCATTGGCGTATGCCCGCTGGTTGGGGTAATAGCCCGCCGAACCGAAAGCCGACAGGAAAAGCCGCTGGAACCAGGGGATACGGTAGTCCCAAAGCCCCAGGATCCCTCCACCGCCGCCGTCGAAGCTGACCCAGGTGGTACCGGCCACCAGCAGCTGATCCTGGCCATAGCCCCGCATGCCGCCCCCCACCCCCACGGTGAAGCCCATGGAATCCGAGGAGAAGGCATAGGGAATGACCAGGGAGTTGCGCATACCCTTGGGATTTTCGGCCCGGGTGGTTGAATATTTCACCGAGGCCGGCGGACGGGCGTGGACTACGGCGGCCCACAACAGGAACGCCGACAGGCAGACTGCACATTTCACAAGCGTGGATTTCATGGGGTCGATAGAATCCTTTTGGGGTGTCAGGTCGGTTCCCGTTCCGTGCCGGGCCTCACCGCAGACGCCGGCGGGCCGAACAGGTCCGCGCGACGGTGGGGCAGAAAAAAGCGCATGGGGTGCAGGCGCACTTTCCGCAGGTCCGCCGCCTTCAGGTCCGCCAGCAGCATGCCCTCGCTGTCCTGGCGGCGCTGGCAGACGATCTCCCCGTCGGGGCCGATGACCACCGCCACGCCGGGGAAATTCAGTCCCTCGCCGTTGTCGCCCACCTGGTTGACGGCGGCCACGAACAAACCGTTGTCCCAGGCGCGCGCCCGCAGGTGCCGCAACCACGAGGCCAGTTTGCGCGGCGGCGTTCCCCGGGGCGAGGCGTGGGGGAAGAAAAGCAGCTCGGCGCCGGCCAGCGCCATGCGCGTCGCCAGTTCCGGGAAGTGGGCGTCGTAGCACAGCTGAATGCCGAAGGTCACCCGCGGCGTACGAAAGACGGGAATGTCGTTCCCGGGCGTCAGCAGGTCCCGCTCGGGCGGGGCGATGTGGAGCTTGCGGTAGACCCGCAGAGGCCCGCCGGGCACGGCCGCCAGGTGAGCGGCGTACAGCGCGCCGTGCCGCCCTCTCTCCAGCAGGCCGGCCAGCACGACGATGCGCCGTTCATCGGCCAGGCCCTGCAGCGCGCGGGCGGTCTCCCCGTCCAGGGGTTGGGCGCTTTCGGGGTGCGGCGAAAGGCTGTAACCGCTGATGTTGAGCTCCGGAAAACAGACGATGTGGGCACCGCTGGCGGCCGCCCGGCGCGTCCAGTGAACCACGCGCTCCCGGTTGGTTTCCAGTTGCCCCGCCGGGCATCGGCACGCCACCAGGGCGATGCGCAGGTCCCGCATGCGGGACACGGTCGGCGGCGACCCGCCCCGCAGTTCCGTCGAGGGGGGCTGTGCGTGCGGCGGGCTCACAGGTTGAAATGCGCCCGGATCTTGAAAACCCGGGTGGCCGGCAGGTTGAGAATGTCGGTGATACCCGTTTTTTCGGAAATCTCCGCGATGTTGCGGCGGATTTCCTCCATGGAAGGCGCGATGAAAGTGAACCAGATGTTGAAATCGTTGTCGCGCTGGTAGTTGTGGGTCACGCCGGTGTAGCGGTTGACCACCCGCGCGAAAAGGTCAATGCGGTCTTCGGGGACCCGCGCGGCGCACAGGGTGCTGACGAAACCGAGTTTGTCCGGGGAAAAATTGCCGCCGATGCGCCGGATGATGCCGCGTTCCTTGAGGTGCCGCAGACGTCGGATGAGCTCGTCTTCGTCCAGCCCCAGGTCGTGGGCGATGGCGCGGTAGGGCCGCGAGGTGATCGGAAAATCCGACTGGATGCGGTTCAGGATGGCGCGGTCGGTGTCGTCCATATCGGCGCCGTCGGCTGCCCTTTTATTTTCCATAGACATGTAGGTGAATCTTGCGTGTCCGGGGACCGTCGAATTCGCAGAAGAAAATGCCCTGCCAGGTGCCCAGCACCAGCCGCCCCTTCTCGATGGCCACCGTTTCCGAGGCGCCCACCAGGGTCGATTTGATATGCGCCGCCGAGTTGCCCTCCAGGTGGCGGTAGCCCGCCTCCCAGGGAATCAGCCGGTCCAGCGCGTCGGCGATATCCGCCCGCACGGCCGGGTCGGCGCTCTCGTTGATGGTCACCGCCGCGGTGGTGTGCGGCACGTAGAGCAGGCACCAGCCGTCCTCTCCGGCAGGGGCGGCGGACGCCACAGCCTGCTGGACTTCACTGGTGATGTCAACCAGTTGCGTACGCTGGGTGGTCTTGACGGTAAGAATCATGGCCCCTTTCTCCTGCCAAAGCGACAAAAGGCCCCGTTATGGCAAACTAACGGGGCCTTGGCGATCACTGTCGCAACGAATCTCCGCTGCGGGTTTACACGCAGCCGGTGGGCTTGGGCAGTCCTGCCATCTTACAGGCTCCCTTGCCCGGTCCGGACGGGAAGAGTTCGTAGATGTGTTTCAGTTTGAAGCCGGTCACCTTGGACAGCACGCGGACCATCGGGGCGATACCGTTTTTCTCGTAATATTCGCGGAGCATCTGGATGACCTTGCGGTGTTCTTCGTTGAGCTCGTCGATGCCCTCTTCCTTCTTGACGTATTGGACCCACTCCTCGCACCAGTTTTCATAACTGTCGATGAACCCGTCCTCGTCAACCGTAAAAGTCTTTCCCATGAATTCAACTGTCGGCATTTATCTCCCTCCTTCAACGATTAGTATTATTTCCGCGGCGTTCCGCCATTGAAATCATTCTTTTGTCGGAATGTATGTTTGTTATAAGATCCACCGCCGATTGTCAATACGAAAATGGCCCGCACGTTAAAATGACCGGTCTCTATCAGTATTCTTTGGGCATCGTGTTGAGCTGCGCCAGGGTGAACACCGGGCCGTCCTTGCACACGAAGTGCCGGCCGATGTTGCAGCGGCCGCACATGCCGATGCCGCATTTCATGCGGTTCTCCAGGGACATGATGATGTGGTCGTGGGCGTAGCCCAGGTTGTCCAGCACCGGCTGGGTGAACTTGATCATGATGGGCGGGCCGCAGATGATGGCGTAAGTGTCCTCGTCGGCGTGGGGGGCTTTCTGCTCGGTGATGGTGGGTACGAAGCCGACGTTGTACTTCCAGTCCGGGTCGTCGGTGCCGTCCACGGTGATGTGCATGTGGATGTCGTCGCGCTTCTCCCACGCGGCCAGTTCCTCGCGGTAGAGCAGCATGCCGGGTGTGCGCGCACCGTAGATCACATGAATGTCTTTGAACTTCGGTCGGTTGTCCGGGTGCAGCATGTAGATGATGGACGAGCGCAGGGTGGTGAAGGCGAACCCGCCGCCGATGATGACCACGTTCTTGCCCTCGAGCACGTCCCAGGGGTAGCTGTTGCCCAGGGGGCCCCGGATGCCCATCACGTCGCCGGGCTGCATGCTATGCAGGTGGGTGGAGACCAGTCCCACCTTGTTGACGGTGAACATGACGAAGCCCTTTTCGGTGGGCGAGGAAGCGATGCCGATGGGGATTTCCCCCTTGCCGGTCACCGACAGTTCGGCGAACTGTCCGGCGCGGTAAGCGAACTTTTCTTCGTCTTCGGGGTTGATGAACGTGAATTTGAATGTCTTCAGGTTCTTATCTTCGGTCTCGATGACCACGTCGTCGATACGAACCGGATAGGGCAGATATGGATTTTGCACGAGTTTCCCCCTTGTCTACGACGCTACGGCACAGGCATCCTGGGAGGGACCGTAGCTGTTCATCAATTCACAGACCCTGCGAATGTCAATGTTCACCGGACAGTGCTGCACGCAGCGCCCGCAGCCCACGCACTGGATGCCGTCCTCGTACTTGTCGACATAGTACTTGAGCTTGTGCATGAAGCGCTGGCGCACTCGCTGGACCTTTTCACCCCTAGGGTTGTGCCCCGATCCGTGCAGGGTGAAGAGCGGAAACATGCAGCTGTCCCAGTTGCGGATACGCATGCCCTGCTTGCCGCGGTTTTCGTCCTGGATGTCAAAACACCAGCAGGTGGGGCACAGGTAGGTGCAGGTGCCGCAGTTGATGCAGGCAAAGCTCACCTCTTCCCAGAATGCCGCCCCATGCAGCGCCAAGGTGTCCTGGTCGCGCAGGTTGCCGGTCTCGATGCGTGAGCTGATGCGGGCCTCGGCCTCGGCCCTGCGCGCGGCGATGCGCTCGTCGGCGTCGCCGCCGGCGGCCGTCTGCCAGCCGGCCGCGGCCACGAACTTCTCCCCCCGCTCGGTGATGACACGCGCCAGGAAGTTTTCGCCGTCGGCCACCAGCAGCACGTCCAGGCCCGACTCGCTGAAAGGGCCGGACCCCGCCGAGGTGCAGAAGCAGGTGCTGCAGGGGGCGTCACAGGCGTACCCCACCAGCGTGATGGCTTCGCGCGCCCGGATCCAGTAGGGGTCCTTGTAGTCGGGCGTGTCGAAATTGCGCTGCACCAGCCCGAAAGCGTCGGCATCGCAGGGCCGGATCCCCAGCACGGCCCGCGGCGCGTAGTCCTTCTGCGGTTCCTTGAGCATGTGGTGATCGGGCTGGTTCCTGTCCAGCGTGTATTCAAACATCTTCTCGGACTGGGGATAGACCAGTTCCTTGGCGGACATCCGGGTGTTGGAATAGTCGAGATCGGGCAGTTGCCCGGCCGCCAGCGGCCGGAACTGGTGGAAGGGTCCCTGGCTGACGGGACCGAACAGCCGGTAGCTGTCTCTGGCCTTTTCCACTCCCGCTTCCCACTGCGCTTTTTCGATGAGAATGACCTTCATAAGTTTCGCCCTTTGAATCGTTGCCGGTAAAATGCTGCGCGTTCAACGGCTGCTCGGCGCGGGTCGGACTGCCGCCCCGGCCCGCCGGCCGGCGCTATTTGATGAAATCGTCCGGGTCGTCGGGTCTGAATGCGTCCAGCGGCGGCCGGGCGTCGGTGGTCAGACCGGCTTCCCACCCGAATTTTTCCAGACAGTCCTTTTCCAGCTTCTTGGTGAACACCCGCATGTTGATGCCCACCGGGCAGGCCCGTTCGCAGGCCCCGCAGTCGGTGCAGCGGCCGGCGCAGTGATAGGCCCGCAGGAAATGGAAGGTGCGCACGTCGATGGGGTCCTGGCTCTTGCCCACCCACTGGGGCCGCGACTCGTCCACGAAGCAGGTGGGGCAGTAGCACAGCGGACAGGCGTTGCGGCAGGCATAGCAGCGGATACACTCGCTGAGCAGGTCGTCGAAGAAGTTCCACTTCTCCTCGGGGCTCATGGCCTCGATGCGGCGCACATCGGCGTATCGGTCGACGTCCTGCTGCTCGGGCACCTCATCGGCTACCCGTTCATCGAAGATCACCGGGTTGCGGTGGATGCACAGGCCGCAGTTCTGCTGCAGCACTTCCTGGCGGTTGAGCACCTGCTCGAAGCCGTCGCCGCGCACGGTGACGTTGTGGCCGTCCTCGGTGACCTCCAGGATCTCGCCGTCCACGGCGGCGGCGACCCTGCGCCGGTCGATCATGCCGGTGCATGGCACGCCGATGATGAAGAGCTGGTCGCGATCGATCTTGTTCTCAACGATGTGGGTCACGATGTTGCGCGAGTCGCATCCCTTGGCCACGATGCCGATCTTCTCCTTGCGGCCCATGAGGTAGTTGGCCAGGTTGACGCCGCAGTTGCCGTCCCAGATGAGCTTGTCGACATCGCCGGCGTCCTTGACGAAACACGGCTCGTTCATCATGGGAACCGTGCCTTTGCGAAAGCCGATCACCATCTCGACCGTGCCCTCTTTCAGGAGCCGTGCGGCAATTTCCCTTATCTTGTCGGTGTATTCCAGCATATCAAGCCACCTTGGCCTCGCGTTTGACGAAATGTGTGTTCGGTCCCAGAGCCTTGACGGTTTCCGTCACCTCTTTGACCACCTGGACGAATTTCGTGGATTCGGCCGAGGACACCCACGAGAACTGGATGCGCCCCGGTTCGATGCCCATGTGTTCCATCAGATTCTGAAAGAGGACAAACTTGCGTCTTGCGTAGTAATTACCTTCCAGGTAATGGCATTCTCCGGGATGTCACCCGGACACCCATACGCCGTCGGCACCCTCCCGCAGCGCCGCCAGGAAGAACTTCGGGTCCATGCGCCCCGTGCAGGGGATGCGCACCACCCGGATGTTGGGCGGGTACTCCATGCGGCTGACGCCCGCCAGGTCGGCGGCGCCGTAGCTGCACCAGTTACACAGAAAACTGACAATTTTCGGTTCCCATTCGGACATGTGGTTAATCTCCTTGTTAAATCATCTGCTGCCGACGGTTACACGACCGTTTCCTCGTTCAAGGCAAAGAGCTGGGCAAAGATCTGACCGTTGTCGAACCCCTTCAGGGAAATGGCCCCGGAGCGACACGAGGCCACGCACAGGCCGCACCCCTTGCAGAGCACCGGGTTGATCTCGGCCTTGCCCGCAAAGGGCCCTTCGGTGGTGAAGAAGGGGGCCGAGTAGGGGCAGATGGCCACGCACACCCCGCAACTGGCGCAATCCATGGGGTTGGTGCGCGCCACGGTGCCGCTGGTGTGGATGGTCTCGCGCGCCAGCAGGGTGACGGCCCGCGAGGCGGCCGCGCGCCCCTGGGCCACGGCTTCGTCCACCGGCTTGGGGTAGTGGGCCAGGCCGCACAGGAAGACGCCGTCGGTGGCGAACTCCGAGGGACCCAGCTTGGCGTGTTTTTCCACGAAGAAGCCGTCGTCGTTGAGCGGCACCTTGAAGAACTGCGCCAGGGCCTCGTCGGCCGGCGGTACGATGGCAGACGCCAAGCTGAGCAGGTCGGCCGCGATCTCCACCGGACGGCCCAGGATGTGGTCGGTCACCGTGACCGATATCTTTTCCTTGCCCACCGCCACCACGGGCTTGTTGTCCACGCTGTAGCGGATGAAGATCACGCCGGCCTCGCGGGCCTGCTTGTAGAGGTACTCGCGCTCGCCGTAGGTACGGATGTCCCGGTAGAGGATGTAGACGGTCATATCCGGGTTGCGGCGCTTGAGCTCCAGGGCGTTGTCGATGGAGTGCGTGCAGCACACCCGCGAACAGTAGGGCCGCTGGGGCTCGCGTGAGCCCACGCACTGGATGAAGACGGCCGTCTCGGCCTTCTTGAGCAGCGGGTCATCCTCCATCAGTTTGCGGTCCAGCTCCAGGCTGGTGACGATACGCGGGTCCGTGCCGTAGGCGTATTCCTCCGGCTTGAGAGGCTCGGCGCCGGTGGCCAGGATCACCACGCCGTGCTCCAGCTCCTCTTCCTCGTCACCGCAGACCAGGGTCGCCTTGAAATTACCCACGAAGCCGTCCACGGCCGCAAGGCGCGTATTCAGGTGCACGTGGATTTTTTCGTCGGCCTCGATCTCGCCGATCAGCGCCGCCAGCTTGGTCTGCACGTCTTCGCCGGCGGCGGTGCGGTACAGCCTGCGCGCCTGGCCTCCCAGCTGACCCTCTTTTTCGATCACGTGGGTTTCATAGCCCTGACGTGACAGGCTGCGGGCCGCGGTCAGGCCCGAAATGCCGCCGCCGACCACCATGGCCACCGGCTTGATGGCCAGTTCGGCCTCCTGCAGCGGCTCGGTCAGGGCCACCTTGGAGACCGCCATGCGCACCAGGTCCTTGGCCTTCTCGGTGGCCCGTTCCGGTTCGTTCTTGTGCACCCACGAGTCCTGATTGCGGATGTTGGCCATCTCGAAAAGGTACTTGTTGAGGCCCGCATTGACCAGTGTCTCCTGGAAGAGCGGTTCGTGGGTCTTGGGCGTGCAGGCCGCCACCACCACCCGGTTGAGCTTCTTCTGACGGATGATGTTGGCCATGGCCTCCTGGGTGTCCTGGGAGCAGGAGTAGAGGTTGTCTGAGGCGTAGACCACGTACGGCAGGGTCTTGGCGTACTCGGCCACGGACGGCACGTCCACCACGCCGGCGATGTTGATGCCGCAACGGCAGACAAACACCCCGATGCGCGGCGGTTCGCCCACCACGTTGGTCTCGGGGATCTCCTCGGGGGTCTTGGTGGCCGTGTTGCGCGCGGCGGAGAGGATCTCGCCGGCGGCCGAGGCCGCAGCGCTGGAGTCCACCACCGACTGCGGGATATCCTTGGGCCCCTGGAAAGCGCCGCACAGGAAGATGCCCTCCCGAGAGGTGGTCACGGGTTCGAAACTGCCGGTCTTGCCGAAGTTGCCCGGCGTCAGTTCGATGCCCAGTTTTTCGGCCAGCTGAACCGTTTCCGGGGAGATCTGCAGGCCGATGGACAGCACGATCATGTCGAAGGTCTCGGTCTCGGTTTTTCCGTCCTCGGTGATGTAGCGCACCGACAACGAATCGCCGTCCGGGGCCGGGTCGATGGTGTGCACGCGGCTGCGGATGAAGCGCACGCCCACCTTCTCGCGGGCGTTGTCGTAGAAGCGCTCGAAGTCCTTGCCGTGGGTGCGCATGTCCATATAGAAGATGGTGCAGTCCAGGTCATCGCCGGCGTGCTCCTTGGCAATGACGGCTTCCTTGATGGCGTACATGCAGCACACCGAGGAGCAGTAGGCGTTGTCGCAGCGGTTCAGGTCACGCGAACCCACGCACTGGAACCAGGCAATCTTTTTGGGCTCGGCGTGGTCCGAGGGTCGTACCAGGTGGCCGGCCGTGGGCCCCGAGGCGCTCAGGATGCGCTCCATCTCCATGGAGGTGATCACGTTGGGGTGCCTGGCGTAGCCGTAGCTGTCGAACTTCGACGGGTCGAAGGGTTCGAAACCCGGCGACAGCACGATGGAGCCCACGTCCAGTTCGATGATCTCGTCCTGCATGTCGTGATCGATGGCGTCCACGCCGCAGAAGGCCGTGCAGATCTTGCAGCCGCCGGTCTTGAAGTGCATGCACACGTCGCGGTCGATGGCCGGAGTGTTGGGCACGGCCTGGGCATAGGGCACGTAGACGGCCTTGCGCCCCTGGAGACCCACGTCGTACTCCGACGGAATCAGGCGGGCCTGGATACGGGTGTGCTCGCGGTTGACGCGCTCCAGGTCGATGTGGCCCGTGGGGCACACCGAGGCGCAGGCGCCGCACGCCAGGCAGTCGTCACTGTTGACGCCGTATGGCGTGTCCACCCGCATGTCCACGCCGCGGCCGGTCAGGCTGATGGCGTTGGCGCCCATGCGCTCGCACACGCGCGTACACAATCCGCACAGGATGCAGGTGTCTTCCTCTTTCTTGAAGCGCGGCTCCCCGATGCCGTACTCTTCGGCCATTTTCCGCAGCAGCGGCACCTCGGGGCAGCGGGCCAGCAGCATCTCGACGATCAGCTTGCGCCCCTGGTGGACCATCTCGCTGTCGGTCTGGACCTCCATGCCCTCCCAGATGGGGTAGTTGCAGGCCGTCACGAAGCGCGAACGCCGTCCGTCGAAAAGCTCCACCGTGCACAGGCGGCACATGCCGGCCGGCTCCAGGGCCTTGTGGTGGCACAGGGTCGGGATGTCGACGCCGTACTTCTCGGCCACCTGCAGGATGTACTGGCCTTCCTCGCCTTGAACAGTCTGTCCGTTGAGCTTGAACGTGATCATAGGTTACCTCGAAAGTATTAACGGATGGTCACCGCGTTGAACTTGCACACATCGTAGCAGATGCCGCACTTGATACACAGCTGCTGGTCGATGCCGTGGGCTTTCTTCTTCTCCCCGCTGATGGCCTCCTGGGGGCACTTGCGGGCACACAGACCGCATCCGGTGCAGGCCTCGGCGTCGATTTCGTAGTGGAAGAGGTTCTTGCAGACCCCCGAGGGGCATTTCTTGTCGCGAATGTGGGCCTCGTACTCGTCACGGAAGTACAGGATGGTGGTCAGCACCGGATTGGGCGCCGAGGTACCCAGGCCGCAGAGCGAGAATTTCTGCATCATGCTGCCGACTTCCTCCAGCAGTTCGATGTCGCCCTCGCGGCCCTCGCCGTCGCAGATGCGCGTCAGGATCTCGAGCATCTGCTTGAGCCCCTCGCGGCAGGGGTTGCACTGGCCGCAGGACTCTTCTTTCAGAAAATCCACGAAGTAGCGCGCCACGTCCACCATGCAGGTGTCCTGGTCCATGACGATCATGCCGCCGGAACCCATGATGGCGCCCACCTCGGTGAGCTTCTGGTAGTCTACCGGCAGGTCCAGGAAGCGTTCGGGGATGCAGCCCCCCGAGGGACCGCCGGTCTGCACGGCCTTGAAGACTTTTTTCCTGGGCACGCCGCCGCCGATGGTGAAGACGATATCGCGCAGGGAGATGCCCATGGGCACTTCCACCAGGCCCGTGTTCCTGATCTTGCCCACCAGGCTGAAGACCTTGGTGCCCTTGCTGTGCTCGGTGCCCATGCCGGCGAACCACGAGGCGCCCTTGAGCATGATGGCCGGCACGTTGGCGTAAGTCTCGACGTTGTTGAGGTTGGAGGGCTGGTTGCGGAAGCCCTTTTCCACGGTGTGCACGTATTTGGCCCGCGGTCGGCCCACCTTGCCCTCCAGCGAGGCCATCAGGGCCGTGGACTCGCCGCACACGAAGGCGCCGGCGCCGGTGGAGATCTTGATGTGGAAGGAAAAGTCGGTGCCGGCGATGTTGTCGCCCAGCAGGCCGTAGTCCTCGGCCTGGCGGATGGCCGTCAGCAGGCGTTTGACCGCCAGGGGGTACTCGTTGCGCACGTAGATGTAGCCGTGATTGGAACCGATGGCCACGGCCGCGATGAGCATGCCCTCGGGCACGCTGTGGGGATCGCCCTCCAGGATGCTGCGGTCCATGTAGGCGCCGGGATCGCCCTCGTCGGCGTTGCAGATGATGGCCCGCTGGCCCTTGTGCCTGGCGCAGGTGGCCCATTTGATGCCGGTGGGAAAGCCGCCGCCGCCGCGGCCGCGCAGGCCCGAGGCCTTGATGACCTCGATGATCTCGGCCGGCTGCATGTCCTGCAGGGCGTTTAAAAAAGCCACGTAGCCGCGGCGCGCGATGTACTCCTCGATGCGGTCCGGGTCGATGTAGCCGCAATTGCGCATGGCCACCTTAACCTGGCTGGAATAAAAGGGGTTGTCCTCGAAAACCGGAATCCCCTCGATGGGGGTGACACCTGCCAGTGGATTTTCGACGCCGTCTTCCAGCACGCTGCGCGGATCACGCATCTGGCCCATGATCTGCTTTTTGTTGAACTCCCCGGCCTGGTAGGACGCGATGATGTCGACGATCTTGTCCTCGGTGACGTGGTGGTAGATCACGCGGGGCTTGCCGAGGCTCAGGATCTCCACCAGGGGCTCCTCTTCGCAGAAACCGATGCAGCCGGTCTGGCAGATCGCGACCCCCTTGCCGTCGGGGTAGGCCTCCAGGGCCTTGTCATAGGCGGCCTGGGCGCCCGCGGCGATGCCGCAGGAAGCCATGCCCACGTTTACCTTGATCCCCTCGGGGGCGTACAGTTTCTTGCCGTACAGCTGGCTGATCTGCTCTAGGTCCTTTACAGACTGGATTTTCATGGTCTGTGCCTCGTCTCGTCGGTTATTCATATTGGTCCAGGATCTTGTCCACTTCGTCGGGAGCGATGCGGCCGTAGGTGTCCTCGTTGATCTTGACCACCGGACCCAGGCTGCAGCAGCCGATGCAGCGCACCGACTCCAGGGTGAAGCGCATGTCCTCGCTGGTCTCCCCGTCGCCGATGTGCAGGTTCTCCGTGATGCGTTCCTTGACGCGCTCGGCGCCGCGCACGTGGCAGGCGGTTCCCAGGCAGATGGAGATGATGTTGCGGCCCCGCGGCTGGAGGCTGAAGGTGCTGTAGAAAGTGGCCACTTCGTAGATGCGGCTGAGGGGAATGCCGATCTTGGTGGAAAGATAGTTCAGCGCCGCCCCGGGCAGGTAGTTGTACCTGCGCTGGATGGCCTGCAGGATCATGATCAGGTTTTCCTGATCGTTGCCGTAGTCCTCTTCGATGATGCGGTTCAGTTCACTGTAGTCGATGGCTTCCGTTTCAGCGGTTTGTGCAACACTCATGGATCGCTCTCCCGATGATCAGACACAGGTAATAATGGACGGGCCGCCCGAAGAGGCTACTCGGATACCGCCAGGGGCTCCTGCACCACGGGACACGCCTCCACGCAGGCGCCGCAGCCGGTGCAGCGGTCCTCGATGATGCTGCGGGCGCGCTTGCGGATCTTTACCTTGAAATGGCCCGGGGAACCCTCCACGGATTCCAGGTCCGAGTACGTGATCAGTTCGATATTCATGTGCCGGCCGACCTCGACCAGTATGGGCGAGATGATTCACATGGCACAGTCGTTGGTGGGAAAGGTCTTGTCCAGCTGGGACATGACCCCGCCGATGGAGGGGGATTTTTCAAGCAGATAGACGTAGTAGCCGGAATTGGCCAGATCCAGTGCCGACTGCATGCCGGCGATTCCGCCGCCCACTACCAGTACCGACCCAATGACATCCTTTGGCATGGTCTTTTCTCCTGAGGAATCAGTGCCGTGGAAACCATCCCTCCGGCGGCGGTGCGACGGCGCCGTCGGGGGAGCCAATCAAAGATAGCAACCTATATGAAAATCCGGGGAAATGTCAATGATTTTTGGCGGGTGAATGCAGAAAATATACAGCCCCGGCAGGGGATCGGAAGGGCGTGGGAGGCAGCCGCCTGGGCCGTCGGCGGACGGCTTGTCCGCCGGCGATGGAATCCCTCCCGGCCGGCGGTCGGGCCGGGAGGGGCGCCGCAACGGTCATCAGGCCGCCAGGCGCAGGGCGTTCTCGGTGGCCCGGCGTATCTCGTCGGGCGTGAAGGGTTTGGGCAGGTAATCCACGGCGCCCATGCGGGCGGCCTCCACGGCGGTCTCGATGCTGGCGTAGCCGGTGATCATGATCACGCGGGTGTCCGGGCACCGATCGCGGATGGTCTCGAGCAGCTCGAGTCCCCGCACGCCGGGGATCTTGAGATCCAGCAACACGAGGCCGTACCCGCCGCCCGCGATGTATTCCAGGGCTTCGTCCCGGGAGACGGCCTGGTCCACCTGGTAGCCCTTTTTCTGCAGGATCTTGCGGATGTTGTTGTTGACGGCCACCTCGTCGTCGATGACCAGGATGCGGGGGTGGTCCGGCTTCTGCACCGAGGCCACCAGCGCGTCGCGGCGCCGGCGCTCCTGCTCGTCCAGGGCCGCCAGGCGGGTCTTGAGTTCTTCGTAAGGCGTGACGGTCAGGTCTTCACCCACCAGGTGCCGCGCGTACTCGGGGCCGGCGGCCGCGGCCACCTCGTCGTAGGCAAAGGGCAGGTCGATGCCCACCAGGGTGCGCACGTCGGGACCGGCGGCCACGGCGGCCTTCTTCCTGCGGGCCTTCTTGGCCAGCTGCGGGCAGTTGCCCGTTTTGGCGCCCGCCTTGCACGTGGCCCCCAGCTTCTTGAAAATGTCGCACACCATGCTGCCCACCTCGCAGAAGTTCTCCAGGGCCTCGGGTGCCTTGACCTCCACCACCGGCATGTCCGAGCGGGTCAGCCGGTCGGCGTACCCCTCCCCGGTGGCCTCGCGCACCTCGTCGCGGTCAAAGGGCATGTCCACATCGATGACGCGTTTTTCGTCCAGACGCGCCACGTTCTTCTTGAGCTCCTCGTAGGACAGGAAGGCCACTCCCTCGTGGCGCAGGTTGGCCACGTACTCCGGGCCGGTCACCGAGACGACTTCGCGGTAGTCGAAAGGCTCGTCGATGCCGACGAGGGTGCGCACGTCGGGGCCGGCGGCCGTGGCGGCCTTCTTCCTGCGGGCTTTCTTGGCCAGCTGCGGGCAGTTGCCCGTTTTGGCGCCCGCCTTGCACGTGGCCCCCAGCTTCTTGAAAATGTCGCACACCATGCTGCCCACCTCGCAGAAGTTCTCCAGGGCCTCGGGCGCCTTGACCTCCACCACCGGCATGTCCGAGGGACCCAGCATGTCGGCATAGGCCTCTCCGGCGGCGTCGGCCACCTCCTCGCGCGCAAAGGGCACGTCCACGTCGATGAGCTCGATGGCCTCGCGCTCCTCCTGCGGAATCTCGGCCTCCTCCAGGTCGCCCGAGAGGGCCCGCTCCACGGTGCTGCGCAGCTCATCGGGCGTAAAAGGCTTGGCGATGTAATCCAGCGCGCCCAGGCGGATGGCCTTCACGGCCGTGTCGGTGGAGGCGTAGGCCGTCATCATGACCGCCTTGGTCAGCGGCCACTGGCTCTTGACCAGCTTGAGCAGTTCCAGGCCGTTGGTGCCCGGCATGACGATGTCCGAGATCAGCAGTGCGTAAGAATCCTGGGCCAGCTTCTCCAGGGCCTCGTCGGCGCTTTCGGCGGTCACCACCTGGTAGTTGTTGCGGGTGAGGATCTTCTCCACGTTCCTGCAGATACGGTTTTCGTCATCCACGATCATGATTTTGGCGGGTGCGTCCATGGTCTTCCTCCTCGGCGATTGATGGGCAAATGCATCTGGATTTCGTTCTTGGCCGAAGTTTACTGCACAGGATGTGCCAACCGCGCACTAACTTATTCAACCTACTGAATATTCAAGGCTTATCCGGATTTTGTCACCGAAGCCCCACCGCATGTGTATCCAAAAAACAGGCACCGGCGGCCCGCATCGAGCCGCCCGCCGGCGGTGTCGCAAAAAGATCTATCTGTCTGTTTTCAAATAAGACAACCGGATTTCAGAGTCGTGTCCGCGGCGCCGGCCGCATTCCGGGGGTCGGGAGGCGGGGGGTGCATAGAAAAAAGAGGCAGTGTATCGAAAAATGCTCAGCGCAGGCTCATACGCGCGTAGGTGGCCCAGACCAGGCGCCACAGCTTCAGGGCGGTGGCGTGGCTGGAGAGATAGCGGTAGGCCCGCTCGTAGTTGTGCCGCACGACGCGCTCGCGTCGCTGCGGCGAGAGCACGCCGTCGATCCACTCGAACAGGGCCGCCACCGCAGGGACGTGGACCAGGGAGCGCCGGGCCGATTCCCCGGCCGACCCGCCCGCCACCACCTTCTCGAGCACCGTGAAGTCCATGCCGTGACAGCGCATGTCGATGCGCTGCGTCAGCGGACCGTAGGAGTTGAGCCGCCGGTTCATGAAGAAGGGAATCCCGGCGGCTGCCATTTCGTTGAGCGCGTTCTCCCAGCCGCCGGGCGAAGCGCACCGTCTCCCGGAAACAGGGCCGGTCGTCGATGTCCGGTGGGTCACCCCGAAGCAGATCCGCCGGCCACGCGAAAGGCCGTAGTGATGGGCCGCCACCATGGCTTCCCGCAGCGGCTTGCGGGCCACGGGGCGCACCGGCGAGGGAAAAAACCGTCGCCCGGCAGAGCGTTTCGGTGGTGGAGCCGTACCCGTCATCGCGCGGGACCAGCGTAGGACGGGCCAGGTAGTCCATGAAGCCCTGAAGGTCGCCTGCTGGGTGGGGTTGAGCACGATGTGAAACAGGTTGGGGTAGCGGTAGGGGCCACCCGAGTAGAGTTCGCCCGGGGGGCGGGCCGATATGAGGTCGCGCACGAAGCCCTTGAGCCGCGAGACGCGCTCGGGGCGCTCGCTGTCGGGGTCGGCCGAGTGGCTCACGAAGGCCCGCCGGGGATGGCTTTCCACCAGTTCCCTGAGCGCCACGGCCGCCGCGGGGTGCAGGTGGCGCAGCGACAGCAGCTTGTAGACGAACACCGGCGTGTCCCCGGGGATCTTGCGCAGCATCTCGTTCACCGTCGCACGGATGCGCCGCTTGTGGTGCCGGAACAGCGCCATCCGGTCATCGTCGGAAAGCACCTCGGCCCCGCTGGCCTCCGACCCGTGGCGGAAACCGCCGGCGTACAGGCGGAGGGAGTCGGGGTGCAACAGGTCCAGGCGGGGGATCACCGTGCGCCGCTGGCCCAGGGGGGATATGGGACCGAAGCAGGTCTTTTGGCGCCCGGTGACCACGCGGATGAAAATGCCCAGGTCGTTGAGAAGCTTGTGGTACTCCTCTTTCCGGAGGGCCACGCCGCCCAGACCGCCATGGCGGGTGATGATCACCGGGCAGGTCAGGCGCTTGAATCCCCGCCGAAATGGTGCTGCCTCTGACAGCGTCGTTTTCTGCAAAGCCCCGCTGCCGCCGGCAAGAGATGCCCCCCGATGCCGCGGCCGGGTCAGCCGTCCCGCCGATCGCCGGTCGGGCGGTCCTTGAGGCGGATGCCGTGCTTGCGCATGAGGGTCTGAAAGTTGCTGCGCTGCAGGCCCACCTGGCGCGCCGCGCGGGTCACGTTCCACCCGTTGCGCTCCAGGGCGCTGCGGATGAAAAGGCGCTCGATGTCGCCGACGGCCTGCCGGCGCACCTCCTTCTTGAGTCGCTTGAACTCCTCGTTGGTGGTCGGGATGTGCTCCAGCAGCTCCTCCATGTGCTCCACGCGGCTCACCAGCGGGATGTCGCTGCGGCCGATGCGTCGGTTCTCGCACAGGATCACGGCGCGCTCCACCACGTTGCGCAACTGGCGCACGTTGCCGGGCCAGTCGTAAGCCATCAGCCGCTGCACGGCCCCCTCGCTGAAGCCTTCGATGTGCTTGCCCATCTGGCGGCAGAACTGCGCCAGGAAATGCCGGGCGATGGGCATGATGTCGGTCTTGCGCTCGCGCAGGGGCGGCAGCATGATGGGGTAGACGTAGATGCGGTAGTAGAAATCCTCGCGAAAGGCACCCTCGTTGACCATGTCCTTGAGGTCGCGGTTGGTGGCCAGTATCAGCCGGATGTCCACCTTTTCGACCCGCGAAGCCCCCAGGGGCAGGAACTCGCGCGACTCCAGGAAACGCAGCAGCTTGCCCTGGACCTCCAGCCCGATGTTGCTGATCTCGTCGAGGAAGACGGTGCCGCCGTGGGCGCGCCTGAAGATTCCCGGTTTGTCCCGGTCCGCGCCGGTGAAGGCGCCGCGCACGTAGCCGAACAGCTCGCTCTCGAGCAGGTTGCCGCCCAGCGTGCCGCAGTCCACGGCGAAAAAAACCTTGTCGCGGCGCCGGCTGTTGGCGTGCACCGCCCGGGCGATGAGTTCCTTGCCGGTGCCGCTCTCGCCTTGGATGAGCACCGTGGAATCGGTGGGGGCCACCTTCTCCACCATCGAGACCACCCGCCGGATCTGGCGGCTGTCGCCCACCAGGCGGTGGGAGATGCCGGACGGACGGGCGGCCCCGGCCGCGGCCGGCGGCGGGCCCTCCCCGCGCTCCAGCGCCTGGCGGACCACCGCCCGCAGCTCCACCGGGGTGAACGGTTTGGGCAGGTAGTCGAAGGCCCCGATCTTCATGACCTCCACCGCCGACGATACCGAGGCGTAGCCGGTGATGACGATGACGCGCGTGGCCGGGTAGCGCTCGCGGATGCGGCTGAGCACCTCCAGTCCGCCCAGGGCGCTCATCTTCAGATCGGTGACCACCACGTCGTAGGGGACTTCGTCCATCATGCGCAGCGCGGTGTACCCGTCCTGCGTGGTGTCCACCGCGAGGTCCATTCTGGACAGGATCCGCCGGCAGTTGCGGCAGATCTCGACCTCGTCGTCGACGATCAGCACCCGGCCGGGACTACTGTGCATCTTCTTCTCCCCCGGGCAGCGGCAGGCTGATGGTGAACAGTGTGCCGCGCCCCTTGATGCTCTCGACGTCGATGGTGCCGCCGTGCTGCTCGATGATGCCGTGGGTCAGCGCCAGGCCCAGGCCGGTGCCCGACTCCTTGGTGGTGAAGAAGGGATCGAAGACGCGACCCAGGTTTTCCTTGTCGATGCCGCGGCCGGTGTCGCCCACGCAAATCTCGACGGCGCGGCCGTCGTCGGACAGGCGCGTCTCGACGGTCACCTTGCCCCCCGGCGCGGTGGCCTCCACGGCGTTGAGCACCAGGTTGATGATGCACTGCTGGATCTGGCCCTTGTCCACGTCCAGCGGCGGCAGATCCCCGGACAGGCGCTTCTCGATGCTCACGTCGTGGAAGGCGGCCTGTTTCTTGGTCAACAGGAGACTCTCTTCGACCACGGCGTTGATGTCCTGATGGTGCTTGTTGGGCCGCGACTGGCGCGCGAAATCCAACAAACTGGTGACGATCTTGCGGCAGCGCAAGGTCTCGCGGGCGATGGTCTCCAGCTCCTCGTAAGACGGGTCTTCGGGGTCGGTCTCCTCCTGCAGCAGCATGGCGGTGGTCAGGATGGTGGTGAGCGGGTTGTTGATCTCGTGGGCCACTCCGGCCGACAGGCGCCCGATGGAGGCCAGCTTCTCCTGCTGCATCATGGATTTCTGCAGGTTGATGTCCTTGGTGATGTCCCGCGAAATCTCGATGGCGCCCACCAGCTCGTCGCCCTCGAAAAGCGGGTAGCAGGAGATGGAGTAGTGCAGCTCGCGGTTGTCTTTGTCGTAGTGCACATGGGTGGCCTGGAACGGGCGCCGCGTCTCCAGGGTGTTGGCCAGCGGGCAGGGGTGCAGGTCCCCGGAACAGGGGATGTTCTGGTGGTGGGTAAGCTGGTAGCAAAACTTGCCGATGGCCTCGTGGCGCGCCAGCCCGATCTTGTCCAGCAGGGTTTTGTTGATGTCCAGCACGCGGTAGTCGCTGGCAATCACCAGTACGTCCTCCTGGATCAGCTGGTCCACCAGCACCTTGTACAGCGCCCGCGTCTCCATCAGCTTCTGGCGCGTTTCCCGCTGCATGCGCGACACCCGCGATATCTCCCAGAAGAGCGTGGCCGTCGTATTGGCGATGGCCCGCACGGTGTGCTTCTTCTTTTTGAGGATATCGTTGTAGATATCCATGTCGCCCACCAGTTCGACGATCAGGTCGATGTCGTCGCGTTCGAAAAAATCGTTGTAGTCGGTGGTCACGAACAGGCCCTTTTTACGGGCCTCGACGGCGCCCACGGCGTCCGGCCGCGGGTCAGCCACGGCCACCACTTTGGGCGAAATCCGGTAAAAAGTGTGGTTCTCGATGAGGTCCATCAGGCGCTTGCAGCGCCTGCCGCCGCCCACCACCGCGATGTTCATTTAAAATCTCCTGTTGAAAAAGATAGTTTCCGGACCTATCCTGCACACGCCGAACAAACCGCGTCGCGCGTGCCCGTGGCCAACGGTTCGTCGTGGTCCCGGATCGGCCTCCCGGGCCCCGCGGGAAACACGCCGACAGCATCGCAGTTTAAATCAAAACCGGAACGGATGCAAGAAAGATGAGAAAAACGGAAGGGGTGGGGGCGCAACCGAAAGGCCCCGGCATCGTGGTGATCTGCGGCCCCACCGGGGTGGGCAAGACCGCCGCGGCCATTGCGCTGTGCGAGGCCGTCGGCGGCGGCATCGTGGGGGCCGACGCCATGCAGGTCTACCGCTTCATGGACATCGGTACGGCCAAGCCCACCGCCGGGGAGCAGGCCCGCGTACACCACGACCTCATCGACGTGGTCGACCCGGACGAGGACTTCGACGCGGCCCG
Source organism: uncultured Desulfobacteraceae bacterium (assembly GCA_964476595.1). GTDB lineage: Bacteria > Desulfobacterota > Desulfobacteria > Desulfobacterales > JALSRD01 > JALSRD01. Next base: position 61,349 of record CAYZCL010000057.1, read on the forward strand.
CTACCTGCGCCTGGCCGACGCGGCCATCGCCCGGCTGGCAGCGGCCGCGAAGGTGCCCGTGGTGGTGGGCGGCACCGGCCTGTACATCCGCGCCCTGCTGCACGGCATCTTTCCCGGCGCCCCCGGCAACCCTGACGTGCGCCGCGAACTGCGCCGGCGGCTGTCGGCGGAGGGTGCCCCGGCCCTGCACCGTGAACTGGCCGCGCGCGACCCCGAGGCCGCCGCACGCATCCACCCCAACGACCGCCAGCGCATCGTGCGCGCCCTGGAGGTGCTGGCCGTCACCGGGCGGCCGCTGAGCGAGCTTCAGCGCCGCCATGGTTTCCGCCAGCAGCGTTACCGGGCGCTGCAGATCGGGCTCGACCTCGAGCGCAGGGAACTCTACCGGCGCATCGACCGGCGGGTGGATCGCATGCTCGAAGAGGGCCTGCTCGACGAAGTGCGCGGCCTGCTGCGGCGGGGTTACCCGGCGACGCTCAAATCCATGCAGTCCATCGGCTACCGGCACATGGCGGCCTACCTGGCGGGCCGCCTGGACTGGGACGAGGCCGTGCGCACCCTCAAGCGCGACACCCGCCGCTACGCCAAGCGCCAGCTGACCTGGTTCCGTGCCGACCCCGCCGTGCGCTGGTACCCGGCAGGCGACGAAGATCGCATATCCACGACGGTGGCGGCGTTTCTGAAAAAGCGCCGCCCATCCTGAGCCGCCTGGAGGTCGATTCCGCTCGACGCAAACGGCTTGCGGGCCGCGCCGTCTCGAATCCCTACTCGTCGAGCACCTTCCTGACTACCTTCAGCATATGCTTCAGCTTGTACGGCTTGCGGATGAAAGCGCTGGCACCGACCTCGAGGGCCTCCTTGGCGTGACCGTCGAGAGAATAACCACTGGCGATGATCACCTTCAGGCCGGGATCTCTTTTCAGCAGTTCCTCCAAACACCGTATCCCCCCCATCCCCGGCATCATCAGGTCGAGGATGACCAGCGCGATTTCCTCCCGCTTCTGCATAAAGACCGCAAGGGCCTCCTCACCGTCTTTTGCCGGCAGTACCGTGTAGCCGAACTTCTGGAGTATTTCTTTTCCGATGCCGCGCAAGAATTTTTCGTCGTCTACCAGCAGGATGGTTTCACTGCCGCCCTTCGGGACGGCTGTTTCTTTCGGCGTCCCGGCCGGGCGCCGGATTTTTCCTTTCCCCACCGGAAGATATATCTTGAAAGTGGTCCCGTGCCCGGGCTCACTGTAACACATGATGAATCCCCTGTGGCTCTGGACAATGCCATAGACCATGGCGAGACCGAGCCCGCTGCCCTTGCCCACTTCCTTGGTGGTGAAAAAGGGATCGAAGATATGCTCACGGGTCTCTTTGTCCATACCGGTGCCGGTATCGGAAATCGTCAAAAGTACATATTTCCCCGGCCTCGCTCCCAGGTGGCGACGGCAGTAGCGCTCCCCCAACGTGACATTTTTCGTTTCGATTGTCAGCGTGCCCCCCTCCGGCATAGCGTCCCTGGCGTTGACGCACAAATTCATCAGAACCTGTTCCAGCTGGGCGGAATCGGCATAGACGGGGTCCAGATCCTTTTCCAGACGAAGCCGAATCGCGATCATCTTGGGAATCGTTCTTTTCAGCAGCTTTTCCACCTGCTCCACTTCCCGGTTGAGATTCATCAGTTTCGGCTTGCCCTCCACCTTTCGGCTGAAGGTAAGCAACTGCTGGGTGAGTTCGCTGGCTCTGTTGCCCGCTTTCTCTATTTCGCGCAAATTGTTGAGATCCGGGTCCCCCTCGTCCTTCGACATGATCAGGTATTGCGTGTAGCCCAAAATACCTTGGAGCAGGTTATTGAAATCATGAGCGATGCCTCCAGCAAGCGTACCGACCGCTTCCATTTTCTGGGCCTGGAGCACCTGCCGGTTGAGTTTCTGGATTTCCCTTTCGGCAATGATCCGGTCGGTCACATCACGGGCGATGCCGCTGATATAAGCTTTCCCTTCCTTGGGCCGTATGAGATTGCTGCGATATTCCAGGTAGATCTTTCGCCTGTCCTTGGTGAAATAACACGAAATGCCGTTGAAGTATCCCTTTTGCAGGATGCTCTTTAAATACTCGCTGACAAACTTCTTCCGGAGTTCAGGCTTCATGAAATCCGCCGCTTTTCTTCCCAGAAATTCGTCGTCGGCATAGCCGAAGATGCTGGTCATGGCCCGGTTGGCACTGGTAAACCGCCCCTCCAGATCCTGTGTGTAGATGAGGTCCGATACGGAGTTGAAAAGATCCCGGTAGCGCTTTTCCGAACGGCGCAGTTCGGCCTGCGCTTGATTGAAGGCGGTGATGTCCCTGCTGACCACAAGGAGGCAGTCTTCGTCCTGGTATCGAAATACCTTTCCGGACAGAAGAACGTCGAGGATGCGCCCGTCACGCATCTGAAACTTCATTGCAAACCCGTTGACGAGGCCCTTTTCTCCAAGCGCCTGAATCAGCTTTTGACGGTCACCCGAATCGGGATACAGGTTCAACTCAAAGGCGGTCTTACCGACAATCTCCTCTCTTGAAAAACCCGTCAGTTTGCAAAAGGCGGTATTGACATACAGGTAGCGCGCTTCTTTCATCGTCGATATGGTGACCGAGTCCGGCACACTGTTGAAAATGATCTGGAATTTCTCTTCGCTCTCACGCAGGGCCCTCTCCAGGCGCCGGTGGATGGCATGATCGCCCCCCTCTTTTCCACCCACCTCGTCTGCATCGACCTGTGTGAAATCGCCTTCCCGGTCCAGCCGAAAATAAACGTCGGATGTCTCCCTGAAAAGCGCATGATATTTTTTCCCGAGCCTTTTCAGGGCCTCGATCCAACGCTCCCGGGTCCAACGGTCACGATCGTCTTCGATGGGTTTATGCTGCATGCCGCACCTCCAAGTGTCCGCCAGCGGGCATTGCTGATGGAGATGTCTGCGCCCGTGTCCCTGAAGCGTCGTTTGCCGGCGGGCATCCGTCGCCGGGCCGGTCATTCGCCCCCCCGCGGGAAAACAGTTTCGAAAACCCGCAAATGTCTCATCTTTGAAAGGACGGCACAGGGAACGGTATCGCGAAATGGAATCATGCCAGGCCAAAAGGGGCTCCGGACAACCCGCCATCCAATTTACCCGGTGGGGGGCTTGAGAATCAAGAAAAATGAATAGATTGCCGGGATCAACCCCGAACCGGCGGCTTAGCCCCTCGAAGCCGTGGGGGAGAAACGGTTCCGTCCGCCGCATTTCGCTCTCGCCTCCGCGGGCAGAACGACCGCTGTGCGGGTCGCGGCGCCGCTAGCCCGCCGAAAAATCAACACCCTTGAAAATCCCCCGGCGGTGCTGCAGGATTTCCGCCTTCATCTGCTGCACATACGGCGGCCGGATGTCATCCTTCCAACGCGGATAGCCACCGCGCCAGACGTAGTCGATGAGGGCCTGGAACTGCGAGCGGCTGAAGCGGTAGTCGCCCAGGTCCACGGTTTGCCCGTCGGCCGGCACCGAGACCCGGACCCGCCGGGACTGTGCGTATACGGCGAGGAGGTCGCTGACCACGTCGCGCGTGCGAAAGCCCTGCGGGTTCTGTTTGAAGTCTTCGGGACGGTGCGGAAAGGGAAAGCGCCGGTAGAGCGCGCCGATGAAGCCGGTGTGCCGCACGCCGTGGATGGCCCCCATGAGATCGCCCACGTCTTCGGGGCGTTCGATGACGTGAACCGGCCAGTCGGCGCCGTAGCCCCTGCGGCCGGCCGCGGCGGCCATTTCTGTCAGCAGCCGGCAGAAGTCGTCGGCGAAGAAGAAATAGCGGTCGCACAGCAGCATGTCGGATTCGATGTTGAAGAACCCGAAGGCGATGGTCCCGTGGCTCAGCGATTCGAAGGCAAGCGGCATGGTCGTCTCTCTCAATGATTGGTTATCGACAGTGACCGTCCTCAGGATATCAGAAACTCCGCCCGCTGGAAAGGAGCTTGCGATCGCCCCAGCTATTCCCGGTGAATGAGCAACATCCGAAACAAGAACGAGAGATCGGCGGTTGAGGCCGAACAGGCAGACAGGCGACTTTGACGATCAGCAGAGGTGCGTTTCGAGAGTGGAGAGGGGCAAGATCCGGCAGAAGACAACAGTCGTCCATCGAGGGCCTGCCCCGGGATCGTGTGCGCTACTCAGGTCGGCAGGGGGCCTATGGAGGCATGATCTGCGGCGGGTGCAGGATGTAGCCGAGCATGTGCTCTAAGTCCCGGAACACCAGAATGCGAAAAGTGCAGCGCGGCTGGTTCGAGGACTCCTTGCGAGAGGTGAATTTCATGTACTGCACGGTTTGGTGCAGCCGTTCGGTAAGTACCAGAATCTGATGGACGTAAAAGGACAGCAGGTTGAGCATAAAAAAGATCATCGACAGGTTCTGCCGGCTGCGTGCTGGCGGCGCTGTACGCAATCTACTACCATTACCCGTCCGCCCGCAAACTGCGCTACGAAAAGCGCCTGTTCCGGGCGGCGTGAATGGGGAAACTGCGGGAGACCGGGATGGACCTGCGATCGGTATTCAATCGCCTGCGGGAAGACCTGGCGGCCATCGGCGCCACCGGGGAGCAGGTGGCACGCGGCAAGGCCGCGGAGACGCTGCAAAACGAACTGGAAAAACTGGAGAACATCTTCGGCCTCCTGGTGCTGGGGTCTTTCGTCGGCATACCTTCGCCGCCCATGCAGGTGTCGCTGGACCTGATGCCCCTGATGGAACGCGAACTGGCCCCGATGTTTCGGAAGGGGGGGCGTCGGCAAGTCGACCACCGCTGCCCTGACGGCACTGCTCCTGGCCTGCCACGGCTTTCGGACCCTGATCGTTTCGCCGGACCCGGCCCACAACCAGGCCGACATCTTCCAGACCCGCCTGGGGGACAGGCCGCACCGCATCGTCTCCGATCTGCAGGGCATCGAAATCGACCAGTCCCGCTGGATCCGGCGCTACCTCAGGGACATTCAGCCACAAATCCAGCGCACCTACGCCTACCTGACGGCCTTCAACATGGGGAAGTACTTCAAGATCATCCGGTACTCGCCGGGCCTGGAGGAGTACGCCCTGATCCTGGCTTACGAGGATATCGTACGGCGCTTCGATAACCGCGACGCCCTGATCTTCGACACGGCGCCCACAGCCCTTTCGCTGAAATTCTTCAACCTGACGCGGCTGTCGCTATCTGGGACGAACACCTGTTGGCCCTGCGGCGCGAGATCGTCAAAAAACGGCAGCTCATCACCAGGGTGCGGGTGGGCAAATGGGAACGCCGGAACGCCGCCATCCTCAACCGCCTGGACGAATCCATCCGCGACGACCACGGCCTGAGACAAACCTTCGAAGATCCCGGAAAAACGCCGGTCCAGCTGGTGTTCAACCCGCACTCCCCGGCGCTGGCCGAATCACTGCGCATCTTCAACGAATTGACGGACATCGACATCGCCGTCCAGCGCGTCATCTGCAACCAGCTGCCCCCGGCACGCAGGCCCCGCCGCTGGAAGACGTGTTCGGCCGAACACCCAGGTGCACCTGCCGCTGTCCGAAACGCCGCTGGCGGGGCAAACCGCCCTCGAAGGCTACCTGGATGCCCACCGCGGAACGTTCGGCCGGTTCCTGCCGCCGCGCACCCCGGCCCGACGACGGCCGCGGCGCCGTAATAGGTCCGCCGCCCGCAGGGACCGAAAGGCCCGGGCGGCGGGCCCCGCCGCAGGCCGGCGGGTCACCCCCTCTCGGGGGATTCGGCGGGCGGCGGCCGGCGCGGGATGGTGATGGTGAACAGCGAACCCCGGCCGGGGGTGGAAGAGACTTCGATGCCCCCCCCGTGCTGGCGCACGATGTGGTTGGCGATGAACAGCCCCAGCCCCGTGCCGCGCGCCCCCTTGGAGGAGAAAAAGAGGGTGAAGATCTTTTCGCGTGTCTCCAAGTCCATGCCCACGCCGTTGTCCTCCACCGTGAAGCGCACCTCGCGGTCGTCGGCGCTGCAGCCGAAGACGACGCTCTTGCGGCGGGCTCCGTCCTCCCTGAGGCAGGCGTCGGCGGCGTTTTCCAGGATGTTGACCAGCGCCGAGCGCAGCAGATCGGCGTCGGCCTGGAAAGTGCCGGCCGAAGAGGCGAAGCGTGTCTGCAGATCGATCCCCCGGGCCTCGAAGTGCGGCCGCATGGTGGCGGCCACATCTGTGCAGAAATCGCACGCGTCCGTGGGCCGCCGGTCCAGCTGGCGGTCCTTGGCGTAGAAGAGGATGTCCATCACCATCTTGCGGATGCGTTCAACCGTCAGCTTGACCGTCCGACGGCCCTCCTCGATGCGTTTGCAGTCGTTCTTCTCGATGCCCGTGTCCAACAGGTACATGCCGCCGTCCAGGCCGGTGAGCAGCCCTTTCATGCTGTGGGAAATGGAGCCGATCATCAGCCCCAGGGAGGCCAGGTGGTCCTGCAGCTGGGTCTTTTCCCGTACCAGGGTTTCCAGGTGCTCGGTATACTCGCGCAACCGGGTGCGCATCAGGATGCGTTCCCGCACCCGTTTCAGGGCGATCTCCAGGGCATCCACGTTGATGGGCTTGGTGATGAAATCCGAGGCCTCGTACTTGAGGCTCTTGACCGCCAGGTCCATGTCGCCGTGGCCGGTGATCATGACCACCTCGGTCTCCGGGTCGGCCTGCTTGATGCGGCGCAGCAGTTCGATGCCGTCCATGGCGGGCATCTTAATGTCGGTGAGCACGATGGGCGGACGCTTCTGGCCGAAGATTTCCAGGGCCGCCCGACCGTTTTCTGCCGTCAGCACCTCGTAGCCCATGTCGGCCAAGGCGATGCCCAGCACGTCGCGGATGTCCTCCTCGTCATCCACCAGCAGGATCCGGATGCTCGTTTCCTTCGGGTTGGTCATTTTTCTCCTGAACGGGAAAGGTGAGTATGAAACAGGTTCCCTCGCCGGGCACCGACGTCACCTCGATCCGGCCGCCGCACTCGCGCACGATGCCGTAGCTGATGGAAAGCCCCAGCCCGGTGCCCTTGCCGACCTCCTTGGTGGTGAAAAAAGGCTCGAAGATCTTGTTGGCGACTTCCGGAGAGATGCCCGTGCCCGTGTCGCACACCCGGCAGACCACCCGTCCGTCGCGCCGCCGGGCGCTGAGGGTGATCCGCCGGGGGCCGTCGGTAGCGGCGCTCGAGCGCTGCTTCTCCTCGATGGCGTCGCGCGCGTTGACCAGCAGGTTGATGAACACCTGCTCCAGCCGCCCCGGGTCGGCGTTGATTTTGGGCAGATGCGTCTCGATCTCCCAGACCACCTCGATGCCGCGCACCTTGAGCTGCTGGCTGAAGATGTCGTGGGCGCTGCGCATGACGTCGACCACCTGGACGCGTTCGAGCTTCAGCTCCGACTTGCGGGCGAACTGGCGCATGTGGCTGATGATCTTGGCGGCGCGGTCCACGTTGCGGTCCACCTTCTCCAGCATGCCCGCCAGGATCCCGCCCTCGATGGGCTCCTGCCGGCGGATCTTCCTCAGGCAGAAACTGCTGGCGGTCTTGATGACTGACAGCGGCTGGTTGAGCTCGTGAGCCACTCCGGTGGCCATCTCGCCCAAGGTGGCCATCTTGCTGGCCTGGATGAGCTGCTGTTCGGCCTCCAGGCGTTTGGTGATGTCGCCGGTGGTCACCAGCAGCACCTTCTTGCCGAAGTACTCCGAAGGCGAGACGCGGATGGTGACGTAAAGGTTTCGACCGTCGCGATGGACGTGTTTGACCTGGTTGATGACCGAAGCGGTCATCATCTTGAAAGCATAGTAATCACGCTCGTCCTTCCGGAACAGATCGAGGAAACGACGCCCCTGGAGATCCTCGGGTGGATATCCGTATACCTTCTTGACGCTCTCGTTGCAGTCCAGAATCTCCAAAGTCTCGGTATCGAGCACGAACACCGGGTTGGGGATATTGTTGAAGATGTCGTGGTACTTCTTCTCCGAGCGCTCCAGCTCCTCCTCCAGCCGCTTGCGCGAGGTGATGTCCAGGCTCATCTCCATGGCGGCCACGATCTCGCCCTTTTCGTTCTTCAGGGGAGAGGTAGTAAAGATCCAGTGGGTCAGGCTGCCGTCCTTGTCGATGCCGCTCTCCTCGCCGGAATGCGACAGGCCGTCTTCGAAGGTCTTCTCCACCGGGCAGTCCACGCACTTCTCGGTGCGCCCCTTGTAGGCCTGGTAGCAGAAGTCTCCGGGCTGGGGGTCGAAGCGCTCCGCGAACTCGCGGTTGTAGCGCAGCAGCCGGAAGTCGCGGTCCTGCACGGTGATCAGGCAGGGCACCTGCTCGAAGAGTTCCTGGTACTCGTTGCGCTGGCGGTTGAGTTTGTTGTAGCTTTCCCAGATCTGCTGCCCCATGTGATTGATGGCCGAGGCCAGCTGGCCCATCTCGTCTTGCTGGTCGATCTCCACGCGGCTTTGGTAATCGCCCTGCGCGATGCGCTCGGTGCCCTCGATAAGACGACGGATGGGGCGGTTGACGAACTTGAGAAAGAACAAGAAAATGAACGTCGACATGATCAGGAAAATCAGCACGGCCAGGGAGATGATACCCCGCTCGGCCTGCCGCACCTCGCGGTCGGTGTCCTTGAGCGAGACCACCACGTCCAGGGCCCCCAAGATCTTCTTGCCCGCCGGGTGCACGTGACATGCATCGGTGGCGCAGCCGGGGTCGTTGCGGATGGGGCTGATGATGCCCAGCAGGCGGTGCCCGTCGGGAGCGTGAAAAATGCGGATGCGCCGGGACAGGTCCAGGTGGGTGGAGGGCGGGTCGGTGCGGTGGCAGATGTCGCAGGCCTCGGCCTTGATGTTGGTGCGCTGCTCGAGTTCGGCCGGCCGGTTGGAAAACTTGATCTCGCCCAGTTTGTTGTAAATGCGAATGTTCTCGATCTCCCTTTGGCGGGCGATGTTCCGGATGATCTGGTTGATGTCATCGCGGGAGTTGAGCATCATAGCGTAGTGGGTGCCCAGCAGGATGGTATTGCTCAGACGGTCGGTGCCGCGCACGATCTCGCGCATGGCCCGCTGCTTCTGGTCCTTGATGTTGAAGTAGGCCCAGGCCGAGATGGTCACCAGCAGGGTCAGCCCCACGGTCAGGATCAGCTTGGGCAGCAACCCGCTGGTGATTTTCTTCAGAAAAGCGATCATCGGAGGTCCTGATGCCTTCAACGGGGTTCCGGCCCTCCCGCCCGACCGTCGGGGACCGGCCGCGGATGGCCGTCCGGTGCGGGATCAGGCCGCCAAGCGCTCGATGAATCCGGCCGGCACGGCCAGGTTGAGGTCCAACCCCAGCGCCTCGGGCGCCAGCCCCAGCAGCTGGGGCAGGTAGAGCACGGGAATCACCAGATCCCTGCCGGCGACACGCGAAGCCTTGCGCTGGCAAGCCTCCAGGTTCATCTGGCACATGGGGCAAACCGTCACCACGGCGTCGGCACCGCGCACATCGTCCAGGATGGCGGCCACCAGTTGCAGCCCCACCGCCGTTTTGGTGTTCATGTGCGACGCCCCGCAACAGCGCGCCGCCATGGCAAAGGGGTGCACCTCGGCATCGGTGGCCGCGATGACGGCCTCCACGGAACGCGGGGCCTTCGGGTCGTCGAACACCCGATACGACCGCAGTCACTGGCAGCCATAGTACGGTGCGATGCGCAGTCCGTCAAGCCGTCTTTTGCGGTTTTGGCGGAGGGCTCCGCCCCAATGTCACGGCTGACGACGTCCAGCAGGTGCCGGGGGGGGATGCGCCCCAGCGTCAGGTCCTCGACCTCCAGCACTGCGTTGAGCCGCATTTTGAGACGGTCGTCGTCACCCGCCCACTGCGCCACGCGTTTGAGGTTCAGGTAGCAGGCGCTGCCGGGAGCCAGGACCTCTCGGTCCCCGGCGGCCCGTGCCGCCAGCGCCAGCAACAGCAGATCGCTGGCGGCCTCGGCGGCGCTGGCCCCGCAGCAGGTCCAGCCGGGGATCTCGGTGAGTTCCACCTCCAGCGCCTGCATGAGCGTCCGCGTGGACAGGTCGTACTCCTTGGCCAAGCCCAGGATGACGGTCGCGCGGGGCGGGGCCGCAGGGAGGGGTTTTCATTACCGGCAAAACCCTGTATGCAGTCATTGGACGACCATCCGGCAACGACATCGGGAGGAACCACCAATGCATTGGCGCAGCAGAGACATTTTGAAACGGCCCGAGTGGTCCATGAACCGTGCGCTATACAAGGCCATGGGCTACAGCGACTACGACCTGGACAGGCCCCTGGTGGGCGTGGCCAACAGCTGGAACCGGGTGGTGCCGGGACACGACAACCTGCGGCGGGTGGCCGCGTTCGTGCGCCAGGGCATCACCCAGGCCGGGGGCACCCCGGTGGAGTTCGGCGTCATGGCGGCCTGCGACGGCATCGCGCAGGGCCACGACGGCATGCACTTCATCCTGCCCACGCGCGACCTGATCGCCAACGACATCGAGATGATGGTCCAGGCTCACCGCCTGGACGCCGTGGTGTTGCTGGGCTCCTGCGACAAGATCGTGCCGGCCATGCTGATGGCCGCCGCCCGGCTGGACATCCCGGCCATCCTGGTGGTCGGCGGCCCCATGGAAGGCGGCTGCCGTTTCGACAACCGCGCGGCCGACACCACCAGCCTGACCGAGGGGCTCGGCATGCTCACCGCCGGCCGCATCGACGAAGCCATCTACCGCCGCCTGGAAGACTGCGCCGCACCCACCTGCGGCTCGTGCTCTTTCTACGGCACGGCCAATACCATGTGCTGCGTGGCCGAAGCCATGGGCATGTGCCTGCCCCACAGCGCCACCATCCCGGCCACCCAGGCCGACCGCCTGCGCGCCGCCCAGGCCTCGGGCCGCCGGATCATGGCCCTGCTGGAGCAGGGCGTCACGGCGCGGCGTATCATCCGCGAGGGCATGCACAATGCCATCCGGGTCAGCACCGCCACGGGCGGCTCCACCAACGTAGCCCTGCACCTGCCGGCCATCGGCTACGAGGCCGACCTGGAAGTCGACATGGCGCTGTTCGAACGCCTGTGCGCCGAGACTCCCACCATCGCGCGCATCAACCCGGCCGCGGCGCCCAACGTGCCCGATTTCCATCGCGCCGGCGGGGTGCCGGCGGTCATGAAGGAACTGCTGCCGCTGCTGGACGCCGACGCCGTGACAGTCAGCGGCCGCATGGTGGCCGAAAACCTGGCCGACGTCCCCCCACCCGACCGCAGCATCATCCGCAGCCTGGACGACCCCTGGGACCGGGGCGGCGGGCTGGCCGTGCTGCGCGGCAACCTGGCGCCGCGCACGGCCGTCACCAAGCCGGCCGCCATCGCCCCCGAGATGCGTGTTTTCACGGGCACGGCGCGATGCTTCGACTCCGAGGAGGCCGCCAACCGGGCCATCCTCGACGACGAGGTACACACCGGCGATGTGGTCGTCATCCGCTACGAGGGCCCCAAGGGGGGGCCGGGCATGCGCGAGATGTACATCGCCATGAAGTACCTCTACGGCAAGGGGCTGGCCCTCAAGACGGCCCTGGTCACCGACGGCCGCTTCTCGGGCACCAACAACGGCTGTTTCGTGGGCCACGTCTCGCCCGAGGCCGCCGAGGGCGGTCCGCTGGCGGCGGTCCGCGACGGCGACCGCATCACCATCGACATCCCCGGCCGCCGCCTGCACCTGGACGTGCCCGACGACGAGATCCGAAAGCGCCTGGCGGCCTGGCGGCGCCCGGCGCCCAGGTTCCGGCGCGGCTACCTGGCGCTCTACGCCCGGCTGGCGGAGTCGGCCGACAAGGGCGCCGTCATCCGCCACAAGTTCGAAGAAGACGACCGCCCGTGACCCCTGATGCGAAGCCAGCCGCGCCCATGACCTTCGTTGCCGTGATCGCCGACGACCTGACCGGCGCCGCCGACACCGGGGTGCAGTTCTGCCGGCCGGACGCCCCCGTGCTCCTGACGGACCGCGTGCCCCCCCGGCGCGAAGCGGCCGGCCTGGCCCTGTACACCCGCACCCGCGCCGCGGACGAGACCGCCGCCCGGCGGAGGCTGACGGCGGTGGGACGCGCGCTGGCCGCCCTCGGGCCGCACCGGGTCTACAAGAAGATCGACTCCTGCCTGCGGGGCAACATCGGCGCCGAGACCGAAGCGCTCATGGCGGCCCTGCAAATGGAGGCCAGCTTCATCGCCCCGGCCTTTCCGGACATGGGGCGCACCACGGTCGACGACATCCACCGGGTGGACGGCGTCCCCGTGGCGCAGACCGAAATCGCCCGCGACCCCGTCACGCCGGTGCGCGACGCGCGCCTGTCGCACAACGTGCGCCGACAGGCCCGCCTGCCGGTGGCCCACGTCGGTCTGCCGCTCCTGGAAGCCCCCTGGAAAAAGCTGGCGGATCACGTCGCGGCGCTGCTGGCGCAGGGCGCCCGGCACCTGGTTTTCGACGCCGCAGAGCGGCGGCACCTGGACTCCGTGGCCCGGCTGCTGCGCTCCCTGCGACGGCGCATCCTGCCGGTGGGTTCGGCCGGGCTGGCGGCCAGCATCGCCGGACGGACGGCCGCCGGCGAGGCGCCGCCGCCCGCCGTCGACCGCCTGACCGGCCCCGCCCTGGTCGTCTGCGGTTCGGCCGCGGCCCGCAGCCACCGCCAGATCGACGTGCTGGCCCGGGAGAGGGGCTGGCGGGTGTTGACCGTCTCCCCCCAACGGCTGACGGACCGGCGGCGGTGCGCCGTTCTCACGCAACGGGCCGCCGGGGCGCTGGCCGGCGGGCATCTGGCCCTGCGCGTGGCGGCGCCCGCACCGGGAGACGGGGGGAAGGCGGTTTCCCCGCAGGAACTCTGCCGCCGGCTGGCCGCGGCGGCGGCGGCCGTCGTGCGGGCGGCGCGGCCGGGCGGGCTGGTGGTCACCGGCGGCGACACGGCCGACGCGCTATTTCGGGAGATGGGGGTGGAAGGCATGCGGCTGCGCGGCGAGGTGCTGACCGGCCTGGCGGCCGGTGAACTGGCGGGGGGCGCTTTCGACGGCCTGGCGACCGTCACCAAGGCCGGCGCCTTCGGCGGCGACGGCGTGCTGCGCGATCTGTTCCGCCGCTGGTGCGGGGGGCCGCCCGGCTGACCCTGCCGCCACCGGGACCGACGCCCGGGTTCCCGGCAAAATCATCACGCCTCGGTGCACGCGCTGCGTTGCGGCGGCCGGCGCATCGTGGTCACGGGGGAAAAGCGCCGCGCCGTTCAGCGTGAGACGTCGGACCGGCCCCGCCACAGCGCCTGCACGGTTTCCAGGTCCGGGTAGCCCTCGGTGTCGCCGTCGGCCCCCACGGCCAGGGCGCCCACGGTGACCGCCAGGCGGACCGTTTCGGGCGCGCGCCAGCCCGCCAGCCGCCCGTACAGAAAACCGGCCGCGAAACCGTCGCCGGCCCCCACGGGGTCCTGCACGTGCCGCATCTCGAGGGCCGGGGTGTGAAAAGAACGGCCGTCGCGGTCCTCGAAGTAGGCGCCCTCCGCGCCCAGCTTGATGAGCGCCACGCGCGCCCCGGCGTCCAGCAGCCGACGGGCCGCGTCCCGGGTGTCACGGGCGCCCCACAGCAGCCGGCACTCCTCGCGCGTGGCCACCACCACGTGGGCCCGGGCGGCCAGGGGGCGGATCACCTGCCGCGCTTCTTCCAGGTCCCACAGCTTGCGCCGCAGGTTGGGGTCGAAGCAGATCTCCATGCCGCGCGCGGCGGCGATGTCCATGGCGCGCTCCAGGGCCGCCCGGCAGCCGGGCCCCAGCGCCGGGGTGATGCCGGTGAGGTGCAGCAGGCGGGCGCCCTCGAAGCAGGCCTCTTCGACATCCGCCGGTTCCAGGCGGCTGGCCGCGGAATCCCGCCGGTAGTACTCGACCTCCACCCGCCCGTCGGGCCGGCGGTACTTGAAGAAGCAGCCCGTCTGGCGCTCCGGGTCCACCCGCACGCCACGGGTGTCCACGCCCTCGCCGCGCACGAAAGCGACCACGAAGCGGCCGAACTCGTCGTCTCCCACCCGGCTGATCCAGCCGGCGCTGCCGCCCAGGCGGGTGAAGGCGATGGCCACGTTGCTCTCGGCCCCGGCCGCGGTCTTGGCAAAAAGCGGCGCGTGGCGCAGCGTGCCCCCCGTCAGGGGGTAGAAGAGCACCATGGTCTCGCCCAGGGTGATCAGGTCGGGCACGGCGAACCTCCTCTACGACAGCAGGCCGGCTTCTTCCAGCACCCGGCGGATGGCGGTGCGGTTCTCGTCGGTGAGCGGCAGCAGCGGGCGGCGCGGCGGCCCGCCGTGGTAGCCGGCCAGTTCCATGGCCGCCTTGACGCCGGCCACGCCGAAGGCGCCCGAGATGTAACGGTTGGCCCCGCTGATGCGGTAGTGCAGCCGCCGGGCCTCCGCCAGGTCACCGGCCACGAAGGCCTCGTAGAGACGGCAGCAGACCTCGGGAAAGGCGTCGGCAAAGGACAGCACGCCCCCGCTGGCCCCCAGCACCAGTGCGGAAAAGAGCTTGCCGGCGTTCCCGGCCAGCAGGCTGAAATCGTCGCCGCAGACTTCCAGATACCGGCTGCTGGTGCCCGGCGAGGTGTCCTTCATGCCGGCGATGTTGCCGTGCGCGGCCAGGCGCGCGATGACTCGCGGCGACAGGTTGACGCCCGTGAAGGGCGGCGCGTTGTAAATAAAAACCGGCACCGGCAGGGCGTCGGCCACACGGCTGTAGTGTTCCACCAGGGCGTCGTCGGTGAGCGCCGCCTTGAAATAGCTGGGCGTCAGCACGGACACGAAATCGGCGCCCATGGCGGCCAGCCGCTTTCCCAGGGCGATGGTGGCGCGGGTAGACTCGCAGCCGGCGCCGGCCAGCACCTTCTGGTGCGGGGCCTTGTGGGCCAGCACGGTCTCCAGCACCCGGTGTTTCTCGGTCTCGTCGAGGCTCATGACCTCGCCGTTGCTGCCCAGGGCGAAAAACCCGGCCAGCTGTGTGCGGCTGTATCGCACCACGTTCTCCCGCAGCCGCTCCAGGCTCACCTCCTCGTCCACGAAGGGAGTGCTCAGGGGGGCGTATATGCCGCTTACCTTCTCTGTCATCGGGACCTCCGGGTTCGGGGTTGACGGTCAGTTCACAGCCTGTACCACAGGTCTTCCCCGGGCACAACACGCCGCCGGCCCTTTTCCATTGCAATCTCGCGCCACGAACGGCGTGGTGGACGCCGGGGCGCCTCCCGGACTGGGTGCGACCGGGTGCGGGGGGCGGCTCATGCGGCTTGCGGTTGCGCCGGCGCCTTTTCCGTGCTTGAAAACTGTCGCCGTCTGGCTTAGAGTCGGTTGTCATGTCAGACGAACCCATCATCGCCATCCGCAACCTGAGCTTCGCCTACGGCGGGCATCCGGTGCTGGAGGGCATCGACCTGACCATCGAAGAGGGCGACTTCGTGGCCATGATCGGACCCAACGGCGGCGGCAAGACCACCCTGCTCAAGCTCATGCTGGGGCTGCTGACGCCCACCGGCGGCAGCATCCGCATCTTCGGCCGGCCGCCGCGGGAGGTGTCCCACCTCATCGGCTACATGCCCCAGAACGTGCACGTCAACACCCACTTCCCGGTGACCGCCCTGGACGTGGTGCTGATGGGCAAGCTCAGGCCGGGAAAACGCTGGACGCGCTACAGCAACCAAGACCGCGTGGAAGCCCACAAGGCGCTGGACCGCCTGGGCATGGGGGCCTTCTGCCACCGCCGCGTGGGGGAGCTGTCGGGCGGGCAGCTGCAGCGCATCTTCGTGGCCCGCGCCCTGGTCAGCGACCCGCGGCTGCTGTTCCTGGACGAACCCACGGCCAACATCGACACCCGCGGCCAGGCCGAGTTCTACGGCCTGCTCCGGGAACTCAACGAGTCGGTGACCATCCTGGTGGTCAGCCACGACCTGCTGGTGCTTTCAGCCTATGTCAAGTCCGTGGCCTGCATCAACCGGCGCCTGCACTACCACGACCAGGCCGAAATCACGGCCGACATGCTGGAGACCATGTACCCCTGTACGCCGGACCAGCCCTGCCAGGTGGAACTGATGGCCCGCGGGCTGCCCCACCGGCTGCCGCACGTTTCGGGAGACGAATGACATGCTCGAGGCCCTGCAGTTCGAATTCATGCGCAACGCCCTGATGGCCGGCCTGCTGGCCAGCGTGCTGTGCGGCGTGATGGGCACCCTGGTGGTGGTCAACCGCATCGTCTTCCTGTCGGGCGGCATCGCCCACGCGGCATACGGCGGCATCGGGCTGGCCTTCTTCATGGGGTGGCCCTTCCTGCCGACCACCCTGGGGTTCACCCTGGCGGCGGCGGTGCTCATGGCGGCGGTCACCATTCGCGCCCGCCACCGCGCGGACACCATCATCGGCGTCATCTGGGCCGTGGGCATGGCCACCGGCGTCATCCTGCTGGACCTCACCCCGGGCTACAACGTCGACCTGATGAGCTACCTGTTCGGCAGCATCCTGACGGTGCCCTTCGCCGACATCCGCCTGATGCTGATCATCACAGCGGTGGTGGGCGCGGCCCTGGTCTTTCTCTACAACGACCTGCTGGCCATGTCCTACGACGAGGAGTTCGCCCGCATCCGGGGCGTCCCGGTCACGGCGCTCTACTTCTTCCTGATCGCCCTGCTGGCGGTCTCCATCGTGGTCATCATCCAGGTGGTGGGCCTCATCCTGGTGATCGCGCTGCTGACCATCCCGCCTTTCATCTCCGAAAAATACGCCCGCTCGCTGTTCGCCATGATGGCGCTTTCGACCCTCATGGGGGCGGTCTTCACTGTCTGCGGCCTGTGGCTGTCGTTCACCTACGACCTGACGTCGGGCGCCGCCATCATCCTGGTGGCCGGGGCGGCCTTCTTCCTGTCGCTGCTGGCCGAATCTATCAAAAACCGCCGCCTGCGCCTGCGCGCGAGGGCCGAGGCGACCGAAGCGGCTGAGCGTGAAAATGCGGCCGACACCGCCTAGGCGCGCCCGCCTGCTGGCCGGTGGTCTGCTGCTGGCGACGCTGCTGTGCGGTTGCGTCGCACCGGGTACCGACCCGCCGGCCGGCTTCCTGCCGGCGCTGATGGCGATCTACCGCGGCCCGCTCAACCACCTCTACGCCATCCGCGGCGGACAGTGCCCCATGTATCCCTCGTGTTCGCAGTACAGCCGACAGGCCGTCGCCCGGCACGGCCCCGTCATCGGGTGGGTGATGACCACCGATCGCCTGCTGCGCTGCGGCCGCGACGAGACGCACCTCTCCCCGCGCATCCTGATCAACGGCCGCTACAAGACCTACGATCCCGTAGAGGCCAACGATTTCTGGTGGTCGACCCGTCCCCCCGGCGCCGGGCGGCCGCCGGCGGTCCCCCGGCTGGGCAATGGTGCGATAAAATAATTGATTTGCGGTCGGTTTCAAATTATAAATGAGGATCGTGTCGCAACCGATGAACCCGTAAATAGGCGATCATCATCCAAAATCCTTTCAGGGGCAGTCCCCGGGCGATTCCCGCAAACCGGCCGGAACCCCCTGCAAACACCTGATTCGGTCTGGAGGAGACGTTATGGCGCAAGAGAAAAAATCGGCGGCCCTGCTGGTCATCGCGGTGGTCATCCTGGCGGCCGGGTTCGCGTTCGGTTACATGGTGTGGGGCTCCCGCGGCGAAAAGAAACCCGATTACAAGGCACTTCTGAAAGAGGCCTCTGAATACGTGGCTTCGCTCGAAGCGCGCAATCAGGAACTCCAGAAGAAGAGCGGCGAACTGGCCAGGGAAATCGAGATGCTCAAAAGCGAGGATCTCCCCGAAGCGCTCAAGGAGCGCATCGAAAAATTCGAACAGACCAAGAAGGGCTTCGAGGAAAAGATCCGGAAACTGGAAGCCGCCGCGCACGAGAGCGAGGTATTGCGCCAGGAAAAGCAGGCCCTGGCGGCTGAGAAAAAGGAACTGCAGAAGAAAATCGCCGAGCTCAACGCCCGCCTGCAGGAAGCCGACCTGCTGGCCGAGGAAGTGCAGCGCCTCAAGACCCGTCAGAAGACCCTCCTGGACGAGAAGGCCGAGTTCAGGCGCAAACTGGCGCAGCTCAGGAAAGAAGCCCGCCTGGGCCGCCAGCTGACCCGGGAGAACGAAGAACTGGCGGCCAAGCTGCAGGAACTGGCCCGGGAAAAGCGGGCCCTGAGAAAAGAGCTGTCCGCCCTGCGCGCGGAGACGCGCAACGCCCACCAGCTCAAGGAAGAATTCGACGCCCTGGAGAAACGCAACCAAGCCCTGGAGAGCAAGCTGGACGCGCTGGAGGAGGAAGCCGCCGAACTGCGTGCGCAAGTGCGCGAGGCGCGCGGCATCGCCCAAGAGAACGAACAGCTGAGCCTGCAGAACGAACTGTTGGAAAAGAAGAACCGCGCCCTGTCGCGGAAAATCACCCTGCTGGAATCCGGCAAGGACGTCAACCGGGAGCTCTTGCAGGAGAACAAGGAACTGACGGCCAAGGTCTTTTCCCTGATGCGTGAAATCGACCGCATCCAGAAGCTGCTGGGGCAGATCCAGTCCGCCGGCGGGTCCGGGGCGCACAAGCCGGCCCACGGGGAGTAGTCCGAAGTCGCGGGCGGTCCGCGGACCGCAACCGCCGTCGACCGCCACGCCGCCCGGGGGCATTTGTCTTCATCCCGGCAGGCGTGGTCGTTTTTTGCCTACCCCGAGAGGGCCCTGCGGGCCTTTTCGGCCACCCGAGCGCTGAATTTTTCGGCATCGATGACGAAACGCTGGTGGGTCCCCTCGGAAATGAGGTCCACCCCGTCATGGGCGCGGATGGCGAAGGTCAGCTTGCGGCCCTCAACCTCGAGCAGCCGCGTCTCGACGGTCACGGTCAGGCCCGGCGGGGTGGCCGCCAGGTGACTGAAGTCGACGTGAATGCCCACGCTCTGCTCCCGCGGCCAGTCGATGTACGGCTTGATGGCCTCGATGCAGGCCCACTCGATGAGCCCCACCATGAAGCCCGTGGCCAGCACGTTGGGCATCTGCCGAAACTCGGTGGCTTCGGGAAACAGATGGGCGATGGTCTTGGTTTCCGGAATTTTGAATTCAAAGCGTGATTCCAGGCCGGGGGCCAGTTCGGGTGCCATGAACAACCTCCTGTGTCTGCTGTGATTCGTTCTTTCGGTCGCGGTTTCGGCTTGCAATTCGGCCGGGGAAGTTTATGTTATGGATTTTAATTCAATAGTATAATTTATGCTTGGGTTCAAGCGCCGTGGTTCGGCGGTGCGTGCGGGGCGCAATCGGCTCCGGCGGCCCGGCGCGAATCACGGGCGGAGAACCACTGACCAACCAAGGGAGCCACGATTCATCATGCCGAAAACGCTGTTTGAAAAGATCTGGGAGCGCCACCGGGTGACCGACTTCGAGGACGGCACCACGCTGCTGTACATCGACCGCCACCTGGTCCACGAGGTCACCAGTCCCCAGGCCTTCGAGGGCCTGCGCCTGGCCGGCCGCAAGGTGCGCCGGCCCGAGCTGACGTTCGCCACCCTGGACCACAACGTACCCACCGAGAACCGCCACGAGATCGCGGATCCCGTGTCCCGGGCCCAGGTGGACGCCCTGACCCGCAACTGCCGGGAGTTCGGCATCACGCTCTTCGACCTGGACGACGAGCGCCAGGGCATCGTACACATCATCGGTCCCGAGTTGGGCATCACCCTGCCCGGCACCACCATCGTGTGCGGCGACTCGCACACCTCGACCCACGGCGCCTTCGGCGCCCTGGCATACGGCATCGGCACCTCCGAGGTGGAGCACGTGCTGGCCACCCAGTGCCTGCCCCAGGCGCGCCCCAAAACCTTCCGGGTGACCTTCAAGGGGCGGCTGCAGCCCGGCGTGACCGCTAAGGACATGGTGCTCAAGCTCATCGGCACTATCGGTACCGCCGGCGGCACAGGCTACGTGATAGAGTACGACGGGCCGGCCATCCGGGCGTTGTCCATGGAAGGCCGCATGACGGTGTGCAACATGACCATCGAGGCCGGCGCACGGGCCGGCATGGTGGCGCCCGACGACACCACCATCGACTACATCTGCAAGACCCGGCGCCCTTACGCCCCCCGGGGGGAGGCCCTGGAAAAGGCTGTCGCCTTCTGGCGTACGCTGCCCGGTGACGAGGGCGCCGTTTTCGACCGCGAGCTCACCATCGACGCCTCCGAAATCACCCCCCAGGTGACCTGGGGCACCAGCCCGGGCATGGTGACCGACGTGTCGGCGCGGGTGCCTTTTCCGAACGAGGTGCCGGGCTACAGCCCCGCGGACGTGGAAAAAAGCCTGGCATACATGGGACTCGCCCCCGGCACGCCCATCACGGACATCGCCGTGGACACCGTCTTCATCGGCAGCTGCACCAACGGTCGCATCGAGGACCTGCGGGCGGCGGCGGCCATCTTCCAGGGACGCAAGGTGGCCGAAGGCGTTCGCGTACTGGTGGTCCCCGGCTCCCAGCAGGTCCTGCGCCAGGCCGAGGCCGAGGGCCTGGACCGCATCTTCCGCGAGGCCGGCGCCCAGTGGCGCCAGTCCGGCTGCAGCATGTGCCTGGCCATGAACCCGGACAAGCTGGAACCCGGCCAGCGCTGCGCCTCGACCTCCAACCGCAATTTCGAGGGCCGCCAGGGAAAAGGCGGGCGCACCCACCTGGTGAGCCCGCAAATGGCGGCCGCGGCGGCCGTGACCGGACACTTCGTAGACATCCGCAGCTGGCAGAAAGGATAGCAGACCGATGGAACCCCTGAAAACCGTTCGCGGTGTCATCGCGCCCCTGGACCGGGCCAACGTGGACACCGACCAGATCATTCCCAAGCAGTTCCTCAAATCCATCTCGCGCACGGGATTCGGCGAAAACCTGTTTTTCGACTGGCGCTACCGGGCCGACGGCAGCCCCGACCCGGGCTTCATCCTCAACGACGAGGCTTTCAGGGACGCCGCCATCCTGGTGACGCGCCACAACTTCGGCTGCGGCTCCAGCCGTGAACACGCCGTGTGGGCCATCGCGCAGTACGGATTCCGGGTGATCATCGCCCCCCACCGCGACGAGAACGGCAACCGCATCCCGGGGTTCGCCGACATCTTCCGCAACAACTGCGCCAAGAACGGCGTGCTGACGGTGGAACTCTCCGAGCGCCAGGTGGACGACATTTTTGCCCTGGTGGCACGCCACCCCGGCATGCAGGCCACCGTGGACCTGCCCGTCCAGCAGATCACGCTGCACGCCGAGAACAGCCCCATGCTGGACTTCGACATCGACCCGGCCATCAAGGAACGCCTGCTCGAGGGGCTCGACGACATCACCAAGACGCTCACGCACGAAGCCGAGATTGCCGCCTTCGAACGCACCCACGACACCCAGATGCCGGCCTGAGGGGAGACGTTTGACGACATGAGATTCTACGTCGCGGAAAAAAACATCGGACCCGGGACATGCCGTGAAGACGTGGACGAACTGATCCGGCGGTTGAGGGACCGGGGCTGGGAGGTGGCCTACGGAGAGCGCGCCAACGAGATCACCGATCCGGCTGAGGCCGCCGATCAGCAGGCCATCATGGACCGCTTCGCCGATGACTTCATGGCCTGCCTGACGGAAATGGGAAAATGAAAAAGGCATCGCCGGCCGCATGGCCGGGATGCCTTTTTGGTTTCCGGTCCCCCGCGGGGGTCAGAGTTTCTGCACGTGTTTGGCGGCCGGACCACGGTCGGTCTCTTCCACCTCAAAGCTCACCCGCTCGCCCTCCTCCAGGGACTTGAATCCCTGCATCTCGATGGACGAGTAGTGGACGAAGATGTCACCGCCCTCTTCCTGCTCGATGAAGCCGAACCCCTTCCTGTTGTTGAACCACTTTACAATGCCAACAGCCATGTAGCCAACCTCCTTTGACATCGCGCCTCCCCTGCGGTTTCCGGCGCATCCGTCGCCAGCCGCTGAAGCAAGCGGCCGTGATCGTCAGGCAGGCTCACCGCGACGAGGCAAACTCCCACACACGGACGTTTCCGTCCTCCAGCCTCCATGTCGTGCTGCGGCTGCGGCCGCAGTGCCGGCGCCTTCGACGGCCGGTGGCCGCGGGCGCCCTCAAACGCTCTCCTTGTACAGACGGTAAATGGTCTGGCCGCGCCATTTGCCGCGGCCGGACAGCGTCGGGATGTTCTGGGTCTCCAGGTGTCGGGCGATGCCCTCGTAGGTCTGCCCCTTTTCCCGCAGGCCGTGGATGATCTTCAGGATCCTTTCCCGGTCGGCGCGCGAAGGCCTTGCGGCGCCGGGCGCATCCGCGTCGGCGTCCGCCGCTTCCCGCGGCTGCGGAGTCTCCCGGCGGTCGGAGACGGGTTGCGCGGCGTCCTGCTCCCGGCGGCCCATCAGGCGGGCGATGTCTTCCAGTGCACGGGCTTTGCGCTCCTCGACATCCCGGCGCCGGAGCTCAGCCTCCAGCATCTGCTTCTGGTTCTCGGCGATGGTCTCCAGGGTTCGCCGGATGGCGGACAGGTGGTCGACGCCCACCGGCAGGTTCTGCGGCTTCTTGCCCTTGGGCTTGCTGCGGTCGGCGCGCGGGGAATAGTTGTCCTGATTGCGGCGGTTACGGTCGTACCCGGTTTTCTTTCGGGAGTTTCTCAACTTGTACAGAAAATCATCCATGCATTGTCCTGTCGTCTCCACCGAACAGGGCGATTACACGGCGTGTCGCAGGACAAACCGGTTCAATCCGGGGTTCAGTGAAGTCGTCCGCAGGCAGGCGGGAGTCCGTCCTTTATCCTGCGCTTTTTGGCGTTGGCGGGTTGAAATTGACTTCCGAACACATATAATTAAATAAGTGGTGAAGTCAAGCGGTTAATTGGAGACCACCCGACAGGGAGGAGAACACGACGCCATGCACTACGAGGGAAACATCATTCGCCCCCCCAGCGAGGCCAACTCGATCCTGCTGCAGGTGACGGTGGGATGCTCGCGCAACAAGTGCACCTTCTGCGGCACGTACCGCGGGGAGCGCTTCCGCATCAAGCCCGACGAGATCATCCTGGCCGACATCGCCTTTGCCGCCCGGCACTGCCGTCGGCAGCGGCGGGTCTTTCTGTGCGACGGTGACGCCTTGGTTATCCCCCAACGTCGGCTGGTGCACATCTTGGAGGAAATCCGGCGGCAGCTGCCCTGGGTCACGCGGGTGGGGGCCTACGCCAACGCCAAGGCCCTGGACATGAAAACGCCCGAGGAACTCGAAACCCTGCGGTCCCTGGGACTGGGCATCCTCTACATGGGCCTGGAGAGCGGCGACGACGTGACCCTCGAGCGCATTAACAAGGGCGCCACGGCGCAGCACATGGTGCGCATGGGCCGGAAGGCCATTGAGGCGGGTTTCAAGCTCTCGGTCACCGTGCTGCTAGGCATCGCCGGCCGCGGGCGCTCGCAGATCCACGCCGAGGCCACGGGCAGGACCCTGTCGGCCATGGACCCGCACTACGTGGGCGCCCTGACCCTGATGCTGATCCCGGGAACCCCCCTGCACGAGGACTACGTCAATGGCCGCTTCGAACTCATCGGCCCCCGTGAGATGCTGGCGGAACTGCGCACCATGCTGGCGCACACCGATCTTTCCCGCGGCCTGTTTCACGCCAACCACGCCTCCAACTACCTGCCCATCAAGGCCCGCCTGCCGCGGGACAAGCAGCAGACCCTGGCGCTCATCGACCAGGCCCTGGCGGGCCACGTGGCGCTGAAGCCCGAGTACCTGCGGGCGCTCTGAAAACGGGCCGTTTTCAGGGACCGGCCAGCAGCTTTCCGACGGCATCGCGCGCCGCCTCGTCGCCGGCGGTCTGCAGGGTCTCGTGGATGGATTCGAAGCAGGCGCGCACGATGGCGGTCCTGGGGCGCGGGGAGGTCAGCTGGACCTCGACGGTCTTCAGGTCGGCCACCAGCTCGGAGAGGGCCTCGAATGCGAGCCCCATGCTCCCCGTGCGCCGCTTGAGATCGGCGAGGAGGTCCGCCACGGCCTGTTGCCGGGTTTCGTCCAGCAGGGGGCCGTCTCCCAGGCCCGGCGGGGCACCGTCATCGGACGGCGCCAGGGCGGCCGCCGCCTCGCGCCCGTTCGGCGTCAGGGCCACGGCGCCCGAGAGGCTGCGCAGCTCCAGCAGCCCGTCGGCCAGCAGTTTCTCGGCGACACGGGCACTCTGCTGCCGGTCCATTCCCAGCTGTCCACCCGCTTCGTACATGGAAACCACGACGTCGAGTGCACCGGCGCTGCGACGGTCGATTTCGGCCAGCAACGACCGCTCTTCCGGGTTGAGCTCAGGGGCGTTGTTCATCGAAGGCACCCGTCGTATTTGATTTTATGGGGGTGGAAAAGGACCCGGAGGGACCGCCGCCATACGCCGTGGGTGCGAAACGGCCAGGGCGACGGATGGGCCAAGGCGCTGGAGGGGATGCGGACCTGCAGCCGGGTCCGCATCCCGACAACCCTCCCCCGCCCGGGGCGGGGACACGATCAATGGACCACTCGATTCGGTTCAGGAGTGGTTGACCTTCTTTCGGAGCACGGAAGAGCACTTGAAGGTCACCACTCTTCGCTTGTCCAGCATCATGTCTTCGCCGGTGGCGGGATTCCTGCCGCGGCGGGCGCGTTTTTCCTTGACGCAAAACTTGCCAAACCCGCTGATCAGAACATCTTCTCCGCTTTCAAGAGTCCGCTTGATGATCTCCAGGAGAATCTCAACGGCCTCCGCTGCATCCTTTTTGGGAAGACCAACCTGTTCATTGATCGATTCAACGATTCGTGCCTTGGTTAGCGTCATTTGGATCCCACTCCTGCGTGAATGTAAGGTTGTCCGTCTCTCGATACCACCTACAGCCGTACCTGCGGAATTTAAGGATCCCCACAATAAATCTAAGTTTTTAATTTGTCAAGGATTTTGCGTAAATCGCGTGAGATCCGCAACAGCCTTCAGGACCGCCTCGTAATCCGGCTCGTGCGTGACTTCCCCGACCAGCTGGGCGTGGCGCACGACGCCCTCGCGATCGACCACGTACACGGCCCGCGCCAGCAGCCGCAGTTCCTTGATGAGCACGCCGTAAGCGGTGCCGAACTGCGCATCGCGGTGATCCGAGAGGGTCTGGACCTTGTCCACGCCGGCCGCGCCGCACCAGCGCTTCTGGGCGAAGGGCAGGTCCATGCTGACGGTCAGGACGCGCACGTCGTCGCCCAGCTTGCCGGCCTCGTCGTTGAAGCGGCGGGTCTCCATGTCGCAGACCGGCGTGTCCAGCGAGGGGACCGCGGCAAGGATGCACACCTTGCCCCCAAAAGACGAAAATTCCACCGGCGACAGGTCGTTGTCCAGCACCGTGAAATCAGGGGCCTTGTCGCCCACGGCGGGTCGGTTTCCGATGAGGGTCAGCGGGTTTCCCATAAAGGTGATCAATCCGGTATGTTCTTCCATGAGTCGTCCTCCAATGTTCGCGCGTAAAAAAAGGGGGGGGGTAATGGGTTGTGGATCGGAATTGATGGACTGGAATCAAGGTAAGACCGGACGGACGGGAAATCAAGGGCGGCCCGCCCCGGGGTACCCCCAACCCGCCGGCGGCACTGGGCTTTCAGCGCCGCGCCGCGGTGAAAAGCACCCTGAAGGCGCCGGGTTGCGCGGCCCGCGCAAAGGCCGCATCGGCTTGCGCCAGGCCGAAGCGCGCCTCGATCAGGTCGACGGGATCGACCCGGCCGTCGGCCAGCCACGCCACGGCCCTCTCCAGCGGCCCGCAGCGCGAACCGATGACGGTGACCTCGTCCACCACCAGGCCGGCGAGGTCCACCGGCACCGCCGCGGCCAAGCTGCTCTTGAGCACCACGGTGCCCCCGGGCCGCACGAAACGCCGCGCGGCGGCGAACCCGCCGGCACTGCCGGCGGCCTCCACGACCCCGTCGAAGCTTCGCGGGCGGCAGACCTCTTCAGTGACCGTCTTGATGCCGGCCGCGGCCAGTCGCCGCCGCTGCCCGGGATAACGGGCCAATACCCGCAACCGGCAGCCCGTCTTTTTCAGTGCGCGTGCAATCAGCTGGCCGAGGGTTCCGGCCCCGACCACCAGCCAGCGGTCGGCCCCTCGGACCGGGACCTGTTCGACGACGCGCAGGGCCGCCGCCAGGGGTTCGGCGAAGACCGCCGCTTCGTCGGGTACGGATTGCGGCACGGGGACGAGGTTTTCGGCCGGCAGGCAGAAACGCTCGGCGAAGACGCCGTCCATGCCCCGGATACCCGGCACGCGCCGGTTTTCGCAGTGCCCCGGCCGCCTCTCCCGGCACTGCAGGCAGGCCCCGCAGGAAACGGTAATGCTTCCCACCACCCGCTTTCCTGCCAGCGAAGGGTGCTGCGGGGAGGCCGCCACGTCGCCCACGAACTCGTGGCCCATGACCCCCGCGAAATCGGCGTAGCCGCCCAGCAGGGCCCGGTCGGTGCCGCAGATGCCGGCCAGGCGCATCCGAATCACGGCCTCGCCGGGCCCCGGGCGCGGCTCGGGCAGGTGTCGGTCCACCACGGGGCGCCCGTTTGCCAGGCGCACCCCGATCACGGCTGGCCTTCCCCGCCCCGGTAGTGACGGCAGATGCGCAGGTAGTTTTCCACCGGCCGCAGGAAGCGGGCGCACTCCTCCGGCGAAAGGGTCCGCTTGACCCGCACCGGCGCGCCGGCCACCAGCTCGCGGGGCCCCACCTGCTGGCCCTCGCGCACCACCGAATTGGCCGCCACCACCGAACCGCGGCGCACCCGGGCGCCCGTCAGCACCAGCGCGCCGATGCCCACCAGGCACTCGTCTTCCACGGTGCAGCCGTGCACCACGGCGTTGTGGCCCACGCTGACGCGGTCGCCGATGATCGCCGCAAAGCCCTCGTCGACGTGCACGGTGCAGTTGTCCTGGATGTTGGTCTCCCGGCCCACCCGGATGGGCGCCATGTCCCCGCGCAGCACCGTGCCGAACCAGATGCTGCTGCCGTCGCCGATCACCACGTCGCCGATGACCACCGCCGTGGGCGCCAGGTAGACCCCCTCGCCGATCACCGGCGTCTTTCCCCGAAAAGGCAATATCATGAAACCCGTCTCCTCTCCCGCCGGGGTTTGACATGTGCAAACATCAACAATGCTTTAGGCGCCGGCACGGCGGTCTGTCAAGAATCTTGGGGGATCCGGACGGCCCAATCGCGGGGAACGGTCGGCCTGCGTGTGGCCCGCTCCCCGGGTCATCCGGGTTCACCCACAGGCCGGAGGGGCGGGTGTGTTTCGGCGGGGCGCAGTCGGGGGGCCGGCGGCCTGCAACGGAGCGCCGAGGACGGCAGGCAGCGGCGGACACGGCTTCCGCTCAAAAAAGGGGGTTGCCGGCGATGTCCCCTGGGAATCCGGAGACGTTAGGGCTTGATCACGCCTTCGTCCTTGTCTATTCTTTAACGTGCCTGCGGCCACCGGCCGCGCAACCCGCCGGCGCACGCGCCGGAGAAAGGCGCCACCGTCGCCACACCTGTTTGCCATGACGGCCACGACCCACATCATGATCTTCACCCGCTACCCGCGGCCCGGCGCGGCCAAGACACGGCTGATTCCGGCCCTGGGGGCCGAGGGGGCAGCGCGCCTGCAGCGCCGCATGACCGAGCGCGTCGTGTCCGAGGCGCTGTCACTGGCCGCCCGGCGCGACACGGCGGTGTCGGTTCACTACACCGGCGGCAGCCGGGCGGAGATGTCCCGTTGGCTGGGGGACGATGCGATCCTGCGGCCGCAGGCAACCGGGGACCTGGGCCGGCGCATGCGGGCGGCCTTTGACTGGCTCTTCGGCCGCGGCGTGCGGCGGGGCCTGTTGGTGGGCAGCGACATCCCGGGCCTCGACGGGGACGTCATGGGCCGCGCACTGGACGACCTGGGCCACAGCGACCTGGTGCTGGGACCGGCCGGGGACGGCGGCTACTACCTCGTGGGCTTCCATCACCGGGTCCCGGCGGGCAGCCGCGGCCGTCTGTTCGTCTCCATTCCCTGGGGGACGTCGAAAGTGCTGGCACACACCCTGGCGGCGGCGTCCCGCGAGGGGCTCTCCCGGGGGCTGCTGCCGATGCTGAACGACGTGGACCGCCCGGCCGACCTGGTACACTTCGGGGGGAAACGCTTTGCCGGCAAACCCTGATCGGACGAAACGCATCGCGGTGGTCATTCCGGCGCTCGACGAGGCGGCCGCCATCGGCGCCGTGGTGGCGCGCGCCGCCGCGGGGGAGAATGTGGAGATCCTGGTGGTCGACGGGGGCAGCCGCGATGCCACCGCGGCCGCGGCGCGCGGCGCGGGTGCGCGCGTCATCTCGTCGCCCGCCGGACGCGCCCGCCAGATGAACGCCGGCGCGGCCGCCACCCGCGGGGGGCTGCTGCTGTTCCTGCACGCCGACACCCGACTGCCGCCGGGCTGGGACCGGACCGTGCGGCGCATCCTGGCCGCGGCAGGGGTGGCCGCCGGCGCCTTTCGTCTGGGCATCGATACCCAGCGACCCGCGGTGCGCTTCATCGCCCGGGTCGCCAACCTGCGTTCGCGGGTGCTGCAACTGCCCTACGGCGACCAGGCGATTTTCCTGCGGCGAAGCCTTTTCGACCGCCTGGGCGGATTTGCCGACCTTCCCATCATGGAGGATTTCGACCTGGTGCGCCGCCTGCGGTCGACGGGCCGCATCGTCACGGCGGAGTCGGCGGTGGTCACTTCCGCCCGCCGCTGGCGGCGCCTGGGCGTGGCCAGGACCTGGCTGATCAACCAGGCCGTGCTGGCGGCCTTTCACGCCGGGCTGCCCCCCGCGCGCATCGCCGCCTGGTACCGGGAAGGGACCATCAGTCGACGGGCTGCAGGCAGGCGCTGACCTGGGCGCAGATCTCCGCGCCGCCCACCAGCAGCGGCTCCTCGATCTTCTTGCCGTCCATGTACTCGTTGAGGAAAAACTCGCTGCCGTCCAGGCGGTATATCTTCCCGCCGGCCGACTCGATCAGCACGCGGGCCGCCGCCAGGTCCTGGTAGGACTCGTTGGCCACGATGGCGGCCTCGGCGCGCCCCATGGCCACGAAGGCAACGTGGGCGTTGGTGCAGCCGAAGTTGCGGATCTTGCCCGGAAAGGTGGTCCGGTAACGCTGGTGGAAACGCGAATAGGTGAGCAGCAGGCTCTCGTCGTTGATGCTGTCCTGGAAAGAGGTGCGCACGACGCTGTCGCCCCAGGTGGCCTCGCGGCCGGCGTGGGCGTAGTAGACGTCCCCGGTGGAGGGCAGGAAAATGGTTCCCAGCACGGGCCAGAAATTGTCCACCAGCGCCACCGAGGTGCTCCAGATGGGGATGCCGGCCTGGAAATTGGCCACCCCGTCCAGGGGATCGAAGATCCACAGGTAGCGTTCGCCCTCGTGGGTGTACCCTTCGCTGTCGTGGTTGTTGAGGTAGGCCTGGTGGTCCGGGAAACTGGCTTCGAGCCGCTCCTGGAAAGACTCCATCAGGCGAAGTTCCATCTCGGTAACCAGGTCCTCGTCGAACTTCAGGCTGGATCGGCCCTTGCCGAAAAAAGTCAGGGCCTGCCGGCCGGCCTCCTGGACGGCGTCCAGGGCGAACTGCTTCAGCTGCGCAAAATCAGGGTGTTGGTTCGGCAATCGTTTCCCTCCTCGTGGTTGCGGGTTGGCTGCAGCGGCGTTGCGTGGACGGTATTCCAGTCATTTTAATTTACCAGAAATGGCCCGCGGCACCAAGAGATTTTTCCCGGACCGGCGCGCTGCAAATTGACACCGGCGGGCCGTTTGTCTATATTCCGGAGCTCCGGCGTCATCGATTCAGGGAAGGAGTCTGCGTGAACAGAATCCTGCATTTTCCGGCGGTATTCGTGGTCGTCTGCCTGCTGGCGGGCTGCACGGCCTTCAAGGTCAACATCCTCACCGGCGAAAAAAGGGCCTTAAAAGAAATCACTTTGGAGGGCAGCGGTGCGGATCGGGTACTGGTCATCCCCATCAGCGGCGCCATCACCCTCACCGGCCGCAGGGGCCTGGTCGGAACGCGCGAGGGCACGCTTGCGCAGGTGGCCGCACAGCTGTCCAAGGCCCGCAGGGACCACCGCGTGAAAGCCGTCGTGCTCAGGATCGACTCGCCGGGCGGCTCGGTGACCGCCAGCGACGCCCTGTACCATGAGATCGAGCGCTTCAAGCAAGCGACCGGAGTCCGAATCGTGGCGGCCATGATGGGAATGGCGACCTCGGGCGGCTACTACGTGGCGCTGCCGGCCGACTGGATCATGGCCCACCCCACCACGGTCACAGGCTCGGTGGGCGTGATCTTCCTGCAGCCCAAGCTGATCGGTCTGATGAACAAGATCGGCCTGTCCGTCAACGTCAGCAAATCGGGCCGGGACAAGGACATGGGCTCGCCCTTCCGGCGGGACACCGCCGAAGAGCGGCGCATCTTCCAGGACCTGACCCGCACCCTGGCCGACCGGTTCCTGGAACTGGTGGCCCGCCACCGCAACCTCGATCCCGAAACGCTGGAAAAAATCGCCACGGCGCGCATCTACCTGGCACCCGAGGCCCGCCGGATCGGGTTGGTGGACGACATCGGCTACCTGCCGGACGCCATTTCCAAGGCCAGGCAACTGGCTGGACTGGCGGAAGACAGCCGCGTGATCGCCTACCGCCGACAGAAAGCGCCCGACGCGGGCATCTACGGCGGCGCCGAGGCCCGTCGCGCCGGGGAACCGGCCGGCGCCCTGGCGGACCTGGCGGCCCTGCTGCCCAACCCCCGCCCGGGATTCTACTATCTCTGGCTGCCGCAGTGGGGGGGCAGTCCGTGACGGCGACGGTGAGCGACCGCGAGCTGTTCAGCATCCCCAACGTCCGGCTCTTCATCTATTTCCGGCTGTTCTTCAACGCGCGCTTCTACTATCCCATCTTCACCGTCCTGTTCCTGGATTTCGGTCTCAGCCTGGAGCAGTTCGCGCTGCTCAATGCCGTCTGGGCGGCGGTCATCGTCCTGCTGGAGGTCCCCTCCGGCGCCCTGGCCGACACCATGGGCCGGCGCAACCTCGTGGTGCTGTCGGCGGCCCTGATGGTGGCGGAGATGCTGCTGCTGTGCCTGGCGCCGCGGGGCAACCCCTCGGTACTGTTCGCCTTTTTCCTGGCCAACCGCATCTGCAGCGGCACGGCCGAAGCCGCCGCCAGCGGCGCCGACGAGGCCCTGGCCTTCGACACCCTCCAGGAGCGGGGCCTGGCCGCCGAGTGGAACCGCGTGCTGGACCGCCAGATGCGGGTCCAGTCCGTGGGCTACATCTTCGCCATGAGCATCGGGGCGGCCGTCTACGACCCGCGCCTGATGCACACCGTGCTCGGCTGGCTGGGGTGGCGGCTGCCCGCCGACCAGTCCGTCACCCTGCGCCTGCCCATCTACCTCACCCTGGTGATCGCCGTGCTGGCCCTGCTGACCGCGCTGAAGATGAAGGAGGCCGGCCCCGCCGCCCGGATGCGTGAAGCCGAGTGCGGCGGTGTGGCCGCCTGCGGCCGCTCCATGGGCGAGGCCTTCGGCCTGACCTTCCGGGCCGGCGCCTGGATCTTCCAGACCCCGCTGGCCCTGGTGCTCATCACCGCCGGGCTGCTGTTCGACAACATCATCCGCATGGTGCTGACGCTCAACAGCCAGTACTATCGCCTGATCCAGCTGCCCGAGGCCTCCTTCGGGCTGATCGGGTCGGCCCTGGCACTGCTGGGCGTGTTCCTCCCGCGGCTGGCGTCGAAGCTCGTCACCCGCCGCCGGCCGGTCTTCAACATGGCCCTGCTCTCACTGCTGACGGTGGCGGGCCTCGCCGGTATGACCTTCTTCTGGCCGGTCGTCGGCCTTTTCCCCATGGTGCTGCTCTACGGCGCCATGCTGATGGCCGGTTTCATGCTGAGTTACTACCTGAACCGCATCACCGAATCCCACCAGCGCGCCACCGTGCTCAGTTTCAAGGGGCTGTTCTTCAACCTGGCTTACGGCGTGGCGGGCCTGCTCTACTCCCTGCTGATCGCCTTCCTGCGCTCGGACCTGACCGCCACCCGTCCGGGACTGGCCGGCGAAGTGGTGCGCGACACCGTGTTCCGGCAGTCCATCGCCTGGTTTCCCGGCTATTTTCTGGTGACCCTGATGCTGTGGTTCGCCCTGGCCCGCTGGCGGCTGCACGCCGGGGAAAGCCGTGTGCTGGGGCCAAAGCGTCCCTGAAACCCGCCGCGGACGCACCGCCGCAGGGATGCCCCGACCGCGGGTTTGCAATAAGCGGCAGGTGGATTGCCGAAAATTGTCAACTTCTTTGACGGCGGCCTCGGTCTGATGCCGGGCGAACCCGCCCCCGCAGTCTTCGACAAACATTCCAGGGCAACCGCCAAACAACCTGCTTTTCATATCAAAACAGGAGGTTATCTACACACCCCCTACCGCAAACCTTCTCGGAGCCTCCTGCCACGCAGGGGACGGAAACGGCCCGCCGGAATTGGCTTGTTTCTTGCAGTTTTTGCCGGCAGTCCTCGTAACCACCCGCGCCACCTGGGCATATGGCTGCGACGCTGCGCAGAAGGCCGGGTTTTCACCACATCCGAGGGAAGGTGTCCGCATGCAGCTCATCAAGTACCAATGCCGCAAATGCCGGTATGTTTTCGTCCAACTGCATGTCGACGGCGATCCGCATGGCGCCGCTTGTCCCCGCTGTCATCACCGGGACCTGGTCCGGCAGGCGGATTTCGCCGCCAGGCCGCCCCCCGGCGCCCCGCCACCGCGCGAGAACACGGCACCGGCCGGGGTCCTGGAACGCGAGCGTTCCTGAACGGCACGCTTCGGCCGGGGGCTACAGGCAAACACACGATCCGGAGAAAGGGTTCCATGGCGGCCAATTTCCATATTGTCACCGATCACATCAGCAAAGATCTGCGCCTGAAACTGGACGGCGATTTCGACGGCACATCGGCCTTCGAACTGATCCACGTCCTGAAAAAGGTCGGGCGTCGCAAGCGCAAAATTATCATTGACACGGATGGACTGAAACGTATTTACCCTTTCGGCAGGGATACGTTCTGGAATAACCTGGGCCGCGCCACCGTCGCCGACCGACGCCTGGTCGTGACCGGAAAAAACGACCATCGGCTGGCCCGCTGACGCCGCCGCACGCAGAGCCTGCAGCCCCATGCCGGAAGAGACCGCTACGCCTTCAGCCGAGCAGCCCTACAACGGTCCCGAAAGACGCTCCGGAATCGACCGCCGACGAGTGCACCAACCCCTGTTGAGCCGGTATCGCCTAGCTGGGAAACGGTCCCGTCCGCGGCGCCGGTCCGACCGGGAGCGCGCCTATTTTCTAGATCGCTACAGCTACCGGACCTTCCTGGTGGTGCTGGCCATTGTGCTGCTGAGCATCCTGGACGCCGCCCTGACCCTGCACCTCATGCGCCGCGGCGCCTCCGAGGTCAACCCGGTGATGGCCTACTTTCTCAGCCATGGCCCCACGGTCTTCTTTGTCGCCAAATACGCCCTGACCGCTTTCTCCATCCTTGTCATCCTCGTCTACGGCAACAACTTTCTCTTCGGCACCCGGCTACGGGTCAAGCTGCTCTTCATCGGGGCCCTGTTGCCCTTCGGTCTGGTGGTCCTGTGGGAAATATTCCTCTGTCTGACGGTTGCATGACCGCGCCGGCGGCGGCGCCTTCACCCCGGCGGCCATGGTATCTTTCTAAAATCACTCCGCTCTCGCTGCACGCCCTCCCTCACCGGTAAGATTTTTCTAAAAAACACTATATATGGTAATTTTTTTTCTTGACATACTATATAAGGCACCATATGCTGTTATGGAAAGACACTTCTTTTCCGCTGTCATCCACGCGTTGCAGCTGATCGAAACCGACAGAACGGGGGTGAAGTTGAAGGGGCACGAAAACAGAAAACTGGAACGTTATCGGGTCAGGGACGGAGCCATGGCGGTGATCGGCAAGAACGCCAACGTGCTCGGACAGATCATCGACATCAGCTGTGGCGGTCTGTCGTTCCGTTACATGGACAACGGCATGATCGAAGAGGAAGAGGATCTGCTCACCATCCTGTCTACGGACCAGCAGTTTTACCTGGTCAACATTCCTTTTCAGACCGTTTCCGACTTTGCACTGGTGGACATACCCACCTTCAGCAGCATCATCATGCGGCGCCGGTGTGTGCGTTTCGGGAATCTCGATGACGACCAGGTCCGGCGCCTGGACGAATTCATCCGCAAGTACGCCGCCGGCAAAGGCGCCGCCGGTTCCGACGTCTCCGGAAACGCGGTTTCGATGTAAGCCCCCATGCCCGCCGAACAGGCCGGCATCCCCCTGCGGCACCGGCGGCCCGCCCCGCCGATGCCGGTCGCGGAGATGCCTGTTTTCTCCTTGACGCTCCGCGGCCTTTGACCTATCCTTCCGCTATCACCCTGAGCAAGGCACTCTTTCAAACACCATCGGTGACGGTGCGGGACTTCACGCGGACCCGCCCGGCCGGAAAGCCGGAAGCCATGCACCCCACAGCACCCAGCAAGCATCGCCTGGCGCTCGTGTGTCTCCTGCTGGCCCTTCTGCTGGGCCTTCAGTCCTGCCAGCGCAAACCCGATGTGCAGGAGGAGATCAAGAAGCTTCAGGCCACGGACAAGGACGTGCGCGAGGCCGCCGTCAAGGCCCTGGTCCAGATCGGCCAACCGGCCGTGGAACCCCTGATCCAGGCCCTTGAGACCGACAATCCCAGTGTTCAGGCCGCCGCAGCCCGGGCCCTGGGGCTCATCGGCGACAAGCGGGCCGTGATCCCCCTGATCAACATGATGAAAAGTTCCTACAACCTCGAACTGATGCATGAGGTCTTTCTGGCGCTTTCCCAGATCGGGGACGAACAGACCTGTGACGCCCTGAAAAAAGCCATGCGCAGCTCCAACACCATCGTGTCGCGCTACGCCAAGAAAATCCTGGCCGAAAGCGGCCTGTGTAAGCAGAAGAGGAACAAAAAACAGAAAAAATGATACCGCCACGGAGCAAAATATGGGACTCTACGACTTCACTTTTTACAATCTGATCCAACGCAACGCCGTCACCTTCGGAGACCGCCCGGCCTGGATGGAGTCCTCCGACGGCCGCAGCGTCTCTTTCCGGGAATTCAAACAACGTGTCGATCGCTTGGCCTGCGGCCTGCAGCGGGCCGGCATCACCCACGGCCGGCGTATCGCCGTGCTGGGCAAGAACAGCCTGGAATATTTTCTGCTCTACGGCGCGGCCGCAGCCCTGGGCGCCATCGTGCTGCCGATCAACTGGCGTCTTTCGGCCGAAGAGGTGGCCTTCAACATCAATGACGGCGGCGCCGTTATGCTGATGGCCTCCGAGGAATACCAGCCCCTGGTGGACGGCATCCGGGAACAACTGAAGACCGTCAGGGCCTTTTACAACCTGGAGCCGGAGCGCGGCGGCTACGACGACCTGGGCACGCTGATGGATGCCGGTACAACCTTTGAACCGGTCGACGTGCGCGGCAGCGACGGCCTGGTGATCATTCACACGGCGGCTGTGGCCGGTCGCCCGCGGGGCGCCCTGCTGACCCACACCAACGCCGTCTGCGCCAACCTGTGCCTCAACCTGTGTCTCAACCTCAGCGAAAACGACGTGCACCTCAACCTGCTGCCCCTGTTTCACGTGGGCGGCCTGTTCATGGCCACCGCCAGCTTTCACGCCGGCGCCCTGAACCTCAACATGGCCAAATTCGACGCCGCCGCGGCGATGGACCTGATCGTACGCCACGGCGTGTCGGTGATGTTCGATTTTTCGCCCATCCTCTCTTCCCTGCTGGACGAGGCCGAAAAGAGCGGCCGGGACATCGGCACCCTCAAGTCCGTGATAGGCATCGACACCCCGGAAACCATCGAACGCTACCAACGGGCCACGGGCGGCACCTTCTACTGCCTCTACGGACAGACCGAGACCTCGGCCCTGGCCACCCTGGGCCGCTACGACGACCGGCCCGGGGCCGCCGGCCGCATCATTCCGCTGGCCGACGTGCGCCTGGAGGACGATGACGGCCGTCCCGTGACGACCGGCCGGACCGGCGAGATCTGCGTACGGGGCCCCATAGTCTTCAAGGGCTACTGGAACCTGCCGGCGGACACCGAGGAGGCCTTCCGCCACGGCTGGCATCACACCGGGGACATGGGGCGCTTCGACCAAGACGGGTTCCTGTGGTATGCGGGCCGCAAGCCCGAAAAGGAGCTCATCAAGCCCGGCGGCGAGAACGTCTACCCGGCGGAAGTCGAAAAGGCAATCCTGGCGCACCCCGACGTGGAGGAGACGGTAGTCTTCGGCGTACCGGACCCCAAGTGGAAAGAAGGCATCAAGGCCGTATGCCGGCTGAAAGACGGGGCCACGCTGGCGCCGGAAGACCTGACGCGTTTCGTGGGCAGCCGCATCGCCAGCTACAAGAAGCCACAGTACGTGCAGTTCGTCGACGAGCTGCCCCGCACCGCCGACGGGGACATCGACCGCGCCAGGGTCAAGGAACGCTACGGCGGCGAGCAGGCTCCCGCTTCCGGCGGCAGCTGATCCACTTCCCAGTCGGCCGCCCCGGCCGGCGCCGTGACGGCGGCCACGTGACCCGGCAGCATGCGCTGCGACACCGACCAGCGCCGGTCGTCGAACCAGACGGTCATGTGCCGCGGGTCGTGCACGGCCGTGACCCGGCAGCGCGACAGGCCGGCGAGTCCCACACCGGCGGCCTTCAAAACGGCTTCCTTGGCCGTCCAGTAGCGAAAGAACGCCAGCTCCCCCTGGCCGCCGGCCAGCGCCCACTCCTCCTCGGTGGCCACCTTGTCGAACAGCCCCGGCGAACGCGGCCGGATCTCCTCGATGTCGATGCCCACGGGGTGGGGGGCCACCACGCCGCCCACGTACCGGGGCTTGTGGGTGACGGACCAGAAAAAACCGTTTTCCGGCCGGGGCACGCCGTCGTCGTCCTTGTGCAGCCCCCCCGGGCCGCCGCCCGTGCGCACCGCCGAGCGCTGCGCCGCCCGGCGGGCCAGCCGGCTGAGGGCCGCCACCCGCTCGCGGGTCCCGAGGGCCGCCACGACCGCGCGCACCTCCAGGATGACCGGAAACACCTTCACCGCCGCCGCAGCCTCTTGCCGGGGACTCATGACACGTCTTCCCCGCCGGGTTCGGCCGCACCCCTTTCCCGCGCCATGGCCAATGCCCGCCGGTACACCCGTTTGCGCGAAACGCCGCAGCCGACGGCGACCCGCCTGGATATTTCGGAAACCGGCAGTCCGCGGGCCATCGCGGCCGCGATCTCGCGGTCCAGGGCCTCGTCGCCGGGCGCCCCGTCCCCGCCGCCGGACGCCACCAGCAGGGTCAGTTCCCCGCGGACGGACGGTCGCTCCTCCAGCATCCGCAGCAGTTCGCTCACCGTGCCGCGCAGAAACTCCTCGTAGCGCTTGGTCATCTCCCGCGCCAGCACCGCACGGCGGTCGCCCAGGACACGGTGCACGTCCGCCAGCAACGCCGCAATGCGGCGGGGGGACTCGAAAAACACCAGGGTTCGGTTCTCGGCCGAGAGTTCGGACAGGAAACGCCGCCGTCGGGGTGTGCGGCGGGGGGGGAAACCGGCGAACAGGAAACTGTCGGTGGGCAGCGCGGACACACTCAGGGCGGTGGTGACGGCGGACACGCCCGGCACCGGCACCACCGGCAGGCCGGCGGCAACGGCATGCACCACCAGCGCATAGCCGGGATCGGAGACCGACGGCATACCGGCGTCGGTCACCAGGGCCAGCGCCGCGCCGCCGCGCACCCGTTCGACCAGCCCGGCCGCCCGCTGCGCCTCATTGTGCTCGTGGCAGGAGATCAGTTTCTTGCGGATGCCGTAGTGCGAGAGCAGCCGGCCGGTGCGCCGGGTGTCCTCGGCGGCCACGAGGTCGGCACGCTGCAGGGTGTCGAGGGCACGCAGGGTGATGTCCCCCAGGTTGCCGATGGGGGTGCCCACCACGTAGAGGCCGGCCGGCAGCCGGTCATCGTCGGAATTGTCAGCAGACCAGTGGAAAGGCATTTTGGATGAGTTCGATGCGGGGTCCCCGGGCGGCGGCGTCGATGGCCACCACGTCGAAGCGCGCCCGCACGCCGCTCTGGCCGGTGGTCTTGAGGTAGAGCTGCGCCACCCGGCAGATGGTGCGCCGCTTGGCGGCCGTCAGGGACCCCTTGGCCGGACCGTAGCGCCGGCTGCGGCGGGCCTTGACCTCCACGAAGGCGAGCGTGTCGCCGTCCCTGGCGATGATGTCGATTTCCCCCAGCGCCGTGCGGTAGTTGCGTTCGACGATGCGATACCCCCGTCCCCGCAGATAGGCGGCGGCAAGGGCTTCGCTGCTGCGGCCGAAGCGCGAGGGGGTTTTCACGCCGGCACCCCCCCGGCGGGCAGGTGTTCACGCACACCCCTAAAGGTGCGCCGGTGCAGCATGCACGATCCGTAACGTCGCAGCGCCTCGCGATGAGCCCGCGTGGGATAGCCCTTGTGGCGGTCGAATCCGTACTGGGGAAACTGCCGGTGGCAACCCAGCATCAGCCGGTCGCGCGTCACCTTGGCCACGACCGAGGCGGCCGCCACCGAAGCGCTCAGCTGGTCGCCGCGCACCACGGGCTGCTGGGCGACCTCCGCGGCGATGCCGAATTTCCCGTCGATGAGCAGGTAATCCGGCTGCGGCGCCAGGTTGTCCACCGCCATCTTCATGGAGAGCAGGGCCGCCTGCAGGATGTTGATGCGGTCGATCTCGGGGGCGTCCACGATGCCGATGCCCACGGAAACGGCCTGCGCGTAAATGCACGGGTACAGCGCTTCACGCCGGGCAGGCGTCAGTTTCTTGGAGTCGTCCAGGCCGTCGAGGGTGCAGGCCGACGGCAGGATAACGGCCGCCGAGACCACCGGCCCGGCCAGCGGTCCACGGCCGGCCTCGTCGACACCGGCGACGATCGAAAACCCCCGCCGGCGGGCCTGTTTCTCGTAGTGCCAGACGTCGGTCATGGACCGATCTCCCCGATTGCGCCCGAACTCCGGGAGCGGGCTAGTTGAAGCGGCGTTCCCGGATACGGGCGGCCTTGCCGCGCAGTTTGCGCAGGTAGTAGATCTTGGAGCGCCGCACCCGGCCGCGGGTGATGACCTCCACCCGGTCGATGGCCGGGGAGTGCATGGGAAAGACGCGCTCCACGCCGATGCCGTAGGAGACCTTGCGCACGGTAAAGGTGGCGTTGGCACCGCCCTTGCGTTTGCTGATCACCACGCCCTGAAAGGCCTGGATGCGCTCCTTGTTGCCCTCGCGGATTTTCACGTGTACCTTGACGGTGTCGCCGGCCTGGAAGTCGGGCATGTCCAGGCGGATCATTTCTCGTTCGATTTGCTTGATCTGCTGCATGGTTCCCCCTGTATC
>CAYZCL010000058.1:0-17674 GCA_964476595.1 uncultured Desulfobacteraceae bacterium
CGCGTGCGCCCGGCAACCGGGCCCCCATCGGCGGCCTGAAAGTGATCACCGGGCACGGCTGGTTCGCGGCCCGGCCCTCGGGCACCGAGGACATCTACAAGATCTACACCGAGAGTTTCCGGGGAAAGGCGCACCTGGCCCGCATCCAGCAGGAAGCCCGGGAGATGGTCGAGGCGGTTTTCGCCGCCGCCGGGGTTTCCTGATCAGCCGTTCGCGGCGTCGAAGTGTTCGCGAAAGCGCCGGTCGAAGGCGGCCGTGTCGAAGCGGTGCTCCTGGGTGCCCATTTTTTCGACAGCGAAGCTGGCGCACACCGCCCCCATACGGGCGGCCGCGGGCAGGGGGCGGCCGTCGGCCAGCCCGGCCATGAGCCCCGCGCGGTAGGCGTCGCCGGCGCCGGTGGGGTCGACCACCTGCCGGACGCCGACCGCCGCGATGGACACCGTCCCGGCGGGGGTGCACAGTTCGGAGCCCGCCTCCCCCAGGGTGGTCAGCAGCGCGCCGGTGCGCGAGAGCAGCGTTTCACGGTCCAGGCCGGTGGCCTGGCGGATGAGGTCGCGTTCGTAGTCGTTGCAGATCAGCAGGCGCGAACCGGTGATCATTTCCACCATGTGTTCGGCTTCCAGGATGGGGATGGACTGGCCCGGGTCGAAGATGTAGTCGATCTTTTTCTGCTTGTAAAAGCGGCTCTGGGTCAGCATGTCGCCGGGGTTTCCCGGAGAGATGATGGCCAGGGCCTCTTCGCCCGGCAGCCGCGACAGGTCGTAGCCGCAGGGAAAGTTCAGCGCGCCGAGGTTGAAGGTGGTGATCTGGTTGTTGCCGCGGTCCGTGGTGATGTAGGCGCAGGCCGTCAGCTGGCCGGGCTCCTCGCGGATTCCCTCCGTGGGCAGGCCCAGACGTTGCAGCCGCTCGCGGTAGCGGCCGAAGTCGCTGCCCACCGTGGCCAGGATCAGGGGCCGCTGTCCCAGCAGGGCCAGGTTGTAGGCAATGTTGCCGGCGGTGCCGCCGAAGCGTTCCTCCACCCCGAAGACGGTGAAGCACACGTTGATGGCGTCCAGGCGGTCGGCCAGCAGGTGGTCCCGGAAGTGCCCGTCGAAGGCCATCAGACGGTCGTAGGCCAGCGAGCCGGATACGATCAGCTGCATGCAGGAACTCCTTTGTCTGTAAAGTGAGATGAACGGCTTTTGTGTAACCTATCCCGGCGGATTTGACAACGTGCGGATTTCGTCTGTCCGTCGTCCGTGGATAGACAAACCCCGACCCGGTGATCCGGAAAACCGGCACCTCGGACTCCCCCCATGACCGGTAAAATCGATCGCAAACGCATCCGGCGCTTCGTGTCCATCCTGGAGAAGGAGCAGGACGGCTGGCAGGCGCCGGTGGTGACGCTGGTGGCCAAGCGCGGCGCGTCGCCATACGAAATCCTGGTTTCCACCCTGCTTTCGCTGCGCACCAAGGACGAGGTCACCGCCGTGGCCGCCGAGCGCTTGCTGCAGCGGGCCCGCACGCCGCGGGAGATGCTGACCCTGG
Organism: uncultured Desulfobacteraceae bacterium; assembly: GCA_964476595.1. GTDB lineage: Bacteria > Desulfobacterota > Desulfobacteria > Desulfobacterales > JALSRD01 > JALSRD01. The sequence continues at coordinate 1,528 of CAYZCL010000058.1, forward strand.
ACGAGGCCGGGATCGAGGCCCTGATCCGGCCGGTGGGTTTTGCGCCCACCAAGGCCAAACGCCTGCGCGAAGTCAGCCGCATTCTGCTGGAGCGCCACGGCGGCCGGGTGCCCGACGATCTCGAGGCCCTGCTGGCGCTGCCCGGCGTGGGCCGCAAGACGGCCAACCTGGTGCTCTCCGAGGCCTTCGGGCAGGATGCCATCTGCGTCGACACCCACGTGCACCGCATCAGCAACCGCATCGGCCTGGTGGACACGCGCACGCCCGAGGCCACCGAGGAGGCCCTGCGCGAGGTGTTGCCGCGCGAACTCTGGCAGCGTTACAACCCCCTGCTGGTGGCCTTCGGGCAGGTCATCTGCCGCCCGGTGTCGCCGTTTTGCAGCACCTGCCCGGTACGTTCCCTGTGCCCGCGCCTGGGGGTGGGGAAATCGCGTTAAGCCGGGATTCGGTATCCGTGTGAAAGCCGTGGACGCCGGGTTTTCGAAAAGCGCCGGGACTTATCGAGAATAGACAGGACTGGTTGTGAAACCTGCCGCATCCAAGCCGGGAAAAACCGAAACCCTTGTCGGCCTTGTCGCCATGGCGCTGCTGCTGGTGATCGCCGCCGGGGTGCTGGTGCGCCAGGCGCACTTCAACCCGGCCGTGCGCGTGTTCGTCGACGGGGGGCGGAACGAAATCCCCCGGGCGGTCGGCGACCGGGCGGGAACGCCGGCCGCGGACCTGGTGGCCCTGCCGGCGCTGTTGCGCCCCATGGGGCCGCCGGAAACCTTCGGCCCCGACCGCCTGGCCGACAAGATCGACGGCAAGGCGCCGCTCTACCTCTCGGCCGGGTTCCGCGAACTCGTCAGCCGGCGTTTCGCCTTGAAGGACGGGGCCGACCGGTGGTTCGAATTCAACCGCTACCGCATGCGCGACCCCCAGGCCGCCTTCGCGGTCTTCAGCGCCCAGCGGCGTCCCGACGCCCGCCGGCTCGCGATCATGCGGAACAGTTACGCCACCGCCAACGCCCTTTTCGTCGTCCACGGGCCCGATTACCTGGAACTGGTCGGCTCCGGGCCGGGGCACGCCCTGCAGGGGGCCATGCGCCGGGCGGCGCAGGCCTTCGTCCGCAGCCACCCCGTGGCGGCCGCCGCCCGCGAACCCGGCGACCTGTTTCCGGACGAGGGGTTGGAGCCCGGCAGCATCACCCTGCTGGCCGAGGACGCCTTCGGTTTCGCCGGGCTGGACCGGGTTACCACGGCGCTTTACCGCCTGGGAGGAAAAGAGCTGACGGCCTTCGTCTCCCGGCGCGGCAGCCCCCGCGAGGCGGCCGAACGGGCGGACGCCTACCTGGTTTTTCTCCAACGCTTCGGGGCCGAAGACTTTTCCGGCAAAGTCCCGCCGGACCTGCCGGGAGCGCGACTGGTGCGCGTCATCGACACCTGGGAACTGGTCTTCACCGTCGGGCCTGTGCTGGCCGGGGTCCACGAGTCGCCCGACGCCGGGACGGCCCTGGCACTGGGGCGCCGCCTGGCCGCCGCCCTGGAAGAGAAGGGGGGGCGCCGTGACCGCTGACACCGGGCCGGAAAGCCGCCGGCAGTTTCTGCGCCGCCTGGCTGCCTCCGGGCTGCTGGCGGCCGGGGTCTCGGCCGCCGCCGGGTGGTTTTCCCTGCGGCCGGCCTATGTGGCGTCGTCCGGCGCAGAGGGGGTTTCGCTGCCGGACTTCGGCATGCCGGGGGCGCCGGCGCGCATGAGCATCGTCCACGGCGCAGACCGCCGCAAGTCGCTGCAGCGCGGTCTGGCGGCCCTGGGCGGCATGGCCCGCTTCGTGCGCCCCGGGGAGCGCGTGCTGCTCAAGGTCAACGCCGCCTTTGCCGCCCCGCCCGGCCTGGGGGCCACCACCCACCCGGAGCTGGTGGCGGCGGCCGTGGAAGCCTGCCGGCGGGCCGGGGCCGCCGAGGTCACGGTCACCGACAACCCCATCAACGACCCGGCTGCCTGTTTCGCCCTGACGGGCATCGCGGCGGCCGCCCGGCAGGCCGGGGCCCGGGTAATGCCGCCGCGCGCGGCGTATTTCCGGCCCCTGACGGTGAAAAAGGCGCGTTTCATCCGCCGCTGGCCGGTGCTCTACCGCCCGCTGGAGAGTGTCGACCGCGTCATCGGGCTGGCGCCCGTCAAGGACCACCACCGCAGCGGCGCCTCCATGAGCCTCAAGAACTGGTACGGCCTGCTGGGCGGGCGGCGCAGCATTTTCCACCAGGACATCAACACCATCATCCGGGACCTGGGCCTCATGGTGCGGCCCACCCTGGTGATCCTGGACGGCACCGTCACCATGATGACCAACGGGCCCACGGGCGGGTCGCTCTCGGACCTCAAACGCACCGACACCCTGATCGTCAGCAGCGACCCGGTGGCCGCCGACGCCTTCGGCGCCACGCTGCTGGGCAAGACCGCCGCCGACCTGCCGTTCATCGGCATGTGCCGGCGCGCCGGGGTGGGCACCGACGACTACCGCAGCCTGAACCCCGTGGTGCTGTCTGCATAGGATGCCATGAGAATCGTCACCGCACGTCGCATCTGCCAGGTGTTTTTCCTGGTGCTGTTCGTCTGGTTCTGCCTGGCGGCCACCCTGGGCGAGGCCTGGTGGCAGCTGCGCGGCTGGCCCGTCAACTGGTTCATCCAGCTCGACCCCCTGGTGGCGCTGGGGATCGTGATGACCACGGCCTCCCTGTACCCCGGCCTGCTGTGGGCCTTGGCGACCGTCGTGCCGAGCATCTTCCTGGGCCGCATTTTCTGCGGCTGGGTGTGTCCCTTCGGCGCCCTGCAGCAGTTCGTGGGCTACCTGGGCCAACGCCGTCGCAAGCTGCTGGACCGCGTGGGGGCCAACCGTTACCGCCGGTCCCAGGTGCTGAAATACGTCCTGCTGGTCTTCCTGCTGGGCGGGCTGGTATGGCGCAGCGGCGCGGCGGCGGTCTACGGGCTGCAGATCGGCCTGCTGGACCCGCTGGTGCTGCTGCACCGCTCCGTCAACCTGGTGCTGCTGCCCCTGGCCGGCAGGGCCGTGCCCAGCCCCGTGGCGGCCGCGCGCTTCACCGACGGCGCGGCCCTCATCGGCGCGGTCTTCGTAACGGTGCTGCTGCTGAACCTGGCGGTGCCGCGCTTCTACTGCCGTTTCGTGTGCCCCCTGGGGGCGCTCTTCGGCCTGCTGGGCCGCTGGGCGCCCTGGCGGGTGCGCAAGACCGAACACCCCTGTCCGGACTGCCGCCTGTGCCAGGTGGCCTGCGGGGGTGCCTGCGATCCCATGGGGGAGGTGCGTCTGGCCGAGTGCCTGCTGTGCATGAACTGCCTCGGGGACTGTCCCCACGGGCTGATGACCTACGACGCCCGGGAGGCGCCGGCCGGCCTGGCACCGGCCCCGGACCTGTCCCGGCGGCAGGCCTTGGCGGCGCTGGCCGGGGCGGCCGTCTTCTGGCCGGCCCTGCGGCTGGACGGCGGCGTGGGGCCGGGATGGGACCCGGCCCGCATCCGGCCGCCGGGGGCCGTCGACGAGGCCGAGTTCCTGCGCCGCTGCATCAAGTGCGGCCAGTGCATGCGGGTGTGTCCCACCAACGTCGTCCACCCGGCCGGCCCGGCCTTCGGCCTGGAGGCCCTGTGGACGCCGGTGCTGGTCTACCGCCTGGGAACCAGCGGCTGCCAGCTGAACTGCATCGCCTGCAGTCACCTGTGCCCCACCGGGGCGCTGCGTCCGGTCAGCCTGGCCGAGCGCCGCGGCACCGGGGAATACGCCGGGCGCGGCGGCCTGAAGATGGGCACGGCCTTCATGGACCGCGGCCGCTGCCTTCCCTGGGCCATGAACACGCCCTGCATCGTGTGCCAGGAGAACTGTCCGGTGAGTCCCAAGGCCATCGTCACCCGCGAGCGCTTCGAGCCCGTTGCCGGAGTGCCTGAACTGGTGGTGTCCGACGCCGATGAAACCTGGATACGGCTGCGGGACGCGGACCTGGCGCCCGGCCGCTTTGCCGGCGGTGATTACTTCTGCCGGCTGAAAGGACTTGACGCCGGCGTCAGACAGGGTATCATGGAAAACGGCAGGGACAGTCTGCGCCTTGCCGCCCCCTTTCGTTCGCCTCCCCCGCCGGGAAGCCGGCTGCGACTCCTGGTCCGCCTGCAGCAGCCTTACGTCCTGCCGGACCGCTGCATCGGCTGCGGCGTCTGTGAACACGAGTGCCCGGTGAGCGGCCGCCGCGCCATCCGCGTGACGGCCGAGAACGAATCCCGCCAGCGCGAGCACCGGCTGAAGCTGTGAAGCCCCGCGGTCTCGGCGGAAAGAATGGATCTGGTAACCTTCAACGCAGTGAGGAACTGTGCATGAAAGCGGAAATCAAACATGCCGGCCGCCGGCATTTCCTGAAAACCGCCGCCACCGCCGGCGCGGGCCTGCTGCTGTCCACGGGCGGCCCCGCCGTGGGCCGCGCCCGGGCCGGCGCGGCCGAAAGCGGCGCCGGTACCGTGCCCACGCGCCCCTTCGGCGGAAGCGGCGTGCAGGTCTCCATGCTGTCGCTGGGCGGCATGTTCGACATTCCCTCCAACCAGCTGCTGCTCAAGCAGGCCCTGCGCTGGGGCGTCACTTACTGGGACACGGCCGACTGCTACGGCGGCGGCCGCAGCGAGAAGGGCATCGGCAAGTTCTTCAAGCGCTACCCCGAGAAGCGGTCGCAGGTGTTCCTGGTGACCAAGTCCGACAGGCGGGACCCCAAGGGTATGACGCGCCTGCTGGAGCGTTCGCTGGAGCGCCTGCAGACGGACTATGTCGACCTGTACTTCATCCACGGCGTGCGCCGCATCGGTGAGCTCACCGACGCCACCCGCGCCTGGGCCGAAGAAGCCAAGAAGGCCGGCAGGATCCGCCTGTTCGGCTTCAGCACCCACAGCAACATGGAGGCGTGCATGCTGGCGGCGGCCGGGCTGGGATGGATCGACGGCATCATGATGAAGTACAACTACCGGCTCATGCACGAGCCTGAAATGAAGGCCGCCGTCAAGGCCTGCGTGGCGGCCGGCATCGGCCTGACCGCCATGAAGACCCAGGGCGGCGGCGTGGTCACGGCCGCCACCGAGAGCGAACTGCGCGTGGCCGGCCGCTTTCTCAAAAAAGGCTACACCGGCCCCCAGGCCAAGCTCAAGGCGGTGTGGGAGAACCCCCATATTGCCAGCATCTGCTCCCAGATGCCCAGCCTGGACATCCTGATGGCCAACGCGGCCGCCGCCATGAACACCACCCGGCTTTCGGCCGCCGACATGCACCTGCTGCGGCGCCTGGACCGCGAGACCGCCGCCACCTTCTGTGCCGGCTGCGCCGACATCTGCGAGTCGTGCCTGTCCGAGCCGGTGCCGGTGGCTGACATCATGCGCTACCTCATGTACCGCCGCAATTACGGCGATGCCCGGCGGGCGGCGGCGCATTTCGCGCGGCTGCCGCTGGACGTGCGCCGCAGACTGACGACAACCGACTACCGGCCGGCCGAAGACAAGTGCCCGCGGCGCATGCCCATCGGCCGGCTGATGGCCGAGGCCGCCCGCGAACTGGGCGAAACCGGCACCAGGAGCTGAACCGTGGAACCCGTAAAAGGCTATCTGGAGAAAATGGAGCGCGGTTTCGGTTTTCTGCGCGCGGTGGAGAAGAATTTCCAGCCCGACCCCCGGGACCCCTTCGTGCCCGCCAACCTGATCCGCCGCCACGACCTGCGCGAGGGCGCCCTCATCGAGGGCCGCGGCGAGCCGGGGGACGGCCGCAACCGCAACCTCAAACTGGCCGCCATCGAGCGCATCAACGGCATCCCGCTGGCGGACTACGCCGACGTCGCTCTGCTGCAGGACCGGGTCAGCATCAGCCCCGACGAGCGTTTCATCCTCACCCAGGGGCCCGACGACGTCCTGGGCCGGGCCCTGGACCTCATCGTGCCCATCGGCAAGGGCCAGCGGGGGCTGATCATATCCCCGCCCAAGGCCGGCAAGACCACCATCCTGAAGCACATGGCGCGCTCCATCCTGCAGAACCACGAGTCTGTGGCGGTTTTCGTGCTGCTGGTGGACGAGCGGCCCGAGGAGGTGACCGACTTCAGGCGGTCCCTGGAAGACGCCCACGTGCTGTGGTCGTCGTCCGACCAGAGCATCTCCCAGCAGATGCGCATGACGGGACTGGCCATCAACGCCGCCATTCGTTACGCCGAGGCGGGGATGGACACCGTCATGTTCATCGACTCGCTGACCCGCATGGCGCGGGGGTTCAACGTCACCACCCGCAGCCACGGGCGCACCCTGTCGGGGGGGCTGGGGGCCAACGCCATGCAGGTCCCGCGGCGCATCTTCGGCGCCGCCCGCAACCTGGAGGGCGGCGGCTCGCTGACCATCATCGCCACCATCCTGGTGGACACCGGCAGCCGCATGGACGACGTCATCTTCCAGGAGTTCAAGGGCACCGGCAACATGGACCTGGTGCTCAGCCGCAAGTGCGCCGAGCACCGCCTGTGGCCGGCTATCAACATCCGCCAGTCCGGTACGCGCAAGGAGCACCTGCTGCTCAGCGCCGACGAGCTGAAAGAGGCCGTCGATATCCGGCGACGGGTGTCCTCGCTGGACGAGGTCGACTCCCTGGCCGCCCTGCTCGAGTATCTCAAGTCCTGAAGCCTCAGCGCGAGGGGGCGGCCCTTTTCCCGCCCATGGCCGCGGCCGCCAGCCGGCCCACGGCGGCCAGGTACTCGGCAAGACCCCGCTGCAGGATGTCGTTGTGGTTGGCGCCCGGGATTTTCAGCAGTTCCCGGCGGGCGGACGGGCAGGCATCGTGGAGGGCCCGGCCGTCGGTGAAGGGGATGATGTGGTCGTGTTCGGCGTGGATGACCAGCAGCGGCTTTTCCCAGGCGGCGATTTTCTCGAGGTTGGAAAACCCCTCCTCTTCCCGGAAGCCGATCTGCCGGGGGTCGATTCCCAGCACTTCCAGCAGCGGACCGGCGTAGGCGAAGCCGCTCTCGATGATCAGTCCGTCCAGTTCGTCTGCCCGGCGGGCGGCCAGTTCCAGCGCCGAGGCGCTGCCCAGGGAACGGCCCATGACGACCAGCGGCCCCAGGTAGCGGCCGTCTTTGAGCCAGCCGGTCACGAAAGTCAGCACCCGGTGGCAATCGGACATCATGGCGGCCACCCCCGGTGCGCCGGTGGACGCGCCGTAACCGCGATAGTCCACGGCCAGGAAGTTGATCCCCAGGCGGTTGTAGAGCGGCCCCAGTTCGTCGTAGTCGGCCACGATCTCCCCGTTGCCGTGGAAAAACAAAAGATTGGGCGCCACCGGGTCGGTCATGTAGAAGCAGGCGCCGACCTGCGCGTCGTGGTCCACGGGGATAGCCAGGTCGGTGGCTCCCGGCGGGGGACGTCGCCCGGCCGGCTCGGGGCGCGGGTGAAACAGGCGCGCCAGGATCCAGGGTTGATCGAGAACGCTGTAGTCGGGCGTGGCGGCGGTGGCCATGGGGACTCTCCTGGAAGGGGTTGATCACCAAGTCGTTTTTTCCGAAATTATCTTCAAGCGGCGGCGTTGTCAAATGCGCCGTACGGACGATGACAGGGAGGAGAAGGATGGCACATCGTTTTGTCTACATGACCGCCGGCAGCCGCGACGAAGCGGCCGCCATCGGCCGCAAACTGGTGGAGGAGCGGCTGGCGGCCTGCGTCAACATCCTCGCCCCCATGCGGTCCATCTACCGCTGGGAGGGCCGCATCGAAGAGGCCGAGGAGGCCGTCATGATCGCCAAGACCACCGCCGACCGCCTGGAGCGCCTGGTTTCGCGGGTGAAGGAACTCCACACCTACGAATGCCCCTGCGTGGTGGCCTGGGAGATCTCCGGGGGCCACCACGCCTTTCTCGACTGGATCACGGAACAGACGGCCTGAACCCGGTCCCTCAGTTCCGGCCGGGCACGATGAAGTCGAAGTCCGTGTAATCGTCGAACTCGGGGTAGATGTAGTCGCTGTCCACCAGTGCGTCGTCCAGTTCGCGGAAGAAGTAGGCCTCCCGCTGGCGGTCCGGCGTGACCGAGGCGGTGTAGGGCGAGCGCCGGGCGCCGCCCCAGCGCAGGGAACGCGTGAGGATCAGTTCGTCTCTGGCGCGGGTCATGGCCACGTAGAGGATGCGGCGCTCCTCCTCCTCGTCGTCCTCGCGGCCCAGGCTGCGCATGTGGGGATACATGCCCGGCTCCACGCGGATGAGGTAGCACACGGTGGCCTCGGTGCCCTTGGCGCCGTGCACCGTGGTGAGGGTCACCACGTCGTCTTCCTCCAGGCGCTGACTCTCGCTCACCGAGACGGGGTCCAGGGTGTAGGTCTCCAGGAAGGCCATCAGGCTGCGGTGCCGCCTGGCCAGGCGCGCCAGCAGGTCGAAATCCCGCCGACGGTTCTTCCAGTTGCTGTAGCGCGTCTTGAGCGTCGGTTCCAGGTAATGGCCGGCCTTCATGATGGTGGCCGGCGGGTCGTTCCAGGTTTCGACCACCGTGGTGATGCCCTCCAGCACGTCCCTGCGGCCCTTGAGCCGCTTTTCCATCATTTTCAAGGCATCCTGGATGTCGTAGAGCGGCTTCAGTTCCTTGATCAGGCGGGCCGCCGTGGCGTCGCCGATGCGCGGCCAGAGGGTCAGGTAGCGGGCCCAGGCCAGTTCGTCGCGCAGGTTGAAACAGGCCCGGATGAGGCCCAGGAGGTCCTTGACGTGGGCGGCCTGCAGCAGGCTGACGCCCCCGATGAAGCGGTAGGGGATCTTTTTCTCCACCATGAAGGACTCCAGCGAACGGGCGCCGTAGCCGGTGCGCGTGATGATCATGTGGTCGGACCAGGCCGCTCCGCCCTCGTGGCGCTCGATGAGGTCGCCGGTGATCCAGCGGGCCTCTTCGAAATCGCTTTCGAAGTCCAGCAGGCGCGGTTTGCTGACGGTGCGCCGCACGGCGGTCAGCCGTTTGCCGTACTTGAGCGGCGACGTGTCCAGCAGCCAGTTGGACAGGTCCAGGATGCCCTGGGTGGAACGGTAGTTTTCTTCCAGGCGCAGCACCGTGGCGTCGGGCACGCGCTCGGTGAAGGCGTGCACGTTGCGGAAGTCCGCCCCCCGGAAAGCGTAGATGCTCTGGGCGTCGTCGCCCACGCAGAACAGCCGGGCCGGGTCCCGCAGGGCATCCAGGATCAGCCACTGCAGCGGGTTGGTGTCCTGCATCTCGTCGACCAGGATGTGGTCGTAGAACCCCTTGATGCGGTTTTTCAGGGCCTCGTCCTCGTGCAGCCGCCGGGCGAAGAGGAACAGGATGTCGTCGTAGTCCAGGTAGTGGTTGAGCCGCTTGCGGCGGTCGTAGTCCCGGGCCATGAGGCGGATTTTTTCGATGGTCGGCGCGTCGAAATCGGTGTGCTGCCCGAGGTACTCCGAGACGGGCTGGTTGGTGTTGCGGGCGTAGGAGCACAGGCTGACCAGTTCCGATGCCCGCGGCAGCTGTTCGCCCTTCTGGCGGTAGCCGCCGCGCACCAGCTTCATGAGCTGCACCTGGTCGTCGCGGTCGATGACGGTGGCGTCCTGGACCCCGAAGTCGCGCGGCATGCGGCGCATGGTGTACAGGCAGAAGTGATGGAACGTGCCCGCCATGAGGGGGATTTTTTCCTGCCCGGTGAGCCGCGACAGGCGCTGGACCATCTCGCGGGCCGCCCGGCGGGTGAAAGTCAGCAGCAGGATGCGGGCCGGGTCCACGCCGCTTTCCATCAGGTGCGCGGCCCGGGCGATGATGGTGCGGGTCTTGCCGGTGCCCGCGCCGGCCAGCACCAGCACGTGTCCGCCTTCCCAGGTGGCCGCCGCCCGCTGCTGGGCATTGAGTTCGAATGCCGCTTCCAAAAGTCCACCCCTGAGCGTTTGCGGTTGCAGAATCGTTTCCCCGCCGCAGGGAAACACCGCCGTATAGATGGCACACCTCGGCGGGCATTTCAACAATCTCCCGACCCTTTCGGGCAATCGGCCCCAGACCCGCGCGGGTGCCGGCGGATGTTCCCGGCCGGCGCCGCCGCGGAGGTCCGACGGACATTTTTTCCCACCCATGGACCCCATCCGACAATGGCCCCTGCTAAGAATCCCTGCCAGGCACGAAAACCGGTATGAACCACAGGGAAGGAGGGAACCCATGAACTATCGGCTCATCGACGGTCTGCTGGACGGTGTGTGCATGATCATTCTGACGGCCCTGGCCGCCATGCTGACGCTGGCCGTGGGCATGTAGGCCCGCGCACGCGGGGTCGTGGCGACGATCCGCGCTCTTTGAAAAGAAGCCGCACCCGCAGCCCGATGCACCGGTACGGGCGGGGTCGGTCCGCGCTGCGTGGGCCCCGGCGTGGGTTTCGGCCGGTTTTCCGGCCGGCCGGCACCGGCGCAGGCCCCCCTTCCGCATGCGGATGGGCCCGGACAACGACGGGGGCGCGCAATACGTATGCCGACGGCGAGCGGTGATCGCCCCTGCGTCGGGGGCGCGAAAACGGTTGACAGTTTCCCGCCGGCGGTTCAAAGTTGTCCGACGATACGGAATCAGGGAGTGAATCCCCAACCGGAAACGCCTTCCACAAGGAGAACCACTGCATGCGATACGCCGACATCGATCCGGCCCTGTTCGCGGACCATCGCGCCCGGCTGATGGAGATCCTGGCGCCGGACGCCGTCGCCGTGGTCAACGCCAACGACGTGATGCCCATCAGCGCCGACGGAACCTTTCCCTTCGTGCAGAACCCCGATCTCTTCTACCTGACCGGTATCGACCAGGAGGAGACCGTTTTGCTGCTGTGCCCCGGGGCGCGGGAGGCCCGGCAGCGCGAAATTCTCTTTCTCAGAAAGACCGACGACAAGATCGCCCTCTGGGAGGGACAGCGCCTCACCCGGGAGGAGGGGCGTCGTATCTCGGGCATCCGCACGGTGCACTGGACCGACGAGTTTGAGGGGATCTTCCGGCAGCTGGCGGTGGAGTCCGGCGCCATCTGCCTGAACAGCAACGAACACCTGCGGGCCGCTTCGCCGGTGCAGACCCGCGACATGCGTTTTGCCGACTGGTGCCGGCGCAAGTTTCCCCTGCACCGCTATGATCGCCTGGCGCCGCTCATGCAGCAGTTGCGGGTGGTCAAGACGCCACAGGAGGTCGCACTCATTCGCGAAGCCTGCCGCATCACCGGCGGTACGTTCAGGCGCCTGTTGGATTTCGTCCGGCCGGGCGTCTGGGAGTACGAGATCGAGGCCGAGATGCTGCACGCCTTCGTGCGCAACCGCTCCCGGGGACCGGCCTTCGCCTGCATCGTGGCTTCAGGGCCCAACAGCTGCGTGCTGCATTACACGCGCAACGACCGTCGGTGCCGGGAGGGCGAACTGGTGCTGATGGATTTCGGGGCCGAGTACGCCAACTACGCCGGCGACCTGACGCGCACGATACCCGTGGGCGGCCGCTTCACCCCCCGTCAACGACAGGTATACGATGCCGTGCTGCGGGTGTACCGTGGGGCCATGGCCCTGCTGATGCCCGGCACGGTGCTGGAGGACTATCAGAAAGCGGTGGGCCGCATGATGGAGAAGGAACTCATCGACCTCGGACTGCTGGACGCCCGTGACGTCAAGGAGCAGGACGACGAGGCGCCCCTGTACAAGAAATATTTTCCCCACGGCACCTCCCATCACTTGGGATTGGATGTCCACGACGTGGGCGATCGGCACCGTCCGCTGGAGCCCGGCATGGTGCTGTCCTGTGAACCGGGGATCTACATCCCCGAGGAATCCATCGGAATACGCATCGAGACCGACGTGCTGGTCACCGACCAGGGACCGGAAGACCTGATGGCCGATGTCCCGGTGGATCCCGACCACATCGAGTCGCTCATGAATGCCTGAGCGAGGCGGGCCCGGCACCGCCCGCCCGGGGCGGCGATTTCCGTGCGGACCGAGGGCGATCGGTTGTCATAATTTGCCAGAGATCTTGACAAATATTGTCAAAATCCGCCCGCCACCGGAGCCCGCGCGCCGTCGCCGCCCCGGCAATCCCTGACCCGGTATTTCCCCGTCCCCCGGCGGCCGCCGGGGGAGGTCCGCCCGCCGTTGCCGGGAATCATCTTCTTTTTTCCTGTAATTAAAGACTGTTGCCATTGCCGCTAGCCAAGCCTGCACCGGGCTTTGGGCTGTCGAGGGCATGTCATGGGGCCGCCCGTCGGGTCATCGATCCAAGCGGTCCGGTTTTGGCCGGGATGATGGCACGATTGTTGTAATTGTGCTGTGTCAACTCTCGATCCGCGTCGATCGCGGCTTACCGCAAAGTGCCACATTCAGGTGTTCTTGCCCATGGCAAAAATGAGCAGACAGGAAGCCTTCGGCATCGTCCGGGCCATCGCCCGGGAACGGGATCCTTACACGGTCGCCCAGGACTCCCGCAACCGGCCCGAAAACAACCCCGACACCATCCGCGCCCTGTGCATCGTGGTGGCGTGCCTGCTGGACGGGAACATACCCCGCAACGCCGCGGCCGATGACGGCGACTACCGCGCCTGTACCCTCAAGCGGCCACTCAACGAGTACCTCAGCCGCCTGGAGCGGGAAGCCATCCTCGAGGCCCTGGAAGAGGCGGACTACAACAAGACCCGGGCGGCTGAACTACTCGGACTCTCGTTCCGGCAGCTGCGCTACAAGCTGGAAACCCACCGGATGCGTTCACCCCATGCGAGGCAGAAGAGAAGATGACAGACACCAGCACCCACCACCCGCCGGCGAAGCCGCCGCAAGCCCTTTTCCAGGCCCCCCTCTCCGGCCGGGAGACACCACGGCGGCCGGCAGACGCCGGGGATGATAAATTCCGGCAGGTTTTCAACGGGTTTCCGGACGCCCTGATCGTCATTGACAGCCACACCATGGAGATCGTCGCCGCCAACCCCGCAACCCACTGGGTGCTGGGTTACCGTCAGGACGAACTGGTGGGCCGCCCCTTCGACATGCTGATGCCCCCGCACAGCCGGACCCGGCGCGTCCCCGTGGAGCGTCTGGCCATCTACGGCGGTGTTTTCGTACAGGACTTCACGCACCGCGACGGGCGGCCGGTGCCCCACGATCTCACCGCCACGCCTATCGTGTGGGGCCGGCGGACGGCCATCCTGGCGACCCTGCGCGACATCCGCGAGCGGGAAGGGGCCTCCGAAAAGCTCAGGCGCTACCGGCGGATCGTTGACTCCTCCAGCGATCTGATGTCGCTCATCGGCCGGGACTACCGGTTGCAGACCGTCAACCGGGCTTTCCAGGAGGCTTTCGGCGACGGGGATGCCGAGATGAGCGGCAGGTCCCTGCGGGAAGTGCTGGGCGACGGGGTGTTCGACACCTACGTGAAACAGCGCCTGGACCGCTGTCTGGAGGGCGAGGAAGTGCGCTTCCAGTCCTGGGTCGATTTCGGGGACCGCCGGCGCCGGTACATGGATATCGCCCTCTACCCTCACGTGAACGCCGATGAACAGGTGGGCGGTGCGGTGGCCATCCTGCGCGACATCACGCGCACGCGCCGGCTGGAGGACCGCCTGCTCAAGGCGCGCAAGATGGAGTCCATCGCCACCCTGGCCGGGGGCATTTCCCATCAGTTCAACAATGCCCTGTTCGTCATCACGGGCAATCTCGAGCTACTCAAGCACCATCTGGACGGGCGCGAGGACACCCTGCGCTGCGTGCAGATGATCCGGGACTCCGTCACCCGCATGGAGCGTCTCACCCGCCATCTGCTGGCCTACGCCGAGGGGGGCAAGTACCGCCCCCAGCACGTTTCCCTCTACGATTTCATCACCAGCACCATGCCCCTGGTGCGTCACACCATCGGGACCGATATCCGGCTGGCGGTCGAGGTCGAGCGGGAACTGCCCCCCGTGCAGGTGGACGTGACCCAGATGATGATGATGCTCTCGATCATCATCGAAAACGCCCGCGAGGCCTTGGGCGGTGGCGGCACGATCACCATCCGCGCCGAAGATGTCGTCATCGAGGCACCAGAGGGCGACAGCACACCCCGTCGCCGGCCGGGGCGCTACGTCCGCCTGAGCGTCAGCGACGACGGCGCGGGCATGGAACGCACCACCCTGGAACGGGTTTTTGAACCGTTTTTCTCCACCAAACAACCCGGCCGCGGCCTGGGCCTGGCGGCAGCCTACGGAATCGCCAGGAACCACAACGGCTGGATCACCCTGCAATCGGAGCCCTCTCGCGGCACGACGGTCGACATTTTTCTGCCGGCCGCCGAGGTGGCCGCCGAAGACAGCCCGGAAAGCCCGTCCGGCGGCGAGTCCGTGCTGGCCCTCGAAAGCCTGAAGACCATCGCCATGAAAAAAGCGGCCGCTATGTTCTGCCTGGCGGCGCCTTCGTCCAGTCCGGCCGCCGAAGGCTTGTGAACCGGTCATTCCCCGGATGCTTCGCCGGCGTCCGGGGATCAAAGGCACGGCGTGAAGGTGGAGTGGATCGCCTCACGCCGTGCCTTTTGGGCGGCTTCCGCGCTTGACAGCCCTTCCCGTCCTCGAGTACAGCCATTGAACAGAACGTGAGTCTCCCCGGTCGTACCCGTCGTCCAGTCTCTTGTGGGGCGCGGAGCCGGGCGGGGCTCACCGTGACGCCCGCGGTGGAGAACGGCGCACGCCGCCGCCCCGCCGCGCGGTATGCCGCGGTGTTGCATTGCTGAAACCACCGGAAAGGGAGGATGGCCATGTATACCCGAATTTTAGCGGCAGTGGACGGTTCCGACAACAGCATGCGGGCAGTGGACCAGGCCGCCGCCATCGCCGGGCGTTTCGACGCCACCCTGATCCTGGTGCACGCTTACCCGCACACCTCCGACCTGCGCGGCTACGCGGACTTCGCCAAGCTGGTGGCCCGCCGCAAAAGGGAAGGGCAGGTCGTCATCGATCGGGTCCGGGAGCGGCTGGGCGATGCGCCCTTCGACGTCCAGGAATCCCTGCTGGAAGGGCCCGAAGGCGATGCCATCCTGCGGGTGGCCGAAACGCAGGGCGTCGACCTGATCGTGGTGGGCACGCGCGGCCTGGGGGCTCTCAAGGGCGTGCTGATGGGCAGCGTCAGCCACAAAGTCTTGCACTACGCCGCCTGCTCCGTGCTGGTGGTCAAATAGGGCCGGTTGGGGGAAACCCTCGCCCGAGCTCGTCATCGCGGAGGCGTTTTGTCATGAAGACCGTGACCGCTTGTACCCTGGACTGCCACGATGCCTGTTCCCTGATCGTCGAGACCGACGTGTCCGGCAGGGTGCGGGTACGCGGCAACCCCGACCATCCCTTCACGCGCGGCTTCACCTGCGCCCGGATCCGGCGGTACCCGCGTCGCCTGGCCGCCGCGACCCGCATCACGCGGCCGCTGCTGCGCGACGGCAGCCGCTGGCGGGCCGTCGGGTGGCCGCAGGCGCTGGACATCTGTGCCGAACGCATCCAGGCCCTGCGCCGGCAGCCGGAGACGATCCTGCACATCTCGGGCGCCGGCGACATGGGAGTGCTGAAAAATGTGGGCGGCCTGCTTTTCGGCCGCCTGGGGGCCGCCCGCGCCGTGGGTTCGTTGTGCTGCGAGGCCGGCGCCGCCGCCATGCAGGCCGATTTCGGGGCGGTCGACCAGAACGCCGTCGCGTCGCTGGCGCGGGCCCGGCGGATCGTTTTGTGGGGCCGCGACGTGGTGCGCTGTTCGGTGCACACCGCCCGGCTGGTGCGGGAGGCCCGCCGCAGGGGGGCGTCGGTGGTGCGGGTGACGGTCGGCGGGGACCTGGACGCCGGGCCGGCCGACGATATCGTCCGGGTGCGGCCCGGGACCGACCGCTTTCTGGCTGCGGCCGTCCTGCGGCGCATGCTCGACGGCGGCAGGGTGACCCTTGGGGCCCTGGAGCGGACGGCCGACGGGGAGGCCTTCTGCGACCTGCTGAGGACCCGGCCGGCCGGGAGCCTGGCGGCGGCCTGCGGTGTGGGCGACCGGGACGTCCGGCGGCTGCACGATTTCTACACGTCCGGCGTCCCGGTGGCCACCCTGATCGGCTGGGGGCTGCAGCGCTACGATTTCGGCGCCCAGAACGTGCGTTTCATCAACGCCCTGGCCGTGCTGGCCGGCCACATCGGCGTTCCCGGC
>CAYZCL010000059.1:0-14577 GCA_964476595.1 uncultured Desulfobacteraceae bacterium
GAGCAAACATCATCACCATCTATTTCCACAAGGAGGTCTGGCATGAAAAAAGGGTTGTTTTTCGGTTTGGCGGCACTCATCGTGGCAGGTGTCTTTCTATCGGCAACGGCTTTCGCGGCCGACATCGAACTTGCCAAGAAATCAACGCTGGAGCAGATCCTCAAACGCGGCGAGCTGCGGGTGGGGATGGAAGCCGGCTACCAGCCCTTCGAAATGCAGGACGAAAAGGGCAACATCGTGGGCTTCGACGTCGACATGGCCTACGAGATGGGCAAGGCCATCTTCGGCAAGGGCGGTGAAAAGAAGGTCAAGCTGGTCAACACGGCCTGGGACGGCATCATCCCGGCCCTGATGACGGGCAAGTTCGACATTATCATGAGCGGCATGACGCTCCTGCAGAGCCGCAACCTGAAGGTCAACTTCTGCGAGCCATACTACTACATCGGCCAGTGCCTGCTGATCAACAAGAAGAACCACGGCAAAATCAAGAGCATCGCCGACCTGAACAAGAAGGGCATGATCATCACCAGCAAATTGGGCGTCACAGGCGCCTTCACGGCCGAAAAACTGGCCCCCAAGGCCACCTTGCGCCTGTTCAAGACCGAGGCCGAGGGTGCCCTGCAGGTCGCCAACGGTCTGGCCGACGCTTTCATCTACGACGAACCCCAGGTGCGCGTTTTCGCCGCCAAGTACAAGGACAAGACCGAGGGCATCTTCAAGCCCATCACTTTCGAGCCCCTGGCCTGGGCCATCAACAAGGGCGACCCGGACTTCATGAACTGGCTTAACAACTTCCTGCGCCAGGTGCGCGGCGACGGCCGCTGGGAACAGCTCAAGAAGAAATGGTTCGTCGATTACATCGAGGAACTGGCCAAAAAACAATAGCCCGCGCTGCTCCCTGGAGGGGCCGCCGGACTCGGGCCGGCCCCTTCAGGCGGCCCACAAGGAGGCCTGGTTTTGCGTTTCACCCTGCGGTCCCTGATCACTCTGGTCATTCTGGCCGTCGTCGTGGCGGCGGCCTATTATTTTTTCGTCACACGGGGTATCAGCTACATCTGGCACTGGGAGAGCATCCCGGAGATGCTCTTCTACTACGGCCCCAAATCCGCCGACGACCCCTCGGTGCACCTGCGCCTGGGGATCCTGATGATCGGCTTCGTGATGACCCTGAAAATTTCGGTGATCGCGACATTTTTCGCCATCATCATTGGAACGGTAGTGGGCATTGCCAGGCTCTCATCCGAACCCATCACCCGCTGGATCTCGTCGGCCTATGTGGAACTGATCCGCAACACGCCCCTGCTGGTCCAGATTTACATCATCTACTTTTTCGCCGGAACCATGCTACGGGTGTCGGCCTTCGCCGCCGGCACGGCCGCCCTGGCCATTTTCGCCGGCGCCTACGTGGGCGAGATCGTGCGCGCCGGCATCCAGTCCATCGACCGCGGGCAAATGGAGGCCGCCCGCTCCCTGGGCATGACCTATGCCCAGGCCATGCGGCACATCATCCTGCCCCAGGCTTTCAAACGCATCATCCCGCCGTTGGCCGGCCAGTTCATCTCGCTGATCAAGGACTCCTCGCTGGTGTCGGTCATCGCCCTGGCCGACCTCATGTTCCAGGGGCAGCAGGCCGTGGCCCGCACCTACTACGCCTTCGAGATCTATTTCACCGTGGCGGCCCTGTACCTGGTGCTGACCTTTACGCTCTCCATGGCCACCCAACTCATCGAAAGGAGGCTCCGTATTAGTGATTAAGGCCGAGCACGTCTACAAGACATTTTACACTCCCGACCACCGCAAGGTTGAAGCATTGGTGGATTTCTGCATCGAGATCCACAAGGGCGAGGTAGTGGTCGTCATCGGCCCCTCGGGATCCGGCAAGAGCACCTTCCTGCGCTGCATCAACCGCCTGGAGTCCATCGACAAGGGCAAGCTGATCATCGACGGCGTCGACATCACCGACCGCAAGGTCAACATGAACAAGGTGCGCGAGGAAGTCGGCATGGTGTTCCAGCACTTCAACCTCTTTCCCCACAAGACGGTGCTGGACAACGTCACCCTGGCCCAGATCGTGGTGCGCAAGCGCGACAGGGCCGAGGCGGTGGAGATCGCCCGGGCCCTGCTGGAAAAGGTGGGCATCCTCGAAAAAGAAAACAACTACCCCTCACAGCTCTCGGGGGGACAGCAGCAGCGGGTGGCCATTGCCCGCGCGCTGGCCATGCACCCCAAGATCATGCTCTTCGACGAGGCCACCAGCGCCTTGGACCCGGAGATGATTGGCGAGGTGTTGGACGTCATGAAAAACCTGGCACGCGAGGGCATGACCATGGTGGTCGTCACCCACGAGATGGGCTTCGCCCGCGAAGTGTCCGACCGGGTGGTCTTCATGGAAGACGGCCGCATCATCGAGGAAGGTACGGCGGAGCACTTTTTCACCAGCCCCACCAGCGACCGCACCAAGCTGTTCCTGAGCCAGATATTGTGAGGCGGGTGACGGGGCCGCAATATGCGTGGTTGCGGCCGCGGCAGGCGGGCGGGCAACCCGGAGGCGCGTTCTTGCCCGCAATGCCATCCGTGGCCGCGGAAAGCCGATGGCTTCAGCGGCCCGCTTCGGGGGCCGGGTGCCGGCCGCCTTGAAAGCGCAGCGGCCTTGTTATATTGTAACCCATTGTTATTTATTGTTTAGCACATGATGCCGCATCATCGTACGGACGACCCGGACCGAACGTAAAATTCACGCGCTCTGCCGATTTCATACCACATGTTGTAGAAGAAGCGCTTTTCTCTACCTTCCCTTGTGTTTTTCCTTTACAATCGCAACGCTTCCTGTTATCTAGACGCAATGCAACTCATCGGGTGCCGGCAGTCGGCGGTCGCCTTCGCAATCTCGAATAAATCCACACCGTTGAAAAATTGATTGAGAAGCTGAAAAATCATAGCGGCTGGGCCGGCGGCCTGCCGGGCGATTTCTCCATATACGGAACATAGCGCGCATGAAACTGAAAAAACTGGAAATCAACGGGTTCAAGTCCTTTCCGGAAAAGACCAGCATCCACTTTCCCGAGGGAATCTGCGCCGTGGTGGGCCCCAACGGCTGCGGCAAGAGCAACCTGGTCGACGCCATCCGCTGGGTCATGGGCGAACAGAGCGTCAAGACGCTGCGCGGCAAATCCATGGAGGATGTCATCTTCGCTGGTTCCAGGGACAAGCCCCCGCTGAACATGGCCGAGGTGTCGCTGACCCTGGTCAACGACAACGGCACGGCCCCCGAAGAGCTCAGGGACTACTCCGAGATCATGCTCACCCGGCGGCTGTACCGCTCGGGCGAGAGCGGCTACTTTCTCAACAAGCGCCCCTGCCGCCTGAAAGACATCCGCCACGTCTTCCTGGGCAGCGGCCTGACGGCCCGCTCCTACGCCATCATCAGCCAGGGCAACGTGGGCGCCATCACCGAGGCGGGTCCCGAAGAGCGCCGCTACTTCATCGAGGAGGCCGCCGGGATCACCCGTTACAAGGCCCGCAAGGACGAGACGCTGCGCAAGATCAAGGCCACCAACCAGAACCTGCTGCGGGTGCAGGATATCATTTCCGAAATCGAGCGGCGCCTGCGCAGCCTCAAGCGCCAGGTGCAGAAGGCCAAGCGCTACAAGAAGTACCAGCGGCGCATCCGGGAGCTCGACATCCGCCTGGGGGTGGCCCGTTATGAGCAGTGGCGCAGCAAGATCGCCGAGATCGGCGCCATGCTGTCGCAACTCAAAGACGCCGACATGGGCCACCAGACCAGCCTGCAGCAGATCGACGCGGCCATCGAGGAAATCCGCGTTAAGCGCCTGGAGAAGGAAAAGGAGATCAGCGCTCGCCGGGCCGAGCGTTTCGAGGCCCAGCGGCAGGCCGACCGCGCCGAAAACGACTTGGCCCACCTCGGCGAGGAGAGCCGGCGGCTCAAGCGCGAGGCCGAGGAACTGGAAGCCACCCGCGAGGAACTGCGCCGCAACAACAAGACCATCGAGGCGGACATCGCCGCCCTAGAACGGGAAAACGCCGAACTGGAGGAAAAAGTCGAGGCAGCCGGCAGCCGGCTCCGGGAGCTGCGGGCCGCCTCCCAGAAAATCCGGCAGCGCCTGGATGAACGCCGGCAGCGCCTGGAGCGGCACAAGTCGGCGCTCGTGGACCTGGTGACCCGCGAGGCCGGCCACAAGAACATGCTGCAATCCGCCATGAGCAACCGCGAAAGCCTGCAGCGGCGCCTCAAGCGCGCCGACGAGCAGGAAGCCGCCGCCAGCCGCGAAGTGGCGACCCTGACCGAGCAGCAGCAGGCGGCCCGCGAACGGCATGACCGGCTGCAGGAGGAGATCCGGGTGGTCGACGGCCGCATCGAGACCACACGGGCGGCCCTGGAGCGTAAGAGCCGCGAACTGGGCGAACAGGTCAAGGCCGCCCAGGCGCTGGAGCTCGAGCGCCACAAGGCCATTTCACGGCACACCACTCTCAAGAAGATGGAGGACAGCTTCGAGTGGTACCGAAGCGGTGTGCGCGCCATCATGAAGGGCCGCTCCGAGACCGGCCTCGCCCCCAGGGCCGCGGACGGCATCATCGGCCTGATGGTCGACATCCTGGAACCCCGGCAGGGCTACGAGACGGCGGTCGAAGCCGTGCTGGGCGAGTCCCTGCAGTACGTCCTGGTCAGCGACCAGGACACCGGCCGGCGGGCCATCGATTTCCTGCAGACCGAAAGCGCGGGCCGCAGCGGCTTCATCCCGGTCTCCGCCCTCAAGGCCATCCCGGCGCCCGCGGGCGCACGTCCCGATCCCGAAAAGAGCCTGCTGCGCCACGTGACGGTGCAGCCCGGTTTCGAGGCCATCGCCGAAACCCTGCTGGGCCACGTCACGCTGGCCCGCGACCTGGAAGAGGCCCTGGAGATCTTCAACGCCAACGGCAAATCCCAGAGCGTGGTGACCCCCGACGGCCAGCTGATCAGCCGGCGCGGCATCATGGTCGGCGGCAGTAGCGAAAACCTGGCCGGCATCCTGGCCAAGAAGAACGAGATCCGCCAGCTGGCCCAGCAGATCGGGGCCCTCGAGAGGCAGATCCAGGCGGCCCGCAAACGCCAAGACGAGATCGAGGCGCAGGTGCGGGAGCTGGAAATCGAGCTGCAGCAGCTGCTCGAGGAGAAGGGCGAACTGGACGCCGATCTCGGCGCGGCCGAAAAGGAGCGTTTCCGGCTGGACGAGGCCCTCAAGCACGCCCGGCAGCGCCTGGAAATCGTGCAGCTGGAACAGGAACAGTTCATGGGCGAGGAAATGGATCTCGACGAAGAGCTGGCGCGCCACCAGGACACCCTGGCGCGCCTGGCCCAGGAGGTGCGCCAGGCCCAGGAGCAGGTCAACCGGGCGAGCCTGGAGGTCGAAACGCTTTCGGCCGAGGTGGAACGCAGCGCCCAGGACGTGGTCGAACTCCAGCTGGAGCACAACGCCCTGAAGAGCCGCCTCGAAAACAACCGCGGCACCCTGCAGCGGCTGACCGCCTTCTACCACGACGGGCAGGCCCGCTACAAAAAAACCGGCGAAGAGATCGCCCACAAGCGCCGCAAGGCCGAAGAGACCGAAGAGGCCATGGGCGCCCTGCGCAGCCGGCTGGAGGCCCTTTACGAGTCCCTCAAGCGCATGGACCGGGAGATTGACAGCCAGTCCGCGGCCTACGCCGAGATCGACGGCGCGCTGAAGGAAAAGGACTCGGCCGTCAGCCGTATCCAGAGTGAACGCGAGGTCCTGTCGGAGAAGATCCGCATGCTGGAACTGGACCAGAACCGCCTGCAGATGCAGTGCGAGAACACGGCCGCCCGGCTCCTGGAGAGCTACCACCAGCCCCTGGCACTGCTGAAAAGGGAAATGGCGGAGAGCGACGCGTCCCATGAGGACGGGGCCGAAGCGCCTTCGCCGGAGCAGATGGAAGAAGAACTCGCCACCCTGCGCCGACGCCTGGAGCGCATCGGCGACGTCAACCTGGAGGCGCCCGGCGAGTTCGACGAACTCAGTGAGCGGCTGGACTTCCTGGTCAAGCAGCGCGACGATCTGGTCAGCGCCATCGACGACCTCAAGCGCGTGGTCAACAAGATCAACCGCGTCACCCAGAAGCGCTTCATGGAGACCTTCGACGCCGTCAACGAAAAACTCAAGGAGGTCTTTCCGCGGCTGTTCGAGGGCGGTTCGGCCAAGCTGGTGCTCACCGAACCCGCCAAGCCCCTGGAAACCGGCGTGGAATTCATGGTACACCCGCCCGGCAAGAAGCTCACCCGCATGAGCCTGCTCTCCGGCGGCGAGAAGGCCATGGCGGCCATCGCCTTCATCTTTTCAATCTTCCTGCTCAAGCCGGCATCGTTCTGCCTGATGGACGAGATCGACGCCCCCCTGGACGAGGCCAACATCTACCGCTTCAACAACATGCTCAAGATCATCGGTGAGAAGTCTCAGATCATCATGATCACCCACAACAAGAAGAGCATGGAATTCGCGGACATGCTTTTCGGAGTTACCATGGAGAAGAAGGGCGTCTCCAAACTTGTATCGGTCAACCTCAACCGCAAGGACACATTGAACTGACCGGCTGCGGCCCGTCAGCAGCATATGGAGCAACAGCACAGCCGATGGATTTCAGCGCGATCAGTGATTTACTCGATTCCTCGATGCGGGGCATCTCTCCGGTGTGGTGGGGTGCCGGCATCGCCGTGGCATTTCTTTTCATCCTGCTGATCGTGGTGCTGCTGCGGCGCAGATCCGCGGCGCCGGAAGTGACGGAGGCGGCCGACGGCGAAGAGGCGGCTGCGGCCGAAACGCCGCCGGAACCCGGAGACGAAGCGATCGCCGGGGCCATCGACCTGCCGCCGGCCGACAGTGCCGCGGCGGAAGAAGCGGCGGCAGTACTGCCGGAAAAAGTCTCCTCGACGGCCGAGACCGCGGCCGGAGAGGCGCCGTCGGCGGATTCCCGGCCGGCCGCGGGACCCGCCGGTGCCGGACTTTTCGGCCGCCTGAAAAACGGTTTAGCCAAGACGCGCAGCACTTTCACCGGCAGCCTGGACCGCCTCTTGGGCGGCCGGCGACTGGACGAAGAGGCACTGGAAGACCTGGAGGAACTGCTGATCACGTCGGACATCGGGGTCCGTACGGCCACCGCGCTCACCGAGCGCATCGCGGCCCGCAGCGCCGAATTCTCGGACGGCGAGGGGCTGCGGCGTGTGCTGCGCGAGGAGGTCCTGGCCATCCTGGAGAAGAACACCCCCACCCCGGCGCAAGACGACGGGGAAGCCAAACCACGGGTTATCATGGTGGTGGGCGTCAATGGCGTGGGCAAAACCACCACCATCGGCAAGCTGGCGGCCCACTACACCGCCGCCGGCAAGAGCGTGCTGCTGGCGGCGGCGGACACCTTCCGTGCGGCCGCCATGGAGCAGCTGGAGATCTGGGCGCAGCGCGCCGGGGCCGATATCGTGCGCCACCGCGACGGCTCCGACCCCGCCGCCGTGGCCTACGACGCCGTCGAGGCCGCCCAGGCGCGCGGCAGGGACATCGTGCTGGTGGACACCGCCGGCCGGCTGCACACCAAGGTCAACCTGATGGAGGAACTCAAGAAGATCCGCCGCACCATTGCCGGCAAGCTGCCCGGCGCCCCCCACGAGACCCTGTTGGTACTGGACGCCACCACCGGGCAGAACGCCCTGTCCCAGGCCGCCATGTTTCACGAGGCCCTTGGCATCACCGGCATCTGCCTGACCAAGCTCGACGGCACGGCCAAGGGCGGCATCGTCATCGGCATCTGCGACACCCTGCAGGTTCCGCTGGCGTACATCGGCGTCGGCGAAGGAATCGAGGACCTCCAGCATTTCGACCCCGTGCGCTTCACCGAAGCGCTCTTCTAGTCGTTTCCGGCATTCGGACCGGACTCTGCCCGGATTTGTTCGCCGGCGACCCTCCGCGAACCCGCCGTGACACAGCGTTTACGGCCTGCGGGGCCCGTAAAAGCCTGCCAGAAGGCACTTTACACCCAAAAAAATCCAAAAATGCCCGGTGGATGCTGTTTTATGTTGACATCAAAAAAAAGCTGCAGTATCTGCAAGAAAATCAGGCAGAAATGCCTGAGGCGCAATTCATAACAGGAAAGGGGGATAGTATTATGACAAAGTCGGAACTGGTCGAAAAAATGGCTAAGGACGCGGGAATCTCCAAGGCCGCCGCCGCTGCGGCGCTGGATTCCTTCATGGAAGGTGTCACCAAGGCCCTGAAGAAAAAGAACGGCAAGGTGACGCTGGTGGGTTTCGGCACCTTCTCCAAGGTTCGCCGCAAGGCCCGCAAGGGACGCAATCCTCAGACCGGCGAGGCCATCAAGATCAAGGCCTGCAACGTCGTCAAGTTCAAGCCCGGCAAGAAGTTAAAAGACGCCATATAAACGCACCACCCCGCCGCAGGCGAATGTCACCACCGGCGGTCTGCGATGACCGCTGATGGTGTAGTTCGCCTGTTGCGTTACGGGTCATCCGTCCCCACCGGTCTCTTCCCCGGCGTGCAGGCACCCAAAAACCAGCGCCCGACGGCCGCTCTTGCCGGCAAAGGCGTTGCGGTCAGGCGGTGCCCACACCGTCTCGACGCGCCTCCACCCGCTGCAAGGCATCCCCTGTTTTCCTGACGCCTCGTCAGTACCTGACGTCGAATCCCGCAAACTCGCCCGTGGCCGGCTGCTCCTGTACCTGGAGATCATCCACACGGGCCGTCGGCGGTCCCTGTCGGCACCAGTCCAGCATGGCGTCCACCTGGCCGCGGGTCCCCTCGAAGACGGCTTCCACGGTTCCGTCGGCAAGATTGCGGACCCAGCCCGTAACCCCGATGCGGTGGGCGGCCTGCCGGGTTTCGGCACGGAAGAAAACCCCCTGCACCCGCCCGCTGACAATCACGTGTGCGCACACTCGATCGTTCATGGCTCACCTCCTGACGGTTTTTCTTCCCCCGCCGGAAGACCGCCCTCGCCGATCATCCGGCGGTACTGTTCCTCGGTCATGACGGTCACCCCCAGCCGCCGGGCCTTTTCCAGCTTTGTGCGGCCGACCTTTTCCCCGCAGATCAGGTAGTCGGTCCTGCCGCTCACCGCGCTCTGCACACGCGCGCCCAGACGGCGGGCCTCCTCCTGCATCTCCTCGCGCGATCCGGACCGCATCTTTCCGGTGAACACGATGCCCTTTCCGGCCACCGGGCTGCGGACCTCGCCCTGCGCCCCGGCCGGCGGCGTGCGCTGCAGGTTGAACCCCAGGGCCAGCATATGCCGGAAGGTGTCGGCCACGGCGGCCAGGCCGTCCGTGATGGAACGACTGGTGATTTCCCCGAAGCCGTGGATCTTCTCGATGTCCCCGGCTTTTACTTCCGGCAGTTTCTCCAGTGGGAAGAACCTCAGCAGCCGGCGGCTCTCGCCCTTGCCCAAATCGGGGATGCCGAAGGCGGCCAGGAAACGCCAGTCCTCCACCGGCTTGCTGCGACTCAGCGCCAGGGCCTCGGCCAGGTTGCGGGACTGCACCGGTCCGAATCCCAACCGTTCGAAGTCCTCGTGCCGCATGGCGTAGATCTTCTCCAGCGTGTCGTAGCCGGCGGCCACCAGCTTCTGCACCGTCTTAATGCCGAACCAGTCGGCGGTACCCAGGGTCTGGAACCAGTAACGGATGCGCTGCGCAGCCTGTGCGCGGCAGGTGGGATTGCGGCACTTGAGAAAATCGTTCTGCCAGCTGAGAGGCCCGTCACAGGAGGGGCACCTGTCGGGGATGGTGAATTCGTCGGAAGGCGTAATGACCCGCTCGATCTTGGGAATCACCTCCCCGCTGCGGATGATCTCGATACGCGCCCCGCGGCCCGGCCGGATGCGCTTGACCATGCCGGCGTGGTGGGCGGTGACGCGCCGGATGGTGGCCCCGGAAAGCGACACCGGCGCGACCTGCAGCACCGGTGTCACGTTGCCGGTGCGCCCCACCTGCCACTGGATGTCCTCCACGGTGGTCACGGCGGTCTCGCCGCGGGTCTTGACGGCGATCTGCCAGCGGTAGTGGTGGGCCGTGGCGCCCATATGGGCCCGCAGGCGTTCATCGGTCACCTCGACCACCATGCCGTCGGTGGGGTAGTCCACGCGGGCCATCAGGTCCTCGGTGATGGCCGCCATGTTCTCGACCATTTCCCGTCCGCCGCCGGTCCAGCCGGGCAGTTCGCTGTAGGGCACGAAGTGCACCGCGCCGTCCTGCAGGGCCTGGCGCGCATGCTCGTTGAGCACGTCCGAGGCGATGATGCCCACCACCATGTTGCGCGGATGTTCGAATTCGGAAGCCAGGTGCTCCTCGAAGTAGGACTTGCGGATGACGATCTCCCCCAGTCCCTTTCCGCGGCCGCCCAGGGGAATGACGCCCTTGTCGAAGGCGCTGCTGATCTCGTAGCCCACCTCGCCGTTGCCCCGGGTGACGAATACCTCGCCGTCGTCCCGCGCCGCCAGACCGTCCAGTTTGGGCGTCACCCGGAAGAGGACCTCTTGGATGCCGATCTCGCGGGCTTCCTTTTCCACGCGGTCCACGAAGCGCTGCAGCTGGTCGCGGGTGTAAGCCTTCTCGGTGGAGAGCATGGGCACCGGGTGGCGGATCTCCCGGCGGGTTTCGAAGACTTCGGGCTCCACCCGATGCAGGAAGGGGTGCTGCGGATCGAGCCGCCGCAGTTCCTCCACCAGTTCGTCGTACTCCGGGTCGCTGATCAGCGGCTGCCCGCGGCGGTAGGCCCGGTTGTACTTCTCCAGCTCGGCGGCCAGTCTGTCGATGTCGTCTTTCATTGGATCCAAGGCACCAAGAAGTAAAGGAACATCGGCACGCGGGGCTCTCATTGCCCGGAGCCTTCGGATGGACCGGCGTCGCGTCGGGAGGGTTCTATCCGGAAAATGCTTCCAGCCGGCGCGCGGCCAGGTCGGCCACGGCACGGCAGGCGGCGTGCCGTCCCTCGCGGAAGGCCGGATCCCGGAATCCCGGCCGCCAGCGCAGTGTCGACAGGTCGTCGGAAACCACCAGCACACCGGCCAGCGGGGCCTGCCGGAAAGCGGCCACCGAGAAGAGTGCCGAGAGTTCCATCTCCACGGCCAGGCAGCCCAGTTGCCGGAAGCGCGAGACCTGCCGCGGGGTTTCGCGGTAGATGGCGTCGGTGGACCACACCGAACCCTCCAGCACCGCACACACCTGCCGGCCGGCGGCCTGCGCCAGCTGCCGTCCCAGTTCCGCCGCGGGTGTCGAAAAGGGCGCAGCGTCCTCCCGCCCCTCCCCCGCCGGCCCGTGGCGGTAATGCCGCGAAGTCCCCTCGTCGATGAAGGCCCTTTGCGGCACGATCAGGCTGCCGATGCCGGCCGCGGCCGAGATGGCGCCACACCAACCACAGAAGAGAATCTCGCGGGCCCCCCAGCACAGGAGGGTCTCCAGGATCATGGCCGCGTACGGTGCTCCCACCACGGGGCCCGCCACGGCCACGCCCTCGCCGGGATCGGCGGGGACGGCCAGTTCGCTGATGTAGAGAGGGTGCCGCCGCCCGTCCGCCAGTCCGCAGAGCCGGCCGATGCGTTCGAAGTCCGGCCGCGTGGCCGCCATGACGGCCACAGGCCCCAGCCGGGGGGAACGCCTGCCGCGCACGGGCCGGACGATGGCGTCATCGGCGGTCACGTCCACCGCTCTCCAGCCGGCGCTATTGCGGACCCGCCAAGGCGCTGAGCTCGTCCTTGACCTCGTCAATGATGTCGTAGAGCCACAGGACATCCTCGATGCTGAGGCGCCCGGCGCGCACCGGCGCCCGGTCGCTGCCGTCCTTTTTCTTCAGGATGCGCGGGCCGATCTGCAGCTTAGGCTGCCCGCCGGCGTACTGGTTGATGGAAATGATCAGGCCGGTGTCTTCACAGCGCCACTGCTTGAGTACGACGTCTTTATCGGGATCGAAAGGCATACGAGTTCCTTGTCTATGTTGAAATCTTTGAAAAATCCGCGAACCGGGCGAACAGGCCGGCAATCTTTCCCAGCAGCGCCAGGCGGTTGGTACGCAGGGCGCCGTCCTCGGCCATGACCATCACGGCGTCGAAAAAGGCGTCCACGCGCTCCTTGAGCGAGGCGATGGCACCCAAGGCCTCCTGGAAGGCGCCCTGGTCCAGCTGGGACGAGACCTGCCGGTCGATCTGCCGGAAAGCGCTGTAGAGGCCGCTCTCGGCCGCATCCTGGAAGAGATGCTCGTCGACGTCGCCGGCCTGCTCCTGGCCGGACTTGCGGATGATGTTGACCACGCGTTTGAAGGAGACGGCCAGCGGCTCGAAGTCCGGCGCGGCCTTGAGTCTTTCCAGCACCGCCACGCGCTGCCAGACATTGGGCACGTCGTCGGCCGACACGGCCAGCACGGCGGCGATAACATCCCGCGAAAAGCCTTCCTCGGCCAGCAGGTGGGCCATGCGCCGCTGCAGGAAGGTGGCCACCTGCCCGGCCACGCGTTCGCGCGCGGCGTCGTCGACGATGGCGAATCCCGCCAGCGCCCGGCGGATCAGGTCGGCGATGGAGAAGGAAAAATCCCGGTCACGCATGATCTGTACCAGGCCGATGCCCTGGCGGCGCAGGGCGTAGGGGTCGGCTCCGCCGGTGGGCACCAGTCCGACGCTGAAAAAGCCGCAGATGGAGTCAATCTTGTCGGCGATGCTGCAGACGGCGCCGGTCAGGGTCTCGGGCAGTGGACCGCCGGAATAGGTCGGCCGGTAGTGCTCCTCGATGGCGGCCGCCACTTCGGTCGGCTCACCGGCCTTCTCAGCGTAGATGCGGCCCATGACTCCCTGGAGCTTGGGAAACTCGCCCACCATCTGACTGACCAAGTCGGACTTGCTCAGCCAGGAAGCACGGTCGGCGTGAGCCGCCAGGGTCGCCTCGTCCACGCCGGCGCCGGCGGCCGCCTGGCGGGCCAGGTAATCGGAGATGCGGCGCACACGCTGCACTTTGTCGTACACGGTGCCCAGCTTGGCGTGGAAGAGCACGCCACGCAGCTTCTCGCAGCGCTCGTCCGGCATTTCCTGCAAGTCGGCGTTGTAGAAAAACTTGGCGTCGGCCAGGCGCGCGCGGATGACGCGCTCGTGGCCCTGGGCCACCAGGGCCATGTCGCGTGCGCGCGTGTTGTTGACGGCGATGAAGCCCGGCAGCAGCCGGCCGTTGCCGTCCACGGCGGCAAAGTACTTCTGGTGCTCGCGCATGGCCGTGATGAGCACCTCGTCGGGCAGTTCCAGGAACTCGTCGTCAAACCGGCCGGCCGTGGGAAAGGGCTGCTCTACCAGGTTGGTGACGATGTCCAGCAGTTCGTCGTCCGGCAGGACCTCGCCGCCCATTCCGGCGGCCGCACGCGCCACGCCCTCGTGCACCGCCTCGCGCCGCTGTTCGATGTCCACGATGACGTCCACGTCCCGCAGGGCTTCAACGTAACCGTCGGCGTCGGCAAGCCGGATTTTCCCGGGATGCATGAAGAAGTGGCCCGGCGTGGTACGGCCGCTGCGGACGTTGCCCAGTTCAAAAGAGACCACGCTCTTTCCCAGCAGCGCCACCAGGGTGTGGATGGGGCGCGCGAAGCGCACGTGCAGCGATCCCCAAATCATGGTCTTGGGGAAGGGGATCGACAGGATCACGCGCGGCAGGATCTCCTTGAGCAGCGTGCGACTGGCCAGTCCCCGCTGGGTTTTGCGGGCCGTCAGGTAGCGCCCCTTGGGCGTTTCCCGGACGCGCAGTTTTTTTAAAGGCAGGCCGACCTTCTCGGCGAACTTGACGGCCGCCATGGTGGGCTGTCCCTGGTCGTCGAAGGCCACCTTCTCCGGCGGGCCGGAGATTTCCTCGGTCACCGAGCGCTGTTTGGGGGCCACGTCGTCGACGATGACCGCCAGGCGGCGGGGCGTGGCGTAGGTGGCGGCGGAGCCGTGATCTATGCGGGCCCGATCCAGCTGTTTGAGCAGCTCGGCGGAGAGGGCCTCCAGGGCCGGCTGGATGTAGCCGGCCGGGATCTCTTCGGTACCGATTTCGAGCAGTAGCTTATCCATTTGTTCTCCTTGCACTCGCGATCACCGGCTTTCGGCATCGAAAGCCGGTGCGTGTTAACTGGCGGCCATGAGAGGATAGCCCATTTCCTTGCGCTGGTTGAGATAGGCCTCGGCGCTGGCGCGGGCCAGGTTGCGGATGCGTCCGATGTAGGCGGTTCGCTCGGCCACGCTGATAGCGCCGCGAGCGTCCAGCAGGTTGAAGGTGTGGGAACACTTCAGGCAGAACTCGTAGGCCGGCAGCACCAGCCCCCGCTCGGCCATGCGCCGCGACTCGGCCTCGTAGCGGTTGAAGAGTTCCAGCAGCATCTCCACGTCGGCTTCCTCGAAATTGTAGGTGGACTGTTCCACTTCCTGCTGGTGGTGCACCTGGCCATAGGTCACCTCGTCGTTCCACATGAGGTCGTAGACGTTGTCCACTCCCTGCAGGTACATGGCGATGCGCTCCAGGCCGTAGGTCAGTTCCACCGGGATGGGGTGCAGCTC
>CAYZCL010000060.1:0-38928 GCA_964476595.1 uncultured Desulfobacteraceae bacterium
GAAGCGACGCAAAAAAGACCTGCCCGCCGCGCTGATCGTGGCCCCCACCCGGGAGCTGGCCCGGCAGATCTACGAAGAGGCCCTGCTCATCGGCAAGCACCTCGATTTCCGCATGATGCAGGTGGTGGGCGGGATCGATTACCAGAAGCAGGCGGACGAGCTGCGCCGCGGCGTGGACATCATCGTGTGCACGCCGGGGCGCATCATCGACTACTACAAGCAAAAGGTGTTCAACGCCGAGGGGATCTCCATCCTGGTCATCGACGAGGCCGACCGGCTGCTGGACCTGGGGTTCGCCAAGGACATGCAGTACCTGCTAAGCAAGCTGCCCAGCTACAAGGTGCGCCAGTCCCTGCTGCTCTCGGCCACCCTGTCCTACCGGGTCATGGAACTCACCTACGAGTACATGAACCTGCCCGAGTTCGTGGCCGTCACTCCCGAGGAGATCACGGTGGAAGGTATCGAGCAGGTGCTCTACCACGTGGGGTCCGAGAGCAAGTTTTCGCTGCTGCTGGGCGTGCTGGAAAAAGAGGACTGGAGCCGGGTGCTGATCTTCGTCAACACCAAGAGCGGCGTGGAGTGGGTCACCCGCAAGCTCAAGGGCAACCAGTGGCCCGCCGAGGGCATCACCGGTGACTTGCCCCAGACCAAACGTTTCCGCCTCATGGAGCAGTTCAAGAGCGGCAAGATCAAGATCCTGGTAGCCACGGACGTGGCTTCACGCGGCATTCACGTCGAAGATATCAGCCTGGTGATCAACTACGACCTTCCCCAGGACCCGGAAAACTACGTGCACCGCATCGGCCGCACGGCACGCGCCGGCAGCCGGGGCAAGGCGGTCTCGCTGGCCTGTGAAACCTATGTTTTCCACCTGGAGCCGCTGGAAAAGCTGCTGGGCTACCAGATCCCGGTGGCTTGGCCCGAAGACGACTGGTTCGTCGAAGACCGCAGCGGGCCGGTGCACATCGACCGCGGACGGAAAAAAACCGACAAGACCCGCAGCCGGCGGCGCGCCCGCAAGCGCAAGCCCGCCGCCGCCAGCCGTCCACCCCGGGCCAAAGTGCCACCGCGCGAACCGGGCGCCTTTCCCGGCAGTTTTTTCGGCTTCGGCCCCCCTGCGGAGGCGACGGCCGAAAAGCCGGAAAAAAGCGCCAAACCCCGGAAACGCTCCCGCCGCAAAAGCCGGTCCAAAAAAAAGGCCGAAACGGCCGAAGCCACCTCGCCGGCCGCGCCCCAGGAATAACGCCCGCGGTTTGCGGGGGGCTTTTCTTTCGTCGGGCAATGCTTATTATCTGGAAGTGACCGGATGCCACGCAGGCTGCCGGCAGGGCCTGTGGCGGCGCTCACGACGGAATGGACTCCGATGGACGGCCGCTAAAGCCGTAACACGTTCCTTCCAGGGAAAAGACCATGGGGTACGTATTTGACTTTCAGGATGCCCTCGCCTACGAAAAATGGTGCCGGGACCGCAGCCGGCAGGTGGTCGTGCAGCTCGAACGCCGGCTGATGATCGACCTGTTGCGCCCGGCGGCCGGGGAGTCCATTCTGGACATCGGATGCGGCACCGGCACGAGCATGCTACCCCTGCTGGAGAAACACCTGGACGTCACCGGCATCGATCCGTCGCCCTACATGCTGGACATTGCACGCCGGACCGTGGGACACCGTGTGGAACTGCGCCGCGGTTTCGCCGAGGACCTGCCTTTCGAGGACAACGCGTTCACCTACGCCTGTCTGAACATCACCCTGGAATTCGTGGACGACCCCCAGAAGGCCCTGGAAGAGGCCTTCCGTGTGGCCAAGGATCGCGTTTTCGTTGGCATCCTGAACCGTTACGCCCTCAAGGGTCTGCAACTGCGCGTGAAGGGCAAGCTGTTCAACACCATCTATCGGCACGCGCGTTTTTTCAGCATTTGGGAGCTCAAGAACATGATCCGCAGCGCCCTGGGAGACGTGCCGGTGTCCTGGCGCACCGTCTGCCAGCTCATGCGCCCGCCCGGCCGCATCATGGGCCGCATCGAGGGGTATCACCTGGTTCAGCGGTGTCCCTTCGGCGCTTTTGCCGGCATCGCCGTCACCCTGATGCCCAAGTACCGCACGCGCCCGTTGGAGCTCAAACTGGAAGACAGCCTGCCATCGGCCACCGGCAGTTTCCCCTGCAAGGCCCTGCACCCGAACTGAAAAAGCCGTCAGCGATCGGCCCACGCGCTTCGTTTTCGAAGGCTGACCGCTTTTTAACCCCAAACCGGACACCAAAACCATGGAAGCCTATCTATCCGAATCACTGTCCGAAAATCGCGTGCGGTGCCACCTCTGCCACCACCGCTGCGTGATCTCCGAGGGCCGGCGGGGCATCTGCGCGGTGCGCGAAAACCGCGGCGGCACCCTGCAGACCCTGGTCTTCGGCAAGGTCATCGCCCGCCACGTGGACCCCATCGAGAAAAAGCCGCTCTTCCATTTTCTGCCGGGAAGCCTGTCGTATTCCATCGCCACGGTGGGGTGCAACTTCAAGTGCCGGTTCTGCCAGAACGCCGACATCGCCCAGCTGCCGGCCGACCGCCGGGGCCTGATCGTGGGCGACGCGGTCACCCCCCGGGAAATCGTAACCGACGCCAGTCGCCAGCGCTGCGCCAGCATCGCCTTCACCTACACCGAACCCACCGTTTTCTTCGAACTGGCTTACGAGACAGCCCGCTTGGCCCGCGAGGAGGGGATCCGCAGCGTCTTCGTCACCAACGGCTATATGACACCCGAGGCCGTCGAGATGATCGCCCCCTGCCTGGATGCCGCCAACGTCGATTTGAAAGCCTTTTCCGACGAGACCTACCGCCATTACTGCGGCGCCCGCCTGGAACCGGTCAAGGAAACCCTGCGGGAGATGAAGGCACGCGGAATTTTCCTCGAAGTCACCACCCTGATCGTGCCCGGCATGAACGACGATATGGCCGAACTGCGGCGCCTGGCGGCGTTCATCGCCGCCGACCTGGGCCCCGAGACGCCCTGGCACATCAGCCGCTTCCACCCCACCTACCGACTCACGGACCGACCGCCCACGCCCCTGGAGACCCTGCTCGAGGCGCGCCGCGTCGGCCTGGACGCCGGACTGCGGTACGTGTACACGGGAAATGTGCCCGGTGAAGAGGGCGAGGGCACCTACTGCTACCGGTGCGGCAAGCTGCTGGTGGACCGCATGGGGTTTTTCATCCGCCGCAACCGCATCGCGAACGGCCGCTGCCCGGACTGCGGAACCGCCATTGACGGGGTGGGGATGTGAGCGTTTTTTATTTCAGGTCCCGCACCGGCAGCGCACGGTGGGCGCGGCGGTGGGCCATGCGGTCGGTGTAGTAGATGCCGCGCTGAAAGTTGAACACCGTGGCGGTGATGGATTCCACTTTGGAAGTCCACACCCAGCCGCAGCTGACGCGGATTTGCGGGACGATTTTGACCCGCTGGCCGCAGTCGCTCTCGTAGCCATCGTATTCGGCATCCCTGACGTACAGGCTTTTGAGCTCCTGCAGGGTCGGCAGGCGCCAGTTGTCGTACTTCTTCTCCAGCGTGTCGGGAAAGGTGTATTTCACCCAACGCACGGCCTGCTTCCAGTCGATGTCGCCGCTGTTGTCCGTCTTGGACCACATCACGTTGAGCTTGTGGTCGGTGACGGTGCCGTCGCCGTTGTCGGTGAAACGATCCTGAGCCCCAGCGGTAACGGACGCCAGCAGCGCCGCCACCACCGCCAGGCAGACCAGCCATCTTCTGTCAGGCACCATCATCTTGCCCCCTTTCGGCGGGCATGCCGCGAAGTTCCCCCCGCGGGCCTCCCGCCGGGGCGGGTACCGGCTGCCGGGCCGCCGCCGGTACCGCCGCCTTTTCACGGAAAATTACAGATGAATGCGTTTGCGCAAACGGCGGGCGCTCTTCTCGTCGCGGTAGGACACGATGGTAACCGGAGAGCGCCGGAACAGCTTCTCGGCGATGGAACCGATGAAGATGTGTTCCAGGTCCGTACGCCCCCGGACGCCCATGACCAGCAACTGGACGTCCTCTTCGACCGTGATCTTGAGCAATTCGTCCAGCGGATTGCCCACCCGAATGATGGTGCGTACGCGGTCGGCCGCGAATCCGGATTCGCGGATGTAGCCCTCCAGCAGTTCGAGTCGCTCGCGGCGGACGCTCTCCGCGTAGTGCTCGCCGTCCACCTCGAAACCCATGGCGGACACGCGGCCCACGGCTTCCACGTCCCGTGAATTAATGATGCTGGCCACCAGCAGGTCGGCATCCAGCCTTCCGGCCAGTGACGCAGCGTAGTTGAAGAGACCTCCGCAGTAGTGGCTGAAGCCCAGCGCCACCATGACGGTCTTTACATTGTCCATTCTTCCGTCTCCTGTGGCCGTAACGTCAGGCCGCCACCGGAACCGCGCCCTGGGTCCGGTCGACCCGCGGCCGCTGCATCAGGTAGATCAGCCCCAGCACGGCCAGTCCGATGAGGTAGGTGTAGTAACGCTGTTCATGCGGGATGCCCACCCAGGATGCAATCAGGTCCGGCCGCATGAGGTTGAGCGTCACGAAAAGGAACAGCGGCACCTCGTAGAGGCGGTTTTTGGTCACAAACCACCCCTGGGTCGCCGAGGCGAAGGCGAAATTCCCCACGCAGGCCATGGCAAAGATAAGGATCCCCTGGGGCCAGCTGTTGACGTTGTGCAGGATCAGGTCGCTGTTGAAAATGAACATAAAGGGCAGGATGGCCGTCCGGATGTCGTACATGAAGCCCTGGATGCCGGTGGGTATGGGCGGCGACTTGGCAATGGCCGCGGCCGCATAGGCGGCCAGGCCCACCGGCGGCGTGTCGTCGGCCAGGATGCCGAAGTAGAAGCAGAACAGGTGTGCCGCCATCAGGGGAACGATGAAGTCGTTCATCTGGCCGATCTCGACGATGGCCGGCGCCGTCAGCGAGGCCATGACGATGTAAGTAGCCGTCGTCGGAAGGCCCATGCCGATGATCAGGCTGGCGATGGCGGTGATCACCAGCATAAGGTAGATGTTGCCGCCCGAGAGCACGTCGATGATCTCGGTGACCAGCTGCCCCAGGCCCATGGCCACTACGCCCACGATGATGCCGGCCGCCGCCGTGGCCAGCGCCACGGCCACCATGTTGCGGGCACCGCCGGCCAGGGCCGCGAAGATGTCGCGCACCCCCTGCCACAGGGCCGGTGCCAGGGGCTTTCCGTCCATGTACGCCTGGACGGGCCGCTGCACCAGCATGATCAGAGCCATCACCCAGCAGGCGTTGAAGGCCGCCGTTTCGGGTGTGTGCCGCGTGATGATCAACTCGTAGAGCAGCATGGCGATGGGCAGCATGTAGTGAGCGCCGCGCACCAGGGTCTTGAAAAAGAGCGGCAGCTGGCTCTTGGGCATACCCTTGAGGCCCAGCTTGGAAGCTTCGATGTGGGTGATGTAAAGCAGGGCTGCGTAAGAGGCGAAGGCCGGCACGGCGGCGGCCTTGATGACCTCGACGTAGGGCACGTTGACGTACTCGGCGATGATGAAGGCCGCGGCCCCCATGATGGGCGGCGCGATCTGTCCGTCGGTGCTGGCGGCCACCTCCACGGCGGCGGCCTTGGTGGGCGGATAACCCACCTTCTTCATCAGCGGAATGGTGAAAGTGCCGGTGGTGACGATGTTGGCGATGCTCGACCCGTTGACCAGGCCGGTCAGCCCGCTGCCCAGAACGGCCGCCTTGGCCGGTCCGCCCTTGAAGCGCCCCAGCAGCGACAGGGCCAGATGGATGAAATACTGCCCGGCGCCGGCCTTGTCGAGCATGGCGCCGAAGAGTACGAAGAGAAAGACGACGGTGGCCGAGACGTCCAGCGGGATGCCGTAGATGCCCTCGGTGCTCATGGTCATCTGCCCCACGAAGCGGTTGAGCGAGACACCCTTGAACTGGATCACGTCGGGCATGTAAGGCCCCAGGAAGGAGTACATGATGAAAAAGGTGGCAATGATCGAGAGCGCCGGCCCGATGACCCGCCGCGAGGCCTCCAGCAGCAGGACCACCAGGATGATGCCGATGACGATGTCGCGCAGCATGGGCGCCCCGTAACGGGTCGTCAGCCCGTCGTAGTCGATGGCGATATACAGCGCCGACAGCGCGGCCACGATGGCCAGCACGTAATCCAGCAGCGGGATGCGGTCCATCTGGGAGAAGTATTTGAGACCCAGCCGCGGCTTCTTGAAAAGCGGGTAGTTGAGGAAAACGATGAGCATGGCGAAAGCCAAGTGGATGGCCCGGATGAAAGTCGAGTCCAGAACCAGCCAGCTGGCGATGGAAAGCTGGAAGGCGCTCCAGATGACCCCGATGGTGGGGATCACCCACTTGTCGGGCCCCTTGGGTCTCCTGCCGATGCCCTCTTCTTCTTCGGCCAGGCGTTTGGCCAGCTCAATGCCGTCGTCCTTCTGGGGGGTTTCGAGATCGTTCATTGGGTCACCTGATGCTGGAAAGAGCGGGAACAGCCTGTCGCCGGCCGCCGCTGCGGCGGATGCGGCAGGCACGGGCCGCGTTCGCTGTCGTGGCGCGAATCGACGCCGGCGCCCATGGCAGCGGCGCCGGTGTCGTCACTTTCTGAAACTGCGGGTGAACACCCGGGCGGCGCAGCCGCCGCCCGGTGAGAAAAGACAGGACCGACGGACTACTTCATCAGCCCGACTTCCTTATAGTATTTCATGGCGCCGGGATGAATGGGCGCCGACAGGCCCTCGAGCATGCTCTTCTTGGTGAGCACCTGATAGGCCGGGTGCAGCTTCTTGAAAGAATCGAAGTTGTCGAAGACCTCCTTGGTGATGGCGTAAACGACCTTGTCGGGCTCCTTGGCCGAGGTCACGAAGGTGGCCTTGACGCCGAAGGTCGGCACGTTTTCCTTGTTGGTGGCGTTGGGGTAGAGTTTCACCGGGATGAAGGACTTGGCGTAGTAAGGCTTTTCCTTGATCATCTTGTCGATGCCCGGTCCGGTGATGGGCACGAAGTGCACCTTGCGCGCACCGGCGGTGGCCTCCTTGATGGCGCCGCTGGGGTGACCCACGGTGTAGAAGAAGGCGTCGATGCGGCCGTCCTGCAGCAGGCCGGGAGCCTCGGCGGCCTTGACGCTCTCGGCCTTGATGTCCTTCTTGTAGTCGATGCCGGCGGCGGCCAGGGCGTCGATGGCATTCTGGCGCTGGCCGGATCCGGGGTTGCCGATGTTGACGCGCTTGCCCTTGAGGTCGGCCAGGGTCTTGATATTGGCGTCATCGGCGGCCACCAGGGTCACCGACTCGGGGTGAATGCTGAACACCGCGCGCAGATCCTTCTGGGGGCCCTTGTCCTTCCACTCGGCCAGGCCGTGCACGGCCTGGTACTGGCGGTCGGATTGGCAGATGCCGAAGTCCAGGTCACCGGAGAGCACGGCGTTGATGTTGAACACCGATCCGCCGGTGGACTCCACCGTGGCGCGGATGCCGTATTCCTTGCGTTTCTTGTTGATCATCTTGGCGATGGCGCCGCCGGTGGGATAATACACGCCGGTGATACCGCCCGTGCCGATGGTCACGAAAATGGTCTTGGCTTGCACCTGAGTCGGCGCAGCACCCATGAACATCACGAACCCGAACAGTACCGCAAGACTCAACACGAATGCTTTTTTCATGAAAACCTCCTCCTTCTGACTGAGAGTTTACTTGCAACCGGGCGCTTCTGCGAGGGGCCGAGCCCTGCTGTCCCGGTTTCCGGTCCTTCCTTTATCGTTTTCCACGCGAGCCGACCGGGTCTTCCTATCTCGCTGAATTCCATTCATAATGTTGAGCTTCAATTATTTAATAGCTCATCTTTAAAAGTATCAAATCCTTTGCCGCAAGGCAAGCCTTTTATTGCGCCTGCGCTCCGCGAGCCCCGGCGGGGATGCGCCGGCCGCCGTCCAGCGTACCGTTTCCCGGGGTTCTCCAGCCGCGCACGAAGCCTGCGCGCCCCGCAAACGCAGGTACACACGACCCGTGAGAGACCCCGGCACTCACCATACCGATCGTTACCTGCGATGGCCCTGTTTCGCGTCCCCGGCTTCGCGGCGCAGCAGGATGCGTGCGTCGACGATACTGACCCCCTTTTCGTGGGCGATGACCGGATTGAGGTCCATCTCCACGATCTGCGGGTAGGCCTCGACCAATTCCGAGCACTTGAGCAACAGCCGGCGCAGCGCCTTCTTGTCACAGGGCGCCTGCCCGCGGTAGCCGTTGAGCAGCGGCGCCGACCGGATCTCTTCGATCATCTGTCGGGCCGTGGTGGGTGAGATGGGCAGCACCCGGAAGGCCACGTCCTTGAGAATCTCCACCAGCACCCCGCCCATGCCGAACATGATCACCGGGCCGAACTGGTCGTCGATCTTGGTGCCGATGATCACTTCCACGCCCACGTCGGCCATGGGGGACACGAGCACGCCGCGGATGTCGGCGGCCGGATTGTAGCGTCTGGCGTTCTTCATGATGCGATCGAAGGCGCGCCGCACTTTTTTCGCCCCGGACACACGCAGCACCACTCCGCCGGCGTCGCTCTTGTGCAGGATGTCCGGCGAAACGATCTTGAGCACCACCTCTCCGCCGATCTCCTCGGCGATCTGGACGGCCTCGTCCGCCGTGGCCGCCAGCCGGTCCTGGAAGACGGGCACGTCGTGGAGCCGCAGCAGGCGCTTGGCCTCGTGCTCCAGCAGGGCGTTGCGGCCCTCCGCCAGGGCCGTGGCAATAATCTCACGCCCTTTCTCGGTGGCCTTCTGGCCCCAGTCAAGCACGAAGTTGGTCTTGGCGTGGTAGCTGGAAAGGTAGCGTCCGTACTGCGCCAGCACGCCCATACATTTGCAGGCCACGTCCAGCGAGTCGTAAACCGGAATGCCGTAGTAGCGCAACAGGTCCAGCGAGTGCGGCTTTTCCGAGGCGAACAGGCTGTGCAGCACGATGGGCTTGCGCCGTTTGGCCACCAGCTTCCCCATGCGGTGGGCGGCATCTTCTTCCATGAAAGACAGGCTCTCGGCGAAACGGATACCGTAGCCGCCGAAGAGCCCCACGATCAGCAGCCCGTCCACGTTGGGGTCGTTGAGGATGATCTTGGCACAGTCGGCGAAAACGGCCGGGTTGTCGTCGGTCCCGCCAGCCACGTCCACCGGGTTGGGCACCGATGCGGCGTCGGGCAGCACCTCTCGCAGCCGCCGCCGGGTCTTTTCGGCCAGCTCCGGGATCTGCATGCCGAGGTCGGTGAGCAGGTCGGCCGCGATGGTGGCATGGCCGCCGCCGTCGGCCAGGATGGCCACCCGGTTCTTGCGCATGGGTGGCAGGCTGGAGAGGGTCTCGGCGGCCGGGAACAGCTCGTCGGAATTCTCGATGACCACGATGCCGGCGCGCTCGAAGGCACCGCGGGCCACCTCGCTCATGCCCGCCAGCGCCCCGGTGTGGGAGCCGGCCGAGCGTTTGCCGGTGGAAGAGCGGCCGCTCTTGAGCAGCACCACCGGCTTCTCCTGGGTGGTGCGGTAGGCCTGCTGCAGGAACTTGCGGCCGTCACGCATGCCCTCGACGTACATCAGCACGGCCCGCGTGTCGGGGTCACGCCGGAAGAACTCCAGGTACTCGTGAAAACGGATGTCGGCCTCGTTGCCCACGCCCACGTAGTAGGTGAACCCCTTGCGGCTCTTGAGCTTGGCCTCGGTGATGAGCGTCAGCGCCATGTTGCCGCTCTGGGTCAGCAGGGCGATGTCGCCCCGCGGCGCGTGCTTGAGGCCCACCAGGTTCAGGTTTTTCTTGAGGTTCATCATGCCCGATGTGTTGGGCCCGATGAGGCGCACGTTGTGGCGGCGGGCCACGGCGATGACCTCGTTTTCCAGCTTACGCCCCTCCTCGCCCAGTTCGCCGAACCCCCCGGCCAGGATGACCGCACCGGCCACCCCCTTTTGTCCGCACTGCTCCAGCACCGCCGGCACCGTGCGCGCCGGGGTGGCCACCAGGGCGATGTCCACCGGCCCCTCGATGTCGTTGATGCTCGGGTAGCAGCGAAACCCCAGGATGATTTTCTCCTTGGGGTTGACCGGGTAGATGCGGCCCTCGTAGTTCTCGTCCACCAGGGTACGGATGGCCTGGTAGCCCCGCTTGGTGACCGTCTTGGAGGCGCCGATAACGGCCACCGACTCGGCGTCCAGCACACGTTCCAGTGTCATTT
Organism: uncultured Desulfobacteraceae bacterium; assembly: GCA_964476595.1. Classification (GTDB taxonomy): domain Bacteria; phylum Desulfobacterota; class Desulfobacteria; order Desulfobacterales; family JALSRD01; genus JALSRD01. The sequence goes on from CAYZCL010000060.1 coordinate 10,220, forward strand.
GTTCTCTTCTCCCTGCAATCGGTGAAATGATTCGGGTCTCCCGGCCCGACGGGCATCGGACCGGGGGCGACGGCCTCAATCCCGCTTGCGCTGCGCGAAATCGGTCAGCGACTTCTGCCGCTCGGCCGTGGACACGCAGGCCAGGCAGGCCTCCACCTCGTAGTCCATGATGGCCTCCAGGCTGGCCTCGCCCTGCGCCATGAGCAGTCCGCGCTTGATCATGCGGATGGAAAAGGCCGAGTTCCCGGCGATCTGCCGCGCCATCGCCAGTGCCTCTTCCATCAACCGGTCGGCGGGCACGGCGCGGTTGACCAGCCCGATACGCTCGGCCTCTTTTCCGTCGATGTATTGTGCCGTGAAGAGTAGTTCACGCGCCTTGCCCGGCCCGACCAGGTCCTGCACCAGGCGCATGGCGCCGCCGGTCACTGAGGAGGTCACCCGCGCCTCGGGGGACCCGATCCGGGCGTCTTCGGCCGCCAGCCGGATGTCGCAGGCCAGCGCCAGCTCGTAGCCCGAACCCAGAGCATAGCCGTTGATGGCCGCGATGGTGGGCTTTTCGAAGCGGATGATCCGGCGCGAGGTTTCCTGCAGCTGCTCCAGGTAGTCGCGGTAGTCCTCCGGGCTGCGGTCTTTGGAGTCCTTCAGGTCCGCGCCGGTGGAAAAGGCCCTTCCCTCGCCGGTGACGATCAGCACCCGGATTTCCGCGTCGCTGCGCACGTCCTCCAGGGCCGCCTGGAAGTCCAGCCACAGCTGCTTGTTCATGGCATTGAGCACCTGGGGCCGGTTGAGCTTGATGGTGGCAATGCCGTCGTCCTTGGTGTACACGATACACTCGAATTCCATCTCCTCCTCCGTTCACGTGTTTGCGGGTGGACAAAAAGGGGCTGGCTTCCGCCGCGTCCCCGGGAACCATCAAATCCCTTGCGATTTCAAAGGTTTTTTTTTATGTTCACCACGGTTCCCATGAATCCCTATTAAAGGGTTGCCCCGCATCTTTCAAGCGAAAAGTCGAGGGGGGCCGCATTTTCCGAAATCCCTAAAAACTTTCTGAAATCACGTTGTTTTCGGATCGAATGGAATTCGTAGCATGCCGGCGGTGAGCGTCATCATCCCCACCTTCAACCGCAGGGACTTCGTCCGCGAGGCCGTCGACTCGGTGCTGGCCCAGGATTTTAACGACGTCGAACTGATCGTGGTCGACGACGGCTCCACCGACGGAACCGCCGAAGCGCTGGCGGCCTACGGCCGCCGCCTGCGCCTCATCCGGCAGGCCAACAGCGGGGTCAGCGCCGCCCGCAATACGGGCATCCGGGCGGCCGCGGCGCCCCTTATCGCCCTGCTGGACTCCGACGATCTCTGGCTGCCCGGCAAACTCACCACCCAGACCGCCTTTTTCCAGCGGCATCCCGATGCCCTCATCTGCCAGACCGAGGAGATCTGGATCCGGAACGGCCTGCGCGTCAACCCCCGCAAAAAACACCGCAAACCGTCCGGCGACATCTTCGAGCGCTCCCTGCAGCTGTGCCTGGTGAGCCCGTCGGCGGTGATGATGCGCCGACGGCTGCTGGACGAAGTGGGGCTGTTCGACGAAAGCCTGCCGGCCTGCGAGGACTACGACCTGTGGCTGCGCGTCGCCTGCCGGCACCCGGTCTACCTCATCGACGAGCCCCTGATCGTCAAGCGCGGCGGCCACGCCGACCAGCTCTCCCGCCGGCCGGGGCTGGACCGTTACCGCATCCGCTCCCTGGCCCGGCTGCTGCAGAGCGGCCTGCTGGACCCGGCCCGGGACGCCGCCGTCCGCCGCGTGCTGCAGCGGAAGTGCGCCATCTATGTCCAGGGTTGTCTCAAGCGCGGGAAGATCGCGGAAGCGCGCAGGTACCGGGAAATCGCGGAGAGGAATGCGGCAGATTAAACCGTCTGAAGCCCGCTGGAAGCAACGTTTCAGTTCATGCGGCGCAGTTCGTCCAGGCGGCGCTGCAGGCGCTGGGGGGAGACCTTGACGGCCGTCTTGAGTTCCTGGGCGAAGAGCGACACGCGGAACTCCTCGATCATCCAGTAGAATTCCTCCAGGGCGGCTTTTTTCTCCGCGGACACCTGCGGGGTCAGCGATTCGAGCAGTTCCGCCAGGGCCGTCTCGAACACCGCCGCGCGGGCCGAACGCGCGCGGTCCTTTTCCGGGTCCACCACGGCCCGCCGGGCGCGGATCTCCAGGGCCCCGAGGTAGCGCACCAGGTGCTTCAGGCGCGAGGGCGGATAGAGCCGGTAGAAGTTTTCCGGCACCAGCCTCTCAAGGCGCCGCTGCAGCCGCTGCAGCAGGTCCTGCACGGCGGCGTCGAAGCGGTTGGCGCCCTGCAGTTCGGCCAGGGTTTTCCGGACGCGGCCGCAGGCCGCCAGCACGGGGCAGACGGCGTCCAGCAGTTCGCCGGCGGCCGGCGTGATGTCCACCGCCGCCCGACGCACCAGGGCCTCGAAATCCTCGCGGCGCCGCACGTCCTTTTCCAGCAGGCCGCTGAGCACGGCCCGGCGCAGGCCCTCCTGCAGTTTCGCGGCGCCGCCGAACCCGGAGGCCGCCCGGGCGGCCTCCGGCGGCAGTTTCAGCAGCCGCCGCAGCCAGGCGATTTCCTTTTTGAGGCGGCCGGCGGCCAGCACGCCCACGGCCCGGCGGTGCGCCGCCACGGCCCGGCGCCGGTCGGCGAACAAGCGCAGGTTGACACACCCCTGCCGCTGCGGATCCGCCTCCAGGGCCGGAAAGACCTGCCAGGGGGCCCCCTTTGCCGTGGTCACGGTCAGCGTGTCGGGAATCTCGTCCCACTGCCAGTCCGACAGGTGTGACCGCTCCCACCGGGACCGCAGATCGGCGGGGATGCCGCCGGAAAGGTCCACCTTCACTTCCCCGGCCAGCACCTCCCGGCCGCGCCCGGCGCGCAGGGTCTCGCCGGAGGGCCCGGTGACGGCGAAGCGCATGGTCAGGTGCGGCGGCAGTTGTTGCTCGCGCCAGGCCCCGGCCGGCACGTCGACCCCGAAACGGCGCTGCAAAAAATCGCCCAGGGCATTGACCAGGGGACGGTTTTCCCGCGGCATCTCGCGGCAGACGATGTCCACCGTGTCGGCCACCGGTACCAGGCGTCGGCGGTAGGGCTTGGGCAGCCCCCGGATGAGGGCCTCGACCTTTTCCCGGAACAGGCCGGGCACCAGCCAGTCGGCGGCGTCGGCGCACAGGTCGTCCAGGGCGCTGGAGGGCACGCGCACCGTCACCCCGTCGTCCTCCCTGCCGGGCCGGAAACGGTACTCGCAGGAGAACCGGCGCCCGCCCAGCGAGACTTGCCGGGGATAGCGCGCCAGTTCGTCGGGGTCGGGGCGGTATCGCGCCAGCTCCGCCTCGGTGAGCCGCAGGAAGGCGTCCCCGCCGGCCTCGCGGATGCGCTTCTTGAGGGACGGCAGGTCGCAGCAGCCGTCCAGGCGCTCCCGGTAGAAGGCGAAAAGTTCATCTTCGCCGACCAGGATGTCCCGGCGCCGCAGGCGGCTCTCCATGTCGCGGATGCGCGCGATCAGCTTGCGGTTGTGAACCATGAAGGACAGCTCCTCCGCCAGACCGCCTTCCACCAGGGCGGCGCGCACGAAGATGTCGCAGGCTTCGGCCGGGTTGACCCGGGCGTAGCCCACCCGGCGCCCCGCCACGATGGGCAGTCCGAAGAGGCTCACCTTCTCGGTGGCCACCACCTGGCCGCGCTTTTCATCCCAGTGGGCATCGGCGTAGCTGCGGCGGCACAGGTCGCCGCCCACTTCCTCCAGCCAGGCTGGATCGATGCGGGCGCAGGTGCGCGCGTAAGGGCGGGTGGTTTCCACCATCTCGGCAGCCACGATCCACTCGCCGGGCGTCTTGAAGAGCACCGAGCCGGGGAAAACCCACACCGCGGCACCGCGGGCAGCCTTGAAGCGCGTGCCCTCCTCGCGCCGCGCCACCTGCGAGAGCAGCCCGGCCAGCACGGCCTCGTGCAGCCGGCGGTAGGCGGGGGAAAAGCCGTCGGTGACCGGCAGCTCCCGCGGCATGCGCATGTCGTCGTCCCGCCCCTTCACGAGCTTGACGTCCCGCAGGATGTCGAGGATCTGCTCGTGGACGTCGCACCACTCGCGCATGCGCCGGAAGGACAGGAAATGGGTGCGGCAGAAGCGTCGTGCACGCCGGCGGGCCTGGCTCTTGGAGAGCGGACCGTCGGCGGACCGCTGGCTGCGGTGGTAAGCACGCCACAGGTTGAGCCAGGTGACAAAATCCGAGCGCGGGTCCTGGAAGACGCGCTGGGCCTGGTCGGCCCGGGCGGCCTGCTCGGCGGGGCGCTGGCGCGGGTCCTGGATGCTCAGGGCGGCGGCGATCACGGCCACCTGGTCCAGGCAGCCGCGGCGGTGGGCCTCCACCAGCATGCGCGACAGGCGCGGGTCCAGGGGCAGCTCGGCCATCAGCCGGCCGGTGCGTGTCAGGACGTGGCGCCGACGGCCGCGGCCGTCTTTGCGCTCGGAAACGGCGCCCAGCTCGGTCAGCAGCTTGAGGCCGTCGGCCACGTGGCGGTCGGCGGGCGGGTCCACGAAGGGGAAATCGGTAATGTCGCCCAGGCGGTGGGCCATCATGCGCAGGATGACCTCGGCCAGGTTGGAACGCAGGATCTCGGGCGCCGTGTACTGCGGGCGCCCGGCGTAGTCCTCCTCGCTGAAGAGACGCACGCACACCCCGGCGGACACCCGCCCGCAGCGTCCGGCACGCTGGTCGGCGCTGCTGCGCGAGACCGGCTGGATGCGCAGCGAGGTGCTGCGCCGGCGCGGTCGGTAGCGCGAGATGCGCGCCAGCCCGGTGTCCACCACGTAGCGGATGCCGGGGATAGTGATAGAGGTTTCGGCCACGTTGGTGGCCACGATGATCTTGCAGCCGCTCACGGGGGCGAATACGCGGGCCTGCTCCGCGGCGTTCAGGCGGGCGAAGAGGGGCAGCACCGTCACACCGGCCGCGTCCCGCGCGCGGATCAGGTCGCAGGTGTCGCGGATGTCCTGCTCGGTGGGCATGAACACCAGCATGTCGCCGGCGGGGCCTTCACCCAGCAGTTCGAACACCGCCGCCACCGCGTTTTCCACGTAGCCGGGATCGTCGTCGCCGCCATCGGCCGGCCGGTAGCGGATCTCCACCGGGAAGGTGCGTCCCGACACCTCGATGACCGGGGCGTCGTCGAAGGCCTGCGAAAACTTGCGGGTGTCGATGGTGGCCGAGGTGACGATCAGCTTCAGGTCGGGGCGCCGCGCCAGCAGGCGCTTGAGCAGCCCCAGCACGAAGTCGATGTTGAGGCTGCGCTCGTGGGCCTCGTCCACGATGACGGTGTCGTAGCGTGAGAGCAGCGGGTCGCTGCGCACCTCGGCCAGCAGCACCCCGTCGGTCATGACCTTGATGTAGTTGTGGGGACGGCTCTGGTCCTGGAAGCGGATCTTGTAGCCCACCGATTTGCCGAGGGGTTCGCCCAGCTCCTCGGCGATGCGGCGCGAGACCGTGGCGGCGGCGATGCGGCGCGGCTGGGTGCAGGCGATCTGGCCGTCCACCCCCCGCCCGGCCGCCAGGCAGTACTGCGGCAGCTGGGTGGTCTTGCCGGAACCGGTTTCACCGGAGACGATGATCACCGGGTGCCGGCCGATGGCGGCGATGATCTCTTCCCGCCGGGCGGTGATGGGCAGATCGGCGTCCAGTGCGGGCTGCGGCAGGCTTCGGCGGCGCAGGTCGCGGATGCGTACGGCCTCCGCGACCTGCTTCTCCAGGCGGTCCAGCCGGGCCGCCGCCGGCCGGGAACCGCCGCCGGCGGCCCGCTCCAGGGACTTGCGGATGTCGGCCATACGACGGCGGAAAGAGGGGCGCCGGACCGGCGGAACCTGTCGAACCTGCTCCCGCAGGGTCCTTATGCGCGCTTCAATGGTCGGCAAATGTCAACCCGCCTCCGTTCTGTCCGATACCTGAAAAAGCCGCCAGGCGTCCGCCGGCAGCTTTAAACCAAAAGAGCCTTGCATCCCGCTTTTCAACTAGAATATACTGACCCCCGTGCAAAATCAAGCCGGCCCCGGGGAACGTCGGGGCGGATTTTTTAGGGAACCCGGCCGCGCGGAGGGCCGGTCCGGGGTTCCGCAACGGCAGCAGGAAAGGGAAACAGATCATGAAATTCGTCATCATCGGCGGTGACGCGGCGGGCATGAGCGCCGCCAGCCGGGCCAAACGCATCGACCCGCATCTGGAGGTCATCGTTCTGGAGCAGACCATGGACGTCTCCTACAGCGCCTGCGGCATGCCTTACAACATCGGCGACCCGCAGCGCGACATCGAGGAACTGGTGGTGCGGCGCGCCGAGGTGTTCCGCAGCAAGCAGGGCATCGACCTGCGCACCGGCTGGCGCGCCGAGGGCATCGACCCGGCCGCCGGCGTGGTTTCCGGCACCGACCACCAGGGCAAACGGTTCGAACAGCCCTACGACCGGCTGCTGATCGCCACCGGCGCCTCGGCCGTCCGGCCGGATCTGCCGGGGTTCGACCTGCCCGGGGTGATGGTGCTCAAGAGCCTGGACCAGGGTCGCCGGATCAAGAATTTCCTGCAAAGCCGCCGGGTGCGCCGGGCGGTGATCGTCGGCATGGGGTACGTGGCCCTGGAGATGTGCGAGAACCTGCGGGCACTGGGAATCGAAGTGGACATGGTCAAGCCGCGGCCGGTCTTCCTGCCCTGGATGCCCGAGGAGATGAGCCGGGTGGTGCTCGAAGAGGTCCACGCCAACGGGGCGCGCACCCACGCGGGCCACGAGATCACCGCCGTCGAAACCACCGGTGACGGCCTGAAGGTGCGGTGCCGGGACCTTTCCCTGGAAGCCGACATGGTCCTGGTGGCCGTGGGGGTGAGGCCCAACAGCGCCATCGCCGAGGCCGCCGGACTGGATCTTTCGGTGGGACGCGCCATCGCGGTGGACCGCGGACTGCACACCAGCGATGACAACATCTTTGCGGCCGGCGACTGCGCCGACGCCTTCCACGTGGTCAGCGGGGAGCGGGTCTGGATTCCCCTGGCCCTGCGCGCCAACCGCGCCGGCTGGGCCGTGGCCGACAACGTCTGCGGCCGCCGCACCGAACTGGACGGCGTGGCCGGCACGGCGGTCTTTAAGGTCTTTGGGCTGCAGGTGGCCCGCACCGGCCTGACCGCCGACGAGGCCCGCCGGGCCGGATTCGACCCGGTCGCCGTGGTCATCAAGACCCGCTCGCGGGCCCACGCCCACCCGGGTTCCACCCCCATCTGGAACCACATGGTGGCCGACGTCAAGTCCGGCCGCCTGCTGGGCATGCAGATGGTGGGCCGCGAGGGGGTGGCCCATCGTATCAACGCCCCGGCCGTGGCCCTGCACGCCGGCATGACGGTGGCGCAGTTCGCCCAGTGCGACTTGGCCTACGCACCGCCTTTCGGGCCCACCTGGGACCCCATGTTGACCACGGCCAACCAGCTGTTGAAGAAGTTGTGAGGACAAAGCCTGCGCGGTCCGCCGCCAGGTTCCGGCCGAGATGCAAACCACACCCAAATGACGGGAGGACACCATGAAAATCATGGTCGCCTATGACGACACCAATGTTTCCCGGGAAGCCGCGGCCGTGGCGGTAAAGCACGCCAAGGCCTTCGACGCCGAAGTTCACCTGGTCACCTCCATCGGCGGCGGGGCCGAGGTGCCCAAGCAGACCTTCGACCTGGCCGAGCGGGAACTCAATCGCATCCGGGAAAAGCTCTTCGAGCCCGCGGGCATCGCCTGCAGGAGCCACGTGCTCTTCCGCGGCATGACCCCGGGAGAGGACCTGGTGCGTTTTGCCGAGGAAAAACAGATCGACGAACTCGTCATGGGGGTCAAGCGCCGCTCCAAGGTGGGCAAACTACTGTTCGGCTCCACCGCCCAGTTCGTGATCCTGCGGGCCCCCTGCCCGGTGCTGGCGGTCAAATAGCCATAGCGGGGAAACATTTTCATTTTTCCTTGAAACCCGATGGCTTTTCGTGGTATGTTTGTAATCTTGGTTTGCATGGATCCATTGAGACCATTTCGGGCGGGAGTCGGTGATCCGGTCGAGCGCGGTTTAGGATTACTCTTTACGGAGGACTGAAGCTTATGGCTGAGGAAGCGATTAAACTTGGCGGCAAGAAAAAAAGCTTTTTTATCGACAAGGTAAAAGAGCTGATCCCCGACGGGGGGAATTTGAACCTCTGTCTGACCTGCGGCGCCTGTTCGTCGGGATGTCCGGCTACCGGTCTGGAAGACATGGACCCCCGGAAGTTCCTGCGCATGGCGGCCCTGGGTCTGGACGATGAAATCACCAGCACGCCCTGGGTGTGGATGTGCTCCATGTGCCAGCGGTGCATCTACGTCTGCCCCATGAAGATCGACATCCCCCAGCTGGTCTTCTATGCCCGCCAGTCCTGGCCGCGCGAGAAGCGCCCCAAGGGCATCGTGGGTTCCTGCGACATGGCCCTGCGCAGCGACACCTGTTCGGCCATGGGCGCCTCCGAGGAAGACTTCAAGTTCGTAGTGGAAGACGTCCTGGAAGAGTACCAGGAATCCCAGCCCGAGTTCAAAGACATGCAGGCTCCCATCAACAAGGAGGGCGCCGAGTTTTTCCTGAACCAGAACTCCCGTGAACCGGTGACCGAGCCCGACGAGATGGTGCCGCTGTGGAAGATCCTGCACCTCGTGGGCGCCGACTGGACATACGGCACCAAGGGGTGGGCCGCCGAGAACTACTGCATGTTCATGGCCGACGAGGAGAACTGGAAACACATCGTCGAGGTCAAAAAGAAAGCGGTGGAGGATCTGGGCTGCAAGGTGTGGCTCAACACCGAATGAGGGCACGAACTTTTCGCAGTCCGGGCCGGACTGAAAAGATTCAAGATCGACTACAACTTCGAGATCAAGAGCATCATTCAATACTACGCCCAGTGGATCCGCGAGGGCAAGCTCAAGGTCAGCTCCGAGTGGAATAAGGAACGCAAGATCAAGTTCACCGTGCAGGATCCTTGCCAGCTGGTGCGCAAGAGTTTCGGCGATCCCGTGGCCGAGGACCTGCGTTTCGTGGTCAAGTCCGTGGTCGGTGAGGAAAACTTCGTCGACATGACTCCCAATAAATCCAACAATTTCTGCTGCGGCGGGGGCGGCGGCTACCTCCAGTCGGGATTCCCCGAAGCACGGCGTCAGTACGGCAAGACCAAGCTGGAGCAGATCCTGGCCACCAAGGCGGATTACTGCATTACGCCCTGCCACAACTGTCACGCCCAGATCCACGACCTCAGCGATCACTTCGAGGCCGGCTACCACACCGTTCACCTGTGGACCCTGATCTGCCTGTCGCTGGGCATCCTGGGCCCCAACGAGCGGGAGTACCTGGGCGACGACCTCAAGGAAGTGGACGTCTTCCACCCGGAATCGTCCAACTTTTGACCTTACACGAGCATCCGGAAAAGAAAAAGCCGACGGAAACCATCCGTCGGCTTTTTTCGCTTCCACTCGAGTTTCATCCCCCCGGCATGGGGTAAAGCCCTCGTGGTCTGCAGTCGGCCGTATGGCCACGCCGACACCCGTGAAATCCGCTGTCCCCGGCCTCCAGGGGGAAAGCGTCAGAAAATGGCCGTCTTGACTTTCACCTTCAACGGTTTCCTGGCCGGAGAAGTTTCGGTGACCGGATCGCCGCAGGTATCGTCGGCCGGGTCGGCACCGGGCCCGGCGCGATCACCCCAGAAGTTCTTCCGAACGGTGATCGCCTCCGTCATATTGTTACGCAAGCCGCAGTTGTCGCCGGTGTCCCATCCATTGCCATAAATGTTGTTCTTTTGCAGCACGATTCCGGCGGTCCCCGGCCCGTTCCTGTGGATCGTGATCCCGTAGCTTGCGTTTTCGGTGATGGAATTGTTGACAATCCGCATTTTGACGGTCCGGCAATAGAGTCCCTCATCGTTGTCCGTGGAAACGTTGCCCAGAAATTTGTCGATGCTCGTCAGATGAAACCCGTATGAACCGTTGCGGGCGGCGCTGTTGCCGATGAGCGAAACACTGCCGCTCTTACGTTTGGTCACCGAAAAACCGACACCGGCATTCCCGACGGCCAGGTTGTTTTTCACGAGTGAACCGCCCCCAACAGAAAGCAGGAATCCACCGTTGTTGTTCGACATGACATTGTTTCTCACCGTCACGGTATTTTCCAAGCGCAGATACACACCGTAAGAAGTGTTGTCCCTGCCCCGGTTTTCCATGAACCGGACGAGATAAGGCGTGTTTCGCCTTGCTCTGAAGTAGAATCCGGTAAGATCTCGAACCGCAGTGTTTCCGATCAAAACATAGTGCCCCTCCTCCGAGGACTGAGTGCCAAAAAAGCCGTCAGTTGTGTTGTCCTCAGCCCGGATGCTCTGGACGGTGATCCGGTCGCCCTCCAGGACAACCCCGCGCTTGGCGTAGCGAACGGTAAATCCTCTACCCTTCTTTCCGAAAGACACCCTGTTTCCCGCAAGGCACACACCCGCTTCAATGGAGCCGCCGCCATCGATAACCGTATGCACTGCTCCCATGGTGGACTCCAACCTGAGATTTGCCTTGTTCACGCAAACCACGCTGTCCGTCAGCCCACACCTGCTCGATTCCTCACCGGAGTCTTCGAAATCGCCGTCGCCGTTGATGTCTCCATAAATCCCCGGACCTACCAGAACGGTGTTGCCGGGATCGGCGTTTTCAATGGCCCTCCCGATGGTGGCGCAGGGGTCCTTGGCGGAACCACAGTAGGTGCTGTCCTGCCCCCATTTTTCCACGTGAACCACCCCGGCATGCCCCTGTGGAACTGCCGGCGTCAGAATCAACAAGATGCCGCTGAAAAAAACTGCCATTCTTCTCATCATTGCACCTCCCTGTCGTGTCAAGCTTTCAAACAACGGTGCATGCATAATTTGTACTAAAACACGCTTACAAGAGGATATCTCTTTCCATATCACCATATTATGCGGATTTGAACTTGTTACACAACGAAGCGAACTGTGTAAATTTTTTCCTGTTTTAAAACATTTTTTTCTCAGATTGGGAACATGATACCATCATTCAGACGCCGTCTTCGTGGGATTGTTTCCAGCAGGCATGCCAATGGTCGCCGGGAAAGCCCTGTGTCTGAAAATACTGCCGGTTGCATTCACTCTTCGATTCTTATATAGAAATTTGAACAGGATTCACCGATCATCTCCATGGAAATCAGGCTGTCTTCTATCTTTTCCTATTGATTCCAGCGATATATCGCTCTCGGCAAAATCCGCCAAAAATGAGGAGAATAACGAAATGAGGTATCGTTCCCGAAGCGACAGATCATGGAAAGGCCTGCTCGCGGCCGCCACCCTGGTCCTGTGCATCGGGCTGGCCCCGGCCTGGGGGGGCGGAGTGCCCATGCCCGCCAAGAAGAGCGAGGTTTCTGCGGCAACCGTGGTCGACATCCCGGCCAACCTGACCCCCGATGAAGTGGACGGCTATTTGGCCGGCCTGGACGACCGGCAGGTGCGCGAAGTGCTGGCCCAAAAGCTCAAAGACGAAGCGGCCGCCCACGCCGCGGCTACGGCGGCGGAAGAAAAGGGCATCTGGGGCCTTTTCAACAGGGTCCACAACAATGTTGCCAAGCTTTTCGGCCAGGTGGGCATGATTCTGGGTGCGGCCTCTCATCCGGCCGGCGGCTGGAACGCCGTGGTGGCCAAACTCACCGACGGTGGCAGCAGCGCCACCCTGGCACTGTTCATTTTCTACCTGGTCGTGGCGGTGGCCGGCGGGGTGCTGGCCGAACGGCTCTTTCTGCAAGCCATCGGGGGGTTGCGAAAACAGCTCCTGGAAAGCGTTTCCCTGGGACGGGCCCAAAAAGCGAGCCGCATGTTATCCCGTGTTCTGCTCGACGCCCTGGGCGTGGGCGTCTTCATCCTGGCCAGCTTCGTGGTCTTCGAAATTTTCTTCGGTGGAAACCGTCCGGGATACAAGGTCGGGGCCCCGGCCCTGGTGGTGCTCTACTACGTGCGCATCATCGCTTTTTTTGCCCGCGTGCTCTTTTCGCCCTCGGCCCCGGCCCTGCGTCTGGCCCCCATGTCCGACGAAAACGCGCGCCTCCTGCACCGCGGAATCGTGGCCATGACCGGCGTGGCCGGGTTTTTCGCCGCCATGGCCATCATGCTTCAGACCGCGGGGGTCAATAAGTCGCTTTTCCTGCTGGTTTACAGCGGCGCCGGCGTGGGCGTCAGCGTGATGCTGCTGGTCATGATCTGGCAGGGCCGGCAGAAGGTGTCCGACGTCATCTGCCCGCCGGAGTGCCGCGAGAAAGATCCCGCCGGCCTGAAAGCCAAGTTCGCCGCCACCTGGCACCTGTTCGCCACGATCTACGTGGTGGCCATCGGCATCTACTGGGTGGGCAGCGTGCTCACCGGCGGGCAGGTCACCATTCTGAAATTGATCTACAGCCTCTTCCTGATTCCGATCTTCATCGCCATCGACCAGTGGGTCCACCGCCTGCTGCAGATCGCCTCGGGTGAAACCACCGAGATCATCGACCTGAGCGGCGACGCCGCCGAAAAAGAAGCGCGCAAGGCAATGGAAGAAGAGATGCGGGCCGAGGCCGGCGCCGGCTTCCACAGCTACGTGCCCATGATCCGGCGTGTCTACCGCTTCGTGCTGGTCGCCTTCCTGTTCTTCATCATCACGCAGCTGTGGGGCATCAACCTGCCCCTCGGCCGGCTCCTCACCGGCCACGTACTGGACATCGTCATCACCCTGCTGCTGGGATTCATCTTCTGGCAGTTCGTCAAGGCGCGCATCGACAAAAAGCTGAAGGAAGAAATCCCCGACTCGGACGAGGAGATGGAGGAAGGCGGCGCCGGGGGTTCGCGCATCGCCACGCTGCTGCTGCTGCTGCGCAAGTTCATCCTGGCGGTGCTGGTCATCATGGTCACCCTGATCGTGCTGTCCTCCATGGGCATCGACATCGGGCCGCTGATCGCCGGTGCCGGCGTCGTGGGCCTGGCCATCGGCTTCGGTGCCCAGACCCTGGTCAAGGACATCATCGCCGGCATCTTCTTTCTCATCGACGACGCCTTCCGGGTGGGGGACTATGTCAGCGCCGGCGGCGCCAAGGGCATGGTGGAGCATATCTCGCTGCGCTCGGTGAAGCTGCGCCACCCCCGGGGGCCGGTGTACACCATCCCTTTCGGCAGTCTGGGATCGGTGCAGAACATGAGCCGCGATTACATCATCACCAAGCTCGACTTCCGCGTCAAGTACGACACCGACGTGGACAAGGTGCGCAAGATCATCAAGAAAATCAACAAAAAGCTGGCCAAGGACCCCGAAATCGGCCCCGTGCTGCTCAGCAAGGTCAAATCCCAGGGCATCCGCGAACTGGACGACTCGGCCATGGTCATGCGCGTCAAGTTCAAGACCGTGCCCGGCGAGCAGTTCATCGTGCGTCGCCACGTGTTCCAAATGATGCAGCAGGCTTTCAGGGACGCCGGCATTGAGTTCGCCCATCGCAACGTCACGGTGTACCTGCCACCGGAGCAGATCCAGCAGGTGGCCTCCGGGGGCGGGCAGGCGGCCCAGTCCCAAGCGGCCCCCGCCGCCCAGACGCCGACCGCCGCCGGCGACACGCAAAACGGAGAGGCGGCCGCGGCGCAGGAAAAGAAAGGTGCCGGCCCCTCGCCGGAGCAGCTGGCCAAACTGGAAGCCGCCGCCGGTGCGGCCGCGGCTGCCGTCATCCAGGCCGAAGAGGCCGCCAAGCAGGAGGGGGAAAAGAAGTAGGCCCCCGGCGCCTGCTCAGATGCCCAGCTGCCCGCGTGTCCAGCGCACGATGTCGTCGACGCCTAGGGCACCGGGCTGACGGGCGATTTCACGCCCGTTGCGGAACAGCGCCAGGGTGGGAATGCTCATGATGTTGTAAGCCGCCGCGATCTGCTGTTCGTTCTGGGTGTTGACCTTGGCCAAGCGCACGTGGGGTTCCAGTTGGGCCGCCGCCTGAATGAAGGCCGGCGCCATCATCTGGCAGGGGCCGCACCAGGGCGCCCAGAAGTCCACCAGCAGCGGTATGTCGTTGCGCGTGAGGTGCCGCTGGAAGCCGGCGCCGTCCAGTTCCACGGGATGGCCGGTGAACAGCGGCTGGCGGCACTTGCCGCACCTGGGTCTGTCGGTCAGGCGCTGCGCCGGGATGCGGTTGACGGCCGCGCACCCGGGACAGACGACGTGTAGAGACGTATTGTTCATTTTCCAGATTTCTCCTTGTGCTCTTTTTTTCCGGGGTTCCCCACCGGTCCCGGTCAGCAACCGCGCACCTGCGGGTCCCTCACCCCGGCAGCCGCAACATAATCACGACGGGCGTTATTGCAACCCCTCAGAAAACCTAAAAAAACCGGCCGACACGGTTTCCGCGTCGGCCGGTTTTCACTTTTCCGGGCCTGGGTTCAGGGCCGCGGCGCTCAGGCCACCCTGGCCAGCCTGACGGCGCAGACCTTGAACTCGGGGATCTTGGCGATGGGGTCCAGGGCCGCATTGGTCAGGCGGTTGGCGGCGGCCTTGGCATAGTGGAAGGGAATGAAGACCGTCCCGTTGACCGCCTTTTCCGACACGTTGATGCGCGCCTCGATGCTGCCTCGGCGGGAGGCGATGCTGGCCATGTCGCCGTCCTGCAGGCCGTAAGTCTGCGCATCTTGCGGGGAGATCTCCACGAAGCACTCGGGGGCGCGGTCGACAAGCCCCTCGGACTTCATGGTCATGGTGCCGGTATGGTACTGGTAGAGCACGCGCCCGGTGGTCAGGTACAGCGGGTACTCCTCGTCGGTGCTCTCGGCCGGCGCGATCCAGTCGATGCCGTAAAAAACGCCCTTGCCCGAGGCGAACATGTCCACGTGCAGGATGGGCGTGCCGGGGTGTTCGGGCGTGGGGCAGGGCCAGTGGAGTCCGACCTTGTCGATGCGGTCGTAGGAGATTCCGGCATACGACGGCGTCAGGCGGGCGATCTCGTCCATGATCTCGGAGGCGTCGGCGTAGGACATGCTGTAGCCCATGCGGCCGGCCAGGTCGCAGATGATCTGCCAGTCCTCGCGGGCCTCGCCGGGCGGCTCCAGGGCCTTGCGGATGCGCTGTACGCGCCGCTCGGTGTTGGAGAAGGTGCCGTCCTTTTCCGCGAAGCAGGCCGACGGCAGCACCACGTCGGCGATACGGGCGGTCTCGGTCAGGAAGATGTCCTGCACCACCAGCAGGTCCAGCTTCTTCAGGCTGGCCTCTGCGTGGTTGAGGTCCGGGTCGGACACCAGCGGGTTCTCCCCCACGATGTACAGGGCCTTGAGTTCACCCTCATGGGCGCGGGGCAGCATCTCGGTCACCTTGAGACCGGGCTGGTCCGGCAGGTCTTCCACGCCCCAGGCCTCTTCCATTTTCTTACGGGCGGCCGGGTCGATGACCTTCTGGTAGCCGGTGTAGACGTCGGGCAGTCCGCCCATGTCGCAGGCTCCCTGGACGTTGTTCTGTCCCCGCAAGGGGTTGACGCCGCCGCCCTCGATGCCCAGGTTGCCGCACAGCATGGCCAGGTTGGCCAAGGACTTGACGTTGTCGGTACCGGTGGTGTGCTGCGTGATGCCCATGCAATAGAGGATACTGGCGGCGTTGGCGCCGGCGTACAGGCGGGCGGCCTCCACGAGGCGCTCGCCGGGAATACCGGTGATGGCCTCCACGTAGTCGGGGGTGTACTTCTCCACGGTACGGCGCAGTTCGTCGAAACCCACCGTGCGCTTCTCGACGTACTCTTTGGCGTAAAGCTCCTCCTCGATGATCACGTGCATCATGCCGTTCAACCAGGCCACGTCGGTGCCCAGGTTGGGACGCAGCCACAGGTTGGCGAAGTCGGCGATCTTGATGCGACGCGGGTCCACCACGATCAGCTTGGTGCCCCCGAAGGTGACGGCACGCTTGACATAACTGGAGATGACCGGGTGGTTCTCGGTGGTGTTGGAACCGGTGATCAGGATGACATCGGCCTTTTCGATACAGCCGATGGTGTTGGTCATGGCGCCACTTCCGAAAGACGCGGCCAGACCGGCCACGGTGGAAGAATGTCAGAGCCGGGCACAGTGGTCCACGCTGTTGGTCTTGAGCACCGCCCGCGCGAATTTCTGGATGACGTAGTTCTCCTCGTTGGAGACCCGCGCCGAGCTCAACACCCCGATGCTGTCGGAACCGTGCTTCTGCTTGATATCGCCCAGTTTCCGGGCCACCAGGTCGAGGGCCTCGTCCCACCCGGCTTCCTGAAGCTCGTCGTCCTTGCGGATCAGCGGCCTGGTGAGGCGCTCCTCGGAGTTGATGAAGCTGTAGCCGAAGCGGCCCTTGACGCACAGGCGGCCGTAGTTGGGCGGCGTGTCCGGCACCCCGGTGACGCGCACCACCTTGTCGTCCATGACGTGCAGGTAGAGCTGGCAGCCCACGCCGCAGTATGTGCAGGTGGTGCGCACCTTTTTCTCTTCCCAGGGGCGCGCCACGTAACGGGCGTCCTTTTCCACCAGGGCCCCCACCGGGCAGGCCTGCACGCACTCGCCGCAAAACACGCAGTCCGAGTCCCGCAGCGGGCGGTCGCCGGGGGTCACGATTTTGGAATCCGCGCTGCGGTAACCGAAATCGATGGCGTTGTTGACCTGGATCTCGTTACAGGCCTGCACGCAGCGGCCGCAGTTGATGCAGCGCGAAAAGTCGCGCACGATGAAGGGGTTGACCGTCTCCATGGGATAGCGCGCTTCGGTGTGCGGCATTTCCCGGCCGGTGACCTGGTAGCGGTAGGCCAGATCCTGCAGGCGGCAGTCACCCCACACCGGGCAGAGTTCCTCGGCCCCGTCGGCCTGTTGCACCTGCAGCTGGAACTCGGTCCAGTCGGCGCTGTCGCCGCCGCGGATGGCGCAGTTGTGGTTGCCCGAGGCCATCAGCAGCTGCAGGATGACGCGACGCGCCTCCACCACCTGGGATGACTCGGTCTGCACCACCATGTCGTCCACGGCCTGGGTGGCACAGGCGGGAAGCAGGCGGTCGGCGCCGGCGACCTCCACCACGCACATGCGGCAGGCCCCGGTGGGGGTGGCCCCCTTGAGAAAGCACAGGGTCGGGATGTCGATGCTGTGGCGGCGGGCGACGTCCAGGATGGTCTCCCCGGGTTCGAAGGTGAGCGGGTTCCCGTTGATGGTGATCTTGTGTTCACTGGGCATGGTGTCTATGCCTCCTTAACCTTAAAAAGCACCGGGTTGGGGTAACGGTACACCTTGCAAGGAAGAAAAAGTATTTTTACAGAAAAAACGCTATTTTGTCAATCCGGGAATTCGGGGCGCAAGCCCCAGCCGCTTTTCCAGCCACAGGTAGCCCAGCACGCCCAGCGCACCGCCCAGGCCGTCGAAGAGCGCGTCGAACACGTCGGCCTGGCGCGACGGCACGAAATACTGGTGGATTTCGTCGCTGACGCCGTACAGAAAGGCAAACAGGATGGACACCGTCACCAGCAACGGCAGATTGCGCCGCATGCGCAGGATGCCGAAGGCGCGCACGCTCAGGGCGCCCATGACGGCGTAGCCGGCCAGGTGCAGCAGCTTGTCGCCGGCGTACCAGCCGGGCAGTTCCACCGGTGCCGGCCGCGACGACTGGATGAAGATCACAATGCAATAAGCCAGCAGCGGCAGCCAACGGGTCAGGAGGTGGTTCGTTTTCGTGTGATTCACCACTTTCGGCGGCGCTCCCCGCGCTGCGCCCGCTCCATCTCCCGGGTACGGGAGTCCCGGCGCGCGGCGCGAAGGTCGCCGGTTACGCCCCGAACAGGTCCATCTCCAGCCGCCGCTCGGCCACGGCCGTCAGCACCTGGTCCAGGAAATCGTCCATGGAAACCCCGTACTTGACCCTTCCGTCCAGGGTGCGTACCGACAGGGTGCCGGCCGCGGCCTCTTTCTTCCCGTGGGTCAGGATCAGGGGGATGTACTGCAGCTGGGCCTCGCGGATCTTGCGGTTGAGGCTCTCGGTGCGGTCGTCGACCTCGCAGCGCAGCCCGGCGTCCTCCAGCCGGGCGGCCACTGCCCGGGCGCCCTCGGCCAGCTCGTCGTTGATGGGCAGCACGATCACCTGCACCGGCGCCAGCCACAACGGAAAGCGGCCGGCGAAGTGCTCGATGAGGATGCCGAAAAAACGCTCGATGGACCCGTAAATCACGCGGTGGATCATGATGGGGCGGTGCTTCTCGTTGTCGGCCCCCACGTAGGTCAGGTCGAAGCGCTCGGGCAGCGACATGTCCAGCTGGATGGTGCCGCACTGCCAGGTGCGCCCCAGGGCGTCCTTGATGTGCACGTCGATCTTGGGGCCGTAAAAGGCGCCATCGCCCTCGTTGATCTTGTACTCCCGGCCGTAGGCCCCCAGCGCGCGGGTCAGGCCGTCGGTGGCCTCGCGCCACTGCTCATCGGTGCCGATGGACTTCTTGGGGCGCGTGGACAGCTCCAGGTGAAACCCCAGCCCGAAGGTGCTGTAGATGCGCTCGACCAG
This sequence comes from uncultured Desulfobacteraceae bacterium, assembly GCA_964476595.1. Classification (GTDB taxonomy): domain Bacteria; phylum Desulfobacterota; class Desulfobacteria; order Desulfobacterales; family JALSRD01; genus JALSRD01. The sequence continues at coordinate 28,804 of CAYZCL010000060.1, forward strand.
TTGCAGCACGCCCAGAATCTCGTCTTCGATCTGGTCGGGACGCATGAAGATGTGGGCGTCGTCCTGGTGAAAGGCGCGCACCCGGAAAAGGCCCGAGAGCACCCCGCTGAGCTCGTGACGGTGCACCAGGCCGATCTCGGCCGCCCGCACGGGAAGATCCCGGTACGAGTGCGGCCGGGTGCCGTAGAGCAGCATGCCGCCGGGGCAGTTCATAGGCTTGATGGCGTACTCGGTCTCGTCGATGACCGAGGTGTACATGTTCTCGCGGTAATTCTCCCAGTGCCCGCTGCGCTCCCACAGGGCGCGGTTGAGCATGATGGGCGTCTTGGTCTCGACATAGCCGGCGGCCCGGTGCTCCATGCGCCAGTAGTCCAACAGCACGTTCCAGACCGCCATGCCGCGGGCGTGGAAGAAGGGCATGCCGGGCGCCTCGTCGTGGAAGCTGAACAGGTCCAGGGCCGTGCCGATCTTGCGGTGGTTGCGCTTCCTGGCCTCCTCGATGAAGTGCAGGTACTTCTTGAGTTCTTTCTTGTCGAAAAAGGCCGTGCCGTAGATGCGCTGCAGCTGGGCACGAGTGGGGTCGGCGCGCCAGTAGGCCCCCGAGACCTTCATCAGCTTGACGGCCTTGACGAAGCCCGTGTGGGGTACGTGGGGCCCGCGGCACAGGTCGGTGAACTCGCCCTGCTCGTAGAAAGAGATGTTGCCGTCCTCCAGCTCGGAGATCATCTCCAGCTTGTAGGGTTCGTCGCGGTAGAATTTCAGGGCCTCGTCCTTGGGCACCAGCTTGCGGCGGATGGGCAGCTTCTCCTTGATGATCTTCTTCATCTCGGCCTCGATGCGCGGAAAATCCTCCTCCGAGACCGGCGGCATGTCGATGTCGTAGTAGAAGCCGTCTTCCACCACCGGACCGATGGTCAACTTGGCGTCCTTGTACAGGCGCAGGATGGCCTGGGCCATGACGTGGGCCGCGCTGTGGCGCATGATCTCGAGCGCCTCGGGGTCGCGGGTGGTGATCAGGCGCACACGGGCGTCGTGTTCGATGGGCGTGGACAGGTCCACCACCCGCCCGTCGAGTTCCATGGCTACGGTGTTGCGCGCCAGCCCCTCGGAAATGCTCAGGGCCACATCCAGTCCCGTGGGCGGCGGATCAAATTGCTTTATGCTTCCGTCCGGAAGTGTTATGGTAATCATCGTCTGCCGTCGCTTTCTTGAAAGTATGGTTGCGGCGCCGGGGGAAGTGAACCGACGCCATTTTGCGAACAAATAGATCTAGATATGCAAAAGCGCATAGACCGTCAAGCAAAAACTGCCGTCCCGCGGGCGGCCCGAATCCTGCCATGCAAACACCTATAGCCTTCATTGAAACCGCGGAACAGCTGACACGTTTCTGCCGCCGACTGGCCCGGCAGGAAATGATCGCCGTGGACACCGAAGCCGACTCCCTGTTTCACTTCCGTGAGAAGATCTGTCTCATCCAGCTGGCCGGGGGCAACGCCACGGCGGTGGTCGACCCGTTGAACATCGAGGATTTCGGGGCCATGAAGTCCCTTTTCGAAAACCCCTCCGTGGTCAAGGTGCTGCACGGGGCGGACTACGACGTGCGCTCCCTGTACCGCGACTTCGGCATCCGCATCGACAACCTGTTCGACACCGAACTGGCGGGCCGTTTTCTGGGCATCGCCCACACCGGCCTGGAGGCCATGCTGCGGCAATACCTGGACGTGCAGCTGGACAAGAAATTCCAGAAAAAGGACTGGTCCCAGCGACCCCTGCCGCCCGAGATGGTCACCTACGCGGCCGAAGACGTCAACCACCTGGTGGAGCTGGCCGGCATCCTTATGCGGGAATTGGAGGAAAAAGGCCGGCTGTCTTGGGTACGCTACGAGTGCGGCCTGTTGTCCCGGGTGACGCCGGCCTGCACGGACGACCAGCCGCTTTTCCTGCGTGTCAAGGGGGCCGGTCGGCTGCCGCCCCGGGCCCTGGCCGTGCTCGAGGCGCTGCTGCAGCTGCGCAACCGGCTGGCGGCCGAGCGGGACCGCCCGGTGTTCAAGATCATCTCCAACCGGGCGCTGTTCCAACTGGCCGAGTCCCAGCCGGAGAGCCTCGAGGCCCTGCAGAAGACCGGGGCGCTCAGCCGCCTGCAGGTCAAACGCTACGGGCGGGCCGTGCTGGAGGCGGTCTCCGCGGCCCGTCGGCTCCCCCGCGGCCGGTTGCCGTCCTACCCGCGGCGCAAGGGGCCGCCGTCGCTGTCCAACTCGGCCTCGCTGCGGGCCAAGGCCCTGAAAAAGTGGCGCGAGGAAAAAGCCGCGCAGCTGGGCATCCTGGACGTCTCGCGGCTGTTGAGCAAAACCGCCATCGCTGCCCTGGCGGCGGCCGACCCGCGCAGCGCCGCGCAGCTGGCGGACATCGAGGACCTGCATCCCTGGCAGGCGCAGGAGTTCGGGGACGAACTGCTGCGGGTGCTGCGGCGGACGAATCAATAAGGGACACGCACAAGTCACATGCCGGAAGAAATCTTCTTTACCTGTGACGGCCTGGAACTGGAAGGCCTGCTGGAGGCCGGAACCCCGGCGCGGGCCGTGGTCATCACCCACCCGCACCCCCTCTACGGCGGGGACATGCACAACGGCGTGGTGGCGGCCATGTCCGAGGCCTGGGCCGGGCTGGGATGGACGACGCTGCGCTTCAATTTCCGGGGGGTCGGCCGCAGCGGCGGGAGCCACGACGAGGGGCGCGGCGAACAGCGCGACGTGGCGGCAGCGGTGGATTTCCTGCGGGAGACACGGGCCGTGTCCGAAGTGATGCTGGCGGGGTACTCCTTCGGCAGCTGGGTCAACGCCCGAGCGGCCGCGCGGTTTGCCCGGCCCCTGGCCCAGGTGATGGTATCGCCGCCGGTGGCCTTTATCGACTTCGGCCCCCCGGCCGTGATTCCCGGACTGCAACTGGTGGTCACCGGCGCCCGGGACGACATCGCACCGCCGGACGCGATCCGACGCCTGTTGCCGTCCTGGGGCCGATGCGTGGCGCTGGAGATCATCGACGGCGCCGACCACTTCTACGGCGGCCGGCTGGAGGCCCTCAAGCGGGTGCTCGCGACACACGCCGCCCACGAAGCACAATGACCCTTGTCAAAACGAAACGATTGGAGTAGGAAACACCAAACAATCTGGATTCTTAGTGGCCAGACGGAAAATGCGGTGACGGGCCGAAGCCGTCAAACCGCACGGCCGGCCGGCACGAGGCGAAAACGGCTGCCTACCGGGAATACGTCGTGGTTCCCGCAACGCCGCCGGCCGGGATGGACCGACGGATGCATGCCATCGTATCTGTGAATCCGGCCACTTGGGGCGGGGCCCCGCGGCGGGTCCCGGTTTCAGACATCGCACACCGGCGGGGCGGGGCAAATGAGAGACAACCGAGGGTTCAGCACGATGGCCTTGATTCTTTCCCTGGCAGTCGCCCTGCCCACTTATTTCCTGGGGGTCTACCTCACCGACGAGCTTTTCAAACAGGAAACCCAGGAGTACCGGGTGTGGCAGCAGTCCTACGTGGTCGACCGCCAGATGTACGAGGCCATCGCCAAAAATCCCCCACCCCGCTACCACCACCCCGACGCCTGGACGCTGCGTGCGGGCGGCGGCCTGCTGGCGCTGATGCTCTTCATCGCCGTGTACTTCACCGCACGGGCCCTGACGCGGCCTCCGCTGCCCGAGAACCCGACCGACCGCCTGGAGAAAAAACCGTGACCGCAGAGAAAGACGCCGCCCGGAAAAATGCCCGCATGCGGGTGCTGGATGCAGAGAAACTGACCGACGGACGCTGGCTCAATCTCTTCGACGTGCGCTACGTGGACAAGCGCGGCGGGACGCGGCACTGGCGGCTGGCCTCGCGGCACGTGCCGCCCAAGTGCGTCTCCGGCCGCTTCGAGGCCCCCGACGCGGTCATCATCGTAGCCTATCACACCGAGCGCCGCCGGCTGGTGGTGACCCGCGAGTACCGGGTCCCCCTGGCGGATTTCGAGTACGGTTTCCCGGCCGGGTTGGTGGACGCCGGCGAGAGCGTCGAGCAGGCCGCCGAGCGCGAGCTGCGCGAAGAGACCGGCCTGACCCTGACCCGCCTGCTGAAAATCGGTCCGCCCATCTATTCGTCGGCCGGCATGACCGACGAGTCGGTCACCATGGTTTACGCCGAGTGCACCGGGAACCCCTCGTCGGCGGGTAACGAGGGGTCCGAACTGATTCAGGTCCTTTTCTTGTCGCCCGACGAGGCAGCCGCGGCCTGCGCCGATGCACGCCTCAAGGTGGACGCCAAGGCTTGGCTGGTGATGACCGCTTTTGCCGACAGCGGCCGCATCTGCTGAGCTTCAGCCGCCCTCGGCCACCGAACCGGGTCCGGCCAGCGGCTTGAACATTTTCTTGCCGGCGCCGCACACCGGGCAACGCCAGTCGTCGGGAAGATCCTCGAAACGGGTCCCCTTCTTGATCTTGCCCTTGCGGTCCCCGCGGTCCGGGTCGTAGATGTAGCCGCAGTTGACGGTCTGACACTGGTACATTTCTTCGGGATTGGCCATGTTCTCCTTCCCTGTCTCGAAGAACGGGTGAACATCACTCGGTCCGGCCGGCTTCAGGCGCCGTCGCGCAGTTTGCCGAAACGGGCGTGCCAGCTGCAGGTGGTGCAGTAAGTCTCGGTGTCGTCGACGACGACCGGCGCCTCGCCGGGATCCACGCCGTCATCGAAACAAATCTCCCCTTCGCGACATTCAAACTCGTAGGTTTCGTACGCGTCGTCCGGGTCCCTGACGTAGAAATGGGTGGTGCCGCACAGCGGGCACTTGGCTTTTTTCATCCCCGTGTACTCCACATCCGCAGGGCGCATGCCCCCCGGCGCCGGCCGGGAAGCATGCCGCGGACTTCCCGTCGGGTTGTCAGTCGACGCGGAAGAAGGCCTTGGCCTTGGCCTTGCAGACCGGGCAGGTTTCCGGCGGCTCGTCGGCGCAGGTGTAGCCGCACACGGAGCAGACGTAGTAGCACTCCACCTCCTCGGGGCTGTCCAGGCTGTCCAGGGCCTTCTGGTAGAGTTCGGCGTGTACCTTCTCCACCTCGTTGGCATAGGTGAAGCTGCGTTCGGCGGCCTTGTTGCCCTCGGCCTTGGCGTCCGCGATCATCTCGGGGTACATCTGCTTGAACTCGTAAGTCTCGCCGGCGATGGCCTCCTTGAGGTTTGCGGCGGTGTCGTTGATGCCCCCCAGGGTGCGCAAGTGGCTGTGGGCGTGGACGGTTTCGGCCTCGGCCGCTGCGCGGAACAGCTTGGCGGCCTGCACGTGGCCTTCCTGATCGGCTTTCTTGGCAAAGGCCAGGTACTTGCGGTTGGCCTGGGACTCGCCGGCAAAGGCGTCCTTGAGGTGCTGCTCGGATTTGCTCATGTCTTGATTCCTCCTTGCTGATTTACGATCAAGGTTACCTCCGCGGGCGTTGCCCGCGGATTGAAAAACCGCGCCGACGGGCGGCGCAGTGTGACGACTGTCGGGTTGCAGACCGGGTCCGTTTCGTAGCCCGTGGACTACCGGTGCGGGGGGCTTTTCCGCCGATTCCAACACGCGGGGCAACAGCCGAAAAAATCCAGCCGGTGGCTTTCGATGCGGAACCCCGTGTCGCGCGCCAGTTCACCGGCCAGACGCCGCAGCGACGCGGGGTGACCATCCACCACCCGGCCGCAACGGGTGCAGATCAGGTGCGGGTGCGGAAAGGGCCGCGCCGCATCGTAGCGCTTGGTGCCGTCGCCGAGGCACAACTCGGCGACCTGCCCCAGCTGCTTGAGCAGCGCCACCGTCTTGTAGACCGTCGCCAGGCTGGTCATGGGGAAATCGGCCTTCACCGCCGCGTGGATGCGCTCGGCGCTGGGGTGTTCGGTGCTGAAGGCCAGCGTGCGGACCACCGCCCAACGTTGGGGCGTCAGACGCATGCCGCCGGTCCGTATGGCGGCCAGCATTTCATCGCAGCGCCGCTGCAGATCCGCTTCGGCCGGGGCGTTCATTCCATTTTTCCGGTCATTTGGTTAATCAATCTCAACTAAGAATCATTTTCCGATAACATTTATTCTATGAATTACCGGCTGTCAACCCTTTTTCGGGCTGTTGACAAAAAATGCTGAAAACGGTATCTTTATTAATTATATGGCCGGGCGTTAGTGCCCACAGGGACCCCTCGGGGGAAGGAGTATATGAGCCACTGCGTACTGCTGAACGCAGATTATACCTTTCTGAACCTGCTCTCTTGGAAAAAGGCGGTTTGCATGACCGTCAAGGGCAAGGTTCAGGTCCTGAAGTACTCCGACCGTGTCGTGCACACCGTCGACGGCGACGCCGTGCGCATCCCCGCGGTCCTCAAGCTGATCAAGCTGATCCGCACCCTCTACCGCAGCCGCGTGACCTTCAGCAAACGCAACGTGCTGGTGCGTGACCGATTTCGTTGCGCCTACTGCGGGAAAAAAAGCGCCCGCCTGACCATCGACCACATCATCCCGCGCTCCCGGGGCGGACGCACCAACTTTGAAAACTGCGTGGCCTGCTGCCGTGCGTGCAACATCCGCAAGGGGTCGCGCACGCCCCGCGAGGCGTTCATGTTTCCCAAGACCAAGGCTTACCAGCCGACCATCTCCGAGTTTCTGGCCCTCAAGCTCAAAACCCTCGGGCTGCACGCCACCCTGCAGGAAATCGGAATCTTTTGACCACCGGACCCGGGCATAACCGCCGCGCGGACGTCATTGTGGTGGGCGCCGGCGTTATCGGCCTGTCCACGGCCTACTATGCCCTGGCGGCCGGAGCACGCGTCACGGTACTGGAACAGGGCGACGTGGGAGCCGGCAGTTCGTGGGGCAACGCCGGCCTGGTGGTACCCAGCTACAACGAACCCCTGACCGACGGCGCGGCCGTGCGTGAGGGCCTGCGCGAGGTTTTCGACCCCGGGGGGTTCTTCGCCCTGCGGCCGCGCCTCGACGCCCGGCTGGCGGGCTGGCTGATCCACTACCTGGCGCACTGCACCCCGCGGCACTACCGTCGTGCCGTGGCGATCTTCAACGAACTCAACCGTGAAACCATGCGACTGCACCGCGAACTGGCTGCCGACGCCGGCGGTGCCTACGCCTTCCGTGAGACGGGAGTGCTCTACCTGTACCGCGAGCGCGGCTGCTGGAAGCGGGGTCTCCAGGCGGCGGACCGGATCCGCGCCGCCGGCTTCCGGGCCGACGATCTCTCCCCCCCGCAACTTCGGGAGCGGGTGCCGGCGGCCGGCGCGGCGGTCATCGGCGGTATCCACTACCGCGACGACGCCGGCCTGGAGCCATCGCTCTTCGTGCAGTGGCTGGCCGGCGAAGTGCGGAGGCGCGGCGGGCGAATCCGAACCCGCACGGAAGTTTACGGCTTCGAGCGCAATCGGCGGCGGGTCACCGCGCTGCTGACCACCCAGGGCAGGTACCGCGCCGGGCAAATCGTGCTGGCCGGCGGCGCCTGGCTGCAGCGCCTGGGCGCCTGGCTGGGGGTACGCCTGCCCGTGGAAGGGGGAAAGGGCATCAGTATGACCATGGCCGGGGCACCGGCGGTTACCCGTGTGCCCCTCATCCTGGCCGAAGCCCACGCCGCGGTCAGTCCCATGGGCGACCGCCTGCGGCTCACCGGCCTGCTGGAGCTGTGCGGACTGGACATGACCCTCGACCCGCGCCGCGTGCGTGGAATCCACCGCGCGGTGCGCCGCTACCTGCGGGACGTCCCCTCCCTGGACGAGGCGCAGGTGTGGCGCGGCCTGCGGCCCTGCACGCCCGACGGGCTGCCCATGCTGGGCCGACTGGACACGCCGGACAACGTGCTGGTGGCCGGCGGGCACGACACCAAGGGCGTCTCGCTGGCTCCGGTCACCGGACGGCTCGCGGCCGGCCTGCTGGCCGGCGACCAGATGGCGCCGGGTCTGGACAAAGCGCTGTCGCCCCGGCGTTTCCGGTAGCGGTGCTGACCTCTCCCGTGAACAGATTTTGCCATAGCATACGCAGACACCGGCGAGAACGACGAGGTGACCGGTTTTCGTTTCACGGCCGTCATTGTGCACGATTTCCCGCGCCGCGCGTTGGAGGCCCAGGAACAGAAACGCGTCTCCGCCGCCACGGCCCCCGGGGCGACCTCCCCGATGGAAAAAATACGGCGGTCGGCAAAACTGTCGACCGGCTGCCCCGACTGATCGTACCCCGGAGTACGGTTTTTTCCCACCGGTGACGCAAAACGTTCCCGGCGGGACACCGGCCCGCGCAAGGCTCACCCCTGCCGGAAGCCGGCGGCCCCGAGTCCGGACCTCTGCAAAGCCCCGCCGTCCGCGCACCGGCATCCTTTTCCCAGCTTTCGGCGGCAATGCGGACGGCGGGACCCGGGCGACTGGCGGGAATTTTGCATATTCTGCACCGAGGGGGAAGATTCGAACCCGGATCCGCCCATCCGCCGCTGCGCCGCCGGCCGAAACCGCAGACCGCGACGACCGGCGCTTCTTTCACAATTAGGGGAGTCTGTCATGAACACACCACAAAACCCTCCTGCCGAGAAACCGAGAATCCTGGTGGTGGAAGACGAACAGAACGTGGCCGAGGTGCTCAAGGCACGCCTGGAAAGCTACGGATACGAAGTGTGCGCCATCGTGTCGTCGGGGCCCGACGCCCTTACGGCCGCGGCGCGCCTGATGCCCGACGTGGTCATGATGGACATCAAGATCCGGGGCTCCATGGACGGCATCGAGACCGCCGGCCGGATCCGCAAACACCACGACATCCCCGTGATCTACCTGACGGCCTACTCCGACGAGCGACTCCTGCAGCGCGCCAAGGTCACCGAGCCGCTGGCTTACATCCTCAAGCCCTACGACGGCCCGGAGCTGCGCTCGGCCATCGAAATCGCCCTGTACCGTTACCAGGCCGAAAAAGAGCGCCGCCAGCTGATCCGCGACCTGCAGCAGGCCTTGGCCGAGGTCAAGAAGCTCAGCGGCCTGCTGCCCATCTGTGCCTCGTGCAAGAAGATCCGGGACGACCAGGGCTACTGGAGTCAGGTGGAGGCCTACATCCAGGAGCACTCCGAGGCCGAGTTCACCCACAGCGTATGCCCGGAATGCGCCAAGACCCTCTATCCCGGGCTACGCCGCAGTCGGGCGGCAGACACCGACTGCAAGAAATGCTCGTAGCGCTTTTCGGTACTCTTCGGCAACCTCCTCCGGCGGCAGGAACCCGCGACCGCCTGCCGCCCCGGTTTCACACCGCCTTTGACATCCTTCCTATAATTCGGTAATTACAGGGCATGCCTTCTGCGCGCCGCAGGGGGACGACACCGAAGATGTAACTTTCCAGGAGAAACCCCATGAGCCGATTCGCCAGACTCGACCGCCTGCCTCCCTACGTCTTCGCCAAGGTCAACGAAATCAAAATGCGGGAGCGCCGGGCCGGGCGCGACATCATCGACCTGGGCATGGGCAACCCCGACTTGGCCACGCCGCCGCACATCGTCGAAAAGCTGGTCGAGGCCGCCCGCAAGCCCCGCAACCACCGCTACTCCGCCTCCATGGGCATCACCAAGCTGCGCGCGGCCATCGCCGACTGGTACCGGCGGCGCTTCGCGGTGGACATCGACCCCGATACCGAGGCCATCGTGACCATCGGCGTCAAGGAGGGCATGTCGCACCTTGTGCTGGTGACCATCCGTCCCGGCGACGTGGTTTTCACGCCCAACCCCACCTACCCCATCCACCCCTACTCGGCCATCATCGCCGGCGGCGACGTGCGCGGCATTCCCATGTCTCCGGAGAGCGATTTCTTCGAAAACCTGATGCAGGCCACCAAGCAGACCTGGCCCAAACCCAAGGTGCTGATCCTGTGCTTTCCGCACAACCCCACCACCGAGGTGGTGGACCTGGCCTTTTTCGAAAAGATCGTCGACTACGCCCGCGAGCACGGCATCATGGTGATTCACGACTTCGCCTACGCCGACCTGGTCTTCGACGGTTACCGGGCGCCCAGTTTCCTGCAGGCCCCCGGCGCCAGGGACGTGGGCGTGGAATTCTTCTCGGTCTCCAAGAGCTACAGCATGCCCGGCTGGCGGGTGGG
>CAYZCL010000061.1:0-11031 GCA_964476595.1 uncultured Desulfobacteraceae bacterium
CTCAAACACGCTCATTTTTTTTGCAGAGGAACCTGCCTTCTGTGGATTGATAACATTATCGTACAAGGGATAAACCGGATTTCCCGTCCAGCGGTAATTTTTAATCATCCAGGGAGAAAAAATGACCAGGGAGATGGTTACAAACAGCATACACCACTTTATTCCTTGAAGGGAATTCCGGTAACGTTCTGCGGTTTTGTCGGATGACAAGCCCCGATTGCACCTGATTGAGTAGCCAAGCGGAACCATTGCGGCCATGATTATCAACAAAATCATAGCATTGTATTTGGTTCCGAGGGCAAGGCCACAGGAGATGGCCGAAAAAAGGAGGTTTCTGGTTTGGAAGCCCTCCGCACACCAGATCAAAAAAAAATACAGGCTCAACCAGGAAAAGAAAACCAGGCCGAGATCGACATAAACGGTTATGCTGAGTTTGAGTATTACCGGTATCGTTAAAAATGCGATGGCCCCGAACAGCCCGTATTGTTTCCCGGCATATTTATTCAGGTATCGAAAAATGAACCAGGCTGTCATTAGGGCGAACAAGTAATGAATGTACTTGGCACCGATGTCAAAATTCAGGTAGAGCGGAACCAGATACAGCAAATCGATGTTCATTGGATAATAGGAAAAAAACAGGGACGGCGTTTCGTAGATTCCCCCGTGTTTGAGGTACAGCTTCGGAACTGCCAGGTGATGCGTCAGGGCATCCCGACTGACCGGGGGAACACTTCCCATGACCAGGGTGGCCACCACGACAGCCGACAGAAGCATCCACATAACTACTTGACCCAACTTTGCCCCGCCTGGGTGTTGTACCTCTCCTGAAGATGTCAGATCTCTGATGGATTCCCCCATTAACGGTTATTCCTCGATTATCGACAGGATTTCCTGAGGGATGACTCCCTTATAGAGCTTTCCATCGATCACATAGCTCGGTGTGCTGTTCACTCCGGCTATGGTGCCGGATCTGATATCCTCTTTCAACTTGGCCAGCAATTCCCCGCTGGACAGCATTTTCCTGAACAGCGCAAAATCCAGATCAAACTCTTTGGCAATCTCTCCCAGCTTAAAAGTATGCTTCTCACGGGCATCCCGGAAGAGCGCATCATTGACCTCCCAGAATTTTCCCTGGGTAGCGGCAAAAATGGCGAACATGGCAACCATTCCGGCGTTTGGATGCACCTGCTGGTGAACGGTAAAATTGACATTTGAATCCAGTGGAAAGTGACGGTGGACGAGGCGCAATGTTTTCCGATGCCGAGCAACGAGTTGATGAAGGTGAGCATTCATCTTTCCGCACTGAAAACACATGTAATCGGCGTATTCGATAATTTCCACCTTGGGGTTGACGGCACCGATCCAGGGACTTCCGTCAGCGGTGATCCCCTGGGCGATATCTGGGTTTCGTTCCGTACTTTCGTAGTGCCAATACTTTGGGTAACAAGAGACCAGGGCCACCATTAGCAGAGGGTAGCCCAGTAAGAACACCATCTTCATCGATTTAGTCGATAAAAGATCGCCCACATCCCTGATCAAACCCCTTATAAGACCTCGTATCCCGAATCTGCGCCTGACGATCCAGACGTAGAACAACAGCGCAAAGTTGATTACATAGCTCAACAGGCACATGATGCAGTAGCTCTTAATCTTGACGGAAGAGATCACTCCCAGCACGATGCTGGACAAGCAGAAAACTGCCGCCACCCAGAACATCAGCGTCCATGGCCTATCCTGAACCGTTTGGTCGCGATGCAGTTTGCAGGCCAGTAAAGACAAAAACAAAACATAGCCCACCCCCCCCCATACCGCCACGGGAACTCCCAGAAAAATGGCATATGGGCTTTGCGAAACGGTATCACAGTTCAGCGCCCGAGTGATAGCGCAGAAACTCTGATACTCAAGGTCGGTATAGTTTCGAAAGTGAGACCGGGCCAGATAAATTGAGTCTACAAGTCCAGTGAGGGCAAGCAGCCGCACCGTCCAAAGGTAGACCGGGTACGGCAAGGCCTTGATCGCTTTTCCCCGCTGCAACGAAATTGCGGCTTCCACGCTCAACGGTTCCAGCCCTCCTTCTGCATCTGTAAGTATCGGGAATTTTTCAATCCTGAAGGGAAAATGTCCTGTCCTTAATATCGGCTGCCATAGCTTGTGCTTGAGTCACCTTCAACGGTGAACCCGTAATACCGCTGTTTATGGCGCTGATCACCATGCTTCCGTCCAACGGCACCAGACGATCTCCAATACTGTTGCGTCCTGCTTTCAATTCCTTCAAAATCGCTGGAATCTCTTTTTTATCCTTTATAATCATGGCATTGCGTTTGATATCGGCCGTATTCTTTTCCCTGAATGCATTTTCCAGGAGGCAAAGGTATCCCAGGGGATCGGAAGGATATTTCGCTGCCGCTGTGTTTAAATATTCCCTGGCCTCTTGATATCTTCCGGCCGCGCTTTCGAGCATCCCCATGGTAAGCAGTCCGTCCCGGTCGTCAGGGTTGCGTTCCAGGGCCTCCTTAAGCTCCCTGGCGGCTTCCGCATGCAATCCCTTTTTAAACAGGATGAATCCCCGGGTTGTCAGATAACGAGCGTTTCGAGGCCGACGTGAAAGCAGCCAGTCGGTGTGATGCAGGGCTTCATCCAGTCGCCCGGTATTCATCAGGCACAGGACAAGGTTATATCGCACCCTTAGTGTGTATATGTCTCCTTGAAAGGAAACCGCTTTCGACAGGTAGCGCACGGCCAGATCGTACTGGCCTTTTTTTTTGTATAGGTTGCCCAGGTTACTCAGGGAAATAAAACGTGACAACGCCGGCCTCGAATCCTGCAGGGGCAGTGCCTTGCGGTAAAGCACGATCGCTTCATCGATGCGCCCTTCCCTTTGGAGATGCATGGCGACATTCTGGTACGGTCGGGCATAGGAAGGAGCTTTTTTGATGGCATCCGTCCAGAGGCTTTTCTCGCTGGCCCAAACGGCATTTCGACTGTATGTGCCTGCGGTCAGCATAGCGATCAGGATGCCGGCAAAACCGTACCGGGCGATGCGCCTCATTCGTGTATTCAACTGAAGTCTCGCGATGAGCATCTGGCAACCGGATGCAACAGGAACGAAGAGAAATAGAGATGGAAGATAGTTTCGATGTTCAAAGTAGAGCTCGAGAGGAAGGACGGTCGACTCCACGATATGCCCGAGAAAGAAGAAGAGTATCGCAAACGAAAACAAAGGCCACCGTTTTCGGTACAAAAAGGCAGTCATGATCAGGGTCATGATCACCGCCAGCGCCGCGATGGTGGCCGGGGGATTGAATAGGGATTTAGAAAGTGCAAACTCCCGCATGATGGAAAATCGATGGTGAGCCGGATAGAACAACAGGCCCAGGTAATGCACCAGAATTCTCGACTCTGTCAGCATGCGTTCGCTCAAACTGAAAGGCCGGTTTCGATATCCATGGATGATGGCTACGATGATCCTTTCTCCCATGAGGGCAAAGAGTGCCGTCGCGACAACAATGCATCCTACCAAGAGCCATGCTTTGTTGGATCGGATCCCTGCCTTCACGTCAGATGCGTTTCGATGTCTGAAAAGAATGGCTTCCACCAGCAGAAGGGCGCCTGGCAACGTTACGGCATTTTCCTTCGATCCGACAGCCAATAAATAGCTCGCCAAACACAGTGCATAAAGACAAATACCGGTACGCCTGGAACATCCGTTCCTGGCCTTGAGGTAACAGTAAACACCGCCGAGGTAAAAAAATGCGGACAAGCTGGCCATGCGTTGGACAATATAGGTGACGGCTTGAATCTGAATGGGATGCAGCGCCCATATGGCGGTGGCAACAAAGGCGATGAATCGCTCTGAACCGGCATACCTTCCGGCAAGACCGGGGGTTTTGAACAAACCAAGTATGGTGCAGTAGAGCAAAATTGCCGTCAGGCAGTGAAGCGCCAGATTGACCACGTGAAAGCCTTCCACGTCCGCTCCCCCCAAATACCAGTTAAGAGCAAAAGTGACCATGGCCACCGGACGGTAAATGCTGCGACGGTCCTGGAGTGAACGTGCGCTGCCTGCCAGGTTCTCAAGAGTAAGCGATTGGAGATGGATATTTTGGTTCTGAACGATGTTTTGGATATCGTCCAGATGCCAGGATGCGTGGAACGTGTTCGAATAACAGAATAAAATGGCCAATACGAGGATACAGACGGCACCGATGTCCACGCGGGAAAATATACGGGCACTTCTTTCGCTTCTCACGTTCATTTCCTGCCGTTGGAGGAAGGGTCATCTGATGCCGGACGATAAATGAGATCGGCCGGCCTTTTGCAAAACAAATCGCCCTAGCTGAAAACACGACAAGGGGGATGGCGCATCCCCCTTGTCTCAAGATCGTCAAGAATCGACGAAAGTTTAGCTTGTTTTAGACCCCGGTATTAATCCATGGTCTTGATGAAGTGATCCGAACCATCCCAATAGCCGGTGGGATTCTGGGTAGCCGTCAGCGCGCCCTGGTATTCCGCAGGACACCTTCCACTGGCGTCGGTTACGGTAATCACAATGCCGTCGGTGGGATCGCCGCTGGGGCAGTTGACCGCAACCGTATTGGGGGTGTTGTCGTCCCCGTCCAGATCGGCCACCGTAACGCAAGCGGTACGCGTCGGAACAGCATAGTAGTCTGAAATCTCGGAGGCAATGTTGTTGGCGTCTGACTCGGCCTTGCTGCAGAAGGACTTGTTACGATAGGCGATGAAATTTGGGATGGCGATGGCGGCCAGAATTCCGATGATGGCGATGACGATCATCAGTTCGATCAGGGTGAAACCGGATTTGTTCGTTCTCAGTTTGCTCAGCATTTTGTTCTCCTTTTTCTGAAAATGGAATATGGGTTTTGGTTCTGTTGTCATCCGAATCTTTTTGATCTCTTTTCCTCTTATCCCCCCTTTCCCCGATATCTTTAACTTTGCGCTTTTTGACATCAGGAATTAGCAAACGGCATGCCAACCAGGGAAATTACCACTCAAAACGCCATAACAATCCGTTTATTCAAGTTATATTCTTTAAACAGGACCGATTTTCGCAGGCACAGGTGGATGAAACGGCACGCACGCCAACAAAGTTTGTCAGCGTCTGAACAAAAAAATGTATCCCTGACGGAAACAACGGAGAGGATGAGAACACAAGCCCGGAAGGCAGGATCCCGTGAAAAGAAGCGCCGGCGGAGAATCGATGTTGTACAGGAGGTTTTTTTATTTCTCGATGTGCAGTTTGTCCAGGCGGTAACGCAGGGAGCGCAGGTTGATGCCCAGCAGTTCGGCGGCGCGGCTCTTGCTGCCGTCGGCGCATTCCATGGCCTTCTCGATGTACGCCTTTTCGATCTCGGCCAGAATGTTGTCCAGGGCCACACCCTTGGCGACCTCGTCGATGTCGAAACGCCGATTCTTGACGCCTTCGATCCAGCGGCGCTTGTGCACCGACAGGGCCAGGCTGTCGGGCAGCAGGATGTTGGTGTTGGACAGCGCTACGCTGCGCTCCATGAGGTTTTCCAGTTCGCGCACGTTGCCCGGAAAGTCGTATTTCTTCAACAGGTCGATGGCGTAAGAAGAAATCTTGGTGATTTCCTTGCCCATTTCACGGGCGTATTTTTCCAGGAAATGCTGGGCCAGCGGCTCCAGGTCGGCCTTGCGTTCGCGCAGCGGGGGGACCTTGATCTCGATGACGTTCAGGCGGTAGAAAAGATCTTCCCGGAAACGCCCTTCGATGACCTCGTCTTCGAGTTTCTTGTTGGTGGCCGAGATGATGCGGATGTCCACCGGGATGTCTTCGTTGCCGCCCACCGGCTTGACGGTCTTCTCCTGTACCGCCCGCAGGAGTTTGACCTGAATCTGGACGGAAAGCTCTCCGATTTCGTCCAGAAAAATGGTGCCGCCCTGGGCCGCCTCGAACAGCCCCTTCTTGTCGAAGGCCGCGCCGGTGAAGGCGCCCTTCTTGTGCCCGAAAAGTTCGCTCTCCATGAGGGTCTCGGGAATGCCGCCGCAGTTGATGGCCACGAAGGGCTGTTCCCTCCGGTCGCTCTGCTCGTGGATGGCGCGTGCGATGAGTTCCTTGCCGGTGCCGCTCTCGCCCGTGATCAGCACATTGGTCTGCGTTTTGGCCACCTGTCGGATCATGTCGTAGATGTACATCATGCGCGGACTGTTGCCCACGATACGCCCGAAGTGCAGGTTCTTCTGAAGGTCGTCGTCCAGGGCCTTCTTCTCGCTGGCCAGGGTCTTGTGTTTCAAAGCCTTGGCCACGGCCTGGCGCAATTCTTCGTTGTCGAATGGCTTGGGCACGTAATCATAGGCCCCCAGGTTCATGGCCTCCACGGCCGTTTCGGCCGAGGCGAAGGCCGAAATCATGATCATCAACGCGTTGGGGTCCTTTTTCTTGGCGGCCTTGAACACCTCCAGGCCGGTGGTGTCGCCCAGTTTCATGTCGGACAGCAGCAGGTCGAACGTTCCCTTCTCCAGCTTCTTGATGGCCTCCCGGCCGCTGCGGGCCACCGTCACCTGGTAACCCTCGCGCGAAAGCATGATTTCGAGCACCTGACACATGCTCTCTTCATCGTCCACCACCAGTATCCTTGCCGCTCGACTTTCCTCAACCATGCTTTTCTTCCGTTCTCGCATTGGGGTCATCATTTTCCAGCGTTTCGTCGAAAACCACCCGCCCCTCGGCCATGACGAACACCGCCCGTCCCGGCAGTCGCCAGCCGGCAAAAGGCGTGTTGCGGCTGCGTGAGGCGAAGCGTTCCGGCCGCACGGTCCAGGGTGCCGCCGGGTCGATGAGCGTCAGATCGGCCGCCGCCCCGACGGCCAGGCGCCGATCGATTCCGATGAGCCCGGCCGGCCCGCAGGACATCTTCTCCACCAGCTGCGCCATGTCCAGCACGCCTTCCCGCACCAGTCGCAGTCCCAGCCCCAGCGAAGTCTCCAGTCCGATGACGCCGTTGGGCGCCTGATCGAAGGGCACTTCCTTTTCTTCCGGGCGGTGGGGGGCGTGATCGGTGGCAATGACGTCGATGGTGCCGTCGGCCAGGGCCTCTCGCAGCGCCCCTCGATCGGCGTCGCTACGCAACGGCGGACTCATCTTGGCGTCCGTCCCCCTTTCCTCCACGGCCCGATCGGTTAGAAAAAGGTAGTGGGGCGCGGTTTCGGCGCTCACGGGCACGCCCCTCTCCCTGGCCTTGCGGATGGCCTGCACCGATTGTCGCGTGCTGACATGGGCGATGTGCAGTCGTGCGCCGGTGATCTCGCACAGCGAGATGTCACGCGCCACCATGACGAATTCGGCCGCATTGGGAATGCCCGCAATCCCCAGCCGCCGCGAAACCGTTCCGGCGTTCATGTGTCCGCCGGCGGAGAGAGAAAGCGCCTCGCTGTGGGATATCACCAGCAGATCGTGTTCCCGCGCGGTTTCCAGGGCCCGTTGCATCACGGCATCGCTGGTCACCGGCCGACCGTCGTCGGAGACGGCTACGGCGCCGTGGGCCTTCAGGGCCCCGAAATCGGTCAGGACTTCACCGGCGAGTCCCCTCGTGATGGCCGCTACCGGCAGCACCCGCACGCCGTTGGCCGCGGCGGCCCGCTGCAAGATGAAATCCGTCACCTCCGGTGAATCGTTGGGGGGCGCGGTGTTGGGCATGGGGCAAACCGCCGTGAACCCGCCCCGGGCGGCCGCCCGGCACCCGCTGGCAACGGTTTCCTTGTGTTCCTGCCCCGGCTCCCGCAGGTGCACGTGCATGTCGACCAGGCCGGGCACCAGCAGGCATCCCGCGGCGTGGATGACACGTTCGGCACCTGGTATGCTTTGCGCAGCACCGGGCCCCAGGGCGACGATGACGCCGTCACGGATGGCCATGTCGCCGACGGTATCCACCCTGCCGGGATCCAGGATACGGGCCCCCTCGATCAGGATTTTCATTTGGCTTTTCCAGGTTCGGCTGTGGCGGTGCGCCGGGGAGGCGGCGCGGTGGAGCACCCGGGGCGACGCTAATGCAGCAGGTGGCCGATGCGTCCCCATCGCACGCCGAAGGTGTCATCGATCCACGACCAATATATGATGAAGGCCTTGCCCCGCACGGCGTCGAGCTTGACGAATCCCCAGAAGCGGCTGTCGTAGCTGTGGTCGCGGTTGTCTCCCATGACGAACAGGCTGTCCTTGGGTACCGTCACGGGGCCGAAATTGTCGCGGGGCTGAATCCAGGCCGGAATGATCCGGGGGTCGGTGTGCTTGGCATAGGGTTCGACCAGTTCTTTGTGGTTGACGAAGACTTTCTTCTGTCGCACCTCCACCACGTCCCCCTCGATGCCGATGACCCGCTTGATGAAGTCCTTCTTAGGATCCTCGGGGAACTTGAACACCATGATATCACCACGCTGGGGGTTTTTCACGGGAATCAGAACGGCGTTGGTGAAAGGCATTCGGATGCCGTAGATGAACTTGTTGACCAGGATGTGGTCCCCGATCAGCAGGGTGTCTTTCATGGAACCCGAGGGAATCTTGAAGGCCTGCACCACGAAAGCCCGGATAAAAAGGGCCAGCACCACCGCAATGGCGATGGCCTCGATGTTTTCACGCCACGCGCTTTTCTTTTTCACCCCGGCTTTTTTTTCGGCCAGCTGTTTCGTGCTCAAAGTTGAATTCCGCCTTTCCGCTGATGATTCGGTTTCACCGCGCTAGAAGATCATCAAGGCCGCCCGCAGGATGAGATTGCCCATCAAGCCCGCCACCACGTCGTCGATGACGATGCCGATACCTCCCGAGAAGCGGCGTTCCACGGTGCGTACCGGCGGCGGCTTCAGGATGTCCAGCACCCGGAAGACGACAAATCCCGCCACGGCCGTGGATGCCGAAAAGGGCAGACCCAGCATCGTGACCGCCATACCGGCGATTTCATCGATGACGATGGCGCCGGGGTCCTTGCGCTGCAGGATCCGCTCGGTATCGCCGGCGACCTTGACAGCCAGCAAAATTAGTACGATCGTCAACCCGAAAGCAAGTGAAAAGTCCAGCCGGGAAAGCAGGTAGACCACGACGATCCCCACCACCGACCCGAAAGTTCCCGGGGCCATGGGAATCAACCCCACCAGGCCGCCTGTGGCAAGGAAAAATGAAAGCCTGCGGCCGGCCCCCGGTCCGGGAATCTTCCCGGCCGCCTTAGGCATCATCGCCCCCGAGAGGCGTGTTTTTCCTCATCTCTTCTATCAGCATATCGTAGGCATGCTTTAGGGGAATGTTCTCGGCCAAGGCCACCCGCCGACAGGATTCGTACTCGGGCACCAGCACGGTTTGCCCGTCGACGGTGCGGATCTCTTTGGCGGCGATCTCGCCCAGACGCGTCTTCGCCCGCACCTCCCGACGCTGGAGCAGGGTCCGGCGGACCTCGTAGTGCCGCACCCCCAGGGTGGTCGTCTCGGACAGGATACGGGAGATGACCGCCTGCCGCCGGTCGCGGCGGCAGAGCACCTGCAGCAGGGTGCCGGGTCGATTTTTCTTCATCTGCACCGGGACCCACCAGACATCCAGCGCCCCGTCAGCAAAGAGCCGCTCCATGAGGTATCCGAAAATTTCGGGATTCATGTCGTCGATGTTGGTCTCCACCATGACGGCGCTGTCGTGCCTCAGCGCGTCGGCGGCGTCGCTGCGCTCTCCCAGGATGACCCGCAGCACGTTGGGCCGCGACGACGTGTCCCGGCTTCCGGCGCCGTATCCCACGCGGCGCAGCAGGAGAGGCGGCAATGGACCGAATGCCGCGGCCAGCGTCACCGCCAGGGCGGCGCCGGTGGGCGTCACCAGCTCCCCGTCTTCGCCGTTGTCGTAAACCGGCACGTCTTTCAGGATCGCCAGGGTGGCCGGCGCAGGCACCGGCAGCACCCCGTGCCGGCAGACGACGGTGCCGCCGCCCAGCGGCAACGGGGAGACCACGACCTCGCGGATGCCGAGGTATTTGCGGCACAGGGCCGTGCCGATGACATCGACCAGGGCGTCGGTGCCGCCCACCTCGTGAAAGTGCACCTCCTCAGGCCGGCAGCCGTGGATGTGGGCTTCGGCCTCGGCAAGGCGAGTGAAAGCCTCCAGGCTGAAGCCTTTCACATCATCGTCGAACGGTGCCCTTTCGATGCATTCCCGGATGTCGGCAAAAGTCCGCGACTGCTTCTCGGCAGCAATGTGCACCGCCAGGCGATGCACCCGCAGGGCACCACGGGCCGCGGTAGTGCTCTCGAGGCGGAATCCGGACAACGGGAGGCGCCGCAGCTCCTCCTCCAGCCACGCTACGGGCACGCCCAGATCCACCAAGGCGCCCAGCGTCATGTCCCCGCTGATGCCTGAAAAACAGTCAAAGTAAGCCAGCATCGGTACTATTCTCCGTAAACCGTCATCCGTCGGCGCCGTGCCCCGGCCGTACGGATTTGCGGTCAATAAGATGTTGACAAAGCGTTCTTTCGATAATAATTTAAGCTCGAAATTCGTGCGGAAGTGCGCAGCTCACTGGTGGGGCTCCCGGACTTCAAATCCGGTGTGGGGCGCTAAAACCGTCCCGGGTGGGTTCGATTCCCATGCACTTCCGCCATTTTTTTGTTCCGCCGCCGGTTAGGCGTGCCCCCGCTTTCGCCACCCTCCGTTTTTCTCACGCCCTTTGCGCATTGGCACCGCCCGGCAGGCCCTGCAGCAGCGCCAGGGCCGGTCCGGAGATCGGCAGCACATGGCCGCTTTCGGCGTCCAGGAAGACAAAGGTCACATCGGCCTCGGCCACCGTGCGGGCCTCACCGACGCGTCGGATCGCCTGGTGCAGCACGGCGCTGCTGCGACGGATTTCCGTGAGCCGGGTGTGTATCTCCAGCAGGTCACCCATGACCGCCGGGTGGCGGTAGCTGATGTTGATGTTGGCCACCACGAAATCCAGCTTCAACCGCGTAAAGCCGATGGCTCCGTCCGGCTCTTCGAAAAAGCGCCAGCGGGCCTCCTCCAGGAATTCCAGATAGCGGGCGTTGTTGACG
>CAYZCL010000062.1:0-1893 GCA_964476595.1 uncultured Desulfobacteraceae bacterium
CGCCTCCACGCAGGGAAACCCGATGGCCCTGACCACCGGAGGGTGCATTGATCTGCATGGTGAATAGGGCCATGGCCGCGGCAGGCAGGGAAAGCGCGTCGATACCGCCGCGCTTGATGAAGTGATCCTGATTGTTCTTGATGGTGTTACTGCCCGGCGCCTCGATCAGCAAAGCGGCAATTTCCCTATCTTCGCCCTCCTCCAGCGTCAAATCCTGCATAAAGGCCGGTTCGCCTTCCGGTGCGATGAGCTCGAAGGCGGGACGAAAGGGCGCGAAGGCCTCTTCCAGGGCTTCCACCGCTGGTGGTTCCCGCCAATACTGCCGCCACGCCCGGTTGTCTGAAGGCGCGAAGGCGGTCTGCAGCAGGCCAATGAGGAACTGGTAGAGCGCCCCGCGAAAATCGGCCCGGGGAGCGTGGATGTCGATGAGTGACGGGTCGGTGATTTCCGTCACCCGGATGGGTTTGCGCTGGCCGTCCTTGCGGATGGCTTCGATCCAGGGTTCGTCGATCAGATTCATTGTTGCCTCGTGGTCATGCCGTTCGATGGGGTTGATCCTGTCGCCAGAATCCGCAATTTCGCCACTGTTCCGGAAAACCCATTGCCGATGTCTCGATATGGTGCGCGTCGATCAGATCACAGAGGCGTTGCCGGAAGTGGTGATCCGGGCTGATGCAGTCGAGAAACCAGGCCGTCATCACCAGAGTGTTGTAGAGCTTGCGCGGCGCCTGATTCGGGTCGGGACCGTGATCGATGGCTTCGATCAGGGCCTCCGGTTTGCTGCGGGGGAGTTTGAAGGTCACGGTCATGGAGCGATTCCACAAACGACCGTGATGGGCGCAGATGTTTCTGACGACGGTGAGGTGATGAAGGAAGGAAGCCAGCACTTCTTCATCGAGACCATAGGGCCTGGCTATTTTCGCCCTGACCGATTTTCGTTTCAGATTGGATAACCAGTGTGAAAACTGGCCGAAGGTCATGATGTCCACCGCCGCCCAGAGGGGCGGCAGATCAGGTTCCCCATATTTCTTCTTGTAATGCTTGATGTGGACCTCCTTGCTGCGGTCATATTCGCTGGCAAGCTCCGCCAGACAACGGCCGAACTGGCGCTGACTACGGAACAGGCCGGAGTCCAGATGAGCATGAGCACCATGGTCATAGGCCAGGACATCCACCCACTGGTTCCGCACGGAGATTTCAATGCGTTCAATGGCATCGGAGAGCAGCAGTCTCAGCTCCCGGTCGAATACATAGAGCCGGAGCACATCATCGAATGTGACGCCGGCGCGAAAACGATGGGTGCTGTGGCTGCTGGCTTCTTCCAGTGGGATCCAGTACCCCCGCAGGCGGAAGTAACCGATATGGCGCAGAAAATGTCCGGCATTCGCGGAAACCCGCATGCCGCGAGAACGCAGCAGCCCGATTTGGTCGGCGAGGGTGGTGGGTGGTTTGGAATAGATCATCGACCCACCACCCCAAAAAAGTAACCCGCCGGTTTGAGGGTACTCCATGGGAGCATAGCCTTGGCGGGTGTTGTTGATGCAACAATAGCACGGATTTTGATCCGGCGCATGTGAACCGCGTGCAATAGCGGACCCGCCCGGCCAGCAAGACGGCATTGTGGAGAAACATTTTTCACCAGCGGAAGACTCATTATTACGGATGCTGGGGAATAGAATAATAAGGATTATGTTAGTTGTCAAAATTAATCCTGTATGCCATCATTGGCCTTATCCTCTCCAATGAGGGGATGAACCTGATTAGGTTAGGTGAATCAACCGTTCCCCACGCCCGTGGGGCCGAGGCGGCGGGACTCATCATTCGTCCCGCCGCCTCAATTCCAGGCCGCTTTCGGGGTCGTATCGGATTTCAACCTGTCGGCCCTTGTCGTCG
>CAYZCL010000063.1:0-21298 GCA_964476595.1 uncultured Desulfobacteraceae bacterium
GGTCATATCAGATGGTTGCTACGAGCATCGATCGGCTCTCCCCACCCCCTCATTTTTTTGAAAAAAGAATTTGACAAAGGGTTTTGGTTGTAATATGAGATAAAAGATATCTCAATTGTAACGTATTGGAGCGGTAATGCGTCTGACCAGAGCGGGTGAATATGCCATACGATGTGCCCTGTACCTGTCTTTCCAGGGAGAGGGGATGCTGACCCGGCGCAAGGACATTGCCCGGGTCATGGAGATTCCGGACCAGTTCCTGGGTAAGATCGCGCAGCAGCTCTCGCGGGCCCGCATCATCGAAATCGTGCAGGGTTCCAAGGGGGGCTACCGCCTGATCATCTCACCCGAAAAACTGACCCTGCTGGACGTGGTGGAAGCCGTCATCGGGGAAATTTTCCTCAACGACTGCCTGATCAACCCAAACGCTTGCAATCGCATCTCCAGCTGCGGTATTCACGAAGTCTGGGTCAAAGCCCGGGACCAACTGCGGCAAACCCTGCGGGAGGCCACTTTCGCCAGGCTGCTGCAGCATCAAAGCTGCACGCTGGACCTGCTCAGGCGTCTGGAGGAGGGGACAAGGGACAAAATATAGGTCTGAGCCGATCTTAAAATGTCCGCCGAACCACAACAAGCGTTTTGAAGGCGACTCGGCGTGATGAGTTCTTGTTTTAATTTTTCGAAGGAGGAGAACGTATGGATGCACTGTTACTCTCACGAATCCAGTTTGCTTCAACCACCATGTTTCATTTTCTTTTCGTACCGCTGACCCTGGGGCTGTCCATCCTGGTGGCCTATATGGAGAGCCGGTACGTCAAGACCGGGGATGAAACCTACCTGCGCATGACCAAGTTCTGGGGCAAGCTCTTTCTGATCAACTTCGCCGTGGGCGTGGTGACCGGCATCACCCTCGAGTTCCAGTTCGGGACCAACTGGTCCCAGTACTCGGCCTACGTGGGCGACATCTTCGGCTCCCTGCTGGCCATCGAGGCCACGGCCGCCTTTTTCCTGGAATCGGTGCTCATCGGCGTCTGGATCTTCGGCTGGAAGAAGCTCTCCAAGAAGGCCCACGCGCGCACCATGTGGCTGGTGGCCTTCGGCTCCAACCTGTCGGCCATCTGGATCCTGATCGCCAACGCCTGGATGCAGAGCCCGGTGGGTTACACCATCCGCGGTGGACGCGCCGAGCTGATGGATTTCGGCAGCGTCGTCTTCCAAAAATTCGCCATCGTCAAGTTCCTGCACACCGCCAGCTCCGCTTACACCCTGGCGGCCTTCTTTGTCATGGGCATCAGCGCCTACCACCTGCTGAAGAAAAAGAACGTCGATTTCTTCACCAAGTCCTTCCGCACCGGCTTGGGCTTCGGTCTGATCTTCTCGCTGATGGTCTTCATCGTCGGCGACATCAACGGCATCGTGGTAGCCGAGAAGCAACCCACCAAGCTGGCCGCCATGGAGGCCCTGTGGAACACCGAGAAGGGCGCGCCCATCTACCTGTTTGCCTGGCCGGACCAGGAAAAAGAGGAAAACACCATCGAGATCGGCCGCATCCCCGGTGCCCTCAGCTTCCTGGTCAAGCACGACCTGAACGCCGAAGTCCAGGGCCTCAAGGACTTCCCCAAGGATGAGCGCCCGCCTGTGCTGTTGACCTCCTTCGCTTTCAAGGGCATGGTGGGGCTGGGCACCCTGTTCATCCTGCTGACCCTGTATGGTTGGTTCAAACGAAACAAGCTGCTGGAGAGCCGCGGCTACCTCAAGCTGATGATGTGGGTCATCCCGCTGCCCTACCTGGCCATCCAGCTGGGCTGGATCGTCACTGAGTTCGGGCGGCAGCCCTGGATCGTCTACGGCATGCTCAAGACCTCCGACGCGGCATCGCCGGTGGCCTCCTCCCAGGTGCTCACCAGCCTGGTGGCCTTCATCGTGGTCTACACCCTGCTGGGCATCGCCGGCTTCACGCTGATCATCAAGAACGCCCGCAAGGGCCCCCAGGACGAGGAAGAGCAAACGCCCGCCATCGAGGACGCCCGGGCGGCCGAGGCATAGACGGCCGGGGCAGTGACGGGACGCATGTTTGACCTGAAAACACAACCAGTCATCAACAGGGAGAGATAATAAAATGGATTTGCAGACGATTTGGTTTTTTCTGTGGGGACTTTTGTGGGCTTTGTTCTTCGTCACCGATGGCTTCGACTTCGGTATCGGCACCCTCTACCCCTTTCTCGGTAAGAAAGAAGAAGACAAACGCGCCATGATCAACGCCATGGGACCGCTGTGGGACGGCAACCAGGTGTGGCTGATCACCGCCGGCGGCGTGACCTTCGCGGCCTTCCCGCTGTTCTACGCGGTGATGTTCTCCTCGCTGTACTCGGCGCTGATGCTGATCTTGTTCGCGCTTATCATCCGCGGCGTCTCCTTCGAGATGCGCCACCAGGTGGACAGCCCCGGCTGGCGCAAGCTCTGGGACACCTGCATCTTCCTGGGAAGCTTCCTGCCGGCGCTGCTCTTCGGCGTGGCCTTCGCCAACATCTTCAGGGGCATTCCCATCGATCAGAACGGGGTGTACCACGGCACGCTCTTCACGCTGCTCAACCCTTACGGCCTGGTGGGCGGGTTGCTGTTCGTGATGCTTTTCATGGTGCACGGCGCCATCTGGCTGGCCTTCAAGACCGAGGGTGAGATCCACGACCGCGCGGCCTTCACCGCCACGGCCCTGTGGCCGGTGCTGCTGGTGGTGGCCGTGGCCTTCCTGGTCTACTCCTGGTTCGCCACCAACCTATACGCCAACTACCTGACCAACCGCTCGCTGTTCGTGGTCATCGCCGTGACCGTGCTGGCCCTGCTGGCGACGCGCCTCTTCCTGGCCAAGGGCGCCTTCTTCAAGGCCTGGGTGGCCTCGGCGCTGACCATCACGGGCGCCGTCTTCTTCGGCGTGGTGGGGCTTTTCCCCAACCTGTTCCCCTCCAGCATGGACGCCAAGTTCAGCCTGACGGCCTTCAACGCCTCCTCCAGCCCCCTGACCCTCAAGATCATGCTGGTGGTGGCCGGCATCTTCGTGCCCATCGTGCTGATCTACCAGTTCTGGGCCTACAAGGTCTTCTCCGGCAAGATCACGGAGGAGGAGATGATGTACTAGACTTTTCGTAAGCGACAACCGCAGAAAAAGGCCGTCGGGAGTACTCCTCCCTGCGGCCTTTTCTTCTTTTGGCGAACGCCTTCGATTCAGGACAGCGGCTGGAACCAGTGGGCGAAGCGCTCGTCGCGGAAGCAGATGATGTCATCCATGAGGGCCATCATCCTGCGCGTGACCGGCCCCGGTGCGTCGAATTCGCGGTCCTCGAAGCGCCTGACGGGGTGCACCTTGATGCCCGTGTGCACGCAGAACATCTCGTCGGCGGCGCGCAGCCGGTGCTCTTCGATGACTTCCTCGCGCACCGTAAGCCCGATGGCCGGGGCGGCCTCGATCACCGAAAGGCGCGTGACGCTCTGAAGCACCCCGCCCGGGGGCGGCACCTTCAGCTCGCCGCCTTCCACGATGAAAAGGGCCTCGGTGCTGCCTTCGGCCAGGTTGCCGTCGGTGTCCAGCATGATGCCGATGTCGAAGCCGCGGTTGCGGGCGTCCCTGCGCGCCAGGTAGCCATTGAGGTAGTTGGCGCAGGCCTTGGCCTCCACGGGCACGGTCTGCGGGTGCAGCTTGCGCCACCGCGAGAGGCAGGCCGTGATGGGCGTGGCCACGTCCAGGGCCAGCTCCGGGCTGTCGGCGATGGGGAAAATCGCCAGGTCCAGGGGCGTGTCCAGCACCAGGTTGATGATGGCCTCCTCGCCCCAGTAGGCCACCAGCTTGACGATGCCGCGGCCCAGGCGGTTGGCGGCCACCACCTCCTTTACCGCCGCGACGATCTCTTCCCGGGTGCGGGGCAGCGGCATTTCCAGCAGCGCGGCGCTTTTCTCGAAGCGCTCCAGGTGCTTGTCCATGCGGAAGGCCGCGGGCCCGTCGGGCCCCACGTGCACGCCGAACAGGTCGAAGAAGGCCGAACCGCGGGAAAAGGCGTGGGACAGGATCGGCACGCTGGCTTCGCGCCAGGGAATCAGCCGGCCGTTGCGCCAGACGGTGGTGTCTTCTCGGATCATGCGGGTGTCTCCTTTCGGTTCTCTTGCGCCGTCTTCACCAATTCCGCGTAAAACTCCGGGCGGCGGTCGGTGAGCAGGTCGTTGCGCGGCGTCATCTTTTTCTCGTCGGCCTGGGCGATGTCGATCTCTTCGATGCACAGGGCGTCGGCGTCCGTGGCTGCGCGGCACAGGCGGTTTCCCCGGGGGTCGACGATCTGGCTCCGTCCGGTGAAGGTCAGTTCACCGTGGGGGCGCCGCTCGGTGCCGTAGCGGTTGGCGGTCACCGAAAAGACGCTGTTTTCCAGCGAGCGGGTCAGCATGGTCTGCTGGCACCAGGGCAGCACCAGGTTGGACGGGTGGCACAGGATCTGGGCACCCCTGAGGGTCAGCACGCGTGCGACCTCCGGAAAGCGCCAGTCGTAGCAGACCATCAGCCCGATGCGGGCATCGCGCACCGTCACGGCTTCCAGCGGCGTGTCGCCCGGGTCGAAGCAGTCCTTTTCGGTGTTGAACAGGTGCAGCTTGCGGTAGACGTGCAGACCCCCGTCGGGGCCGACGAGCACCGCGCTGTTGAACAGCCGCCCGCCGGCCTTTTCGGCAAAGCCGGTCACGATGAAGAAGTCCCTCCGCCGGCACAGCGCCGCCAGGCGCCCGATGGTCTCCGAGCCCGGGATCTCCTCGGCCAGCCGCGAGAGTTCCCGACGGTCCCGGAAGAAGTACCCGGTAAAGGGCAGCTCGGGCAGCACGACCAGGTCGGCGCGCACATCCTCCAGCGCGGCCAGCACGTAGTCGCGGTTCCGGCGCACCTGCCCGAACACGGGCGCGAACTGGAAAAATCCGACACGCATGACAGCCGCCTTTCTCCCGTCGCTGCGGGGGGTTGCGAATATTCGTTCCGGGCGGTTTGTTGTCCGCCGTCAGGGGACCCTGGCGCCCGTGGCCGGTGTTTCACACCATTGCCCGGGCCAGGCGGTCGGCCTGCTTCAGCAGGTCGGGGATGCGGTAGGGGCCGTGCATGGCGGCGATGTTTTCCGCCGCCGCACGCGCGTCGCACCCCGCGGCTGTGACGTACAGCGGTTTCCGGCTGCGGCCCCTGAAGATTTCCACGGCCTCGGCCCCCTCGAAACGCGACTTGGCCACGCCGATGACGACCGGCCGCCGACCCAGCCGCTCCCACAGGTGGGCGCCCAGCCCCGGGCGGCCGCCCAGCGTGACGTAGCCGTCCACGATGAGCGTGCCCGGCTCCCCGGCCACTTTTTCCAGCACCGCCAGCAGGGCCGGCAGTTCGCGCCGGAAGAACCGCCCGGGAACGTAGTCCTCGACCGGCCCCACCGTCGCGGTGTACACGGCCGACGGCGCGGCGTCCGCGAACCGCCCGAACACCACGGCGGCCGCCGTGGCGGTGCCCCCTGTCTCGTATGCTGCGTCCAGCGCGGCGATCATTCTACAAAACCGTTTCCACCGGGCCGCCCCTCATCCGGCGCCGCGGCACCGGGGGGATGTGGAATTTTACCCCTGGCCATTGCAGACCGGCGACCTTTCCTTTACCATAATTCGGCACGAAGGCATAGCCGCCTGCCGACAACCGTGGGGGGGACAACATGGATGACCGGCAATTTCGTCGACTGCTGGCGCACCGCGGGCTTTCCTGGCCGGGCTACCGCCGGGTCAGAAGGGGCGTCAAGAAACGTGTCGCCCGCCACATGGCCCGGCTGGGCTGCCGCGACATGGCGGCCTACCTGGCCCGGCTGTCCCGTGACGATGGGGCGCGGCGCGCCTGCGACCGCCTGTTGACGGTCTCCATCAGCCGCTTTTTCCGGGACCGCGCGCTCTGGCGGGTCCTCGCGGACGAGATCCTGCCCGGCCTGATGCGGAGCGCCCGCGAAGACCTCCGGGTGTGGGTGGCCGGCTGCGCCTCGGGCGAGGAGGCCTACAGCCTGCGCATTGTCCGGGAAGAACTGCGGGCCGCGTACCCGGCGCCGGCCATGGCGATCCTGGCCACGGACCTCAACCCGCACTGCCTGCGGAGGGCCCGGACCGGGGCCTATGCGCCCAGCAGCCTCAAGGAACTCCCAGGGGAACTGAAATCCCGCTATTTTTCCAGGCGGGCAGGGGAAAACCGTTTTTCCGTCAATCCTTTTTTAAAAAAAGGAATCATCTGGAAGCATCATGATTTTCTCGACGGTTTGCCCGGTCCCCGCTTTGACTTGATTTTCCTGAGAAACAGCCTGCTCACATATTACAGAAACGACATCTGCCAGGCCGTATTGAAAAACGCGATCACATCTCTGACGGATGAGGGGATCTTGATTATCGGTACCCTTGAAAAACTGCCTTGGGAAAGCGAGGACTTTCTCCTCAAGACCGCATTTCCCTACGTGTTTAAGAAAGCCTTATAGCATCGCTCCACTACGATGGGCATCATCAGCGGCGGACACGGGAGTGTTGCGAATAACGGTTGGCATGCCGGTCGGACGTCTGTGAGTTGGAGCCGGGTGCATCGACCAGGAGATATGCCATTGGGCGGCATACAGCCACCTCGGGAGGTTTTCGTGCGTCGGAAAGGCCATTGACGGACGACGTGGAAATAAGCGGTGGATTTGATTTGACGTTTCGCACCTAAAAGGGATACGATCCTTCCGGATGATAAAATAAAAAAGGTTGCGGGTAAACCCGCAACCTGTTGATTTCGTTGGTCGGGGCGAGAGGATTTGAACCTCCGACCCCTTGAACCCCATTCAAGTGCGCTACCAGACTGCGCTACGCCCCGACGCTGGATAAGATTTAACACCTGAAAGCGGGGCTGTCAAGACATTGGGGGGTAAAAAATGCGGTTCGCCGGCCGGTCGTCGGGGCCCGGCGATGGGGCGACGCGGACCGTGGGGAGTGCGGATGGCGATACACATGGAGTCGCGAATAGCGGGGGCGCCGCTGCGGCCGCCGCGGCTGAAGCCGGGCGATGTCGTGGGGGTCGTGGCACCGGCAAGCCCTTTCGACCGCGGGGCCTTCGAAAAGGGCCTGGCCGTGCTGGCGGGCATGGGGCTGGAGGTACGCTTGGCCGAGGGGTTGTTCGCGCGGCGCGGGTTTCTGGCGGGCGATGATGCGCAGCGGGCGCGGCAGGTCAACGACTTCATCCACGACCCGGACGTGCGGGCCATCGTCTGCGCCCGGGGCGGCTACGGCAGCATGCGCATCCTGGCACGCCTCGACTACGCGGCTCTGGCGCGGCGGCCGGTGGCGCTGACCGGCTTTTCGGACATCACCGCCTTGCACGCCGCGGTGTACGCCCGCTGCGGCCTGGTGACCTTTCACGCGCCCGTGGTGACCAGTTTGGGTAAAGGCGGCGAACGCTCCCGCAGGTCTTTTCAGGCGGCCCTGTTTTCGGGCGCGGCCTGCGTGCTGACGGCCGAACGGCCACAGGTGTTGCGGGCCGGCACGGCGCGCGGGCCGGTGGCCGGCGGCAACCTGGCACTGTTGGCGGCCCTGGCGGGCACGCCGTATTTCCCGGACCTGCGGGGACACATCCTGTTCCTGGAAGACGTCACCGAGCAGCCTTACCGCATCGACCGCATGCTTACCCAGCTGAAGCTGGCCGGGTGCCTGTCGGGTCTGGCCGGGGTGGCCCTGGGGCGCTTCGACCGCTGCGGGCTGCAGGAGGAGGTGTACGCAGTGGCGGCTGACGCCTTCGCCGACGCCGGTATCCCGGTGCTGGGCGGCTTCGAGGTCGGCCACGGCGGCGAGAACCTCACCTTTCCGCTGGGGCTGCCGGCGCGGCTGGACACGTCGTTCGGCACCCTGGCCTGGGAGCGGGCCGGCACCTCGGCCCGGGGAAGACCGTGACTGAGCATACCGGCGTGTTCGATGCGGCCCACGCCCTGATGCAGACAGGCGTGCGTGACGGCGTCTTTCCGGGGGGCGTGCTGCGTGTGCTGCGGCAAGGGGAGGCGGTTTTTACGGGCGCATACGGGGTGTGCGACCTGACCACCCGGCGGCCGGTGAGCGAAGCAACTTTCTTCGACCTGGCCTCGCTGACCAAGCCGCTGGCCACTACCCTGGCGGTCATGCGCCTGGTGCAGCAGGAGCGGCTGGATCTGGCGGCGCGGCTGGGGGATTTGCTGCCGGCCTGGGCTGATGCACCCGGCGCGCGCATTTCGGTGGCCGCGCTGCTGGACCACAGCTCGGGGCTGGCCGCTTGGCGCCCCTATTATAAGGATACGGACCTGTCGCGGCCGGCCGCGCGGCGGAGGGAGGCGCTCACGCGGCGGCTGGCGGCCGAGGCGCCCGGCCCGGCCGGCGACACGCTGTACTCAGACCTGGGGTTCATGATTCTGTGCCGGGTGGTGGAGTCGGTATCGGGGCGGCGGCTGGACCGTTTCGTAGCCCGGGAAATTTACCGGCCCCTGGGCATCGAAACCCTTTTTTTCATCGAAAGCGATACGGGGGCGGGGGCGCGGCCCGGCGACTATGCCGCCACCGAGGTGTGCGCTTGGCGCGGGGGCCTGGTGCGGGCGCGCGTGCACGACGAAAACGCCTTTGCCGCCGGCGGCATCGAAGGCCACGCCGGACTGTTCGGAGACGCGGGCGCCGTGGGCCAGCTGCTGGCGCAACTCATGGACGACTACGGCGGCGGCCGGCGGGTGCTTTTTCCGCCGGACCTGCTGCGGCGGTTTTTCACACCGCGGCGGCCGGGGGGGCGGCCCCTGGGATTCGACCGGCCGGATGCCGAGAACTCCAGCAGCGGGCGTTTCTTCCCGCCGCACAGCGTGGGCCACCTGGGTTTTACCGGTACCTCCTTCTGGATGGACCCGCGGCGCGCCGTGGCCGTGGTGCTGCTCACCAACCGCATCCACCCCACGCGGCAAAACGAGCGCATCCGCGCTTTCCGGCCGCGGCTGCACGACGCCGTCATGCGGGCCCTGGCCTGAGGGCGGCCGCGGCGGCGGGCCGCCTTTTTTGTCCTTGTCTTCCCCGTATAATTTTGTTAAGCGACCTTATTTGCAGTCACGTACTTCCTTTTTCAGGTTCTGTTAAAACAGCCGATTATTATAAGCAGCGGAATTCCGGCTGCATTTATTCAACCATCAGGACAGATGCCGTGGTCTGTCTCCGGGCGCGGGTTCGGCGGCGACGGCGCGATGAGGCGATATGAGTTTTTTCTTGAACGGACTTTTAGGGGCCTTTTCCAATGACCTGGCCATCGACCTGGGAACGGCCAACACGCTGGTGTACGTCAAGGGCAAGGGCATCGTCCTGAGCGAGCCTTCGGTGGTGGCTGTGCAGACCGACGGGCGCTCCAAGAATCGCGTGCTGGCCGTGGGCCTGGAGGCCAAGAACATGCTGGGCAAGACCCCCGGCAACATCGTGGCCATCCGCCCCATGCGCGACGGCGTGATCGCTGACTTCGAGGTCACCGAGGCCATGCTGCGCCACTTCATCCACAAGGTGCACAACCGGCGCCGCCTGGTGCGCCCGCGCATCATCATCGCCGTGCCCTCGGGTATCACCCAGGTGGAGAAGCGCGCCGTGCGCGAGTCGGCCGAGTCCGCCGGCGCCCGTGAGGTCTTCCTCATCGAGGAGCCCATGGCGGCCGCCATTGGGGCCGGTCTGCCCATCACCGAACCCACCTGCAACATGGTGGTGGACATCGGCGGCGGCACCACCGAGGTGGCGGTCATCTCCCTGGCGGGCATCGTCTACAGTCGGTCGCTGCGCGTGGCGGGCGACAAGATGGATGCCGCCATCAAGCAGTACATCAAGCGCAAGTACAACCTGCTCATCGGCGAGCGCACCTCCGAGATCATCAAGACCGCCATCGGCAACGCCTATCCCCAGCCCGACGAACTGGAGACCATCGAGGTCAAGGGACGCGACCTGGTTTCCGGCATTCCCAAGATTCTGGCCATCGATTCCGAGGAGATCCGGGTGGCCATCTCCGAGCAGCTGGACGCCATCATCGAGACCGTCAAGATCGCCCTGGAGCAGACGCCGCCTGAACTGGCCGCCGACATCGTCGACCGCGGCATCGTGCTGACCGGCGGCGGGGCCCTGCTCAAGAACCTCGACAAGCTCCTGATGGAGGAGAGCGGCCTGCCCATCACGGTGACCGAGGACCCGCTCTCCACCGTGGCCCTGGGTTCGGGAAAGGCCCTGGACAGCATCGAAATCCTAAAGCGCGTCGTCATCCCTTAGTCCATGTTTTCTCGAAAGATGCTGGTGATCACCCTGGTGGTCGCCGTGCTGGCCGTCAACGCCGTCATCCTGTCGGTGACCAGCCGCCGCCGGGACGCCGGCAACCCTGTGGCGCGTTACGCCCTAGCGCTGATCGGACCGGTCCAGAAAGCCGTCACGCGCACCCTGGATTTTACCGGCGACATCTGGCGCCACTACTTTTTCCTGGTATCGGCCGCCAAGGAGGTCGATGCACTCAAGAAACAGCTGGGCCGGGCCATGGCCCTGAGCACCGAATGCACCGAGGTCAAGCTGTCCAACCAGCGCCTGCGCCGGTTGCTCAATTTTCAGAGAGACATCACGCGGCGCGTGATCGCCGCCGAAGTCATCGGCAAGGATCCTTCACCCTGGTTCAAGACCGTCATCATCGATAAGGGCACCGCCGACGGGGTGGTCAAGGGGTTGCCGGTGGTCATCCCCCAGGGCATCGCCGGCCAGGTGGTCAGCGCCGCCGGCCACTACGCCAAGGTGCTGCTGCTGATCGACAACAACAGCGCCGTGGACGCCCTGGTGCAGCGCACGCGCGCACGGGGCATCGTCAAGGGCGACACCGCCGGGCAGTGCCGCTTCGAGTACGTGCTGCGCAAGAACGAGATCCGTATCGGCGACACAGTCATCTCCTCGGGCCTGGACGGCGTGTTTCCCAAAGGGCTGCCCATCGGCGACGTCTCGGGTATCGTCAAGCGCAGTTCGGGCATCTTTCAGGAAGTCATGGTGGCGCCTTTCGTGGACTTTGAAAAGCTCGAGGAGGTGCTGGTGCTGGTGGAACCCCAAGAGGCGCGGAAGGAAAAGGCGCCATGACTTACGGCTTCTACCTCGTGGTCAGCGTGCTGCTGCTGGTGCTGCAGGGCACCGTCATCCAGCTCAGCCCCTTTCTGCGCGACACCTTTTACGACCTGCTGATTCCGCTGGTGGTCTACCTGGCGCTGTTCCGGCCCCGGCGGGAGAGCCTGGCGGTGGTGATCCTGCTGGGACTGGTGGTCGACAGCCTCTCCGGGGCGCCCTTCGGCATGTTCACCACGGCCTATTTCTGGTTGTTCATGTCACTCAAATGGATTACGCAGTTCCTGCACGCCAGCAACACGCTGCTGATGCCGGTGGTGGTGGCGCTGGCCGTGTTCGTGGAAAACCTCTTCTTCACCGTCATCATTACGGCCTTCGTGCCGGCGCAAGGATTCCTGCCTCGGGCGCTGCAGTCCCTGGGGGCGCAGTTCCTATGGGCCCTGGTAACGGGGCCGTTCTTCCTGCTGGCGCTGGGCGGGGCGCACCGACGCTGGAACCGCTGGGTGCGGGCCCGCATGCGGGTGCGCAACGGCGCCGGCATGTAGGTTGCGGGTTCGGGTAACGATCATGAACGACACACTGGTCAAGAATTCCGACAACAACGAGTGGTTCAAGCAGCGCCTGCCGTGGGCCATGGCCATTGTGCTGGCCGTCTTCGGCGCACTGTTCATGCGCTTGTTCTACCTGCAGATCCTCGAGGGGCCCGAGTACCGCCGCCTTTCGGAAAACAACTGCATCCGGCTGCAGGAAATCCCCGCGCCGCGTGGGCTGATTTTCGACCGCAACGGCCGCATGCTGGTGGACAACCGTCCGTCGTTCAACCTGACCATCGTGCTCAAGGATGCCCGGCCGCTGGGCCGCACCCTGGAGAAACTCTCGCAGCTGATGGGCGTCAGCGTGGCCGAGCTCAAGTCGCGCATCGCCGCGCGCAAGGCATCGGCCTACAAACCCATCGTGCTTATGCACGACATGGATCGCGACCTGCTGGCCGCGGTGGAGGTGCACCGTTTCGACCTGCCCGGGGTGGCCGTCAGCGTGCAACCCCGCCGGCAGTACCTCAACCATGACGTGGCTGCGCACCTGATCGGCTACCTCGGCGAGGTCAACCTCAAGGAGCTCAAGTCTGCCGGCGGCGCCGGGTACAAGCCCGGCGATTTCATCGGCAAGCTGGGCGCCGAGAAAACCTTCGAGAAGCTGCTGCGCGGCAAGGCCGGCGGGCGCCAGGTGGAGGTCAACGCCGCCGGCCAAGTGGTGCGCGTGCTCAATACCGTGGACGCCAAGCCGGGCTACAACATCTACCTGACCCTGGACCTGGCCCTGCAGGCCAAGGCCCGCGACCTGCTCGAGGGCCTGGCCGGCGCGGTGGTGGCCATGGACCCCAACGACGGTGAGATCCTGGCCATGGCCAGCAGCCCGTCCTTCGACCTGAACGTCTTCGTCAGCGGGCTGACCCCCGGTAAGTGGCGCTCTCTGTCGCGCAACCCCTTCCGGCCCCTGGAGAACAAGGCCATCCAGGGCGAGTACCCGCCCGGTTCGACCTACAAGATCGTCACCGCCATCGCCGGGCTGGAAGAGGGCGTCATCGACGAGAACACCACCTTCTTCTGCCCGGGCTTCTACCGTTTCGGCAACCGCATCTACCGCTGCTGGAAGCGCGGCGGCCACGGCAACGTCAACGTGGTCAAGGCCCTGGCCGAGAGCTGCGACGTCTTCTTCTACAACGTGGGCCACCGGCTGGGCGTCGACCGCCTGGCGTGGTACGCCCACGCCTGCGGCCTGGGAAGGCCCACCGGCATCGCGCTGGACCACGAGGCCGGCGGGCTGATCCCCACGGCTTCCTGGAAGCGCAAGCGCACCGGCGTGCCCTGGCAGCGTGGCGAGACGCTCTCGGTGGCCATCGGGCAGGGCTACGACCTGGCGACGCCGCTGCAGAACGTGGTGATGATATCGGCCATTGCCAACGGCGGACTGCGCTACCAGCCCATGATCCTCAAGCGCATCGAGACCGCCGAGGGGCGTGTGGTGCGCCAGCTGCGGCCCAAGCTGGTGGGGCGCCTGCCGGTGAGCCCCCGGACGCTGGCCCTGGTGCGCCAGGGACTGTGGCAGGTGGTCAACGGCAAGCACGGCACGGCGCGCATCTGCCGGGTCAAGGGCATCGAGATCAGCGGCAAGACCGGCACCTCCCAGGTGGTGGGGCGCAAGAAGGGCGAGACCGGCAAGGTGGTGCGGCCGGCCCACCGGCGGGCCCATGCCTGGTTCGTGGCCTACGCCCCGTCGGACAATCCGCGCATCGCCGTGGCGGTGGTGGTGGAACACGGCGAGCACGGTTCCAGCGCAGCGTCGCCCATCGCGCGGGAGCTGATCAAGACCTACCTGGGCGAACATTCGACGGACATGAAGCTGGTGGTGCGGGAGTCGCCGACGCCGGCCGGGGGCCGGGGAGGGTGATGGCGTCATGATGTTCGACCGGCGACTGGTACAGTGCTTCGACTGGGCCCTGCTGGGGGTCACCTGCCTGCTGGCGGCCGCGGGGCTGGCTACGCTCTACAGCGCCACCACGGCGGGCGCCATGACGGTGCAGAAAACGCTGTACCTCAAGCAGCTGACCTGGTACGGGGCCGGCCTGGTGATCATGACGGGCAGCTTTCTGTTCCACTACAAACTGTTGGACCGTTACGGGCTGGTGCTCTACGGCGGCACCATCGCCCTGCTGCTGGCGGTGCTGTTGTTCGGGCGCTACATCGCCGGCTCGCGGCGCTGGCTGATCCTGGGGCCCGTGTCGGTGCAGCCTTCCGAGATGGCCAAGCTGGCCGTCATCATCATCCTCGCGCGTTACTACAGCCGGCACCTGAGCCCGGCCGGGCTGACCTTCCGCGACCTGATCCAACCGGTGCTGCTGGTGGTGCCCGTCTTTTTGCTGATCGTCAAGGAGCCGGACCTGGGCACGGCCATGCTGATCTTTTTGATCGCCGCCTCCATGACCCTATTCGTCAAGGTCGAGCGGCGCACGCTAGCCTGTATCGCCGCTTGCGGGGCGGCGGCCATCCCCGTGGTGTGGCTCTTTCTCAAGGGCTACCAGAAGCAGCGCATCCTGACGTTCCTCAACCCGAACCGCGACCCGCTGGGGGCCGGCTACCACATCATCCAGTCCAAGATCGCCATCGGTTCGGGTATGCTGCTGGGCAAGGGCTACCAGCAGGGCACCCAGAACGCGCTGTCGTTCCTGCCCGAGCAACACACCGACTTCATCTTCTCGGTGCTCTCCGAGGAGTGGGGCTTCGTGGGGTCGGCGGTGGTGCTGTTCCTGTTCTTGATGCTCATCTACTGGGGACTGCGCATTGCCCAGCGCTCGCGTGAACCTTTCGGCACCATCCTGGCCTTCGGTATCACCGCCATGATCTTCTGGGAAGTGTTCATCAATATCGGCATGGTCATGGGGCTGATGCCGGTGGTCGGCGTGCCGCTGCCCTTTGTAAGCTACGGGGGCTCGGCCAACATCACTTTGATGATGAGTATCGGCATCCTGCTCAACATCAGCATGCGGCGTTTTATGTACGAATAGGGCGCCGGACGCAAAGCGGTCATCCGCGACGGGGAAAGACATGCGCAAGAAAAACAGACAGAGCAGCGGCGAGTCGTTTCTGGACAGGGATGTATCCATTGAGGGCCTGCTGGAGTTCCAGCAGCGCATGCGCATCGAGGGGCGCGTCAAGGGACAGGTGCGCAGCCGCGAAGGCACGCTGGTAGTGGGCGAACAAGCCGTGCTGGAGGGCGACGTGCACGTGGCCGTAGCCCTGGTGCGGGGGCGCATCAAGGGCACCCTGACAGCCTCGCGGCGGGTGGAGATGGAAAAACCGGCCGTCATGGAGGGCGACATCTGCTCCCCGGCGGTGTCCATCGCCAAGGGCGTGGCCTTCAACGGCAAGTGCATCATGAACGCCGAATCCGAACCCTCCCCCAAGCCGGTCAAAGCTTAAAAAACCTTTGACAATCTCAAGGCGCTAATGTTATAGAATTCCCTTCTAGTTCAATTCTCAGCTCTGTGAAAGATTCGGAAAGAAACAGGGGGCTCTTCCAGACCCGTGAATCGGCCGGTCCGGGAGAGTGTTGCAGCGGATCCACTGCCCAAGGAGAGTGTATGATATCCGTCGATGTATCCTTGTTGATTCAGATCGCCAATTTTCTTTTCTTGATTTGGGTATTGAATATCATCCTTTACCGGCCGATCAGGGGGATCATCCGGCAGCGCAAAGAGAGATTTGAGACACTAGAGCAGAGCATCAGTTCCTCCCACCAGAATGCGGAAGAGAAGAAAGCCTCTTTCACCCAGGGCATCCGGGACGCCCGCGCCAGGGGCATGAAGGAGAAAGAGGCCCTGATCGAGTCGGCCCAGGAAGAAGAGAAAAAGATCCTGGAAAGCCTCAATCAGAAGGCCCAGGCCGACCTGGCCAGGATGCGTGAGAAAGTTTCGCTGGAAGCGGAAACGGTTCGCAAAACCTTGGAAAAGGAGGTCGACACTTTCGCGGAGGCAATCAGCCAGAAGATTCTCGGGAGGGCGGTGCAATGAAAATATTCGGCAAACGCGCTTTACGACGAGCGGTTGCATTCAGGATGGCGGTTGTGGTCCTGGCGGCAGCCGCTTTTTTTGTTTTTTCCCCGGCACTAATGGCCGGCAGCGGCGGCGGCCACGGTGAGCCGGCAGCGGCGGAACACCAGGCGGCGGCCGGACACGGCGCCGAGGGCGGAGCGCATGGCGGCGGCTGGCAGGCCACCGACACGTACCGTGTCATGAACTTTGCCGTACTGGCCATCGGGCTGTTTCTGATCCTGCGCAAACCGGTGGCCCAGACCTTCAGCAACCGCATCAAGAGCATCCGCCACGAGCTCGACGAGCTGGAGGAAAAGAAGAAGGCCGCCGAGGACGAACTCGCCCGGTACAACCAGCAGTTGGCCAAGCTGGAGGACGAGGCCGAGAAAATCATCCAGGAGTATATCCGCCAGGGCAACGAGGCCCGCGCGCGGATCCTGGAGGCCGCCAAGGCATCGGCTGCCAAGCTTGAGGAGCAGGCCCGGCGCAGCATCGAGAGCGAGTTCAAGAAAGCCAAGGAGCAGCTGGTCCAGGAGATCATGGAAAAGGCCTTGGTAAGGGCCGAGGACAAGATCAAGACCAGCATTACCCCGGATGACCAGAACAAACTGGTCGATGAATACTTGCAGAAGGTGGTGGCATAGTGAAAAATTTTGCGATTGCACGGCGATATGCCAAGGCGCTTCTTCTCATCGGCAAGGAGGACGGCCAGGCGGAGACCTACAAGCAGGAGCTGGACGGGTTTGCGCGGCTGATGGCCGAGCAAAAGGACTTGGAACGGGCCGTTACCAACCCGCTCTACACTTCCGCCGAGCGCAAGAAGGTTCTGCAGGCGGTCATCGAGAAGATGGGGCTCTCGACGGTGATGGCGTCTTTCATCAACCTGCTCTTCGACAAGCGGCGCATCACCTTCATCGGCGCCATCAACGAGTTCTATCAGAAGCTCGTCGACGAGCTCCAGGGAGTGGCGCGGGCGAGCCTGGTTTCGGCCACCGAGCTCTCGCCCGAAACCATCGAGAAGATCCGGGCTACACTGTCGAAAAAGACGGGCAAGGAGGTCGTTCTGGAGGTGGAACAGGATCCCTCGCTGATCGGCGGCATCGTGACACGCATCGGGGACCTGGTCCTGGACGGGAGCATCAGGACACAGTTGCTCAACATGAGAGAATCTTTAAAAAGGGGTGAGAGTGTCTAATGGAACTAAGAGCCGAGGAAATCAGTCAGATCATCAAAGAGCAGATTACGGATTATGACAAGAAGGTAGAGCTCAGCGAAACCGGCGTGGTTCTGTCCGTCGGCGACGGCATCGCCCGCGTCTACGGACTCGAGAAGGTCATGGCCCTGGAGCTGGTGGAGTTTCCGGGCGGGATCCTCGGGCTGGCGCTCAACCTCGAAGAAGACAACGTGGGTATCGCCATCATGGGCGAGGACATCCACATCAAGGAAGGCGACATGGTCAAGCGCACCGGCAAGATCGCCCAGGTGCCGGTGGGCGAGGCCGTGTTGGGCCGCGTCGTCTCTGCCGTGGGCGAGCCCATCGACGGCAAGGGGCCCATTGAGACCGACGAGTACCGCCGCGTGGAGATGGTGGCCCCCGGCGTCATCGCCCGCAAGAGCGTGCATGAGCCGTGCTACACGGGCCTGAAAGCCATCGACGCCATGACCCCCGTGGGACGCGGACAGCGCGAGCTGATCATCGGCGACCGCCAGATCGGCAAGACCGCCTGCGCCGTGGATGCCATCCTGGCCCAGAAGAACTCCGACATCTATTGCATCTACGTGGCCTGCGGACAGAAAAAGTCCACCGTGGCTCAGGTGCACGCCGTGCTGGAGAAACACGGCGCCATGGAGTACACCACCATCGTCTCGGCCTGCGCCAGCGACCCGGCCACGCTGCAGTACATCGCGCCCTACGCCGGCTGCGCCATGGGTGAGTACTTCCGCGACAACGGCAAGCACGCCTTGATCATCTACGACGACCTGTCCAAGCAGGCCGCGGCCTACCGCCAGGTGTCGCTGCTGCTGCGCCGCCCGCCGGGCCGCGAAGCCTACCCCGGCGACATCTTCTACAACCACTCGCGCCTGCTGGAACGCGCCGCCAAGCTCAACGACGAACTGGGCGCCGGTTCGCTGACGGCCCTGCCCATCATCGAGACCCAGGCCGGCGACGTCTCGGCCTACATCCCCACCAACGTGATTTCGATCACCGACGGCCAGATCTACCTCGAGCCGGCCCTGTTCTTCGCCGGCGTGCGGCCGGCCATCAACGTGGGCCTCTCGGTGTCCCGGGTGGGCGGCTCGGCGCAGGTCAAGGCCATGAAACAGGTGGCCGGAACCATGCGCCTGGACCTGGCCCAGTATCGCGAACTGGAGGCCTTTGCCGCCTTCGGCAGCGACCTGGACGCCGCCACGCAGCAGCAGCTGACCCGCGGCGCCCGCCTGGTGGAGATCCTCAAACAGCCGCAGTATCAGCCGCTGCCGCTGGAGAAGCAGGTGACCATCCTCTACGCCGGCACCCGTGGCTTCCTGGACAAGTATCCCGTGGACGTGCTGGCCAAGTACGAGGCCGGGCTGTACCAGTTCATAGAGGACCGCTACCCCCAGGTGTTCACCGGGCTGGCCGAAAAGCAGGAGATCGACGACGAACTCGACAAGTTGCTGACCGAAGCCCTGACGGCCTACGACGAGGAGTTCAAGGACACCATCAAGTAGAGTGGCCTGCGCGGACCGCCGGGGTTTTCCCTGCACGGCGCGGCCCGCGACGTGAAATCTGCAACAGCAAATCCAAAGGCTGACGTTTATGGCGACGCTAAAAGACATTGAGCTCAAGATTCAGGCGGTCAAGAAGACCCGGCAGATCACCAAGGCCATGAACATGGTGGCCGCCTCCCGGCTACGCGGGGCCCAAACCGACATGGAGGCCTTCCGCCCTTACGCCTCCAAGTTCGCCGAGGTGCTGGGCAGCCTGGCCGAGAAAGCCGGCGACGAGTCCAGCCCGCTGCTGGTGTCGCGCGAGGAGGTCACGCGGGTGCACGTGGTGGTGTGTACCTCGGACCGTGGGCTGTGCGGCGGGTTCAACACCAACCTGATTGAAAAGGCGCACACCTTCTGTGACGAGCAGGCCGGCAAGGGGCGCGAGGTGACGCTGACGGCTTTCGGCAAGAAGGGCCGCGACTGGATGCGCCGGGACAAGCGGACCATCGCCGACGAGTACCTGGGCGTGGTGGGCGCCAAGTTCGGCTTCAACGAGGCCCTGACGGCCGGGCGCACGCTGGTCGACGGGTTCCTGGACGGCACCTACGACGAGGTGCACATTGTCTACGCGGCCTTCATCAGCATGGCCCGGCAGATGCCGGTGGTCAAACAGCTGCTGCCTATTCCGCCCCTGGAAAAGGCCGAGGAAGAGGCGGTGGCCGACGAGAACCAGCCCTACCTGGCCGAGCACATCTGCGAGCCGTCGGCGCCCGAACTGCTGGGCGAACTGCTGCCGCGCAACGTCTACGTGCAGATTTACAACGCCCTGCTGGAGACGTCCACCAGCGAGCACGCCGCACGCATGCTGGCCATGGACAACGCCACCAAGGCCTGCAACGACTTCATCGAAGATCTGACCCTGATCTACAACAAGGCCCGCCAGGCGGCCATCACGGCCGAGCTCATGGACATCGTGGGCGGCGCCGAGGCGCTCAAGGGCTAAGCTCGGAACCGCGGTCCTGGAGCTTCGGCCGCATCCAAGGAAAATAACCGATTGTCTCATAAAATGGCAAAGGATGGAGGCTTTAGATGGGAGAGAACATTGGCAGGATAACGCAGGTAATGGGGCCTGTCGTTGACGTGGAGTTCGAACAGGGCAAGCTGCCGACGATTTACACGGCGCTTGTGATCAGCAACCCGACCATCAGCGACGAGCCGGACAACCTGGTGGTGGAGGTGGCCCAGCATCTGGGCGACAACGTGGTGCGCACCATCGCCATGGACGTCACCGACGGCCTGGTGCGGGGCATGCCCGTCAAGGACACCGGCAAACCCATCATGATGCCCGTGGGCGAAGCCGCCCTGGGGCGGGTGCTCAACGTGGTCGGCAAACCGGTGGACGGCCTGGGCCCCGTCAGCCAGGAGAAGATGCTCCCCATCCACCGCGAGGCCCCCAAATTCACCGAGCAGGACACCACCGTGCGGGTGCTCGAGACCGGCGTCAAGGTCATCGACCTCCTGGTGCCCTTCCCCCGCGGCGGCAAGATGGGCATGTTCGGCGGCGCCGGCGTGGGCAAGACCGTCATCATGATGGAGATGGTGCACAACATCGCCATGCAGCACGGCGGCATCTCGGTGTTCGGCGGCGTGGGCGAGCGTACCCGCGAGGGCAACGACCTCTACCACGAAATGAAGGACTCCGGCGTTCTCCCCAAGGCCTCGCTGGTCTATGGCCAGATGACGGAGCCGCCTGGCGCGCGCGCGCGCGTGGCCCTCTCGGCGCTGACCGAGGCCGAATACTACCGCGACGAAGAGGGCCAAGACGTGCTGCTCTTCATCGACAACATCTTCCGTTTCACCCAGGCCGGTTCGGAGGTCTCGGCGCTGCTGGGCCGCATGCCCTCCGCGGTGGGTTACCAGCCGACCCTGGCTGTCGACTTGGGCGAACTGCAGGAGCGCATCACTTCCACCGACAAAGGCTCCATTACCGCCGTGCAGTGCGTCTACGTGCCCGCCGACGACCTGACCGACCCGGCGCCGGCCACCACCTTCGCGCACCTCGACGGTACCGTGGTGCTGTCACGCCAGATCGCCGAGCTGGGCATTTACCCAGCGGTGGATCCCTTGGACTCCACCTCGCGCATCCTGGACGCGGCTTACATCGGCGAGGAACACTACCATGTGGCGCGCCAGGTGCAGCAGATCCTGCAGAAATACAAGGAACTGCAGGACATCATTGCCATTCTGGGCATGGAGGAACTGTCCGACGAGGACAAGGTCACCGTTTCACGCGCCAGGAAGATCCAGCGTTTTCTGTCCCAGCCCTTCCACGTGGCCGAGGTGTTTACCGGCAAGCCCGGCAAATACGTCAAGATCGAGGACACCGTGCGCGGGTTCAAGGAAATCTGCGAGGGCAAGCACGATGAGATCCCCGAACAGGCCTTCTACATGAAGGGCAGCATCGAAGAGGCCGTGGAAGCCGCCAAAGAAATGGCCGCAGCGGCCTAACTCCAAAGAAGAGGGTTGAAAATGGCTGGAAGCATCAGACTGGAAGTGGTCACACCCGAGAGGTCCGTGGTCAGCGCCGACGCCCAGATGGTCGTCGCCCCGGGCAGCCAGGGGGAGTTCGGCGTGCTGGTCGGCCACACACCCTTTCTCACGACCCTCAAGACGGGAATCGTGCGCTACACCGAGAGCGGCGGCCAGGAACACTTCGTTTTCGTCAGCGGCGGTTTCGCCGAGGCGCTGCCCGACAAGGTCACCATCCTGGCCGAGTCGGCGGAAAAGAGCGATGAGATCGACCTGACGCGTGCCAAGGCCGCCCTGGAGCGCGCCAAGAAGCGCCTGGAGGAGGCCAATCGACAGGAGGGGATCGACCGCAATCGTGCCAGGGCC
>CAYZCL010000064.1:0-72847 GCA_964476595.1 uncultured Desulfobacteraceae bacterium
CGGCGGGCGGCGTTGTCATCCGGGTGAAAGCCAACGGCCTCTGCCGAAGCGACTGGCACGGATGGATGGGGCACGATCCGGACATCACCCTGCCTCACGTTCCGGGCCACGAACTGGCGGGGGTCGTCGAAGCGGTTGGAAAGGATGTCGTCCGGTGGAAAACCGGCGACCGGGTCACACTGCCGTTTGTCTGCGGTTGTGGAACCTGCCCGCAGTGTGTTTCGGGAAACCACCAGGTCTGTGACCGGCAGTTCCAGCCGGGGTTCACGCACTGGGGCTCTTTTGCCGAATACGTTGCGATCGATTATGCGGATGTCAACCTGGTGCGCCTGCCCGATGAAATCGATTTTGTCACCGCGGCGAGCCTG
The DNA here is from genome assembly GCA_964476595.1 of uncultured Desulfobacteraceae bacterium. Classification (GTDB taxonomy): domain Bacteria; phylum Desulfobacterota; class Desulfobacteria; order Desulfobacterales; family JALSRD01; genus JALSRD01. The sequence continues at coordinate 369 of CAYZCL010000064.1, forward strand.
GGCTGCCGCTTCGTGACTTCCTTTCGAGCCGTCGTGGATCAGGGACGCGTCTCTGCCGGGCAGTGGGTCGCCATACACGGCTGCGGGGGGGTCGGCCTGTCGGCCATCATGATTGCCGGCGCACTGGGGGCCAACGTGGTTGCCATCGATATTGCGGATGAAAAACTCGATTTTGCCCGCTGCGTGGGTGCCGCAGCCACCATCAACGCCAAGAAGGTGGCAGATGTGGTCGAAAATGTGCGCGAGATCACCGGCGGCGGCGCCCATGTTTCCATCGATGCGCTCGGCAGCCCCGAGACCTGCTTCAACTCGATCGCCAATTTGCGCAAGCGGGGCCGGCACGTGCAGGTGGGGTTGATGCTGGCGGACCACAGCCATCCCGCCATACCGATGGACAGGGTAATCGCCAACGAGCTCGAGATCGCGGGAAGCCACGGCATCCAGGCCTACAGGTATCCCGCGCTGTTTGAAATGATTCGTGCCGGGAAGCTGTCTCCGCAGAAACTGATCGGAAAAACGATCTGCCTGGAGGAATCGTTGGAAGCGCTCGTCAACATGGATCGTTTCACGGAAACGGGCATAACCGTCATCAACGCGTTCTGATGCCTGGCGCCGCTTCCGAAACATTGTAATGGAGAGGGAGCCTTTACCGAAGAGAATGCCCGAAGACCTGACGCGAAAGGGACTCGGAGATTCCCAGTTGGTGGCTTGCGACGGATGAAAAAGACTTATCCCACCCGAAAAACCTATCCTGTAATCGCCGGCGTCCTCACGCTTTGGTTCATCATCGCCGCTTTGATCGTCTCGTTTGCGACGGGGATTCGCAATCCCGGCGCCCTGTTTCTGCTCCTGATGTCCATTCTGGGAATCATCGTTTTCAGAAGAACGCTGCGATGCCGTGTCTGGTCGGACCAGGAGGGGATCTGTTTCAGGACGCCTCTGAGGGAGGCCATGCTGCCCTGGCAAACGATCACCGAGATAAGAACCAGGCGGGGAAAGACGGGTTCCTACTTTGTTCTCACCGGAAAGACCTCCGCTGGACGGGTCGAAAAAATCAACCTGGGGATCCTGAAAAACAGGGACGAAGTCATTAGAGACATCCAGGCCAACAATCCCAAGGTCATTATCCAGTAATTTTCCGCGGCGCCCGGTCCGCCGTTGAAAAGTCCGTGGGACAACAGACACCGGCGTGGAGACCCGGTTTTTGCCGCCAACGCGACGGCTCAAGCCCGCAGCCCTTTGTGCCGATGAAAGTCTTGACGCAGACCCTGCCAGGCCCGCTTTCATTTGCACGAAGAGCTGCCCGCGTGCTGTTGCCGCAAAAGTGCAAAATGTCGGCCTGAAGAGACCATGCCGGTCGGGGCGTCGCGTCGTGCATATGCCGGGGAGTCCGAAAAATGTCAGGATTGATGATTATGGCCGCCTTCTGTTTAGGCATGGCGGGATATGCGATCCAAAGCGGAACGCTGATCATGAGGGGGAGATACGATAAAGAACACAGCCCGATATGGTTCTGGTTCGGGACCATATCCTATACCGTCCTGGGCATCGTCAACTTAATCCTTTTTCTCTCCCTGAAACTCAAAAACAGGGGATAGGGAAGCAAAGCGTTTGGGAGCTCCTGGTGGAAGTACTTCCAGGCATCGCACAGGAGAGGATCCATGCATGAGTTCGTGGCAATCGACTTCGAGACGGCAAATCCAAAACGCGTCAGCGCATGCGCGATGGGCTATGCGAAAGTAAGGGATGGCAAGATCGTTGAGACAAACGGATACTTGATAAAGCCGGTTGGAGGGCACGCGCCTTTCCAGTCAAGAATACACGGAATCAAAAAAGAGCATACGCGGGACAAGCCGGAATTCGGAGAGCTATTCCCGGAGATAAGAGATCTCTTTGATTATCCGATAGTGGCACACAGTCTCTTCGACGGACAAGTCCTGAACGCCCTGATAGACTACTTCGGCCTGGAACTGCGATATGAGTATATCGATTCGTGCAGCATCGCCAAAGAAAAGATGCCGGGCCTGAAAAACTACAAATTAAAGACCCTGGCCGGACAACTGGGCATACCGGCCTTTAAGCACCATGACGCAGCCGAAGATGCCGCCGCATGTGCCCAAATCATGATAAAGCTGACCGGCCGGGAAACGGCTGCGGAGCAAAAGACCGGCAGCCGGGCCGCGGAATTCAGGGGCATCGTGAGGGGCATACTCGCGGACAATGAAGTCAACTACAAGGAGGTCTGCGAACTACTGTACTGGCTCGAAGACCACCAAGAGGTAGCGGGGCGACACGGGAAGGTATATCGAAAAATAAAAGAAGTTTTGGAAGACGACTATCTCGACGGATACGAGGCCGCAGCGGTAAAAGCCGCCTTGCAACCGGTAGTAGAAGGTTGTAGACAATAACGGGAACGGCATGGTGCCCCATCTCCAATGATTTTTCAATCGTCCGCATCCGGTGACAGGAATGGTTCCAGTCTGTCCATTGATCCGGGTGTGTGCGGCGAATGCGGGCCGGGATGAAAACGGGCATGGCCTGAATTCACAATTCAAGGTTTGACCCCATTGTGTGCGCAGGAGGAAAAATGGGAATCAGGGTTTGTTTGGCGGGCGCCACGGGCTGGGCCGGTTCCGCCCTGTCACGGGGGATTTACGAGGCCGACGACCTGGAACTGGTGAGCGCCGTCTCCCGGAAAAACGCCGGGCAGGCGCTGGGCGACGCCATCGGTGTTGCGGGCCTCGACGCACCGGTTTTCGCCAAGACCGAGGCGGCCCTCGAGGCGGGGGCCGACGTGTTCGTGGAATATACCCGCCCCGAAGCGGCCAAGCGCCACGTGCTGGCGGCCCTCCGGCGGGGGATGCAGGTCGTGGTGGGGACCTCCGGCCTGACGGACGAGGACTACGGGGAGATCGGGAGACTGGCGCAGGAAACCGGCCGCGGGGTCCTGGCGGTGGGCAACTTCGCCCTGACGGCTGTGCTGCTGCAAAAATTCGCCGAAATGGCGGCCCGCTACATTCCGCACCGCGAAATCATCGACTACGCCGCCGCTGACAAGCGAGATGCCCCCAGCGGAACGGCCCGCGAACTGGCCAACCGGCTGTCACACATACAGGCGTCGCCGCTGGAGGTGCCGCTGGCCGACACACAGGGTCCGGTGGAGAGCCGGGGCGTGCGGCTGCGGGGCACCCAGGTGCACGCCGTGCGTCTCCCCGGCTACGTGCTCTCGGTGGAAGCCATCTTCGGTATGCCCGACCAGAAGCTGATCCTGCGCCACGAGGCCGGGTCGAGCGCCGAACCGTACGTGGCGGGAGCGCTTCTGGCGATCCGCGAAGTCGGCCGGCTGACCGGCCTTCACCGCGGTCTCGACAGTGTAATGGACTTTTAACCTTTTTGGCAGCGGACGCGGCTCGATTGGAACCCTTATGAAACCGATCCGAATCGCAGGCGTGCTTTCATTTGTCATCGGCGCCATGGCCGTCGTGGCCGGCGGCCAGATTCTCTTTTTCGGCAAGGTGGCAGGATACCACGTGATTGCGTGGCTGCCGGCCTACAACTTCGCCGTGGGCGTGGTGACCCTGCTGGTGACCACCGGACTCATATGGAAACGGTCACGCCTGGCTCTGCCGGCCGCATGGTTGACCTTCCTGGCGCACCTGACAGTCATGCTGGCGCTGGTGGCGGGCTACCGCAACGTGGTCGCCAGGGAAAGCCTGACCGCCATGAGCGTACGCCTGATCGTGTGGGCCATTATTCTGGCCCTGCTTTTCCGCCAGCAGAAAAAGGATCGACAGACATGACATCAAACGAATGTGGAGTGAACCATGGCATACCCCTCCTGCCCTGAATGTGGACGCCGGATTTCCCTGCTACAGGGATTGAGGGCCTGGAACCCCTGGAATTACCGCTGCCCGTACTGCCGGACCGTACTGGAGACTACCCGGCCTTACAAGCTGGCCACCCTGGCGGCCATTCCCCTGGGGCTGGCGATTGCCGCAACGGCCGTGTTGCAGGAAGAAGCCGGCCGATGGCAAACTGCGGACAGCCTGCTGTTTTTCCTGCAGACGCTCGGAGCGCTGGCCGTGGTGTGGGGCCTGACGTGGCGCTACGTGCGGTTCAGGGCCAAGGCGACGACTGCAGACAAAGAGCCATCCGCCCATGGCCGGCCGAAGTGAGCCTGCGGCACAGACCGCCGATCAGCGCTACGGCCTTCTTTTCGTGCTCATCGTCATGCCGGCCACGTGGGTTTTTACCGCCGTCTGCTTCTCGGACAGTGCGCGCATCCACTATTTTTACCTCGCCATGTTCATCCCGGCGAGCGTCGGCCTTGCGCTCAACCTCATGCGCTACCGTTCGATCGGCAGGGCGCTGGAACCCCTCACCATCCGGATGAGCCTGAAGGCCGTCGTGTTGTCCCTGGCCTACCCCCTGGCGATCATCGCCGCGGTGGCCGGCGCCGTCGTGGCGCTGGGCCTGGCACGATTCGATGCCGCAAAATCTCCCGGCTGTATGACTTCCCGCTGTTGCGCACGTTCACCTTCGGGTTCCTGTTGATATTCGGTGAAGAGTATGGCTGGCGGGGTTTCCTGCTCGAGAACCTGTCGCGGGCCAGGGGCCGCCTGTTCGCTGCGGTGGCCAGCGGGGCGGCGTGGGCGCTGTGGCACGCGCCCATCGTGTTTTTCCTGGCCCGCTTTTCGCACCTGGACAATCCCTGGCGGGTCATGCAGGTGCAATCCATGGCCGTCCTGGTGGCCTCGATGCCTTTTGCCCACTCGTATTTTCTCTCGCGCAGCATTGTCCCGCCCATGCTGTTTCATTTTACCTGGAACCTTTTCAACCCTGCCGTTCTCGGGGACATCCACCAAAACCAGGCTGGCATTGTGGTCGGTAATATGCTTTATATCAACGGGGAAGCCCTGGCGGGCATCATCGCCGGCCTCCCGTTCGTGGTGTGGTTTGTCTATCGAGAAAAGCGGAAAATCCGTGCAGGCCTTGATCCTGCGTAACCGTAGGGGAAAATGAAAAAGTTATTTACCGTCCTGGGAGCCATTGTTTTCATCGTCGTCATCGTGCTGGCCGTCGCCTTCTTTCTCCTGAGCCGCGGCGCCGGTGGAATGGAGAGGGAGGCCCAGGCCTACATCGACACCAATATTCCCAGGATCGTGGCCCACTGGGATCCTGCCGAACTGGTCAAGCGGGCCAGCCCCGAGCTGATGAAGGTGGCGCCCCGGGAAAAAATCGAGGAGCTGTTCGCCCTTTTCTCGCAGCGCCTCGGCCCGCTCCGTGAATACAAAGGCAGCAAGGGCGAGGCCAACGTCTCCTTCACCTTCAAGACGGGCAAGGTCGTAACGGCCGCCTTTTCCTCGCAAGCCGTCTTTGAAAAGGCCAAAGCCCTCATCTTGTGCCGGATTGTGAAACACGGCGACCAATGGCAGATCACCTCCTTTCGCGTCAACTCCGACGCGCTGGTCATGCCGCCCGAAAAGGGCGGGACAACCGCGACGTAACGACGAACGGAATGCAAATCGCCGGCCTCGACCATATCGTTCTGACCGTGGCGGACATCGAGCGCAGCGCGCGCTTCTATGAAGCGGTGCTGGGCATGCGCGTGGAGCGCTTCGGCAAGGGGCGGACGGCCCTGTGCTTCGGCCGCCAGAAGATCAACCTGCACGAACACGGCCGGGAAATCCCGCCCCACGCAGACCGCCCCACGCCGGGGTCCGCGGACCTGTGCCTCATCACGGAAACCGGCCTGGATGCGGCCATGAGGCACGTCCGGGACCAGGACGTGGACATCATCGCCGGGCCGGTCAAACGCACGGGGGCCACCGGCCCGCTGGTGTCTTTTTATTTCAGGGATCCGGACGGGAACCTGATCGAAGTGTCCAACTACGCAAAACCCGGTTGATGCGCCGCGGCGGCCCCGGCGCGGCCGTCCGGAAGAAACCATGCAAATCAGGCCTGCAAACCAGGAAGATCTTCGGGAGCTGTCGGGCTGGTTCCGAACCGAACAAGAGGTCAAACAGTGGGGGGGACCCGGGATGCACTTTCCCCTGGACCTGCAACGGCTCAGGGTCGACATCGGCTGGGGCACGGCCCGCTCTTTCGCCCTGATCGACGACGACGGACGCCTGGTCGGCTTCGCCCAGATCCTGGAACGCTTCGGCCGCCGACATCTCGCACGGGTCGCCGTTGCGCCGGGCATGCGCGGGCGCGGGATCGGGGGTCATCTGGTGACGGCGGTGCTGGAGGCCGCCGGCGACGGCCCCGATTTTTCGCTGTTAGTCTACGAGGACAACGTCGCCGCCCGGAAACTTTACGAAGCCATGGGCTTTGAAACCCGCCCCCCGGAACCGCCTCCGATCCGGGGTTGCCTGTTCATGGTCAGGCGCGCGGGATAAGCGGCAGCGCCGGTCCCCGGCAGACCCGGTCCCGAAAAAGACACCTTCGGTCGCGCGAACCCGCTCCCGTTTCACGGCGGCGGGCGTACCCGGACCCATTCCAGCCGGACCGCCCCGACCCGTAAATCTCATGCCGTCGACGAAACCGCCGATATAGGCCTTAGCGGACCGGTTCGTGCGTGCGACGGCGTTGATCCGCAACCCAACCTGTCCGGCTGCGTCGCGAAAACCACGAGAGCGTCCCGGCATGCCGAAATTTTCGCGCCTTGGCGGCTTCGGTGTGCACCGTATTTCCGAACCGGATCACTGTGGAGGGAAACGACGGTTTTCCCGGCACAAACCGTTCACTTGCTGAACATCGACGTTCCGGTGGCCTGTAACTGCCCGTTCCGGCGTGCCGAAGGATACCGGTTTTCACGAGAGGCCGACCGGACCCGCCGGGGAAGGGACGCGGCGCGGCCGCACATAGACAGAGGATGGACATCCAATGGCAAGCACTTCACAGCTGGTCTGGGGAATGCTGTTCGGGGCGGTGGGCATGGGCTTCTTCGTCTACGGGAAAAAACAGCGGGCGATCATCCCGCTGATCGCCGGAATCGCCCTCTTCGTGCTGCCCTATTTCGTGGGCAACGTGTACCTGCTGGTGACCACCGGCGCCGCCTGCATGCTGCTGCCGTATTTTGTCAGGATATGACGCCGGATGGCGGGGACGGCCTGAGATGAAGCGTCCTGTCGGGCCAAGACCGGGCCTGGTGATCCCCAGGCGCCCGGCAGCCTGCTGATTCGCCCCCTGGACGACCCGGGTACCTACCGGGTGCGGCGCGCCGTGCCGGTTCCGCCTCCGCTGCCGGCGGCGGGTGCCGGTTTGTCGGTATTTCCGGAGGTGCGATTGCGTCCCGCCGCTGCACGGACGGCCTCCGTCCGCGGTCTCGTGTTGCCGGGGAAGTTTCGCCGCGTTGTCCTCGCTGTATCCCCTGGCCGTGCTGTCGCTGGCCCCCGAGATCGCCAATGCGCTCTTCTTTTCGGGGGTTCCGGCTTCGGGGTGGATCCACGCCGGCCGCTAAGGCCTGTTCGCAGGCGCGAACCGATCGAGAAAGGCCGCCATCGCCGGCAGCCTGGGCTGCACCGTTTTCCTGCCGTCTGCCTTCTGGCTTTTCAATTTCGGTCCCCCGGTGGAAAAAACGGGGCGCGCCGATCCTGTTTTTCTCGTGCATGCGATGCCCTCCCTCCGCCGGGCAGCCCGGCTGCTGGATGATGACGCCGTGTGTTCCCTGCCTGTTCATTACGCCCCGCGCCGGGGTCAAGCCACGCTGTCCGCGCGGCGAGGCGCCGGCGATTGACGTCCCCTTGCCGTCGAACATCGTTTGTGTCTATATTTGGTTTGAATAGACCCATCCCGGACACGCGCCAGACAGGGGGAACGCCATGCCACGCGAAAAAAACATGGTTTTCGGGACCGGACCCCTGGGCCGCTGGGTGGTTCGGGCCCTGGCGGAAAAGGGGCGGCCGGCGACGCTGGTCAACCGCAGCGGCAGGGTCGACGGCACCCTGCCCGAGGGCGTCGACGTGACGGCCGCCGACGCCTCCGATGCCGGCGCGGTCTACCGCGTCTGTAAAGACGCGCGGGCGGTCTTTCACTGCGCCATGCCGCCCTACACCCAGTGGCCGGAAAAGTTTCCGGCGCTCACCCGGGGCATCCTGGAGGGTGTCGCCCGCTCCGGTGCCAGGCTGATATACGGGGACAACCTCTACGCGTACGGCGACACCGGCGGCAAGCCGATGACGGAGAACCTTCCGTCCGCCGCAACGGACCGCAAGGGGCGCGTGCGGGCCGAAATGGCCGCCCTGCTCCTGGACGCGCACCGGGCCGGAAAGGTGGACGTGGCCATCGGCCGCGGTTCGGACTTCTACGGCCCCCTGGTGGTTAACGCCGCTTTGGGCAAGATGTTTTTCGCCGCCGCCCTGGCCGGCAAGGCGGCCAACCTGCTGGGCGACATCGACCAGCCGCACACCTATACCTACATTCGTGATTTCGGCCGGGCCCTGGTGACCCTCAGCGAAAATGACCAGGCCCTGGGAGAGGTGTGGCACGTACCCAGCGCCCCCACGGTGACCACCCGGGAAATGGTGCAGCGGGTCGAGGCCGAACTCGAGCGCCCCGTCAGGGTGCGTCCGGCCGGCCGCCTGATGCTCGGCCTGCTGGGGCTGTTCAACCCCATGGTGCGGGAAATGAAGGCAATGCTGTACCAGTGGGAACAGCCCTACGTGATGGACCACACCCGGTTCGCCCAGGCCTTCGGCGCCGACCCCACCCCCCACGAAACCGCCGTCCGTGAAACCCTGGACTGGTATCGCCGACGGCTCGGAACCCGGTAGGCGGCACCTTCCGTTTTTACACCGCCGGCGGCCCCGGAAGGATTGTCGGCGACAGCGCGGTTTTGAGAAGCAATGCCCGGCCGCTTTCACCGCCCGTCTCCGATCGGGTGTGTGTGCCATCTTTCTGGTCCCGCAAACCGCCCGAGATTGACAAATCGCCTTTGATGATGATCTTGGGACGACACAAGAAACTGGAGTTTTCGTATGCAGAAACCCGCCTCGTGCGACGCCCCCGCGGGAACGAGCGAAAAACTGGAAGCACTGGTCCGGGAAGCCCTGCGCTCCGGCGTGACCGCCGCCGCGGTGGTGCCCGCCGGCGAGATCCGGGTGGACCCGCAGCTGGCCGGCATGTGCCGTGAACCGCGCTGTGAGGCGTACGGCCAGTCCATGAGCTGTCCCCCGCACGTTTCGGGGCCGGACGGCTTCCGGAAGCGGCTGGAGCGGTTCAGCCGGGCCGTTTTTTTCAAGATCGACGTGCCCTCGGAACTGCTCTTTTCCAGCGAGCGCCGGGAGGTCTTCCAGCTGCTCCACGAGCTGGCGGCCGGCATCGAACACCAGGCCGTTGCCATGGGCTTTCCCGACGCCCGGGCCTATGCGGGGGGCTCGTGCAAGCAGATCTTCTGCCACGACAGGGCCGAGTGCCGGGTGGTGGCCGGCAGGGGGCCCTGCCGCAACCCGCAGTCCGCCCGGCCGTCCATGTCAGGCTTCGGCATCGACGTGGCCGGCCTGGTACGGGCGGCCGGCTGGCAGGAGCGCCTGGCCACGCGCGAGGACACGCCGCCGTCGGCCAGGATGACGCCGGTGTACGGGCTGGTGCTGGTGTATTGAAACAGGATCCCCAGGGGAGGACCGAAGCCATGCAGATACCGCTCTACCAGATCGACGCCTTCGCGGCGCGCCCCTTCGAGGGCAACCCGGCGGCGGTCTGCCCGTTGGAGAAGTGGCTGCCCGACGAGGTGATGCAGGCCGTCGCGGCCGAGAACAACCTGTCGGAGACGGCCTTTTTCGTCCCGACGCGGGACGGCTTTCACATCCGCTGGTTCACGCCGGCCAGCGAGGTGGACCTGTGCGGCCACGCCACCCTGGCATCGGCCCACGTGCTGTTCGACCACCTGGGCCATGAAGAGGGCGAAATCGTCTTTGCCTCCCGCTCCGGCCCGCTGCGCGTCAGAAAAGACGGAGCACACCTGGTCATGGACTTTCCCGCCCAGCCGGCGACGCCCTGCGACACGCCCCCGGCCATCGTCCGGGCCTTTGGCCGGCAACCCCGGGAGTGCCTCAAATCCGAGGACTACCTGGTGGTGTTCGAAGACGCTTCCGACGTGCGGGCGGCGCAGCCGGATTTCGCGGCCCTGACGGAACTGGACCTGCGCGGCGTCATCATCACGGCGCCGTCTTCGCACCACGATTTCGTGGCGCGCTTCTTTGCACCCAAGCTGGCCGTGCCCGAAGACCCGGTCACCGGGTCGGCCTACACCCAGCTGGCGCCCTACTGGGCCGACCGGCTGGGAAAACAGAAGTTTTGCGCCCGGCAGCTTTCGCGCAGGGGCGGGGAAGTGACCTGCGAAGTGGTCGGCGACCGCGTCTTCATCGCAGGAACGGCCGTGCCCTACCTGCGGGGGCACATCGAGATCCCGCTGCCGGCCGGAGGAGACGTGAAGACGTGAAAAGCACCAGCCGCAACATCGTCCTGTCACTGCTGACGGGTTTCCTGTTCGTGGGAGGCTACGCCTTCCTGCGATACGCCTACAAGGTCACCGACAGCACGCCGTTCACCCAGGAGATCGTGCTCATCATCCTGGGAACCGTGGCCACCGTCCTGATCACGGCCATGCTGCTCAACAAACAAACGGCCGTGGAAATCCAGAAAGAGCAGAACATCAAGTTCATCGAACTCAAAACCAAGACCTACGAGGAACTGCTGCATAAAATCGAGGACATGTCACTGTCGGTGAACGTCACCGGCGACGACATCATCCGCCTTCAGTTTATTACCCACCGCCTGGCCATTTTCTCCTCACCGCCGGTATTGGAGGAATTTCAGCGCTTCCTGGAAGTGCTGACCCGTTCTGCCCGCGACGGCAAGATCGGGCGTGACGACTCCAGCGCTTTGGCCGAAAGCCTGGCCAACCTGACAGTACGCATCCGGGCGGACTTGATCGGCGAAATGGACGCTCTGGGTGATTTCAGCCAGGAGCAGATCAAGCAGCAGATCCTGCGAAACTCCAGCGAGTCCATGGAACTCAACCGGGCGCTGGATTGAAAGGAACCGCCTCATCGTGAACAAGTGGACCAAGGGCATCATCATCGTCGCCGGACTCCTCCTTTTCGGCTACCTCAGCGGCCTGTTCCGTCCGGAGCCGAAGGAGTACGAGCGCGGCAAGCGCTACGAGAAGTTTCTCGGCCAGCCGGCGCCGGACGCGGTTACCACCACCCTGGACGGGCGCCGGTGGGCCCTGCGGGACCAGAAGGGCAAGGTCGTCCTGATCGATTTCTGGGCCACCTGGTGCGGTCCCTGCGTGGCCTCCATCCCCAAGATGAAAAAGATCTTCGAGCGCTACCGCGACAATCCCGATTTCCTGATGGTCGGCGTCTCCCTGGACGATGATGCCGCCGATGTCCGCAAATTCGTGACGGACAAACAAATGCCCTGGCTGCAACTGTTCGAAGCGGGCGCCGGTCGCAACAACCGCTTTGCCGGCACTTTCCGCATCAACGCCATCCCCTCGGTGTGGCTCATCGACAAGCAGGGGCGCGTGGCGGCCGTCGACCTGGAGTCGGAAGAGAAAATCATCCGTAAAATCGACGCGCTGCTGTGACCTTCACAGCCAGTCGGTGAGGGAGAAGCCGATACCGATGCTGTTGACGTACTGGTTGTAGTCGATCAGGCTCTCGCCGTAACCGTTGAAGAACTGCACGTATCCCTTCAGATAAGGCCACCCCGGAAAGGGGAAACTCCAGCTCAATTCCACTGCCCCCCGGGAAAAGCCGGACTCCAGGTTGTTGCGTGAGATAAGGCTGAAGACGTGCCCGCGCCACTTGTAGCTGGCGAGAAAAGCGCCGTGCCCCAGGTAGTCGGTGATGTCCGGGTTGTCGTCGTCCTCATCGTTCTCGGGCAGGCGGACCCACGGCTTGATGCTCAGCGCCAGGTTGCCGCGCTCGAAGGTCAGCCAGGCGAATACCCGGTTCCAGGAGCGTGAGAGTATGCCGCCGCGGCCGTTGGACTGGTGGTTGAGGCCGAAGGAGTTCCAGGTGTTACGGAACCCGAAAAATTCCCAGTTGGGGTGGAACTGCACCCAGACCTCGGGTTCGTGGTTGGTCTCGCGGAACGGCGAGGACTCGTCGGTGTTGTAGACCTGCCAGAAGGAACGGTTCGTGTAAGCGGCGAAAACGTCCAACGTGTTGTTGAAAAGCCCCACCAGCAGGGGGAATTTCAGGCTGAGCTGAAACTTGGCCTCGGTCCGGTCGAAATTCATGCCCGGGTCGCTTTCCACCTCCCGGTAGAGGTCCTCGTTGTAGCCGATGCGATTGTAGCTGGCGAACAGCAGATAGTTCGGCTTGTGGGCCATGATGGTGAAGGGCTTGAGCACGTTCACGCGCTCCTGCTCGATGCGTTGGGTCACCAGCGCCGCGTGTTTTTCCACGGTCGCGGCGCTGCCGGCGGTCCCCAGTTTTTCCCGGCACTGCCGGCGCAGTTCGCCGATGGTCATGTCCGGATCGGCGCTGTCCAGGGCTTGGAGCATGCAGTCTTGCAGGGCATCGGCCGCCGGGGACGACGCCGGCAGGCAGACGGCCAGCAGCACCGCGACCAGCAGGAGGCTCCCGATGCGCCACGGTCTCGTTTCGCGGTGCTGGTCTCCTGTTCTCATGATGGATGTCCCCCGGCGGCGCCGGCCTCCCCGATAGCCGGGAGCGGCCGGCGCCTTTTCCGTCATCAGGTGTAGTCGTATACGCCCTTGCCGGTTTTGCGGCCCAGGCGTCCGGCCCGCACCAGTTTCTTGAGATAGGGCGCCGGCATATATTTGTCCCCCATCTCCTCGTGCAGTCCCTCCATGACGTGCAGCATGGTATCCAGGCCCACCAGGTCGGCCAGCGCCAGGGGGCCGATGGGGTGGTTGCAGCCCAGCACCATGCCCTTGTCGATGTCCTCGGCACTGGCGACACCCTCGCCCAGCACCAGGAAGGCCTCGTTGATCATGGGGCACAGGATGCGGTTGACGGCAAAGGCCGGCGCCTCCTCCACAAGAATAACCTCCTTGCCGAGGGACTCGCCCCACCGCCGCGCAACGGCCAGGGTGTCGTCGGAGGTCTGGTAACCGCGGATGATTTCCAGCAGCTTCATGACCGGCACGGGATTGAAGAAGTGGGTGCCGATAAATTTTTCCGGCCGGTCGGTGACGGCCGCCAGTTCGGTGATGCTCAGGCCCGAGGTGTTGGTAAAAAACAGGCAGTCGGCCGACACGATGCCGCTCAGCTCCTCGTAGAGAGCCTTCTTGACGTCCATGACCTCGATGATGACCTCCACCACCACGTCGGCGCCGGCGGCCGCCTCCTCGAGGTCCAGGGTGGGCGTAATTCGCGCCAGCACGGCGTCCATGTCGGCCTGGACCATCTTGCCCTTCTTCACGGCGCGCTCCAGGTTCTTTTGGATGGTCGCCATGCCCTTGTCCACGAAACGCTGCTCGATGTCGCGCAGCGTCACCTCGTAACCGGCCTGGGCGCACACCTGGGCGATGCCGTTGCCCATCAGCCCGGCGCCCACGACACACACTTTCTTGATGTCCATACTGTTCTCCTTTCCTTGAAAATATAACGGCTCGATGAAACCACGAAAGCCTGAACACTTCGGTCGCCGCCCGGCGCTGAAACCGGCCGGCGGCTACTGCTGAAAAATATCGTCGTAACGCTTCCTCAGGTCCCGCTTGAGTATCTTGCCGGTGGGGGTCTTGGGAAGTTCTTCCACAAAAATGATCTTCTTGGGCACCTTGAAGGGCGAGAGGTGGGCCCGGCAGTGTTCCAGCATCTCTTCCTCGGTGGCGCTCCGGCCGGCCTTGAGCTTGATGACCGCCGAGACGGCTTCCACCCACTTGGGGTGGCTGACGCCCACCACCGCCACCTCCTCCACGGCGGGGTGCAGGTAGATGGCCTCCTCGACCTCCCGCGAGGCCACGTTCTCCCCGCCGGTCTTGATCATGTCCTTCTTGCGGTCCACCACCGTGATGTAGCCGTCCTCGTCCAGCACGCCGAGGTCGCCGGAGTGAAACCAGCCGCCGGCCATGGCCTCCTCGGTCTTGTCGGGGTCCTTGAAATACATGGTCATGACGTGAGGCCCCCGGCCGCAGATTTCGCCGGGCACGCCGACCTGCGTGACGGGATTGCCCTCCGGGTCCTCGAGCCGGGTCTCCATGTGCAGGCCGCCCTTGCCGGCGGAGCCGATCTTGGCCATGGCGTCCTCGGCCTTCAGGACGGTGTGGTAAGGCGCCAGCTCGGTCTGGCCGTAGTAGTTGTAAATCCCCGCGCCGGGAAACTTCTCGAGCAGCTCGCGCAGGATCTCGGTGGGCATGATGGAGGCCCCGTAGTAGCACTTGGTGAGGCTGGAGAGGTCGTACTTTTCGAAATCGGGGTGCCGCAGCATGCCGATCCACACCGTGGGCGGCGCGAAGAACATGGTGGCCTTGAAGTCGGCGATGTTCTTGAGGATCAGACCGATGTCGGGTCCCATGAGCACGTTGGTCCCGCCGATCCAGAAGACGGGGTTCAGGAACACGTCGCGCTGGGCGCAGTGGTAGATGGGCAGGGCGTTGATGTTCACATCGCCGGACTCGTAGCGCCCGTCGATGATGCATCCCATGTACTCGGCGATGAGCGACTGGTTGCTGATGATGACGCCCTTGGGCAGGGACTCGGTGCCGGAGGTGTAAGTCATCTGCACCGGGTCCTCGATTCTCAGCACGACGTCGGGCGCCGCCGTGGGATAGGCCGTGTACCAGTCGTCGAAGTTGACAAAGCCTTCCGGCGCCTCCCCGCCCTGTCCCTGGTCGGACCAGACCAGGGTCTTGACCGAGGGCATCTTGTCCAGCACGTCCCTGACCTGGGGATACAACGTGTCCTCGACGATGAACACCCTGCTCTCGGAGTGGTTGATACAGTAAGCGATGTCGTCGCCCCCCAGCAGGTAGTTGATCGCCAGGTAGATGGCGCCGATCTTGGCGCTGCCCAGCCAGGTGAGCACGTGGTGATGGGTGTTGTGGGCCAGGATGGCCACCCGGTCGTATTTTTCGACGCCCAGGTCCGCCAGGGCGTGGGCCACCTGGTTGCACTCGTCTTCCAGCTGCGGGTAGGTCCGCGACATGTCGTTGAAGACGAGCGCCTCTTTTTCCGGAAAATGATAGGCCGTGCGGCGCAGCATGTCGGCGATGACCCAGCGGTTGGTGGCGTTGTTGCGCGCCATGATGAACTCGATGTTCTCCTTGTTGATGACATTGTACCTGGCCCTGTCCTGTTCGGAAAGCGGTGGTTGTGAATGCGCCATGGTCCGCCCCTCCCTTTTCCCGTGCGTGGATTGTCGTTACCGGCAGACCCGCTGTCGTCCGCGGCCGCCGTCGCGGCGCCCCGTACCGCCCCCCTTTTCAGACAAAGGGTACACACGCCTGCGGGGTCGTCGTCGCCTGTTTCGACGATGGTTGTAATGGCCGCAGACCTCCCTTGTCAATCCCCTGCGGCGGGGCGGCCTCCTTTTGGCGGTCCTTGAAAACAGCTGCGGCGGAGCGATAATCGCTCCGCCGCAGCAAATCCGGCGTACCGGAACTCAGCCGAACCGGGCTACTTGATCCAGCGCGGCACGATGAACTTGTAATCGCCGTAAGGCTTGATGGGCGGGTCGGTGTAGATGGCGATCAGCTCGCCGCCCTGCACCTGGTAGTGCACGATGGGGGCGCCGGGCTGGGCGCGCAGCACGTTGTCCTTGTCCCACTTGATCTGACCGAGCAGGCCCTTGTAGCCGTTCTCCTTGAGGTACTTGTTGACGGCCTTGAAGTTGTAAGCGTCGCCGACGTTCTTGACGGCGTTGGCCCAGGCCTTGACGGCCGTGTAAGTGATCCACGAGCCGGCCGGGATCTGGTGCTTGTAGAGCTTGACGAACTTGTCGATCCAGGCCTGGGCGGCCGGGTTGGGGGCCTTGGGGCCGGGCAGGCCGCTGGGCATCTCGCCCACGATGCCGTCGGCGTCCTTGCCCAGGTTCTGCAGCACCTCGCGCGGGGTGATGCCCCAGCCGTAGCTCAGGATGGACTTGGTGGGCCGCTTGATGAACTGGCGGAAGAAGGTGATGACCTCCTGGGCGCTGGGAATCTCGACGTGGATGATGGCCGGCTTGATGCGCCGGATCTGGGTCAGGATGGCGCCCCACTCGTTGGTGCCGTAAGGAACGGTCTCGCGCTTGGCCACCTTCCAGCCCTTGGCCTTGAAGTTCTTTTCCAGGGTGTTGCCCACCTCGACGCCCCAGGAGTCGTCGGTGTTGATGATGACCACCTTCTTGTTGGGATACTTGTAGGGCAGGTTCATTAGCAGGCGGAACATGCTCTTGGCCTGCTCGACGCCCACGTCGGTGAGCTGGTAGATGTTGTAGTATTTCTTGGGGTCTTCGCGGAACACGTCCACCGCCGCCTGGGAGCCGTCGTCGGCGAAGAAGGGCGCATCGTACTTGCCGTAAGCGCGCACGTCCTGACCCCAGCCGGCCCAGCCGGCGTGCACCGAGGCCACCTTCTTCTGGCCGCACAGGTAGTCGGCGCCCTGCATGACCACCTCGGGCGCGAACTCCTTGGAGTCATAGCGGATGATCTCCAGCTGCTTGCCCAGCAGGCCACCGGACTCGTTGATCTCGTCGATGGCCATCTTGATGCCCTTGAAATAGTCCTGTCCAGAGCCGGTGTAAGCGCCGGTCATGGCCAGGGGCACCCCCACGGGAATGGTATCGGCCGCCGTAGCCGTGCTGCCGAAGGCCGCCAGGGCCAGAATCGTGACTGCCAACAAAGCGATCTTTCTCATCATACATCCTCCTTTACTGTTGCGGTTGGTTTTCGTTTACCTGTAATCCGTCGCGACGCCGACCGCATCCCGCAAGAAGCGGCCGGTTCCGCGCGTCAGGCACTTGAGGCGGCGGGCGCCTCGGCCTCCGCCGGTTTGAGCCAGAACCCCATCACGCCGTTGGGCAGCAGCAGCACCAGGATCACCACCAGCGCGCCCATCACCATGGCACGGTAGGTTCCCAGGGGCGCCAGCAGTTCATTGGCGATCACGGTAATGAAGGCGCCCAGGATGGTTCCGGGAAACTGGCCGATGCCGCCCACCACCACCATGACCATCAGGGTGCAGAACAGATCCAGCTCCAGCATGCGTGTGGAAATCATGCCGATGTAGTGCCCGTAAAAGGCGCCGATGATGCCCGTCAGAAAGGACGTCAGGGCAAACACCATCAGCTTGTACTTGAAGGCGCTGACCCCCAGGCTCATGGCAAAGTCCTCGGAGTCCTTGAGCGCCAGGAAGGCCGTGCCCCAGTGGGACTTGATGACCACCAGGATGACCGCCGTGCAGGCCACGGCCAGCACCAGCGCCAGGTAGAAGGTGGGCACCAGGTTGGCCGAACTGAAGGAGTAGCCGAAGATGCGGATGGGCGGGATGGTCAGGATGCCCACGGACCCTCCCGACCCCAGCGCCATACCGATCTTGCCGCGCAGCAGCGGCATGAGGGTCATGTGCACCCCGAAGGTCACCAGCGCCACGTAGGGTCCTGCCAGCTTCAGGCAGGGCAGACCCACCAGCACACCGATCAGGGCCGTGAAGAGGCCGGCCAGCACCATGGCCAGCACCGCCGGCACCCCCAGGTCCACCGAGAAGATGGCCGAGGAGTACGCGCCGATGGCGAAAAAGGCCACCTGCCCGAAGGAAAAGATGCCCGCGAACCCCATGATGAGGTCCCAGCAGGAGGCCACCACGGCCCAGATGAGGCACATGATCAGGATGTGCATTATGAAACGGATATCTCCCACGAACAGAGGCGCCACGGCCACCAGGCCGAAGGTGACGCCCATTACCGTCGCCATGCGTTTGAAACTCATGCTTTCTCAGCTCTTTCCCATCAGCCCCTGGGGACGCACCACCAGGGTGGTTAACAGCAAAATGAACAGAGCGATCATACCGTAGCTCATGCCGAATCCCCATCCCACGAAGGCCTCCATCATGCCGATGATAAAGGCCGCGTACAGGCCCCCACGGATAGAGCCCATGCCGCCGAAAGCCGTGATCACCCAGGACTTGACCATGATGGCGCCGCCGGACATGGGAGAGATAAAGTACTTCTGGCTCAGCAGGATGCCGCCGAAGCCCACCATGACGGTGGAGATGGCGAAGGTGGCGGCGAAGATGCGTTCCTTGGGGATGCCCACGATGCGGGCCCCCTCGGGATTCTGGGCCACGGCCTTGACGGCCATGCCGATGCGCGTGTTGTTGAGCAGCCAGCCGAACAGCAGGATGCCGCCGATGGACAGGAAGAAGATGGTGATGTCCAGGTAGGTGAACACCAGCTGCCCGACCTCCAGGGTCCCCTCCAGGATCGGCGGCAGGGATTTCACGCGGCCGCCGAAAACCACCACGTAAAGGTTGTCCATGAACAGCGCCAGTCCCAGGGTCATCATCATGACCTTGTTCTCCCAGTCCTCGTACTTGCGCAGCGGCGCCACCAGAACCTTTTCCAGCAGGTAGCCCACCACGAACAGCACGGGCACCACGGCCAGGAAGATGGAAAAGTACCCCCCGGCCAGCCCCACCATGCCGATCAGGATCCAGGCGCAGTAGCCGCCCAGGTTGAAGAACGACCCGTAGGCGAAGTTGAAGGCCTTGGTCACGCCGTAGATCAGGGTCAGCCCCACGGCCATGAGGGCATAGACCGATCCGTTGGTCAGGCCGCTGATGATGACGTCGACGATTTCGTACAGCAGCAACACGGTGTCTTGACTGAAATGCATGGTCGTCCCGCCCTTGTGTTACATTCCCAGAAAAATTTCCTTGAGCGCCTCGTTGTTCAGGGCCTCGCTGCTGTCGCCCTCGAAGGAGATGCGTCCTTCCTCGATGACGTAGATGCGGTCGGCCAGGTCCGCGATGCGCGGAATATTCTGCTCCACCAGCAGCACGGTCTTGCCCTGGCGGTTGATCTCCTTGATGATGTTGAATATCTCGATGCGCAGGCTGGGCTGCAGCCCCAGCGACGGTTCGTCGATGCACAGCAGGTCGGCATTGGACATCAGGCCGCGGGCCACGGCCAGCATGCGGGCCTCGCCGCCGCTCATGGTGGCGGCCATCTGGCCGCGGCGTTCCTTGAGCCGCGGGAAGAGGGTGAACACCCGCTCCAGGTTCTTCTTCTCGTGAGGGCGTGCGTTCTTGGAAAAAGCCCCCAGCTTGAGATTTTCGAGCACTGTCATCTGGGGAAAGAGTTCGCGGTTCTCGGCGATGTAAATGATGCCCCGGTTGACGATCTTTTCCGCCGGCAGGCCGTTGATGTTCCGGCCGTTGTGCTCGATGCGGCCCTCCACGCGTTCGGCCAGGCCGCAGATGGACTTGAGCAGGGTGCTTTTGCCGTGGCCGTTGGGGCCCAGGATGACCACCACCTCCCGTGTCTTGATGTGGATAGACACTTTCTTGAGGACGTGAAACTGGCCGTAGAAGGCGTCGATGTCAATGACTTTCAGCACTTTGTTCTCCCAGGTATATTTCGCAGACCCGCGGATCGCTGGTCACCACCTCGGGATCGCCGAAGGCGATCTCGGTGCCGGTTTCGATGATCAGCAGTTTCTCGGTCAGCTCGGTGAGCACGCGCATGAAGTGCTCGATGATGATGATGGTGATGCCCCGGTCGCGGTTGATGGCGACGATGAGGTCCATCAGCTGACGGATCTCGGTGGCGTTGGAGCCGGCCATGGGTTCGTCGAGCATCAGCAGCTTGGGCCGCGTGGCCAGGGCGGCGGCGATCATCAGTTTCTTCTTCCCCAGCAGGTTGAGTTGGGCGGTGGGCTGGCTCAGCTGGTTTTCAAGCCCCACGAAGGAGATCACCTCGCGCACGTAGTCCGGGTCGTAGCGGCCGGGGTCCCCGAAACGGTTGCCCACGGCCACGTTCTCGGCCACGCTCAGGCTGGGAAAGGTGTGCGGCACCTGGAAAGTCCGGGCGATGCCGAGTTGCGAGATGCGGTGGGGCGGCAGGCCGCTGATGTCGCGGCCGTCGAAGACGATTTTCCCCTCGTAGGGGTAGAAGCCGGTGATCAGGTTGTAGACCGTGGACTTGCCGGCGCCGTTGGGGCCGGCGATACCGAAAATCTGTCCGTCTTCGACCGTGAAACTCAGGTTGTTGACGGCCACCAGTTCGCCGAATTTCTTGGTGACGTTCGACAGGGTCAGCATGCTTTACAATCCCCCTTGCCGCTGTTGAAGGGCAGCGGCCGCGGTTTGCGCCACCTCCGCCCGGTGCGTGTCGATCCACACCATGAGGCGCACGCTGTGGCGCAGGTACCGCAGGTACTCGCCCTCATCCGGGTCAGCAGCGGCGGCAAAATAGCGCACGCACCATTGCAGCAGGTACGCATCGGCCGCTACCAGTAACGTGGGCAGCAGGGCGCACTCCCTCTCGCCGATGGCCTTGAGCCCACGGTTTTCAAGCAGGCAGCGCTGATAGCTCCCCAGAAAAAGTGCCATCTTGTCCAGCCGCATCTCACCGTCCCGCTCACCGTTCCAGCGGCTGCAGAAGTAGACCAGGGCCAGGCCGACATCGAACAGGCGCAGATCTATCTTGGCCCAGTCGAAGTCGAAAAGGCCTGTGGCCGTATCCCCCTCCCACTTCAGGTTACCCGGATGATAGTCGCAGTGAATGGGAATGACGGGCACATCCGAAGCCCCGGCCGGTGTCAGTTCGGTTCGATCCAGGACCGGCAGGATGGCGTCCATGTGCCGGCGAAAGTATCTGAACACCTCTCTGTCGTCCGGCCAGCGAGACTGCCGCTGCAGCATCCCGGGCAATCGGGGCCACAGCTCCAGGATGGGCGCTTCGCGGCGCCGAAACCCGCCGGGATCGAAGTCGCGCACGGCGTTGTGAAAGGCGGCCAGCAGGCTCGCGGCGCTTTCAAACTCGGCATCGGTAAGGTCCGGCCGGTCCCAGGAATAGCGATCCTCGCCGGCCAGAAACTCGTAGACCGCGAAGAATCTCCCGCCGTCGGCCGGGCGGACCACGGTCTCGCCCTGCCGGCTCCGGATCACGGCGGCCACCTGGTGCAGCCCGTTTTCGATGGCGTGGCCGATCAGCCGGTGCTCGAAGCGGATTTCGCCGATGTCGATGCCGGACTTGTAGCGGCGCACGAAGATCTCGTCGACGGCGCCGTTCTTTTCCACCCGCACGCCGAAACTGCGGTTGGTAAACCCGCCGAAGATCTCGCGAACGCCGGTCACCCGTCCGATGTCGTAGAAGTTTTCCACGACGGCGGTCACCTGTTCATATATGGCGGCATCGGGATTCATACGTCCGGGTTTTCCCTGCGGGCGGTTTCGGCCCAGGCATCGAAAGCCGCCAGGTTGGCGGTGGTGTGGTAGTCCACGTGGTAGTCGCCACTGCCGACACGGCAGATGACGTCGAAAGCCTGATCATCTTCGGGCAGGTGCAGGGGCAGCAGGGGCTGTTCCCCGCCCCGGGCCTCCCGCTCGCGCAGGTAGTCGCGCTGAGCCGCGCAGTCGGCGATAAAGGCCGCCTCGCTGAAGAAATTCAGGTTGTCCAGCACACCGAAACAGTGGCGCGCGTTGTGGACGCCGTACTCGCACAGGATGCGCCGGCCGCGGATGCCGTCGGCCAGGGCGGTCTCGTCCACCGTCTTGTGCTGGGTGCTGCCGCCGGACTGCACCGTGGGTAGTCCCGTGACCCACAGGTTCAGCCGTGCCACGGCCACATTGAGCAGGTTCATGGCGTCGTGGGAGTACATCAGATCCCCGTCGGGAGCCGTGGTGCAGGGCATGCCGCCGAACATGCACAGCATGCCGGGGTTGAGGGTCTGCGCCACGGCCAGCATGAACAGCACCTCGGCGTGGGTAATGAGGATACAGCCTTCGGGGGTCTGGGGCGCCGTGCGCCCGGCCAGCGGCATGGTGGTCAGGCGCAGGTGGTTGCCGGCCCGGGCGCTTCTCATGAGCGCGTCCATCATGTCATCCATGCAGCTCAGCGGCGACTTGACGCCGCAGATGGAGTCGTGCCAGTCGTCGCGGCCGGCAAACCACTTCACGGCGGTCTCATCGTCCATGTAGGCGCTGCAGGTCACTTTGATGCAGTCGTCCAGGCGGTCCATGATTTGGTTGCAGCGCAAGGGGTCCCCCTTGTGCACCTTGACCGGCTGGCTGAGAAAGCGCACCACGTCCAGGTTGTCGCCGACCACCCCGATGATATGCTCCAGCTCCTCGTAGCTGGCCGGCAGGGGAAAGGGGTCGTCCTCCCGGTAGAGAAACGGCGGGATGCCGCCGATGCCCAGGGTGTTGAGGCCCTCGTCGCCCGGATAGGTCTTGGCGGCGCTGTCGATGCACTGGTCGATAAGCTCGGGCAATACGTAGAGGCGCCCCTGGGACGGATCGTAGCCGGCCAGGCCGGTGCCCTCCAGCAGATCGATCACTTCCCGGTTGGCCGTCTCGATGCCGACTTCCGCCAGCACGGCCTTGGTGGTCTCATGGATGCGCCGGTAGGCCGCCAGCTCGGCCTCTAGTACCGATCGATGCTCGGCCGCCGCGTTTTCAATTTCCCGTTGGATGTCGATTTTCACGTTGCCGGTCTCCACCTCACAATAATGGTTCACTTCCACCGGAAATCGACGCGCCAAACACACGCCGTCAAGCCAGGGCCTCGTCGATGATCTCGACGATGTCCTTGACTTCCACCGCGCCGTCCCGCGCCAGGATGCCGTCGCGCAGCATGGTGGCGCAGAACGGGCAGGCCGCCGCCACCGTCTTGGCCCCGCTGGCCAGCACCTCGTCGGCGCGCACGAAGTTGATGCGCTCTCCCAGTGTCTCCTCCATGAACATGCGCCCCCCGCCGGCGCCGCAGCAGAACCCCTTGTCGCGACGGCGCGGAAGTTCCACGAGCGGGCGGCCTGCGTTCATGGACACCACCAGGTCCCGCGGCGCGTCGTAGATCCCGTTCCAGCGTCCCAGGTAGCACGAGTCGTGAAAGGTCACCGACCCCAGGGAGCGGCCCGCGGGCACCAGTCGGCCCTGCTTGTGAAGGTCGAAGAGAAATTCGCTGTGGTGCACCACCTCGAAGCGGCCGCCGAACTGCGGGTATTCGTTTTTGATTACGTTGTAACAGTGCGGGCAGCCGGTCAGGATCTTTTTCGGCTTGTACTGGTTGAGCACCTCGACATTCTGCTGGATCAGCATCTGCGCCAGGTACTCGTTGCCCGACCGGCGGGCCAGGTCCCCGTTGCAGCTCTCCT
The DNA here is from genome assembly GCA_964476595.1 of uncultured Desulfobacteraceae bacterium. Classification (GTDB taxonomy): domain Bacteria; phylum Desulfobacterota; class Desulfobacteria; order Desulfobacterales; family JALSRD01; genus JALSRD01. The sequence continues at coordinate 23,647 of CAYZCL010000064.1, forward strand.
CGGGGCCCAGGATGGCGAAATTCACGCCGGCCCTGTGCAGCACCCGCGCCATGGCCTGGGCGATCTTCTTGCCGCGGTCGTCGAAGGACCCCGCGCAGCCCACGAAGTAGAGCACCTCGGCGTCGGGCCTGTCGCTCATCAGCGGCACGTCCAGCCCCTTGGCCCAGTCCGCACGGGTGTCGTTGGCAAAGCCCCAGGGATTGGACTGGTTTTCCAGGTTGGTAAAAGTCTCCTGCATCTCCGGCGGGAAACTGGCCTCCATCAGCACCTGGTACTTGCGCGCCTCGATGACCAGGTCCAGGTGCGCGATGTTCACCGGGCAGATATCCTCGCACGCCCGGCAGGTGGTGCACGACCACAGCACGTCGGGTGTCACCGGGGCGCCCTCACGCACCACGGGCAGGACGTCCTCGTACTTTTGCGCCAGGATCTTTTCGGCCTGGCCCAGCAGGTCCACCTTGAAGTCGTGCACCAGCGCCTTGGGCGAAAGGGGCTTGCCCGTGTTGGCCGCCGGGCACTGCTCCTCGCAGCGGCCGCACTCGGTGCAGGCGTAAAGGTCGAGCACGTTCTTCCAGTTGAGCTCGGACACCTTGCCGAGGCCGAAGGTCTCGGCCTCCTCGTCCTCGATGTCGGTGACCGCGATGGCCTTTTCCCGCTCCAGGGGCTTTAAAAAGACGTTGGGCGCCGCTGCCAGCAGGTGCAGGTGCTTGGAGCCCGGGATGTAGACCAGGAAGCCCAGGATGGTCAGGATGTGGATCCAGTAACAGATCTCGAAGCCCGCGATCACCTGCTGCGGCGCCAGGCGGTCCAGGCCGAAAAACGCCACCAGGCGCCCCGAGACCGGGAACACCCCGCGGTAGTCGAAACCGGCGTAGGACACCGGCAGCAGGGTCTCGAAGGCGTTGATCAGCAGGAAGGTGACGATGATCACCGAGGTGAACAGCAGGATCAGGTTGGCGTCGCGGCCCATGGTGAGATAGCGCGGCCGCACCAGCAGGCGCCGGTACAAGGCGTAGAGCAGCCCGGGCAGCACCAGCAGCGCCAGGATGTCGGCCACGAAAAGATACGCCCGGTACAGCCCCGGCACCGCGGCGCCGATCTCCAGGTGCGGAAAGACCCCGCGGATCATCAGCTCCAGCGAGTGCGGCTGCACGGCCAGGAAGCCCACGAAAACCAGCATGTGGGCCATGCCGATGACGGGCTTGCGCCGTACGTTGCGCTGGCCCAGCACATCGGTGAAAAGCGCCTTGATGCGCTCGCCCAGCCGGTCCAGCTGAAAGTCCAGTTTACCCGTCACGGCCTTCATCAGGCGCACCAGGTGGCGCACCCGTACGAAAAAGTACCCGAAGGCCCCCAGCAGCAGCGCCGCCATGACGATGGATTTGATGGTGAGATAGCTGTCCATTTCAGTCCTTTTTTACACCAGTATACGTTTGCGCTGCGGGTCGTACAGTGCCCGCTGCGGCTCCAGCCGTGCCGGGTACACCTCTTTGTAGGACTCGATCTCGAAGGCTTTTTGCGGATCGGCCTTGTCCGCCGGGATATAGCCGTAGCAGATGGTCTTGCCCACCGTGTGGCCGTACCCCGTGCTGGTGGTGGTGCCGATGACTTCACCGTCGCAGACGATGGGGGCACTGCCCTGCATCATCAGCGGCCGGCCGGCGTCGATGGTGAAGGTGCACAGCTTCCAGGGGGCGCCTTCGGCCTTGATGCGCGTGAGCGCTTGCTTGCCGATGAAGTCGTCCTTTTCCAAGGCTACGCAGAAACCCAGCCCCGCGTCGAAGGGACTGTACTCCGGGGTCAGCTCCGATCCCCAGTCGGCATAGCCCTTTTCCAGACGCGTAGATGCGATGGTGCGGTAGCCGGCGTTGGCCACGCCCAGCTCCCGGCCGGCTTCCCACAGGGCCTCGTACACCTGGCAGGCAAACTCGGTGGGAATGTAGAGCTCGTAGCCCAATTCGCCCATGTAGGTGATGCGGAAGGTGCGCACCGGCGCATAGCCGATGGTGATGTCACGCACGCTGGAGAAGGGAAAGGCGGCCGTGGAAAAGTCCGCCGGGCTGACCCTCTGCAGCAGTTTCCGCGACTTGGGGCCGGCCACGTTGATGACCGCGTAGGACGAGGTCACCTCGTTGAAGCGCACCGAGCCGTCGTCCGGCAGACGATCGCGGATCCAGCAGCTCACCCGCAAGCCGAAGGCCGTGCCCACGACCAGGAAAAAGGCGTCCTCGGCCACGCGTCCGATGGTCATGTCGCACTCGATGGTGCCGCGCTCGTTGCACATCTGGGTGTAGACCACGGTCCCCACGGGCCGGTCGATCTGGTTGGCGCACAGGCGGTTGAGGAAGGCCAGCGCGCCGGGTCCCCGCACCTCGAACTTGCAGAAGGAGGTCTGGTCGATGAGCACCACGTTCTCACGGGCGTTCCGGTGCTCGGCGGCCACGTGTTCGAACCAGTTGGGGATCTCGAAAGTCAGCTCATCTTTGGGTTCCACACCTTCGGGGGCGAACCAGTTGACCCGCTCCCAGCCGTACTTGGCGCCGTAGACCGCACCTTTGTCCTTGAGCACGTGGTAGAGTGGGCTGCGGCGCACGCCGCGGGCCGACTGGTGCTCCTCGAAGGGCCAGTGGATGGTGTAGTGCTTGCCGTAGAGCTCGGCCGTGCGCGTGACGTTGTAGCGGCGGCTGCGGTGGTGGGGGCCGAAGCGGCGGATGTCCAGCGGCCAGATGTCCAGGCTGGGTTCACCTTCGATGATCCATTCGGCCATCATGCGGCCGGCCCCGCCGCCGGCGGCGATGCCGAAGGCGTTGAAGCCCACGGCCACGAAGCAGTTGTCCAGTTCCGGCGCCGGGCCCATGATGGCGTCGCCGTCCGGGGTGAAGGCTTCCGGCCCGTTGACCAGCCGTGCGATGCCGGCCGACTCCAGGCAGGGGGTGCGTCGCATGGCCGGTTCGGACAGGGACTCGAAGTGCTCGAAATCCGGCTCCAGCAGCTGGGAGATGAAATCGTTGGGCACGCCGTCGATGGACCAGGGAATGCCGTCGCGTTCGTAGCCGCCCATTACCAGGCCGCCCACCTCTTCCTTGTAGTAGAGCAGGTTGTCCTTGTCCCGGATGGTGGGCAGGTCCGGTGGAATGCCCTCGATGGTGTCGGTCACCAGAAATTGGTGCTGGAAGGGCACCAGGGGCGTGTTGACCCCCAGCATCTCGCCCACCTGGTAGCCCCACATGCCGGTGCAGTTGACCACGATGTCGCAGCGGATGTCGCCCTGGTCGGTCTTGACGGTCCTGACCCGGCGGCGGTCGAATTCGAAGCCGGTCACCAACGTGTGCTCGTAGATCTTGCAGCCCCGGTTGCGCGCGCCCCGGGCCAGCGCCTGGGTGATGCCGGCCGGATCGGCCTGGCCGTCGGTGGGCATGAAGGCCGCCCCCACCAGGTCGGACGCGTCCATGATGGGAAACAGCTTCTTGGCCTCCGAGGGCGTGATGATGTTCATCTCCAACCCGAAACTGCGGGCGGTGGTGGCGCCCTTCTTGAGTTCGTACATGCGCTCGGGCGTCTTGGCCAGGTGCAGACAGCCGGACTGTTTCCACCCGGTGGTGAGGCCGGTTTCCGCTTCCAGGGTTTCGTACAGGCTGACGCTGTACTGCAGCATGCGCGTGATGTTGCGCTCGCTGCGCAGCTGGCCCACCAGCCCGGCGGCGTGCCAGGTGGAGCCGCTGGTGAGCTCGCCTTTTTCCAGGATGACCACGTCCTTCCAGCCCATTTTCGTCAGGTGGTAGGCCGTGCTGCACCCCACGATACCGCCGCCGATGATGACCACTTGTGCGCTGTCTTGCATCTTCCTCTCCCGCTTCCGTTATTATTTTACGTTTTCAAACCGTTTCGTGTACCCCGCGCCGAGGTTGTTTCGGCGCTCCCCTGGCAATCCCCCACAAGGGACCTTTGGGTGCCTCCGTTCATTTCCGGATCGCCGCGCCCTCGGGATCGTAGAGCACCCGGGGCGCCACCCGCGCCGGCACCGCCCGGCCGAAGATGTCCACCGTCAGTTCGGTGCCTTCCTGCGCCAGCTCCGGCGGCAGGTAGGCGTAGCCGATGTTCTTCCTGACGAAGTGACCGTAGCCCGCGCTGCGCAGGCGCGACACCACCCGGCCATCGCTGGAGACCGCCTCCCCGCCGTAGAGGGTCAGGTCGGCCTCATCGCCGATGACCAGGGTGCACAACTGTTGTGAAAGGCCCTTTTCGCGGGCCGCCAGCAGAGCCTCGCGCCCGATGAAGGGGTTGTTGTCGCCGGTTTTCACACAAAAGCCCAGCCCGGCTTCGTAGGGTGTCTCGTGGGGGGTGATGTCGCCGGCCAGGGCCAGGTAACCCTTTTCCAGGCGCAGCGCGTCGATGGCCTTGTAGCCGCAGGCCCGCATGTCGACGTCGCGTCCGGCCGCCCACAGGCGGTCCCAGACGAAAACCGCCCGGTCCGCGGGTACGTAAATCTCCCAGCCCAGCTCGCCGACGTAGGTCACTCGCTGCGCCAGAACGGGGATGCCCCCGATGTCGAAGGCCTGCGCCGTCATGTAGGCAAAGGCTTCGTTGGAGAGGTCCCGGTCGGTGACGGCCGCGAACACCCTGCGCGCCTCAGGCCCCCACAGGCCGATGACGCCGTAGTCGTTGGTGACGTCGCGGATCTCCACGGGCGGGTCCCCATCCTGCCGGTTGAGGCGCAGCCAGCCCAGGTCGCCGTCGATGAAACCCGCACCGGTGATGATGCGGAAACGTTCGTCGGCCAGGCGAGTCACCATAACGTCGCCCACGATGCCGCCCTGGTGATTCAGGAACTGGCTGTAGACCACACTGCCCACGGGCCGGTCCACGTCGTTGTCGGTAACGCGCTGCACCAGGGTCAGCGCTCCCGGTCCGCTGACCTCGATCTTGCCGAAGGAACTCAGGTCGAAAATACCGGCGCGCTGCCGCACCGCCGCCGCCTCGCCGGCCACGGCCTCGAAAAAGGCCGGTCGCTGCCAGCCGCCCCACTCGCGCTGGTCTTCACCGGCCCGCCGCCAGGAGCGGTCGGTCTCGAAGTAATTGGCCCGCTCCCAGCCGTTTTTCTTGCCGAAGACCGCGTTGAGGTCCTGCAGGCGGTGGTAGAACGGGCTGGTGCGGCGCGGGCGCATGACGGTGCTCTCGTCGTGGGGATAGAAGGTGCGGTAGTAGTATTTGTAGCACTCCCGGGCGCACTCGGCGGCGTAATAGGGGTCCAGGTAGTTGGGCCCGAACCGCCACGGCCGGTAGGCAAAAATGTCCCACTCGGTCCCGCCGCCGGTGATCCACTCGGCGACGCACTTTCCCATGCCGCCGCCGCCGCCGAACCCCTGCATGGAAGATGCGGCCGCGAACCACAGGCCCCGCACGCCGGGCCAGGGGCCCAGCAGGGGGCCGGCGTCGGGCGTGAAGGCGTCCGGGTGGGCCACCAGGCGGATCATGCCGGCCTCGCCCAGGAACGGAAAACGCCCGATGGCGTCTTCGAGCATGGGGGCGAAGCGGTCCAGGTCGTTGGGCACCTCGGCGGACTCGTGTTTCCAAGGCACACCGTCGATCCAGCAGACCTCGGGGTTGGTCTCCCAGCCGCCGATGAGATAGCTGCCGCCCTCGGGACGGCCGTAGATCAGGTACTCGTAGTCGCGGAAGGTGGGGCTGTCGCCGGGCACCTCGCTGCCCGCCACGGGCTCCATGGCGATGTGCTGGTGGATGACCGGCGTGCACGGCACCTTCACGCCCGCCATGGCCGCCACCTGGGCGGTCCAGATGCCGGCGGCGTTGACCACGATTTCGCAGGCGATGTCGCCTTTGTCCGTCACCACGCCGGCGATGGCGCCCCTGCCGTCGAGCCGGATGGCGGTCACACGGGTGTGGGTCAGGATTTCGGCGCCCAGCTCACGGGCCGCCTTGGCCACGGCGTAGGTGGTTTCGTGGGGGTCGATGTGCCCGTCGCCGGGGATGTGCACGGCGCCGTACACGTTTTCGCGGCTGGCCCACGGCAGCAGTTCGAAGGCCTCTTCCGGTGAAATGATGCCCACGTCCAGGCCGATGCCCCGGGCGCGGCTGACGTTGCGCTGCAGGGTCTTGAGCATCTCCGGCGTGGAGGCGATGTTGACGCTGCCCACCTCGCCGTAGGCACCCAGCTGCTTGTACAGCGACACGCTGTACTTGCGCATACGCATGATGGTGGGAGAGGTGTTGAACTGGGTGAGCATGCCGGCCGCCTGGCAGGTGGCGCCGCTGGTCAGCTCCCCCTTTTCCACCAGCACGCAGTCCGTCCAGCCCATCTTGGCCAGGTGGTAAAGGACACTGCAGCCGGTGATACCGCCCCCGATGACAACGACTCTGGCTTGATCGATCATTTGGTTTTCACTGTTCCTGTTGGTTTGGGGTTAATTTAATATGGATACGAGGCCGTCCGCCGCTGTTCAGGCGACGACCACCTCGAGGCCCATTTTGGCCAGATCCTTTTTAAAGTGTTCCGGGACCTTGCGGTTGGTGATCAATACGTCCACCCGGTTCAGGGGCGCCACGGCCATCTCGGCCACCAGGCCGAACTTGGTGTGGTCGACCATGACGATGACCTTGCCGTGGGTGTGCCGGATCATCTGGCGCTCGATGACGGCCATCTCCAGGTTGGGGGTCGTCAGGCCGGCGCGCAGGCTCAGGCCGTCGGCGCCCAGAAATACCTTGGCGGCGTTGATGCGGCCGATCATCTCCATGGTCAAGGGGCCGGCAAGGGAGTGAGTGGAGGCATCGTAGACGCCGCCCAGCATGAGCAGTTCGATGTTGCCGTTGCACAGCTCTCCGACCACGCCGAGGTTGTTGGTGGCAATGGTGAAGGGCATGTCCCGCGGTACGAAACGCGCCACCTGGGCGGCGGTGGTGCCTTCACCGATAAAGACGGTCTCGTGGGGTTCGATCATCCCGGCCGCCCGGCGGGCGACGATTTCCTTTTCGCGGGGATTTTCCTTGACGCTGTTCTGGTACCGGAACTTGCCGATGACCCGCTCCTGGCGGAAAACGGCCCCGCCGTGGGTGCGTTCGACCAGGCCCTCTTTCTCCAGGGCGTCCAGGTCGCGGCGGATGGTCATCTCGGAGACGTTGAGCCTCTCGCTGAGGTGCGACCCCCGAACGGTGTACTCCTCGCGCAGAATCTCCAGGATGCGTTGCCGACGCTCGGCCGGAAAAAGAGGTGCCTTGTGCTGCAAAGCCGTGTTCTCCCCTGAACGGTTATAAAACCACCATAATGGATGTTAGAAAATGTTGTCAACTGTTATTTTGTCTTTTTAAAACGAACATCATGTCTGCGGGGCCGATCCTCCCCTGAGACAACCCTTAAAATACATCGGCATCGTACCATTTAATTTTGCTGTAGATTTAGATAATTACGCGCACAAAATCTGGCATCGCGCTGGAGTCGCCAATTGAATTTCGTTCATTTACTGTGTGTTTTTCCTGAAAAGAACAAATTAGAACAAGCTGGCCGAATAATCGTTGCCGAGCGCGCGGGTTGCCTTCCGGGGGCCCTCCGTCCGTTTTTCACCCCGGATCTTGAAGTTCGCGGTAACTTCGTGTAGGTTTTTCAAGCGGACAACCCGCCGGAGGAGACGAACTCCGGTTTTGAAAGCCTGTTCAAAGCGGGCCTTTATCAGAAGCGCTCCGACAACCTCAACGGACGCTGCAGCGCCGAAAGGAATCCCGACCATGAAAGTCGTGGCCTTCAACGGCAGCCCCCGCAGGAACGGCAACACCTCTGTGCTCATCGATCACGTGCTGGCCGAAATCGCAGCGGTCGGCATCGAAACCGAAAAGGTCCAGCTGGGCGGCCGCAAAATCCACGGGTGCATCGCCTGTTACAAGTGTTTCGACAACCTCGACCGCAGATGCGCCGTGGACGATGACATCCTTAACGAGTGCCTCGAAAAGATGATCGCGGCCGACGGCATCCTCCTGGGATCACCCACCTACTTCGCCGACATGAGCCCGGAGCTCAAGGCCCTCATCGACCGTGCCGGCATGGTGGGCATCGCAAACGGCGCGCTTTTCCGGCGCAAGGTGGGTGCCGCCGTGGTGGCCGTGCGACGCGCGGGGGCGGTGCACACCTTCGACGCCATCAACCACTTCTTCACCATCGAGCAGATGATCGTGCCCGGCTCGTGCTACTGGAACATGGGCTTCGGAAGAAACGAGGGCGAGGCCGCCGGCGACGAGGAGGGCCTGCGCATCATGAAGATCCTGGGGGAAAACATGGCCTGGCTGCTGGGGAGGATCCATGGCGAGTGACTTCTTTGAAAAGGTGCGGGCGGCCGCCGGACGCATCGAAGGCCATGCCCACGTGACCCCCGTGATGACCTCGCGCACCGCGGACCGGGTGTGCGGCGCACAGGTCTTCTTCAAGTGCGAAAACCTCCAGCGCGTGGGCGCCTTCAAGTTCCGCGGGGCTTTCAACAGCATCTCGCAGCTCTCGGACCGGCAGCGCGCCCGCGGCGTGATCACCTACTCCTCGGGCAACCACGCCCAGGCCGTGGCCCTGGTGGGCCGCCTGCTGGGGATCAAGACCACCATCGTGATGCCCGCCGACGCCCCGGCCACCAAGCGGGCCGCCACCCGCGGCTACGGCGCCGAGATCGTGGAATACGACCCACGCAAGGCCGACCGGCAGCAGATCGCCGAGGCCCTGCAGGCCGAACACGGCTACACCATGATCCCGCCCTTCGAACACGAAGAGGTCATCGCCGGGCAGGGCACCGCGGCCCTGGAGCTGTTCCGGGAGGTCGGCGACCTGGACATGCTGCTGGTGCCCTGCGGCGGCGGGGGGCTGCTGAGCGGCTCGGCCGTCGCCGCCAAGACCCTGTCGCCCAAATGCCGCGTGATCGGCATCGAACCCGAGCTGGCCGACGACGCGGTGCGCTCCTTTCAAACCGGCCGCATTCACACCGTCAAGAACCCGCCCACCATCGCCGACGGCACGCGCACCCCGTCACTGGGAAAGATCCCCTTCGGTCTGATTCGCCAACACGTCGACGACATGCGCACCGTCACCGAGGAAGCTATCGTGGCGGCCGTGCGCTTTTTCTTTTACCGCATGAAGCTGGTGGTGGAACCTTCCGGCGCCCTGGGCCTGGCGGCCCTGGCCAGCCGGTCCATCCCCGCCGCCGGCCGCGTGGGCGTCATCATCAGCGGCGGCAACATCGACGCCGCCACCATGATCACCATTTTAAACGGCCCTTAATACCTCCAAAAATGGGTTCAGCCTCCTCAAGGGGGTGGGCTTTACGGTCCGATCGTAACGTCGTCATCGCGGGCTGTTTGCGTCTGCGCATGTGATATACAGGCACATGCGGGTCTTGAGAAACGACCATCGTCGTCTATTCTCGTTCGGCAAATAATGCAAGAAGAATGGCTCGTTTGTGATGATTACAACCGGGTGAACCGGTGATGATGGGCTGTAATTTCACAAGTGGTTGCGGGCGCTCACGAGAGACGACCACATAGGGGGAGGGGAAATGCCGAATGGTTGGTCGATAAGCCGGTCCGCTGTAATCTGGTTTTTTGTTCTCTTTTTCTGTGTCGGCTGCAGCCGGGAGGAGGAAAAGGGTCCATCCGAAAACAAAGCAGCAACGGCCCGTGCTCCCGCGGTTTCGGTGGTCTCGACCTATCCCCAAGATGGCGGCACCCTGCGGCGACTGGACCACCCCCTGTATGTCACGTTCAGTGCCCCGCTCCGGCCGGAGCAGCTGACGGCCTCGCTTGTTCCGAATTGCGGCCCGCTGAAGCTCCACTGGCAGAAGCAGGGACAGCAGGTGATGCTTGAGCATACACATCCCTTTGCGCCAGATAGGCAGTACACCCTCTTCCTGACCCTGCAACCTGCAGGAAACAGAAAACAGATACGGTTTACGGCCTTCGGTCCCTCCAGCCTCGCGCTCATAGATGACGCGCAACAGAAAGGAAGCATAGATAAAAACAGTGCCTGGACCTTTCGTTTTCAGCGCCTTTTTGAACCGGATAAACTTCCCGAGCGGTTTCGCAGTCCCACGCCCATGCCGGATGCTGACGAGATGGTGCGCAGGTACATGCGGGTAAAGCCGGAGCTCGATCCGGCCGTGGCCAGACAACTGGATCGTTATCTCAAACGTCCAGATGATCCCGAGAGCTTTTTTTTCAGCCGGTTCGCCGATGCCGGCCAGGGCCGCGGCATTCTGCAACTCGGCCCTGACAAGGCATTTGCGGACGGAAGGAGTGATCGTCCCATCCTTCTTTTCCACACCGACTGCAGCAGTGCACCTATCAGGGTCTGGGCACCGAAACACAGAAAGGCCGATGCCATCCGTGCCAGGAAGAAAATTGATGGCAGGGATATATACAACACCTTCAAAACGCTGCTGGGCAGGGTGCCACTTGATGACAGTGGTGATCATCCCAATGGAGGTGATGGTCGTCTGGATATCTATATGCTCCCCACCGGACAGGTGGGAAAGGACGCCTCTGGGGTCTGCATTTCCGCCGGGAGAGGGCGTCAGTGCCCGGCCTATATTTTCATCAACTGGCACCTGGTCGGTGATGATCTGACAACCACCCTGGCCCACGAAGTGTTTCATGCCTTCCAGTACAGTTTCGATGTCTTTGAGGATCTCTGGTGGATGGAGGGAACGGCTGTCTGGTCCGAAGACCTCATCGTGAAAGACTGGAACGGAGAATGGGATTACCTGGGTGAGGTTTTTCTCCGGCCGAGGTTTCGAATGGAGCCGATTACAGAAGATGAAAGCCTGCACGAGTATGGTATCTATCTTTTTCCCTATTACCTCAGCCAGCAGCACGGGAAACAGATTGTTGCCGAGATCTGGAAAAACTGCGTCGATAAAAACAGCTTGGATGCCATCGATGCCGTGCTGGACTTTGACGACGCGTTCAAGGAGTTCGTCCTCTTTAATATGGATTACGGCGCATACGAGGGAAGGTACAAGGACGTCAACGGACCTTTGCCTCTCTTTGAATACCATGACGTTAAGGAGATAGATCTCGATTCAACGGATAAGGAACTGCTTGACCAGGGCAGGCACGAAACCATTACCTTGCCGAATCTGGGCGCGGTGTATGTAGAGATCTATAATCTGCTGGAAGCCCGCAAAACTCCCCTTGTCCGTTTCAATCTCAAGCAGTTGGCGAAAAATAAGGATCTCACGGTGCAGGCGCTGATCGATCCGGCGGAAGGGGGCCGCTACGAGGATTGGACCGGTGCGGAGGAAAAGACGTTCTGCATCAATCGTGACAGTGAGTCTTTTGCCACCATTGCCCTGGTGATAGCCAACAAGCACCGCCGGTTTGTTTTTGAACCGGAGCTCGTCATAAAAGTCGGCGCCTATGGATGCACGGAAAAAAGCGGTTCGGCCACCGTGACGGCAATACTCAGTGAAACATCGACAACCCGTCGGGAATACCATTGGCCGAACGGGAATATTGACCGCAATCAAAGCGAGGAAACATCAAAAATCGAGGCCACCGTTCAGCTCGATCTTGAACTTGAGGATTCCAGTATTGAGCAGGTCACCAACGCCAAGACGGAAATCTATTCCGTCAGGCATGCCAGCATCAAGTCATTTACCCAGCGCAGTCAGGCCACCTCCAGCGATTACTCGTATTCTGCGGAAGGTCACTGTGGTACGGATCACCGGATCCATACCCGGAGCCTACCACCCGTTACTCCGAAACTTGAGTATGACCACTCTCTGACCATCACCTACGACCTGGATACTGGTCATGCGCAATGGGTCAGTCTTCCTGTCCTGGCAATCCGTTTTGAGGGAAGAGAAAAAACGGAGACCCGGATCACCGGGTGTGGCAACGACAGTCAGGAGACCCGGATCCTCAACATTTCCGATGTGCGCTTTCCCCTTGGACCGCGGAATGTTCCGACATCGGAAGAAGTGGCGATCACGGCAAAACCCGAGTTGCGTGAGATCAAGCAGATTGCCGAGGAGATGCAGTCGCTTGCCGGGAAGGCACAGGGGATGAACCACGAAGAGATCGGAAAATTCGTGGAAGCGTTTGAAAAACGTCACGATATGGAGAAACTCGCATCAGGGCTGGTGAAAAAAGTGGTCAGTCCCGATCTCAAGGTTCAAGGAGGGGACGGCAAGAAAAATCTCCGGGGTGGCGGCAGCAGGAGCGAGCAGACGGCTATACCCAACGGCCACCGCCAGACACGGTATGAACTGAAATGGCAGATTCATCTTCGAGGCGAGACCGGAGGGAACTGACAACCCATTCGCGTGCCGCGGAGACTAAAAAACATCCCATAAGTTCCGGCACAACGCCGGCTTCAGCCAAGTTCACTCCTGCTGGAACCGATATGCCACCATCCGGACAGAAATAGCGCAGTGGCGCGATGAGATCCCCGGCCCGGCAAAGCGCGCGCCGGATCAGCTCGGTGCCACCTACCGCGCGTGAATGCAGGCCACGTCGCGCAGCAGCACAACGTCCGCCCCATCCAACACCGGCGGGATACCTGTGACGACGCCGGAGAGAATGCCTGCCCTCAATAGAATGGTCTCAGAAGCCCACTTTGTCGATGCCCTTGAGGTCAAGGATCCGGCGGGCCTCGTCTGGCGTGGCCGGCTCCAGGCCGTGCTCGCGGGCGATGCGCACGATCTTTTCCACCTGCTCGCCGCTGCTTTTGGCCATGGCACCTTTTTCCAGATACAGGTTGTCCTCCAGGCCTACGCGCACGTTCCCGCCCATGAGCAGCGCCAGGTTGCACATGCGGAACTGGTGCCGGCCGGCGGCGCACACCGACCACACGAAATTGTCGCCCAGCAGTTCGCGGGCGGAGTTGTACAGGAACACCAGGTTGTTGACCGTGGCCTGCATGCCGCCCAGGATGCCCAGCACGAACTGCAGGTAGACGGGCGGCTGAACGTGCCCCTTGCCGATCAGGTATGCCAGGTTGCTGAGCATGCCGGCGTCGTAGATCTCGAACTCCGGCCGGGTGCCCTGCTTGCGAAAAAAGCCGGAAAACTCGCGCAGGGTCTTGAAGGTGTTGGGAAAGATGAAGTCTTCGCTCATCTGCAGGTACTGGGGCTCCCAGTCGAATTTGAATTCCTTTATCTTGTCGAGCACCGGAAAGAGGGCAAAGTTCAGCGAGCCGGCGTTGAGCGAGGCCAGTTCGGGGCTGTAGGTCTTGACCACCGCCACGCGCTGCTCTACGGTCATGCCGAAACCGCCGCCGGTGGTGGTGCAGATGACCACGTTGCAGCGCTCCTTGATGCCCGACAGGATCTCGCCGAAAAGCTTGCTGTCGGCCGAGGGCATGCCGGTTTCGGGGTCGCGGGCGTGCACGTGCACCACCGCGGCGCCAGCCTCGAAGGCACGCCGGGCCTCGTCGACGATCTCCTGCGGCGTGATGGGCAGGTGGGGCGACATGGTGGGGGTGTGAATGGCGCCGGTGAGCGCCGCCGTAACGATGATTTTGTCTTTCATCTCTGCTCCTTTGCGTGTTTTCCAGGTTGTCGCGTTTCTCCCGGCGGACCGCTCGGCCGACCCGCCGTTTTACCTTACCAGCACCAGGCTGATGCCGGGGAAGACGACCACCAGCACCAGCACCGCGATCATGATCAGCACGTAGGGAAAGGCCCCGGCGAAGACATCGTTCAGGGTGATGCTCTGGTCGTCCAGGGTCGATTTGACCACGTAGGCCGCGATGCCCAGTGGCGGCGTGATCAGGCCCACCTCGATGGCGATGACCGTCACCAGGCCGAACCAGACGAAATTCACGCCCAGGTCGTGCATGATGGGGTAGATCAGGGGCACCGTGATCATCATGATGGAGGTGGAGTCCAGGATGGTACCCATGAGCAGCACGATCACCAGGTAGATGGCCAGGATGGCGTACAGTCCCATGCCGGACGCGGTGATCCAGGCGGCGATGAAGCCGGTGATGCCCGAGAGCGCCAGCATGCGGCCGTATATGTTGGCGGCAATCAGCAGGAAGAGGATGGCCACCGTTACATGGCCCGTTTCGGTGAGCACCTGCCACAGCTTGGCGCGGCTGAGCTGCCGCTTTCCCAGGGCCAGCAGCAGGGCCCCCAGCGCGCCCACGGCCCCGGACTCGGTGGGCGTGAACCAGCCGGCGTAGATGCCGCCCAGCACCAGGGCTACCAGCAGCACAACGGGCGTCAGTTTCCACAGGGCCCGGCCCACGGTCATCCGGGCAACGGCGTCCGTGCCGCGGGCGTCGACACGCCCGACGTAGTCGGGAAAGCGCCAGGCCATCAGCAGAATCAGGCCGCAGTAGGCCGCCGACAGCAGGATACCCGGCAGGATGCCGGCCTTGAACAGGTCGCCGATGGAGGTCTCGGTGAGCACGCCGAAGAGGATCAGCAGCAGGCTGGGCGGGATCAGCATGCCCAGCACCGACGACCCCGTGACGACTCCCACGGCGAAGCGCGGCCGGTGCCCCAGCCGGATCATCTCGGGCACGGCCACCTTGGTGAACACGGCCGCCGAGGCGATGGAGATGCCGGTCACGGCAGCGAAGATCGCGTTGGCGGCCACGGTGGAGATGCCCAGGCCGCCGCGCACCCCCCGAAACAGACGGTTGGCCACGTCGAAGGTGTCCTTGCCGATGCCCGACACCGAGATCAGCAGCCCCATGAGCACGAACAGGGGCACCACGCCGAAGATGTATCCCGAGATGCTGTCCGAGGCCGCCAGCGCCAGCAACTTGGTGGCCACGGTCCAGTTGCCCCGGATCAGCCAGGTGCCTACCAGCGACAGCAGCATCAGGGCCACCGAAACGTGCATGCCGGCGTAAATCAGGAAAAGAATGCCGAAAATCGACAGCAGGCCGATCTGGATGTCGGTCATGGCCGGCCTCCATCGTTTTCGGCGCCGGCGGCCCCGCTTCCGGACATTTTCCGGAAGCTGCCCGCGGCCATCAGGGCAAACTGGACGGCGCCGGCGGCGCAACCGGCCAGGATGATCAGCCGCACCGGCCACACCGGCGCCATGAAGTCGCCCTCGGCTCCCACGTACTCACCGATGCGCCAGGCCTTGGTGAACATGGGCAGGCTGCTTTTAAACAAAATGACCATCAGCCCGGCGCCCACCAGGCAGTACAGTCCCTCCAGGAAGTGCCCCACGCCGGGGTGGCGGTGCCGCAGCCAGTCGAGCACGATGTCCGAGCGCGTCAGGCGCCCCACCCGGATGGTGTGCGCGATCTGCAGAAATACGCAGGCCACGATGGACAGGGCCACGATCTCGGGCACGCCGCGCAGCGGGTGGTTGAACAGGGCGCGGCCGCCGATGTCCAGGTTGATGATCACCAGCAGCACAAACACCCAGGCCGTGCCGATGCTGTTCATGACCGACGTGAGCGCTCCGAAGGAAAAGCGTCTCTTCCGGTCGTTGCCGTCCAAGGCGGTTTTGTCGGCTTCGGGCTGCACGTGTCAGCGGTCCCAGTCCCGCGCCAGCTGCACGCCGCGCTTTCGCAGCCCGTCCAGGTAGCCCTTGAGCACGGCTTTTCCGGGAAGACCCTTTTTCTCCATGGCCGCGGCCCATTGCATGGGCACGTTGGGCAGCTTGTCGGCCCAGCGCCTGCGCTCGGCCTGGGACAGGGTGACCACCCTGGCGCCGTGCTGCTGCATGGTCTGCATGGCCTTGGCGGCACGGGCGGCCTGGGCCTCGGCGAGCTTCCGGGTGTACTGACGGCCGACCTCCAGAAAGATCTTCTGGATCCCGGGCGGAAATGCGTCGAAGACGTCCTTGTTGATGCTCAGGCCACCGGCGAACTGGGAACCGAAATTCACCATGCAGATGTAAGGCGCCACCTCGTAGACCTTGATGGCGGCCGCCGCCGTCATGAACGTCAAGGTGCCCTCGAATACGCCGGTCTTGATGCCGTTGTAGTATTCGTTCAGGTTCGAGGCCACCGGTACGCCGCCGGTGCCCTTGAGCCAGTTGGCCGACGGCCCGGGCGCGGCGATCTTGTGCCCCTTGACGTCATCGACGGTCTTGACGGGAAAGCTGGTCAGCAGGCCGTAGGTGTCCAGGGCCGCCCCGCCGAGGTAAACCTGGTTGTGACTTGTCCACTCCCTGGCCATGGCCGGGATCTTGGCCTGCAGCTCACCGATGATGTCCACCACCTGGAAGATGTTGTCGGTGCCGAAAGGCGTCATGTAAGTCACGTTGTGCAGGGGCATCTTGGAGGCCTCGAAGATGGTGCCCACAAAACCCATGTCCGCGATGCCGTCCTCGATGGCTTCCAGAACCCCGCCGATTTTGGCTACCGTGCCGCCGTATGCCTGGTTCCAGACGATCTTATCCTTACCGCCGGCCGCCTCCAGGCGCTTGTTGACCTCGGGAATGAAAAAGTCCCGGCAGAGGGTCACCCATAAAAAGATGGGCGGGTGGCCGGCAACCACCGTGATTTTGTAAGTCTTGGCACTCGCCGATCCCAGGGGCGCGCCCCAGATCAGGGCCGCCGATACAACTGCCAGCATTGCTCTTTTGAAAATCACTGTCTTCCTCCTCTTGTTGTGCAATGGTGCGGTGCGGGGTGCCGCCGCCCCGCGTGGACACGGGTAACACGTCCCGCCGGCGACGGCGGACGCGGCTTCAATCGGACGGACAGCACACCGGTTCAGGACTCGTCCACGATGGCCACCGGACGGGTCCAGCCGGCGCTGGCGCCCTTGATTTTCACGGGAAAGCAGCAGACCGTGAAGCCGAAGGGCCTGCCGATGGCGTCCAGGTTGGCCATCTTCTCCATATGGCAGTAACCGATTTCGATGCCGGCGAAGTGGGCCTCCCAGATCACCTTGGGGTCGCCGTTCTGCTGGAAATCCCTGGCCTGGAAGGGCAGGGGGCGGTCCCAGCTCCAGGCGTCGATGCCCACCACCTTGACGCCCTTCTCGGTCAGGAAAAGGGTGCTCTCGCGGTCCATGCCGGCGCCCTTGACCAGGTACTGCTCGGTGCCCCAGGCCCGGTCGGCGCCGGTCTGGATGAGCACGATGTCCAGGGGCTTGATCTCGTAGCCGATGCGGTCCAGCTCCCCGCGCAGGTCGTCGACGGTGATGCGCTCGCCGTCGGCCTTGTGCCGGAAATCCAGCACCACGCCGTCGCTGAAGCACCACGCCAGGGGGATTTCGTCGATGGTCAGCGCCGGCTGCCCGCCGTCCATGGTGGGGTGGTAGTGATAGGGCGCGTCCAGGTGCGTGCCGGAGTGGGTGGTGAGGTGCACGAACTCCACGGCCCATCCCAGGCCGCCGGGGAGCTGCTCTTTCTTGACGCCCGGGTAGAATTCCTTCATCTGTTCGGCGCCCATCTCGTGATTCACGTAGTCGATTTTGGGGATCATCATGGGCGGGTCGCTGGGAAGATCGGGTTCGATACTGATGCTCAGGTCGACGAAGCGTCTGGATGCCATAGCGGGTTCCTCCTGCTGGGTGATGTAAAGGCCGGTGCCCCGGCTTGCGGCGGCGATCGCCGCAGACCAACCTACACAACCGGGCTCGGGCGTGTCAATCTCGCACCGGGCCACGGCCGCAAAAAGATATTGTAATCTGGCCGCGATCAGCGTAAAAATCGGGTAAACGCAAGGTAGCAAGGTGTTTCATGAGACGAATTTCCAGCGGGCGCCTGGAGCGCTTCTACCAGCAGTTCAACGGCAACGACAACGTCCTCATCCTGATCAATGCCGACCCGGACGCCATCGCCAGCGCCATGGCCGTCAAACGCCTGCTGTGGCGCAAGGCGGCCGCCGTGAGCATCGCCAGCATCAACGTCATCAAGCGGCCCGACAACCTGGCCATGGTGAGCCTGCTGAAGGTCGACCTGCGGCACCTGGCCGACGTGGAGACCGAGCACTTCACCCGTTTCGTGATCGTGGACTCCCAACCGGACCACAACCCGCTGTTCGCCCCCTACGACTACTGCGCCATCATCGACCACCACCCGGACTCGGGGGTCGAGGCGCCCTTCCGGGACATCCGGCCGCAATACGGCGCCACGGCCACCATCCTCACCGAGTACCTGCGGGCGGCCAAGATCAAGCCTTCGGTCAAACTGGCCACGGGCCTGTTTCACGCCATCCAGACCGACACCGACAACTTCAAGCGCCAGGCGCTGCTGGAGGACATCCAGGCCTTCCAGTTCCTGTTCCGCCACGCCAACATGTACCTGGCCAACAAGATCAACCAGAGCGAACTGCGGGCCGATTTCCTGCGTTACTTCCGCATCGCCCTGGAAAACCGCCGGCTCTACAAGGGTCGCATGCTGGTGCACCTGGGCCCCGTGCCCTCACCGGACGTCTGCGTGCTGGTGGCCGACTTTTTCATGCGCGTCAACTCGGTGAAGTGGAGCATCGTCTCGGGCCTCTACGACCGCCGCCTGATCATCATTTTCCGCAACGACGGCATCGGCAAAAACGCCGGCAAGGTGGCCAGCCAGAGTTTCGGCCACATCGGCTCGGCCGGCGGGCACAAGAGCATGGCCCGCGCCGAGATCCCCCTTTCGGCGCTCAAGGCCCAGGACATCGACACCCAGGACGAACGGCAGGTGGCCCGCTGGATCCGGGGCCAGCTCAGGCACCGCGTGGTCAAGATGAAATAGCGCCGGTCGGACCGAACAACCACGGTGGAAAACACGATGACAACTTCGCCATCCCCGATTTCAGCGACCATCCTGGGTTCCGGCACCTGCGTGCCTTCGCTCGAGCGCAGTTCCTGCGCGGTTCTCATCCGGGCGGGCGGCAGCCGCCTGCTGTTCGACTGCGGCTCCGGCACCATGCACCGCCTGCTCAAGGCCGGCGTGACCATCTTCGACCTGGACTACATCTTCCTGAGCCACTTCCACCCGGACCACAGCGCCGAGCTGGTGCCCCTGATCTTCGCCACCAAGTACCCGGACAGCCACCGCCGCAGGAAGCCGCTGACCATCGTGAGCGGCCGGGGCCTGCAGCGGCTCTACGACGGCCTGCACGCCGTCTACGGCCCGTGGCTGGAATTACCCGAGGGTATGCTGCGCTTCGTGGAGCTCAGCACGACGCGGGAGGACCGGCGCAGCTTCGACGACTTCACGGTGCGTTCCCTGCCCATGGTCCACAACCCCGAGAGCATCGCCTACCGCGTCGCGGGCGGCGACGGCCGCTCGGTGGTCTACTCGGGCGACACCGACGACAACGACAACCTGGTGGCGCTGGCCGAAAAAACGGACATCCTGATCTGCGAGTGTGCCCTGCCGGACGATCTGAAGGTCAGGGGCCACCTGACACCGTCCCTGGCCGGCCGCATCGCCGAGCGCGCCCGCGTGCGCCTGCTGGTGCTGACCCACTTCTACCCCGAGTGCGACCAGGTGGACATCCGCAGCCAGTGCCGCCGCACCTACAAGGGCCCCCTGGTGCTGGCCAGGGACCTGCTGACGGTAACACCGGGCAGCGACGACACCCCGGACGCAACTGCCGGGAGCGAATCCGCCCTATGAGATATTACCCGGCCTTTCTCGATGTCAGCGGCAGGCACTGCCTGGTGGTGGGCGGCGGCGCGGTGGGCACCCGCAAGGTGCGCACCCTGCTGGAATGCGGCGCGCGGGTGACGGTCATCAGCACGGCCTTCAGCCCGGAGCTCGAGGAACTGTCCGCCGCCGGACGGGTGGCACTCAAAAGCGAACCTTACCGGGCCGGAGACCTGGAGGGCATGTTCCTGGTCATCGGGGCCACCGACGACGAGGAGCTGAACCGGCGCGTGAGCGAGGATGCCGCCCGACGTAACATGCTGTGCAACATCGCCGACCGGCCGGAGGCCTGCAGTTTCATCCTGCCGGCCATCGTCACGCGCGGCGACCTGGTGATCGCCATCTCCACCTCGGGCAAAAGCCCGGCCTTCGCCAAGCACCTGCGACGGCGCCTGCAAGGGGAATTCGGACCGGAGTACGCCCGCTTCCTGGAGATCATGGGGGCCGTGCGGCGGCGCCTGCTGGCCGCGGAGCACGCCCCCGAGGCCCACAGGCCCCTCTTCGAGGCGCTCATCGAAGGCGGGCTGGTGGAGCTGATCCGCGAGGGGGACGAGGAAAAGATCGACGCCCTGCTGGAAGAGATCCTGGGGCCTGGGTTTCGCCTGGACGCCCTGCAACCATAAGGGAAGAGCGACCATGCACTACCTGCTGATCACCGTCACCATCTGCTACCTGCTCAGTTCGGCCGGCTATTTCGCCTACCTGTTCGCCCAGCACCGCACGCTCTACCGGGTGGCCCTGGGGTGCATCGCGGCCGGGGCCCTGCTGCACACGGTGATGATCGTGGCGGCTTTCGCCGGCAGCGGCTACTTCCCGGCGCGCAACCTTCCGCAGACCCTGTCCCTGGCGGCCTGGGCCGTGGCGTGCAGCTTCGTGGCGCTGCAGCTGCGCCTGCGGCTCAAGGTGCTGGGGATCTTCGCCGCGCCCCTGGCGGCCGTGGCCATGCTGGCGGCCTCGCACCTGCCGGGGGCGGCGGTGGCCAGCGAACCGGTGCTCAAGGGATTCTGGCTGACCTTCCACGTGATCGCCATCTTCCTGGGCGAAGCCGCCCTGGCGCTGGCGGCCGGCGCCGGCGTGCTCTACCTGTTGCAGGAACACGCCATCAAGGCCAAAAAAATGGGATTTTTCTTCAAGCGCCTGCCGTCGCTGGAGCTGCTGGACGCCACCGGTTACAGCTGTATCGTGGCCGGCTTCACCCTGCTGACCGTGGGCCTGGTGGTGGGTCTGGTGTACGCCAAGATGGTGTGGGGCCGTTTCTGGAGTTGGGACCCCAAGGAAGTCTGGACCGGCATCACCTGGCTGCTGTACGCCGCCTTGCTGCACGAGCGGCTCATGGTGGGTTGGCGCGGACGGCGGGCCGCCATCATGGCCATCGTGGGCTTCGGAGCCCTGATGTTCACCTTCCTGGGTGTCAATTTCTTTCTCAGCGGCCACCACGGAGACTTTACAAAGTGGTAGTTTTACAGGTATCAGGATGTGGAAGAGCGCCCTGCGCTGATACCGGATACCTGAAAGCTATATAAAAAAATGCCCGATATCGTCCTGCTCGGATTGAACCACAAAACCGCACCGGTGGAACTGCGCGAGTGCCTGGCCTTCTCCAGCGACGAGACCGTCGCCGCCTCGGACATCCTGCGCAAGGAGCCCGCCATCCGCGAACTGATGCTCTACTCGACGTGTAACCGCATCGAGTTCCTGATGGTCACCGAGCATCGCGAGGAGGTGGTGGGGGCGGCCAAGCGGTTCATCGCCGACTTTCACGGCATCCCGGTGCAGCAGTTCGACCGCGCGCTCTACATCAACACCGGCGACGAGGCGGTGCGCCACGTCTTCCGGGTGGCCTCCAGCCTGGACTCCATGATGGTGGGTGAGCCCCAGATCCTGGGCCAGATCAAGGAAGCCTACTTCACCGCCACGCGCCAGAAGACCTCCGGCGTGATCCTCAACCGCCTGCTGCACCGCGCCTTTTTCGTAGCCAAGCGGGTGCGCACTGAAACCGGCATCGGGGACCACGCAGTCTCCATCAGTTACGCCGCCATCGAACTGGGCCGCAAGATCTTCGGTTCCCTGGAGGGCAAGAAGGCGCTGCTCATCGGGGCCGGCGAGATGGCCGAACTGGCCGTGGAGCACCTGCTGCGCCAGAAGGCCGGAGAGATCCTGGTAGCCAACCGCACCTTCGAAAACGCCGTGGCCCTGGCCGATCGCTTCGGCGGGAAGGCCATCGCTTTCGAGGAGATCACGGACTCCCTGGAACGGGTGGACATCATCATCAGCTCCACCGGCTCTCCCAAGCCCATCATCACCCGCGACCAGGTCAAGGGCCGCATCCGGCGGCGCCGCAACCGCCCCCTCTTCTTCATCGACATCGCCGTACCGCGCGACATCGACCCGCGCATCAACCGTCTCACCAACACCTACGTCTACGACATCGACGATCTCAAGGGGGTCATCGAGGAGAACATCGAGGAACGCAACCGCGAGGCCGTCAAGGCCGAGCGCATCGTGGACGAGGCGGTGGTGCACTTCCGCCGCTGGCTCGACAGCCTGGACGTCACGCCCACCATCGTGGCCCTGCGCAAAAAGGTGCAGCGCATCGCCGCCGCGGAAATCGAGAAAACCCTCAAGGGCCTGGGCCACCTGGACGAAAAGGACCGCCGGGCCATCGTGCGCATGCAGGAGGTCACGGTCAACAAGATCCTGCACGACCCCACCATTTTCCTCAAGCGCAACGGCTGCCACGGCGACAACGCCGTTTACCTGGACGTCGTGCGCAAGCTCTTCCGCCTGGACGAGTCCTCCGAAAACTGAGCCCAATTTCCCCCTTTACTCAATATCGGCTCTATGTTATATAAGCCCTTTTACGTAGAGGAATTGTATTCCAATCATGATTATGAGTGGGAATTGCCATGAAACAGAAAGATCTTGACTACTTCAAGGAACTGCTGACACAGCGCCTGGACGATCTGCTGGCACAGGCCGACAATACCGTCTCCGGCATGACGGCCCCCAAGGAGAATTTCCCGGATCCCACGGACCGGGCTTCCCTGGAGGCGGACCGCAATTTCATGCTGAGAATCCGCGACCGCGAACACAAGCTGATCAAGAAAATCAAGAAGGCACTGGACCGCATCGAAAACGGGACCTTCGGCATCTGTGAAACCTGCGGTGAGGAGATTTCCCTCAAGCGGCTCAAGGCCCGGCCGGTCACCACGCAGTGTATCGAGTGCAAAACCAAGGAAGAGGCGCAGGAACGAGCCCT
Source organism: uncultured Desulfobacteraceae bacterium (assembly GCA_964476595.1). GTDB lineage: Bacteria > Desulfobacterota > Desulfobacteria > Desulfobacterales > JALSRD01 > JALSRD01. Next base: position 46,448 of record CAYZCL010000064.1, read on the forward strand.
TGGGTTATGAACGGCCACGCGGCATCGACCTCCACATTCATTCCTCCGCGTCCGACGGCACCCTTGCGCCCGCACAAATCCTGACCCGCGCCGGCCGCCAGGGCCTGGGCGCCGTTTCCATCACCGACCACGACACGGTGGCCGGCTGCCGACAGGCACTGGCCGCACCTCTGCCCCCCGGGCTGCATTTTCTGACCGGCATTGAAATCAGCAGCCAGCCACCCGGGGAATTTAATCTGCCCGGAAGCCTGCACATTCTGGGCTACGGCATCGACATCGCCGACGACGACCTGCTGCGGGCTGTGGAAAAGCTCCAGGAAGCCCGCCGCAAGCGGCTTCCCGAGATGACGGCCCGGCTGCGGGGGCTGGGGATCGACATCAGTGACGCGGAAATCCGGCGGGCGGTGGGCAGCAGTCAGCCCGGAAGGCCCCACCTGGCCAGCGCCCTGGTGCAAAAGGGCGTGGCGGCGTCCATCGACGAGGCATTCGACCGCTACCTGGGAAACGGCCGCCCGGCCTACGTGCCCAAGTACCGCCTTCCCTGGCGGCAGGCCATCGACGTCATCCGCGGGGCCGGCGGTATCGCCGTGCTGGCCCATCCGGGCCTCATTGCGCTGCCCGACGGCAAAGAGCTGGAGGCGCTTGTGCGGCATCTGGCCGACGCCGGCCTGGGCGGCATCGAGTGCTACTACCCGCGGCACTCGGATCGCGAGACCCGGCGCTGCATCGACCTGGCGGCCGGGCTGGACCTGGCGGTCACCGGGGGGACGGACTACCACGGTGCCATCTCCCCCGACCTGCAGTTGGGCAGCGGACCGGGCGGCTTTTACGTGCCCTGGGAACTGTACCCGGCGCTGACAGCGCGCCTTTCGGCGGGGAGTGCGTCATGATCCGCGAAGCCAAACACACCCTGGCGGAACTGGAAAACCGCTTGGGTTACACTTTCAACAACCGCGAGCTGCTTCACGAGGCCCTGCGCCACCGCTCCTGGGTCAACGAGCAGAACGCCCGGTTGCGCGACAACGAGCGCCTGGAATTCCTGGGCGACGCGGTGGTCAACCTGGTGGTGGGGCACCTGCTGATGCGCGCCTGCGCCGACCTCAAGGAGGGTGACCTGTCGCGCATGCGCGCCGCGCTGGTCAACGAAACCCACCTGGCCGAAGTGGCCCGGCGCCTGGAGCTGGGTGACTTCGTCTACCTGGGTCGTGGAGAGTCCCGGACCGGCGGCCGCGAAAAGAACTCCATCCTGGCCGACACCTTCGAAGCCGTGACCGCGGCGCTGTACCTGGATGCCGGGTTCGACGCCACCTTCACGATCCTGGAAGCCTACTTCCGGGATGCCCTGGAAAAGCTTGAGGAACTGCGCCGGCACGACGACTACAAGAGCCGGCTGCAGGAACTCGTCCAGGAACAGCGCAAAGAGATCCCCCACTACCGCATCACGGGCCAGAGCGGCCCCGACCACGACAAGACCTTCACCGCCCGCCTCACGGTCGGCGACATCACCACCGAGGGCCGCGGCAAGAGCAAGAAGCAGGCCGAACAGGACGCCGCGCGGCGCGCCATCGACCTGCTGGAAAAACCGGAAACCCCGTGAGCAGCGCGCGCCCGCGCCCCCTGGTGGCCCCGGTTTTCCTTCCCCAGGCCGGCTGTCCCCACGCCTGCGCCTTCTGCAATCAGGCCGCCATCACGGGCCGCAGCGTGCGGCACCCCACGGCGCGCGACGTGCGCCGGGAAATCGAAAAATTCCTGGATTTCGGCAGCCGCCGGGACGGGCCGGTGCAGATCGCCTTCTACGGCGGCAACTTCCTGGGCCAGGATGCCGACCGCATCGTGGCCCTGCTGCGGGTGGCCGCGGAATTCGTGGCCGCCGGACGCGCCGAGGGCATCCGCTTTTCCACCCGCCCGGACACCGTGGACCCGCAAAGCCTGGACCGCATCGCGCCCTTTCCCGTGACGGTCATCGAACTGGGCGTTCAATCCATGAACAACGAGGTGCTGCGCCTCAACCGCCGGGGCCACGACGCCGAAAGCGTGCAATGCGCGGCGACGGCGCTGCGCCGACGGGGCTATCGCCTGGGCCTGCAGATGATGGTGGGGTTGGCCGGCGAGGATCCCGAGGCCACCCTGGCGTCGGGACGCGCCCTGGCAGCCCTGGCGCCGGACTTCGTGCGCATCTATCCCACCTTGGTGCTGCGAGGGAGCATGCTGGCGCGCTGGTACCGGCAGGGAAGCTACCGGCCCCTGCCCCTGGAGGAGGCAGTGGGGATGGTAAAGGGGCTCTATCTCCTCTTTCACCGCCGCGGCATCCGCGTGGTGCGCATGGGATTGCAGTCCTCCCCGTCCCTGGACGCAGGCGGCGACCTGCTGGCCGGCCCATACCACCCGGCCTTCGGCCACCTGGTCCACAGCCGCATCTTCGGAGACGCCCTGCTCAGGGGCCTGGCTGCGGCGCAGCGTAACACCACCGGCGCAGTGGAAGTCCGGGTGCACCCGGCTTCAACAGCCAAGCTGCGGGGAATGCGCAACGACAATGTGCGGCGGGCGGAAAAGAGATACGGCCCGGACACCCTGAGGATCATGGCCGACGCGTCCGTCGATCGACGGGAGCTGGTGGTGGGCGGAAGCGTTTTGCATCCCTACGAGGATTCGGCTTCTGATGGGACGCTTGAAGGACGCTCGGGCTTCAGCGATCCGAAACATCGCCCGGCAACCGGGAACCCGCCTTCCGCCGACGCCTGAATCCCGGCGGCGGACCGACGACACACGGTACCTCTTGATTAAATCCCCCGCTTGAACAGCTGGTCGGGCTCGGTGAAAGTGCCGGGTTTGCGGGTGTATTCGGTGGGCTCGGTGCCTTCCTTGAAGCACTCGAAGAAGGTGTTTTTGGACTGCGCCACCGGCAGCAGGCCGGTGTCGGCGTCGATCTTGGCGAACACCACCCCCTCCGGTACCTGGAACACGCGCACGGGCTTGTCTTTGAGCACCCGCTGCATGAAGCCCAGCCAGATGGGGCTGGCGGCCCGCGAACCGGTCTCGCCCTTGCCCAGCGAGCGGCTGTTGTCAAAGCCCACCCACACGCCGGTGACGTAGCGCGGGGTGTAGCCCACGAACCAGGCGTCGTTGAGGTTGTTGGTGGTGCCGGTCTTGCCGGCCGCCGGCCGCTTGAGCGCTTTCACGCGCCAGCCGGTACCGTGCTTGACGACGCCCTGCAGCAGGTTGGTCATGATGTAGGCGGTGCTCTTGTCGATGACTTTCTCCCGCTGGGGATCGCCTTTCTCCAGGATGTTGCCGTCGCGGTCCTCGATGCGGGTGATGAACACCGGCTTGACGCGGTAGCCCAGGTTGGCGAACACCCCGTAAGCCTCCACCAGCTCCAGCAGCGAAACGCCCGAAGAGCCCAGGGCGATGGAGAGGTTGTGCGCCAGGTCGGAGGTGATGCCCAGCCGGTGGGCGTAGTCGATGGTGTAGTCGATGCCGATGTCCTTGAGGATCTTGACGGTGACCACGTTGAAGGATTTCTCCAGCGCCCGCCGGAACATGGTGGGGCCGTGAAACTTCTTTTCGTAGTTCTTGGGCTTCCAGGTGCGCTCCATGCCCTTTTCGTAGTAGACGACGGGCGAGTCGATGATCACCGTGGCCGGTGTGTAGCCCTTGTCCAGGGCGGCGGCGTAGATGATGGGCTTGAAGGCCGAGCCGGGCTGGCGCCGCGATTGCACGGCCCGGTTGAACTGGCTCTGCCGAAAATCGCGTCCGCCCACCATGGCCTTGATCTGCCCGCTCTCGACTTCCATGCAGACCAGGGCCGCCTGGGCCTTGGGGGTCTGCTCGAGGGTGACTTTCCAGGCGTCCCGGCCCTCCATTTTCTCTTTCACCGACACCAGGATCACGTCGCCGCTGCGCAGCACGTCGGACGGCCGCCGCACCCGCGCCTGGTAATAGGCCACGGCCGGGTTGGGTTTGCGTGCCCAGCGCATGGTCTCGAAGGCGATGATGCCGCGGCTGTCGCCCATGCGTACCACCACCTTCCCGCCGCGGTCGTCCACGGCCACCACCACGGCCTCGAGGGTGCGCCCGGGGGCCGGCGGGTCGGCGGCCAGGGTCTGCTGCTGCCGGGCTGCGAAGGACTCGATCTGCTCCTCCTTCAGGTGGCGCAGGGGCCCGCGGTATCCCTGACGCTTGTCCAGGGCCTTGAGTCCCTTGAGGATCTCCTGGCGGGCGATGTGCTGCATGTCGATGTTGACGGCGGCGTAAATTTTCAGCCCACCGGTGGTGAGCGCCTCTTCCCCGTATTTCTTAATCACGTACTGGCGCACGTACTCGGTGTAGAAGGGCACCTTCTCGATGTACCAGTTGCGCCGGGACTTGATGTCCACCTGGCGGGCGATGGCCTCGTCGGCCTGGGCGCGGGTGATGTAGCCTTCGTCCACCATGCGGTTGAGCACGTAGATCTGGCGCTGCTTGGCGCGCTCGGGGTGGGAAAAGGGCGAGTAGCGGCTGGGCGCCTGGGGCAGGCCGGCCAGCATGGCGCACTCGGCCAGGTTCAGCTCGTCGGCGTGCTTGCCGAAGTAGTTCTCCGCCGCGGCCTCCACCCCGTAGGCGCCGTGGCCCAGGTAGATCTGGTTGAGGTAGAGGTAGAGAATCTCGTCCTTGGCCAGGCGCTTGTCGATGCGGTAGGCCAGGATGGCTTCCTTGATCTTGCGCTGGTAGCTGCGTTCGGGGGTCAGAAAGAACGTCTTGGCCACCTGCTGGGTGATGGTGCTGCCGCCCTGGACGATGGCGCCGGCCTCGACGTTCTTGAAAAAGGCGCGCACGATACTGATCAGGTCGATGCCCTGGTGCTTGTAAAACCGCGCGTCCTCGGCCGCAATGAAGGCCTGCTTTAGCATGTCGGGCATCTTGGACAGCGGGATGACGATGCGGCGTTCCTTGAAGAACTCCGCGATCTTGCGGCCGTCGTCGGCGTAGACCGTGGTGATCACGGGCGGCTTGTAGTCCTGGAGCGAGGCGATGCGCGGCAGGTCGGCGCTCAGGTACATGTAGAGCGCCGCCAGCGCCCCGGCCCCCAGCAGCACACCCACCAGGCCGAGAATCGTCACCCACTTGAAAAAGGTAAAAAATACGCCCCGCCGGCGGCGGGTCTTGCGGTTCTGATCACTGTTTTTCGCCATGCAGCCACACCCGTATGCCAAATGTTCCCCCGGATCCCGCGGCGCCCCCGGGGGGTTGCAAGCCCCCCGTCGCAGCGGCAAGATCCCTGAAGGAACCTATCCGCACAATCGTATCGAATCTTTAAATTGAGGAAATCCCACGGCCGAGAGCCGTCCGTCGGCACCTGACTGATTCTCCCTGTATTTCAGAACAATCATAATGCAATAATTACGGTTTGACAACAATCCTATGGTAATATAGGTTTATCGTTTTTGAAATAAGAGGTTAGCCATGATTGAACTCGACTTTGCAAAGATGGGCGGGCTGGTGCCGGCCGTGGTGCAGGATCACCGCAGCGGCGAGGTGCTGATGCTGGGTTTCATGAACCGCGAGGCATGGCAGGCCACGCTGGAGACCGGCAGAGCCACTTTCTACAGCCGCACCCGCGACGCACTGTGGGTCAAGGGCATGACGTCCGGACACGTGCAGCGGGTCCGGGAGATCCGGGTGGACTGCGATGACGACACCGTGCTGCTCAAGGTCGAGCAGGTGGGCGGCGCCGCCTGCCACACCGGCTACCGCAGCTGTTTCTACCGGCGCGTGCGCGACGGGAAACTGGAGACCGTCGGCAAGCCGGTTTTCGATCCCAGGGAGGTTTACAAGTAGATGAACGACACGCTCAAGCTGGGCATCCCCAAGGGAAGCCTGCAGAACGCCACCATCGCCCTGTTCAAGCGTTCGGGGTGGGAAATCAACGTCAACGGCCGCAGCTATTTTCCGGAGATCAACGACGAGCGCATCGAGTGCGCCATCTGCCGCGCCCAGGAGATGTCGCGCTACGTGGAAGACGGCACCCTGGACGCCGGCCTGACCGGCAAAGACTGGATCGCCGAGAACCAGTCCGACGTGCGCGTGGTGGAGGACCTGGTCTACTCCAAGGTCAGCGCGCGACCGGCCCGCTGGGTGGTGGCGGTGCCCTTCGATTCGCCGGTCAGGGACATCTCCGGCCTGCAGGGCAGGAAGATCGCCACCGAGCTGGTCTCCTACACGCGCCGCTATTTCGCCGAGCGTAACATCGAGGTGGAGGTGGAGTTCTCGTGGGGCGCCACCGAGGCCAAGGTGGTCTCGGGCCTGGCCGACGCCATCGTGGAGGTCACCGAGACCGGCAGCACCATCAAGGCCCACGGCCTGCGCATCATCCACGAACTGATGCAGACCAATACCCAGCTGATCGTCAACCACGAAGCCTGGAAGAACCCGGCCAAGCGCGAGAAGATCGAACAGATCGCACTGCTGCTCAAGGGTGCCCTGCTGGGGGAAAAACTGGTGGGCCTGAAGATGAACGTGCCCCAGGACAAGCTGGAGACCATCATCGGCCTGCTGCCCAGCCTGAACGCCCCCACCGTCGCGCCGCTCTACAACTCGGACTGGTTCTCGGTGGAAACCGTCTCCGAAACCCACATCCTGCGGGACCTGATCCCCAGGCTGCTGAAAAACGGCGCCGAGGGCATCATCGAGTACCCCCTCAACAAGGTAGTGTGAAAACATGATCTCCAAACGGACACGGGAAATCAGCTCCTTCATCGTCATGGACGTGCTGGAGCGTGCCGGCGAACTGGAGGCCCAGGGGCACCACGTCATCCACCTGGAGGTGGGCGAGCCGGATTTCGACACGCCGGCCTGCGTCAAGACCGAGGTGTGCCGCGCCCTGGAGCAGGGTTACACCCACTACACCCACAGCCTGGGGATGATCGAGCTGCGCCGCGCCATCTGCGACCACTACCGGGATCGCTATGGCGCAACGGTAGACCCCGGACAGGTGGTGGTCACCTCGGGCACCTCGCCGGCCATCTTCCTGCTGTTCTCGACCCTGCTGGAGCCCGGCGACGAGGTCATCATCTCCAACCCCCACTACGCCTGCTACCCCAATTTCATCCGCTTCGTGCAGGGCCGCGTGGTGGAGATGCCGGTCTACGAGGAGGACGGTTTCCAGCTGCGGCCGGAAGACATCGAAAAGAAAATCACGCCCCGTACGCGGGCCATCTTCATCAACTCGCCCTCCAACCCCACTGGCAACCTGCTCTCGGCCGAGCGCATGCGCGCCATCACCGAACTGGGGCCCATGGTGGTCTCCGACGAGATCTACCACGGCCTGGTCTACGAGGGCCGCGAACACTCCATCCTGGAGTTCACCGACCGCGCCTTCGTTTTAAACGGCTTCTCCAAGCTCTACGCCATGACCGGCCTGCGCCTGGGCTACCTCATCGCGCCGCCGGACTTCATCCGCCCCATCCAGAAGGTGCAGCAGAACTTCTTCATCTCGGCCAATGCCGTCATCCAGCGCGCCGGCATCACCGCCCTGACCCTGGCCCACGACGACGTGCGCCGCATGAAGGAGACCTACGACAAGCGGCGGCGGTTCATGGTCAAGCGCCTGCGCGAGCTGGGGCTGGGCATCACCGTGGAGCCCACCGGGGCCTTCTACGTCTTCGCCAACGCGCGCCACATCTCCGACGACTCCTACAAGCTGGCCTTCGACATCCTGGAAAAAGCCCACCTGGGCGTCACCCCGGGCATCGACTTCGGCAGCAACGGCGAAGGCTACCTGCGCTTTTCTTACGCCAGCTCCATGGACAACATCCGCGAGGGCCTGGACCGCCTGGAACGGTACCTGGACAGCCGATGATCGTCAAATCCGCCGAGTTCGTCAAAAGCGCCCCCGACGTGGACCAGTGTCCGCCCGGCGACCTGCCGGAAATCGCCTTCGTGGGGCGCTCCAACGTGGGCAAGTCCTCGCTGATCAACGTGCTGGTCAACCGCCGCCGCCTGGCGCGCACCAGCAGCACCCCGGGCCGCACCCAGCTGCTCAACTTCTTTCGCATCAACGACCGTTTCCTGTTCGCGGATCTTCCCGGCTACGGCTACGCCAAGGTGCCGGCGGCCGTCAAGAAGACCTGGCAGCCCATGGTGCAGAACTACCTCACGCGGCGCGACAACCTGCGCGGCGTGGTGCTCATCCTGGACATCCGGCGCACGCCGGGTCCCGACGAGCTGCGCCTGATCGACTGGTTCGGACGCCGGCAGCACCCCTGCATCGCGGTGCTCACCAAGGCCGACAAGCTGTCGCGCACCAAAGCCGCCGCGCGTCACCGCCAGGTGGCCGCCGACCTGGGGATGGACCCCGAAGATCTGCTGCTCTTCTCGGCCAAAACGCGCCGGGGGAAAGATGAACTGTGGCGGCGCATCGGGGAGCTGGTGGGGGAAAACCCGGCCGGGGAAGAGGGGGAGGCCGCCCGTGGCTGAGAGGCCCGAAACCAAAGCGCCCTTCCGCTCCGGCTTCGTGGCCATCGCCGGCGCGCCCAACGTGGGCAAGTCCACCCTGCTCAACCGCGTGCTGGGCGAGAAGATCTCGATTACCTCCAAGCGGCCCCAGACCACGCGCAACCGCATCCTGGGCATCCTGCACCGCCCCGACGCCCAGCTGGTGTTCATCGACACCCCCGGCGTACACCGGCCCAGCGGAGAACTCAACCGGCGCATCGTGGCCACGGCGCTGACGGCCCTGGGCGAAGCCGACCTGGTGCTGGTCATGGTGGACGCCGTCAGGCCCGACCCCGAGGCCGAAAAGCTACTGCTCTCCCACCTGAAAAAGTCCGGCCTGCCCGCGGTGCTGGCCATCAACAAGATCGACCGCCTGCCCGACAAGCGGGACCTGCTGGTGCTCATCGAGCAGTGGGCGCAGCGCGGCCGCTTCCACGAGATCGTGCCCATCAGCGCCCTGGACGGCACCCAGGTCGACCGGCTGGTGACGGTCATGGTGTCGCTGCTGCCGCCGGGACCGCCTTTCTATCCCGAGGACAGCCTCACCGACCTGCCCCAGCGCTTCATCGTGGCCGAGATGATCCGCGAAAAAGTCTTTCGCCTCACGGGCCAGGAGATCCCCTATGCCAGTGCGGTGACCATTGAGCACTTCGCACGCTCCGAGACCCGCAACCTGGTGGAGATCCACGCCAAGATCCACGTGGAGCGCGACTCCCAGAAGGGCATCATCATCGGCAAGGGCGGCGCCAAGCTCAAGGAGATCGGCCAGGCCGCGCGCCGCGACATCCAGCGCCTGCTGCAGGCCAAGGTCTACCTCAAGCTCTTCGTGCGCGTGCAGAAGAACTGGAGCCGCGACACCCGCGCCCTGCGCCGTTTCGGGTACGAATGATCCTTTCCTTTCACCCCTGCGTGGTCACCGACGAAAACCGTATCTGCGCCGGCCGGCCGCCGGATCACCAGGACCTGGCCGCCATCCGGCGCGCCAAGGCCGTCGTGCTGCCCCAGGGCTGCACGGCCGCGCTCTACCGCATGGCCCGCGAGAACTGCCGGCACGTGTTTCCCGACTACGACGCGCGCTTCGCCTTCCCCGGCAAGATCGGACAAATCCGCCTGTTCCGCGAACACGACGCCCCGCACCCGCAAACCGAAATCGTCACCGATGTCCCCGCCTTGCTCTCGCGGCTCAAACAGGACCCCGCCGGTCCGCTGGGGTTTCCGTACCTCATCAAACTGGACTGGGGCGGGGAGGGCCGCACCATCTTCGCGCTGCGTTCGGCCGCCGAACTTGACCCCGGCCTTTTCGATGTTCTACAATCCCCCGGAGTGCGGGAAAGCGGCCTGCTGGTGCAGCGCTTCGTGCCCTGCGGCGGCCGTGTGCTGCGGGTGACCGTCATCGGCCGGCAACGCCTGACCTACTGGCGCGTGGCCGACGACCACCGCCAGCCCCTGGCCGGGCTGGCCCTCGGGGGACGCATCGAACGCGACCTGGACCCGGGCCTGCAGCAGGCGGCCACGGCGGCCATTGACCGCTTTTGTGCCGGAAGCGGCATCAACCTTGCCGGTTTCGACGTCATTTTCCCTGAAAACGAACCGAAGCCCCTGCTGCTGGAAATCAACTACTTCTTCGGCCGCGAGGGCCTGGGCGGATCAGCGGCCTTTTACCGGTTGCTCAACGCCGAAATCCGCCGCTGGATCGAGGGCCTGCGGCACTGAAGAAGAATCGATGATGAACACCGGCCGCGAGCCGTCCGGAGACGCTGTGGAAAGAAAACACGCCTGATGCAACCCTATGCCTACGACCTGGACGACGCCACCATCCGTCGCGAACGCGCCAAAGCCCGCGAACTGCGCGCCTCCCAGTGGTGGAAGCGCAAGCTCGCCAAGGGCGTCTGCGGCTACTGCGGCCGGCCCACCCCACCCCGCGAGCTGACCATGGACCACATCGTCCCCCTCTCTCGCGGCGGCCGCAGCACCAGGGGCAACGTCATCCCGGCCTGCAAGACCTGCAACACCAAGAAAAAACAGCTCCTCCCCATGGAGTGGGAGGCTTATCTAAAGGACCATTTCGACGGTTAGAGTGGCTACAGGAAAAGGGTTTCCACTCCAAAAACAGGGAAGAGAATGATTGAGATTAGAACCGGTTCTGCGGAATTGCTCGATGTGATCCGCCCGTTGCGCGAGGCCCCTTTCAAATTGCCCGGGATTTCTCGCCTCACCTGGCAAATCTGGAAAAACTGACGAGAAACGACTACGACCGGCTGTTCGGCAGCATAGACATCAACATCACCTACGAGGTTTTTCGCAGGAACGTTCTGCTGGCCATGCAGAACGCCGAATCCTGCCGGTCATCCGATCCTTGACACCATCGTTGGCACCATCGTTGGGGTCAAACCTTGTGGCACCATCGTTGGGGTCAAACCTTGAATTGTGAATAAGCATTCGCATCGGCCGCTTTTTCGGCTTATTTACTTATCGTTCGGGCTGACCAGGAACGACTAGCACCAGAACAAATAAGAAACCGTGCTTTTAGGGTTGATGCAACCGCACTGGTTCACAATTCAAGGTTTGACCCCTTCAGGGCCCCAAATCTTTCTTGACATGGCACCTGGGATGGATGAAAAAATTGCCTCAGCGGCAAATCGGCATCTTTTCCGCCGGCGCGGGATATGCCCCGATCATTTACGAAGATTTGCGGCATTTTGCTCCCGGGCGATTCATCCCCCTTCAGGGGCCTCTTTTTTCCATGACGCTCTGCGGGCGATCAGACGGCGCCGGTGATCGAAAACCGCGCTACCGACCGATCATTTTTTCATCAGCAAAGGAGGCTTTTTCATGAACAGCAGACGAACGGTTGTCCTGGTGGCTTTGATGCTGGCCGTATCCCTGGTGCTGGCACCGGCCGGAAACGCAACCGCCAAGAAGATCAAGGTGGCTTTCGCCCTGTTGTGGACCATCGACGACATGGGGTGGACCACGGCGGCCTATAACGGCATCGAGTACCTCAAGAAGCAGATGGGCGACCAGGTGGAGGTCAGCTACACCGAAAAGGTGCTGGCCGCCGACGCCGAGCGCGTCATCCGCGACTATGCGCGCAAGGGCTACGACATCATCTTCGGCACCACCTTCGAGCACATGGACCCCATGCTGATGGTGGCCAAGGACTTTCCCAAAACGGTCTTCGAACACTGCTCAGGCTACAAAACGGCCCCCAACATGGGCAACTACTTCGCCCGCATGTACCAGGGCGAGTTCCTGTCCGGGTACCTGGCCGGGCTGATGGGCTTTAAAAACGTGGGCACCGTGGCCACCAACCCCATCCCCGAGCCCATCCGCGGCATCAACGCCTTCACCATCGGCCTGATCAAGGGCCTCAAGGAGGCCGGACACCCGTTCGACCCGAATAACGTCAACACCGTCGTGTGGCTCAAGGCCTGGCGCGACCCGATCAACGAGACCACCCTGGCCGACACCCTCATCAGCCGCAAGCACGACCTCATCCGCCAGATGGCGGACACGCCGGACAGCAGCCTGGCGGCCTGCGCCAAGGGCGTCCCGGCCATCGGCTACGGAACCGACGCCGCCAAGTACGGCGCCAAGTGCGTGCTGGTGTCGCCCATCTGGAACTGGGGCCCCTACTTCGTGGAGGTGGTCAAGCAGGTCCAGGCCGGCACCTGGAAGCCCACCCCCTACTGGGGCGGGTTCGACAAAAACAACATCGAGCTGACCGGCTTCCATGCCTCGGTGCCCGAAGCGGTGCGCAAGAAGGTGCTGGCCCAGAAGAAGCTGCTGGTGGAGGGAAAGGACAACATCTTCGTGGGGCCCATCTACGACCAGAAGGGCAAGCTGATGATCCCGGAGGGCCGGAAGGCCACGGACAAGGAGCTGCTGACCATGCGCTGGCTGGTCAAGGGCGTGAATGGAAAAATTCCGGATTAGTTAAAAAATTAAAAAATATAGGGCAAAGGCGCACAGGCACAAAGTGATGGAACACGAGCGGCCCGGGCTGGACAGGCAGTGGGGGCGAACCACGGGCGATGGGCTGTCGATGACCCCCCTGTCCTGATGGGTCCGGGTGGGTCGGTGGAAAAAACAATGGCGGGTGATGCCCGGATGAACGTCGACGGGTGGGAAAACATGGAGTCGGGGCCCAAGCACGTGCTCGAGGTGCCGGGGCTGGACTACGCGATTGCGCTGCCGCTGGTGGAAATCGAAAGCGGCGGCCGGCGGCTGCGCATCGCCTCGCTGAACCTGGTGGGGCGCGTTGGCCTCAACGACGACCTGGGACGGATGCTGGCCGATCGCATGCGGGAACGCCTAGACGGCTTCGAGGGTGTCGTGATCCTGACGGCCGTGGAAAAGGCCCTGCAGCTGGTCCAGGTGGTGGCCCGGGAGCTGGGCGTGCACGAAGTGGCCGTGGCCTACAACCGGGTCAAACCCCACATGCAGCCCGGGCAGCGGCCGCTGGTGCGCATCGGCAGCGGGTCGATCACCAGCGGGGAAAAGACGCTGGTGATGTACGAGCGCGACATCCGCCTGCTGGCAACGGCCCGTCGCGGCGTCGTGATCGTCGACGACGTGGTCAGCACCGGCGAGACGGTGCGCGGCCTGCTGCGGCTGGCGGCCCGGGCGGCCGAACGGGGCGGCTTTGCCGAACCACCCCTGCTGGGCGTTTTCTGCGCCGCCTGCGAGGGGGCTCCCCCGCAGCTCCCGGCACCGCTGGTGCACCTGGCCGAGCTGCCCCCGCCCGAAGTGCTCGCGGACTGACCCTCCATGGAATCACGCCCAGCCTCCGAACCCGTCCTCAGCCTCTCGGGCATCTGCAAGTCCTTCGGTGCCACCGAGGCCAACCACGACATCGACCTGGACATTTTTGCCGGCGAGATTCACGCCATCCTCGGGGAAAACGGCGCCGGGAAAAGCACCCTGATGTCCATCCTGGCCGGCCGCTACCGGCCCGACCGCGGCACCATCCGGCTCGAGGGCCGGCCCGTACGCTTCGCCAACCCGGCCCAGTCCCTGGCGGCCGGCATCGGCATGGTCTACCAGCGCTTCATGCTGGTGGAGCGCCTCACGGTCACCGAAAACATCCTGCTGGGCCTGGGCCGCGGGCGGCTGCGGCTGGACATGGCCCGCGCCGAGCGTGAAATCCGGGAGTTCGCCGAGCGCTACGACCTGCACATCGACCCCTCGCAGACCGTCTCGCGCCTGTCCATGGGCGAACGCCAGCGGGTGGAAATCCTCAAGCTGCTCTACCGCCGGGCGCAGATCCTGATCTTCGACGAACCCACGGCCGTACTCTCGCCCCCGGAGATCGAGACCCTCTTCGGCATCCTGCGCCGTCTGCGCGAGCTGGGGCACACCATCCTGTTCATCACCCACAAGCTCGAAGAAGTCATGACGCTGGCGGCGCGCATCTCCATCCTGCGGCGGGGGAAAATGGTGGGCTCTTTTGCCGCCGGCCAGGTGCGCTCGCGGCGCGAACTGGCCCGCCGGATGGTGGGCCGCGAGGTGCTGCTGGAGGTCGACCGCCCGGCGGTGGAGACCGGCGAGACGGTTTTTGCCGTGCGGGACCTGGCGGCGCGCGACGCGGCCGGGCGGCCGCTTTTCGAGGACATCACGCTGTCGGTGCGGCGCGGCGAAATCCTGGCGCTGACCGGGGTGGCCGGCAACGGGCAGGGGCCGCTCACGGCCGCCTTGGCCGGGCTGCTGCCGCATGCTGCGGGCCGCGTCGACTTCCTGGGCCGCACCTGGGAGGCCTCCCGCTGGCCGCGGGCGCCGCGCCGCGGGATGGTCTACATTCCAGAGGACCGCCACACCACCGCCAGCGTACCGGAGCTTTCCCTGCTGGACAACTTCCTGCTCACCCGCCTGCGGCGCTACCGCCGGGGGCCGGTGCTGTCGCTGTCGCGCGCGCGGCGGGAAACCGAACAGGCCCTGGCGGCTTTCGACGTGCGGGCGCCGGCGGGGCCGGACACCGCCGCCCGGCAGCTTTCGGGCGGCAACCTGCAGAAATTCGTCCTCAGCCGCGAGTTGGCGGGACGTCCGGCGCTGATCATCGCCGAGCAGCCCACCAGCGGTCTGGACATCGGCGCCACCGAGGAGGTCTGGCAGACACTGCTGGCACAGCGCCGCCACGCGGCCGTGCTGCTGGTCTCGGGCGACCTGCGCGAGGTGCTGTCGCTGGCCGACCGCGTGGCGGTTATGTACCGCGGCAGAATCATTGAAACCGTATCGGCCCACGACGCGCACCAGGCGTCGCGGGTGGGCCTGCTCATGGCGGGCATCCGGGACTAGGCCATGGCGATCACCCTGGAAGAAAGGCCCTCCGCCCTGCACCCCCTGGTGACCACCGTCCTGGCCGTGGTGCCTGTCCTGCTGGTGGGCGCGGCGCTCTTCGCGCTGCTGGGCACCGACCCGCTGGAGGCCTACCGCGTCATGGCGGTGGGCGCCTTCGGCAGCTGGTTCGACTTCTCCGAGGTGCTCGTCAAGGCCATCCCGCTGATGCTCACGGGCCTCTCGGTGGCCCTGGCTGCGCGCATGCTGCTGTGGAACATCGGGGCCGAGGGGCAGCTGGTGTTCGGCGGCGTCTTCGCGGCCGGGGTGGCCCTGTTCTGGGTCCCGCGCCTGCCGCCGTCGCTGGTCATCCCGACCCTGGTGGCGGCCGGCTTCGCCGGCGGCGCCCTGTGGGCCCTGGTGCCGGCGGTGCTCAAGGCACGCTGGAACGTCAACGAGATCATCACCACGCTGATGTTCAACTACGTGGCCATCATCTTCATGGAGCACCTCTACTTCGGCCCCTGGCGCGACCCCATGGGCATGGGATTTCCGGGAACGGCCATGTTCCCGCAGGCGGCCTGGCTGCCGCGCTTCTTCCAGACACGCATCCACCTGGGCCTCTTCATCGCCCTGGCGGCCGCGGCGGCGCTGTATACCGCCCTGGCCTACACCCCCTGGGGCTACCGCGTGCGGGTCATCGGGCTGAGCGACCGCGCGGCGCGCTACGCGGGCTTCGCCTTCGGCCGCCAGCAGGTGATCGTCATGCTGCTCAGCGGCGGCCTGGCCGGGCTGGCCGGCATGGGCGAGGTGTGCGGCATCCACATGCGCCTGCAGCAGGGGCTGGCGGTGGGCTACGGCTACGACGGTATCATTATCGCCTTCCTGGCGCGCCTCAACCCGGCGGCGGTGCCCGTGGCGGCGGTGCTGCTGGCCGGCCTCATCGTGGGCGGCGACCAGCTGCAGACCGCCACGCACCTGCCGTCCTCCATCAGCCTGGTACTGGAAGGCGCGCTGCTGCTGGCCGTGCTGGGGTCGTCTTTTTTCAACCGCTACCGCATCCGCCTCACCCGGAGCCGCTGACATGGACGACCTGGCCTTCATCTTCGCCATCACCCTGAAATCCAGCGTTCCCGTGCTGCTGGCCAGCCTGGGGGAGATCATCACCGAACGCAGCGGCATCCTCAACCTGGGCCTGGAGGGCATGATGCTGGTGGGGGCCCTGACGGGTTTCGTGGTGGGCCAGCAGAGCGGGTCGCTGCCGCTGGCCTTCGCCGGCGCCATGGCGGCCGGCATGCTGCTGGCCCTGATGCACGCCTTTTTCTGTATCCACCTGCGGGCCAGCCAGGTCATCAGCGGACTGGCCGTCACCATCCTGGCCACCGGCCTTTCCAGTTTCCTGGGGCGGCCCTTCATCGGGCGCGTGGGCATCCACCTGGGCAGCCTGCCCCTGGGGCCCCTGGCCAAAGTTCCCCTCGTCGGTCCGGTGCTGGCGCAGCAGAACTGGCTCTGCCTGGCGGCCCTGGCGCTGGTGCCGCTGACGGCCTGGGCGCTGGCCGGCAGCTGGCCGGGGCTTTCCATCCGGGCCGTCGGCGAGGACCCCGAGGCCGCCGACGCCGCCGGCGTTCCCGTGGCCCGCATCCGTTACGCCTGCACCCTCTTCGGCGGCCTGCTGGCCGGCCTGGGCGGGGCCTACCTCTCGCTGGTGTACACCCCCGGCTGGAAAGAGGGGATGACCGGCGGGCAGGGCTGGATCGCCATCGCCATGGTGATCTTCGCCACCTGGCGGCCGGGCCGCGCGCTGTTCGGGGCGCTTCTGTTCGGGGGGCTCACGGCGCTGCAGTTCTACTTCCAGGCTACGGGCACCGAACTGGTGCCGGCCTGGATCCTGCGCCTGCTGCCCTACCTGCTGACCGTGGGCATCCTGTTTGCGGTGACGGCCGTAAAACGCACCCGCTTCGGAGCCGCGCCAGCGGCCCTGGGCCAACCCTTTTCCCGCGGTTGAAAAGTTTCTTTTCCGATTGCCAATTTTTCCGTAATAAGGTATAAGATATTTTATTTTAAATAAAATCAGGAGGATAAAATGAAAAAAGTGCTTGCGGTAATGGCGACGGCTCTTCTGCTGGTAACTTTCTGCGGCGGCACGGCGGCCGCCAAGGACTTCCAGGTGGGCTTCGTGTACGTCTCGCCCATCGGCGACGCCGGGTGGTCCTGGGCCCACGACCAGGGCCGCAAGGCGCTGGACAAGATGCCGGGCGTCAAGACCTCTTTTGTGGAATCCGTACCCGAGGGCCAGGACGCCGAGCGGGTCATCCTCAACATGGCGCGCAAGGGCTACCGCATCATTTTCGCCACCAGTTACGGCTATATGGACCCCATGCTCAAGGTGGCCAAGAAGTTCCCCAAGACCGTCTTCATGCACTGCTCGGGTTTCAAGACCGCCAAGAACATGGGCAACTACTTCGGGCGCATGTACCAGGCCCGCTTCCTCACCGGCATGGTGGCCGGCGCCATGACCAAGAGCAACACCATCGGCTACGTGGCGGCCTTCCCCATCCCCGAGGTCATCCGCGGCATCAACGCCTTCGCCCTGGGCGTGCAGAGCGTGAACCCCAAGGCCCAGGTGCGCGTGGTGTGGACCAAGACCTGGTACGACCCGGCCACCGAGAAGGAGGCCGCCAAGAGCCTGCTGGACGTAGGCGCCGACGTGCTCACCCAGCACCAGGACTCCCCGGCCACCCAGGAAGCCGCCCAGGAAAAGGGCGCCTACTCCATCGGCTACAACTCCGACATGTCCAAATTCGCCCCCAAGGCCCACCTGGTGGCGGCCGTCTGGAACTGGACGCCCTTCTACCGCTACATCGTCGAGCAGGTGGAAAAGGGCACCTGGAAAGCCAAGGCCTACTGGTGGGGCATCGACAAGGGCATCGTGAACATCTCGCCCATGGGGCCCATGGTTCCCCAGGCCGTCAAAGACAAGGTGCTGGCCGCCAAGAAAGACCTGATCGCCGGGAAGCTGAAGGTCTTCGCCGGTCCCGTCGCCGACCAGAAGGGTGACACCAAGATCGCCGACGGCAAGGTGGCCTCGGACAAGGAACTGCTCGGCATGACGTGGTTCGTCAAAGGCGTCGTCGGATCCACCCAGTAACCGGCCGGACACGTCACCGGGCACGGCACGGCGCCGCTGATCCGGTAACGGCCCCCATCCCCACGGAGCCAGCGGCGCGGCGCGCCTGTCGACCGCCGAGGACTCCGTGGACACCTCTTTCGTTCCCCGGGAACGGTTCAGCGGCAGGGCATGCAGGATGGCAATATCTCTAAGAATCCGAAAACGCCAGACCCCCCTGAAACTGCAGTCGGGACTCGTGGTGACGGCGGCGCTGGTGCTTTCGCTGGCACTCAGCGCCCTGCTGCTCAAGCTCCAGGGCAAACCGGCCGGACAGGCCATGCTGGTCATCTTCCAGGGGGCTTTCGGCTCTTTCTGGGCCTTGGAGGACAGCCTCATCAAGGCGGTGCCCATCTTCCTGTGCTCACTGGGCGTGGCGGTGGCCTTCCGCCTGCAGATCTGGAACATCGGCGCCGAAGGCCAGTACGCCATGGGCGCCGTGGGGGCCTCGTGGGTGGCGCTGACCTTTTCATCGCTGCCGTGGTACCTGCTCCAACCCCTCATGCTGGCGGCCGCCTCGGTGACCGGCGGGCTGTGGGGCCTGATCCCGGCGGTACTCAAGCTGCGCATGCGCACCAACGAGATCATCGTCACCCTGATGCTCAACTACATCGCCATCCTTTTCCTCGACTACCTGGTCTACGGCCCTTGGAAAGACCCGCGCAGCTATGGTTTCCCCATGACACGGCAGTTCGAGGCGGCCGCCGTGGTCTCCAAGATCGGCGAGAGTAACCTGAACTGGGGCATCCTGGTGTGCGTGGCGGCGGGCCTCATCTTCTGGATCTTCTTCCGTTTCACGCGCTACGGCTACGAGATCAAGGCCGGCGGTGAAAACATCCGCGCGGCGCGCTACGCCCGCATGCCCTACGACACCCTGGTGATGCTGGTGATGGTGCTCTCCGGCGCCCTGGCCGGCTGGGCCGGGTTCCTGGAGGTATCGGCCACGGTCAACCGGCTGGAGCCCTCCATCATGGTGGGCTACGGCTACACCGCTATCGTGGTGGCCTGGCTGGCGCGGCTCAACCCGCTGTTCATCGGGGTGGCCTCGCTGCTGCTGGCCGGGCTGCGGGTGGGCGTCGAGCAACTGCAGCTGGACTTCCAGGTGCCGGCGGCCTTCGGCCAGATCATGGAGGGACTTATTCTACTCACCGTGCTGGCGGGCGGGTTTTTCGTCAACTACCGATTCTACTTCGGAAAAAAGGACTGATGGACGGCCTCACCATATCGCTGCTGGCCGCCGCGGTGCAGTCCGGCACACCTATTTTATACGCCACCCTGGGTGAGATTCTCACCGAGAAATCCGGCATCCTCAACCTGGGGGTGGAGGGCATCATGATGGTGGGCGCCCTGGCGGCCTTTCTCACGGCGCTGACCACCGGCAGCCCGGCCCTGGGGTTTGTCGTAGGCGGCCTGGCCGGTGCGCTGCTGGCCGGGGTTCACGCCGCCGTGTGCCTCGGTTTCCAGGGAAACCAGGTAGTCTCCGGGCTGGCCCTGACCATCCTGGGAACCGGCCTGGCCAACTTCCTGGGTACGCCCTTCGTGGGCAAGAGCGGACCGGGGTTCACGGCCATGCCCATTCCGGGGCTGGCCGACCTTCCGCTGCTGGGCCCGGTTTTCTTCCACCAGGACGTGCTGGTGTACCTGTCCTACCTGGCGGTGCCGCTGCTGTGGCTCTTTTTACGCAACACGCGCTGGGGGCTGGACCTGCGCAGCGTGGGTGAAAACCCGGCCGCCGCCGCCGCCAACGGCCTCAACGTGGTGGTCTGGCGCTGGATCGGCACCCTTGCCGGCGGGTTCCTGACCGGCCTGGGCGGTGCCTACTTGTCCCTGGCCTATACCCACCTGTGGACCAACGGCCTTTCGGCCGGTCGGGGGTGGATCGCGGTGGCGCTGGTGATTTTCGCCTTCTGGCGGGCGGAGCGCGCGATGCTGGGGGCCTACCTGTTCGGCGGCGTGATGGCCTTCCAGCTGCGGCTGCAGGCCGCCGGTACGCACCTGCCCTCGTCGCTGCTGCTCATGCTGCCCTACGCCCTGACCGTCATCGTGCTGGTGCTGGCCTCCTGGCGGCAGATGCGCAGCGCCATGCCCGCCGGCCTGGGCATCAACATCGAACCCCCCGACTAGGATCGAAGCCGGGCGTTCCCGGTTCAGGGGAACAACGTCCGTTTTATTTTCAATCATCTCAAACGCGCAACGCTGTTTAGAAAAGAGACCTCACAGGAGATCAGGCATGGCCGAAAACCGATACAATAAGACCTACCCCATTTCTTGGGAACAGCTGCATCGCGACTCCAAGGCCCTGGCCTGGCGGCTCCTGGAGCGGGCCCCCTTCGAGGGCATCGTGGCGGTCACCCGCGGCGGGCTGGTGCCGGCCGCCATCGTGGCCCGCGAGCTGGAGATCCGGCTGGTGGACACGGTCTGTATCTCGACTTACGAGTGGCAGGACCAGCAGTCAGAAGCCCGCATTCTCAAGCGCTTCGACGGCGACAGCCACGGCTGGCTGATCATCGACGACCTGGTGGACACCGGCAAGACGGCCTCCATCGTGCGCAACATGGTGCCCCACGCCCACTTCGCCACGGTCTACGCCAAGCCGGCCGGCAGGCCCCTGGTGGACACTTACATCACCGAGGTCAGCCAGGACACCTGGATCCTGTTCCCGTGGGACTCGGAGTCCCAGTTCGTCCAGCCCCTGGTGGGACAGCAGCAGGAGAAATGATGAGCGGCCCGCAGGCACCCCTGGTGCGCCTGGAAAAAATCAGCAAGTCCTTCGGAGACGTCCACGCCAACCGGGACATCGACCTGGACATCCACGCCGGCCGCATCAAGGCCATCCTGGGGGAGAACGGCGCTGGCAAGAGCACCCTGATGGCCATGCTGGCCGGCCAGCTGCAGCCCGACGGCGGCCGCATCCTGATCGACGGGCGGCCGGTGCGCTTCACCTCCACGCGCCAGGCCATCCACGCCGGCATCGGCATGGTCTATCAGCACTTCAAGTTGGTGGAGGCCATGACCGTGGCCGAGAACCTGTTTCTCAGCCAGGAAAAGGGGTTCTGGCTGAGTCACGGCAAAATGGTCGAGAAGACCCGTCAGCTGGCCGCCCGCTACCACATGACCATCGACCCGGCCGCCAAGATCGCCGACCTGTCCATGGGGGAGCGGCAGCGCGTGGAGATCCTCAAGCTGCTGCGCCGCGAGAGCCGCGTTCTGATCTTCGACGAACCCACGGCCGTGCTGACGCCCCCGGAGATCGAACAGCTCTTTCGCGCGCTGCGCGAGATGGCCCAGCAGGGAAAGGCCATCGTCTTCATCAGCCACAAGCTCGACGAGGTCATGGACGTGGCCGACGAGATCGCCATCCTGCGCCGGGGGCGCATCATCGACCAGCTGTACGTGGCCGAGGTGACCTCCAAGGCCGAACTGGCCCGCCGCATGGTGGGCAAGGAGGTCCTGCTGGAGGTCGAGCGCACCCCCTGCAAAACCGGCAACGTGCTGCTGGAGGTGGAAGACCTGCAGGGCGAGGGGCTTCGGGACGTCAACCTGCGGCTGTGCCGGGGGGAGATCCTGGGCATCGTGGGCGTGGCCGGCAATGGGCAGAAGTCCCTGGTGGAAATCGTCTGCGGCCTGCAGCCGCCGGCCGGCGGCCGGGTGCGCATCCTGGGTTCCGACTGGAAGCGTTTTTACGCCACGCACACCGACAGGAAGACCCTCAGCTACATTCCCGAGGACCGCCAGGGCCTGGCCACCTGCCTGGGCATGAACCTGGTGGAGAACTTCCTGCTGACCACCCGTTTGACCTTCAGCCGGGGTGTGTGGCTGCAGCGGCAGCAGGCCCGTTCGCGCCTCGAGCGGTTGACCGGCGATTTCGACATCCAGCCGCCCAACGTGGACGCCACCGCGGGCCAGCTGTCCGGCGGCAACCTGCAGAAACTGGTCCTGGCACGCGAGTTCTTCCGCCAACCGCGGGTCATCGTGGCCGAACAGCCCACCCAGGGCCTGGACGTGGCGGCCACCGAGGAGGTGTGGAAACTGCTGCTCGCGGCGCGGCAAAACGCCGGCATCCTGCTGATCACCGGGGACCTGGCCGAAGCCTTGGCCCTCTGCGACCGGGTGGCGGTCATGTTCGGCGGTCGCATCGTGGACACATTCCCCACCACCGACGCCGAACGGGTGACGCGCATCGGGGCGATGATGGCGGGGCTCGAAACCGCGGGGGAAGCCGCCGCAGGCTAGTCCCGAGGGGAGGCCGTCCTCCTCTTTTTCCGCCGCACCGGGAAATCCGCCGGCGCTTCTCACGCCCGCCTTCCGAAGCCACCACCTTTTCCGCAGATGGCTGCGAGAGCGTCCCGGTTTGGCAACATTTTTATTGACTTGTAAAAAAATAGGCGTAATAGAGGGGGTTTGTTTCGCACTTCATATACAGGAGGGATTCACATTGACCGGGTTGGAAGCCATTTCCTATTACAATGGATGGGCCCAGGCCGTCGCCGGTATCCTGATCGTGATGGCCGGGTTGAGCGGCCTCTCGTTCGCGATTTCCCAACTCCACAGGGTGGCGGCCCTGCTCGAAGGCCGCAAGAAAAAGCCGGCGCCCGAGGAGACCGTCCTGGTGCCCGAGGCGGAAACCGTCTCCGAACCACCCGCCCACGACCTGGAAAAGACCATCGGCGCATATGAGGATCTCGTCCGCCGCCTGGGCACGCCTTTCCAGCTGTCGGAACTCTACCGCCTGTGCCAGGAACGGGGATTCACCCACCCCTACATGAGCATCAAGGCCCTACAGGAAGCCGGGGTGCTCAAGCCTCTCGGCGACGGCGCTTTTACCTGGCAACCCTGACCATCATCGAAAATCCGTTCCGTCACTTTTCTCAAACCAAGGAAATTTTCGAAAAATGGACCTTCTCATTCAGTTTTTAACCAACACCGGCTACTACCTCGGCGACTGGCGCAACTGGACCATGATCGTGGTGGGGTGCTTTTTTGTATACCTGGCCATCTCCAAGGAATACGAACCCCTGCTGCTGCTGCCCATCGGGTTCGGCGTACTGGTGGGCAACGTACCGTTTTTCAAGGGATTCGGGCTGGGAATCTACGAAAACAACAGTGTACTGCACTACCTGTATTTCGGTGTCGTCAGCGGGGTGTACCCCTCCATCATCTTTTTGGGCCTGGGGGCTATGACCGACTTCTCCTCGCTCCTGGCGCGCCCCAAACTGATGCTGCTGGGGGCCGCAGCCCAGGCCGGCATCTTCTTCACCCTGATCAGCGCGCTGGCCCTCGGCTTCCTGCCCAAGGAGGCCGCCTCGGTGGCCATCATCGGCGGTGCCGACGGCCCCACCTCCATCTTTCTAACGGCCAAGCTGGCGCCCCACCTGATCGGTCCGGTGGCCATCGCGGCCTACTCCTACATGGCCTTGATCCCTATCATCCAGCCGCCCATCATGCGCCTGTTGACGTCGCGCGAGGAGCGCCTCATCCGTATGTCCGAGCCGCGTGAAGTTTCCCGCGTGGAACTGATGATCTTTCCTATCGTGGGCCTCATCCTGTGCTGCTTCCTGGCGCCGGCTTCAATCCCTCTGCTGGGAACCTTCTTTTTCGGCAACATCCTCAAGGTCAGCGGGGTGGTGGACCGGCTGGCCAAGACCGCCAGCAGCGCCATCATCGACACGGCCACCATTTTCGTGGGCTTCTGCGTGGGCGCCAGCACCCAGGGAGACGTCTTCATCACCCCCAAATCGGTGGGTATCTTCGCCCTGGGGGCCGTGGCCTTCAGCATCGCCACGGCCGCCGGCGTGCTGTTCGCCAAGCTGATGAACGTGGTGCTCAAGGAAAAGATCAACCCCCTGCTGGGCGCGGCGGGTGTCTCGGCCGTGCCGGGATCGGCGCGCGAGGTGCATCTGATGGGTCTGCGCGAGGATCCCGCCAACTACCTGCTGATGCACGCCATGGCCTGCAACTCCTCGGGCGTAATCGGTTCGGCCATCGCCGCCGGCGTACTGTGGAGCTTCAACGTGCACTGAGCGCCGTCGCATAGACATCCCGAAAGACCCCGATACTTTTTATCCACCTGAAAGTATTGGGGTTTTTTATTGCCAACCGCTTTTTTTTGCTTGACCGCCGACCCGCCTTTGTGCCACAATTCGAAGGGTCTGGAACGATTCCCGCCCGCCTGACAAGCGCTTGCCTTCGCGTGGTTTGCAGCAAACTGGTCGATGCCTTTCTCTGGGCGACCGAAACCTTTTGCCCGAAAGGAGGCCGTTATGATCGCTAAAATCATCATCAGGCGCAAATTTCTGAAGGGAAACGAGAAGCAGGTCCTGGCCCTGCTCAACAAGATGCGCTCCCTCGCCATGAATCAACCGGCCTACATCTCAGGAGAAACCCTGATCAAACTCGACCAGCCCCATCACCTGACGGTGATCTGCAGCTGGCAGAGCATGCAGGCGTGGCAGAAGTGGAAACACGATCCCGATCGGCTCAAACTCGAAAACATGCTGGCCGTTTTTCAGGAGGAGCCTACCGAATACGAGGAGTATTACCTGGGATCCAGCATGCGGCCTTAGCGCGGGCTGCGGGTGGATTTCTTTCTCGAAAGCCCCTGACAAGTGAGGAGATTCGGAAACATGGCTTGGAACTGTCCTGTATGCGGCTTTTCGGAAAAGGGAGACAAGGCGCCCGTCAGCTGCCCGGTGTGCGGCACGGCTGGGGATCGTTTCACTTCCCCCGAGCTGGGAGAAGATCGGGCATCGGCGACGGCCGACAAGGTGCCCGGGAAAACCCGGGCGACGGAATCGTCCGGTCAGTGGAAGTGCCCGGTGTGCGGCTACATCCGCAAGGGCGAAAGGGGCGACGAGCCCTGCCCGGTGTGCGGTACGGCCGCCGAACGCTTTTTCTCACCGGATGCGCCCGAGCCGGTCGATGAACCCGAGACCGGGCCGCCCCCCTCGGCACAGCCGGCCGCGGATGCACAGGAACGCAAGTGGCGCTGCACGGTCTGCGGCTACATTCACACCGGCCCGGAGCCGCCGGAGAAGTGCCCGGTGTGCGGCTCGCCGCGCAGCGTGTTCGTCGAAATCACTCCTGCGCCGGAACCGGAACCGGTTCCGCAACCCACCGCAAAGCCGGCGGTGGAAACAGCAGGCGCCCCGAAGGCCGGCCAACCCCCCACCCCGACCTCCCCGTGGATGCAGCGCTTCGACCTGCTACGCGACAAGATGGTCGAGCTCCATGCGCATCCCATTGCGGTGCATATCCCCAACGGCCTGCTGCCCGTGGCGGTGCTGTTCCTGGTGTTGTCAATGCTTTTCGGGTGCCCCTCGCTTTCGACGGCCTCCTTCTACAACCTCATCGTGGTGGCGCTGGCCATGCCGGTGGTGCTCTTCAGCGGATACAACGACTGGCAGCGGCGTTTCGGCGGCCATATGACGCCGGTCTTCATGACCAAGATCGTCTGCGGCGCCGTCATCGCGGCGGGATCTTTCGTCCTGGTGGTGTGGCGCCTGCTGAGCCCGACCGTGACGGCGGCCGGTTCCGGCGGGCGATGGGGATATCTCCTGGTTCACCTGCTGCTGCTGGCCGCCGCCGGCATGGCGGGCCACCAGGGTGGAAAACTGGTCATCTTCCCGGATGCCTCCGGCGACCGCTGATCTCGCAGGGTTCGGGAAAAAGTCGTATCTCCCGCTGCACCGGGGTCTTTTCTACAGCTCCACCTGCACCCCCAGTTCGATGACCTGGCGGGGGGGAATGCCGAAAAAGCGGGTGGCATCACGCGCCGAGCGGGACAGGTAGACGAAGAGCCGCTTGCGCCAAGCCGGCATGGCGGTGTCGCGGCTGACGAGCAGGTTCTCGCGCCCCAGGAAATAGGTCGCCTTGCCGGGGTCGAGGACCTCGCCGCCGATGTGCAGCCCTTTCAGCGCCAGGGGAATATCAGGCTGCTCGCTGAACCCATAGTGCATCGTCACCCGGAAGAACCCGCCGCCGAGGTCCTGCACCTCGATGCGTTCGGACGCCGGAACCCGCGGGATTTCGCGGGTGGCCACGTTGAGCAGAATCACCCGCTCGTGGAGAATCCTGTTGTGGCGGTAGTTGCTCACCAGCGTGGTGGGCACACCGTTGGGGTTGCCGGTCAGGAAGACCGCCGTGCCTGGAACGCGAAGCGGATTGCGTCCGGAAATCTCCTCGAGAAAAACCCGCAGCGGTCGCGCGCGGGCGTCCAGCCTGCTTTTGAGCAGCCTGCGTCCCTGCTTCCAGGTCGTCATGACGGTAAAAACGGCGGAAGCCACCAGCAGCGGAACCCAGCCGCCGGAAACCACCTTGGTGATGTTGGAAGCCCAGAAAGCCAGGTCGATGACCAGCAGGGCCGCACAGACGGCCAGAGCGACCTCCCGGTTCCACCGCCAGCGGCGATGGGCCACGAAAAACATCAACACGGTGGTGATCACCATGGTGGCCGAAACGGCGATGCCGTAAGCGGCGGCCAGGTTTCCGGA
>CAYZCL010000065.1:0-21423 GCA_964476595.1 uncultured Desulfobacteraceae bacterium
TGAAAAAAGTGATTTTGAATCTATTGAAGTGAGATTTTTAGATACGGAACTTGTATCAACACCAGGCCCAGGGGGAACACCAGCCGGGCCAGGACCTTCTTGAGCACGAACAGCAGCTCGGCCATGGCCTCCTCGTGCCTACACCCCGGCGGCGCGGAAGGCCGCGGCCACGATCTGCTGCGCCTCGGCCAGGATCTGGCGCAGGTGTTCCTGGCTGCGGAAGCTCTCGGCGTAGATCTTGTAGATGTCCTCGGTGCCCGAGGGCCGGGCCGCGAACCTGCCGTGCCCGGTGATCACTTTCAGGCCGCCGATGGGGGCCCGGTTGCCGGGCGCACGCGTCAGCTTGGCCACGATGGGGTCGCCGGCCAGGGTGTCGGCCGAAATCTGGTCGGCGCTCAGGTTTTTCAGGACCGCCTTCTGCCCGGCATCGGCGGGCGCGTCCAACCGCTCGTAAAGCGGTTCTCCCAGTTCGCGGGTCAGCTCCCGGTAGTGCTCGGCCGGATCACGGCCGTCCGCCGCCAGCATCTCGGCCGCCAGCAGCCCCATGATGAGGCCGTCCTTCTCGGTGGTCCACACCCGGCCGTCGCGGCGCAGAAAACAGGCGCCCGCGCTCTCCTCCCCGCCAAAGGCGCAGGTGCCCTGCAGCAGGGCGTCCACGAACCACTTGAAGCCCACGGGCACCTCGTAGACCTCCCTTCGCATGCGGGCCGCCACGCGGTCGATCATGCTGCTGCTCACCAGCGTCTTGCCCACCCGGGCGTCGGCCGGCCACTCGCGGCGGCGCCGAAAGAGGTAGTCGATGGCCGCGCACAGGTAGTGGTTGGGGTTCATCAGGCCGCCGGCGGGAGTCACGATGCCGTGACGGTCGCTGTCGGGATCATTGCCGAAGGCCACGTCGAAACGGTCTTTGAGGGCGATCAGTCCGGCCATGGCGAAGGCGACGAGCAGTCCATGCGAATGCGGCCGTCGTGGTCCAGGGGCATGAAGGCGAAGGCCGGGTCCACGCGCTCGTTGACCACCTCGATGTTCAGGCCCCAGCGCTCGGCCACGCGGTGCCAGTAGTGCACCGCCGCCCCGCCCAGGGGGTCGACCCCGATGCGGATGCCGGCGGCGGCGACGGCCGGCATGTCCAGCACCTCGCCGAGGGCGTCCACGTAAGGCGTGGTGTAGTCCCAGGGCCGGGTGGTGTCGGCCCGCAGGGCGCGCTGGAAAGCCACGCGGCGGACGTCCCGGTTGCCCCGGCGCAGCAGTTCGTTGGCGCGCTGTTCGATGCGGCCGGTCACCTCGGCGCCGGCCGGACCGCCGTGGGGCGGGTTGTACTTGATGCCGCCGTTGTCCGGCGGGTTGTGCGACGGGGTGATGATGATGCCGTCGGCCTTCCGGCCGCCGTGGGCACGGGCCCAGGACAGGATGGCGAAAGACAGCACCGGCGTGGGCGTGTAGCCGCGCCCCTCGTCGATCATGGCGGTGACACCGTTGGCCGCCAGCACCTCCAGCACGCTGGCGAACCCCGGCTCGGACAGGGCGTGGGTGTCCACGCCCACGAAGAGGGGACCGTCGATGCCCTCGGCGGCGCGGTACTCGCACACGGCCTGGCTGATGGCCAGCACGTGGGCCTCGTTGAAGCTGCGCTTGAGGGACGACCCGCGGTGTCCCGAGGTGCCGAAGGATACCCGCTGGGCCGGGTCCCCGGGGTCCGGCGCCAGGGTGTAATAGGCGCTGACCAGGCGGGCGATGTTGGTCAGCGAAGAAGCGGGTGCCGGCCGTCCGGCGCCGGGATGCTGAGACATGGGAGACTCCTGTTGGATCGGCGACGCGCGCATGGCGATCGGGTGCATCGCAAAACGAAGGCGGAAATCCCGGTTTATCGGGGTTTGCCGTTTCCATAACATCAAAACCGGGGCGGTGCAACCTGCGCACCGCCGCTTTTCTCCCGAACTTGCCAGCTGCCGCAAGAGGTCTTACGTTATTGGAAATGCCCGGCGGACCGGCGACCGTCTCCCGGCAACCGGCCGCCGACGGACCGGTACCCCCCGTAAACCAACCCGTTTCACACCGCACGGCGGCGGGATCCGCCGCCCGGGTGCACAAGGAGAGGGAAAACATGGAGGACAACGCTCACGCCATGGTAATGGCCGCATTTGCCGCCGATTCGCTGGCCCTGGGAGTCCACTGGATCTACAACACCAACGTCATCGACCGCAAGGTGGGACGGGTCGAGAAGCTGCTCAAGCCCATCGTGAAGTCCTGGCACCCCAACCGTGACCAGGGCGAATTCACCCACTACGGCGACCAGACGCTGGTACTGCTGGAGTCCGTGGCCGCCTGCGGCGCATTCGACCTGGCGGACTTCGCCCGCCGCTGGCAGGCGCTTTTCCAGGACTACGACGGCTACGTGGACAAGGCCACCAAGGCCACCCTGCAGCATTTCGCCGAGGGCCGGGCACCCGAAGAGGCCGGGTCGGACTCGACGGACCTGGGGGGTGCCGCACGCATGGCAGCCCTGGGCTATCGCTATGGCCACGATGCCGAAGCATTCGCCCGCACGGCCGTGGCCCAGGCCCGCATGACCCACAACCACCCCCACGTACTGGCAAGTGCGGCGTTTTTCGCCCGGGTGACGGCCGCGGTCCTGGCGGGCCGCAAACCGGTCGATGCCGTGCAAAGGGCCGCAGGGGAAGCCTACGAGGAGGCTCCGGTGGGGCAGTGGGTGGAACAGGGCCTGGCCAGCACCGGCGGGGACACCCGCAAAACCATCGTCGATTTCGGGCAGGAGTGTGAAACCGAGGCCGCCTTTCCGGCCACCATCCACCTGATCGCCAAGTACGAAGACGACCTGAAAGAGGCGCTGGTGGAAAACGTCATGGCCGGCGGCGACTCCTCGGCCCGCGGCATGCTGGCCGCTATGGTGCTGACGGCCCGCCTGGGCTCCGACGCCATCCCGGCGGACTGGCTGGCGGACCTCAAGGCCCGCGTGCGCATCGAGGAACTGCTCTCGAAAATCCGGCCGTGAGGCCCCGCAATGCCTGACGGCGGCGACCGACGACGTACGACGGGTATGCGGCGGCGAATGCCCGTCGCCGCGGCCAACCATGACCCGTTTCCCGGAAAGCGCCAGGTGTACGAGCATTGACCACCGACATCGCCCTGATACAGCCGCCCATCCGCGACTTCTACCTGACGGCCAAACGCACCTTTCCCTACGGCCTGGCCTGCATCGCCGCCGCCCTGATGGACGGGGGCTTGTCCGTGGCGCTGATCGACGCGCTGGCCACCGCCAAATCCCGGCCCGTGGACCCGCCGCCGGAGATGCGCTACCTGGGGGACTTCTACGGCCGTGAGGACCGCTCGCCGTTCTGCCTTTTTCACCGCTATCGCCATTACGGCTACAGCTTCGAACACGTCGCCCGGCTGGCGGCCGCATCCGGGGCGCCCCTGATCGGCATCTCTTCGCTGTTCACGGCCTACAGCGCCGAGGCCCTGGAGACAGCCCGGGCCGTGCGGGCGGCCTGCCCCGGGGCGGCCATCGTGATGGGCGGCCACCACCCCACCGCCCTGTTCCGGGAAGTGCTGGACAGCGGGGCGGTCGATTTCGTGCTGCGCGGCGAGGGGGAGGCCGCGCTGCCGCAGCTGGCCGCGGCCCTGCGCGACGCAAGCCCGCTGGAGCGGGTTCCCGGGCTCTGCTATCGCCGAAGCAACGGCCAATGGCACATCGCCGCGCCTGCACTGATCCCGGACCTGGACGGCGTCCCCCCACCCGCGCTCGAACGGGTCAGACGCGACTTCTACCAGCGCCGCCGCCGCGGCAGCGTGGTGGTCACGACCAGCCGCGGCTGTCCCATGGGCTGCAGCTACTGCGTACTGGGTTCGAACACCTTCCCCTACCGGCGCAGGCGCGTGGCGGCCGTCATGGACGAGATCCGCACCGCGGTGGACGACTGGGGTGCCGGCTTCATCGATTTCGAGGATGAAAACCTCTCGCTGGACAGGAGCTGGTTCGCCGAACTGCTGGCACGCATCCGGCGGCGCTACGGCCGGCGCCTGGAACTGCGCGCCATGAACGGGCTTTTTCCGCCTTCCCTGGACGATGACCTGATCGGCGCCATGCAGGCCGCCGGCTTCCGCACCCTGAACCTGTCGCTGGGCACCTGTTCGCCAACCCAGCAGCGCAGGTTCCGCCGCCCGGACGTGCGGACCTCTTTCGAAAAGGCCGTCTTCGGCGCCCACCGCCGCGGCATGCGGTCGGTGGGGTACGTGATCGCGGCGGCGCCGGGGCAGCGGGCCGAAGACTCGCTGGACGATCTGCTCTACCTGGCCCGCCTGCCCGTGCTGGCGGCCGTCTCGGTCTACTACCCCGCGCCGGGCAGCCGGGATTACGACCGCTGCCGTGAAAAGGGGCTTCTGCCGCCCCGTTTCAGCCTGATGCGTTCGTCGGCCCTGCCCATCGCAGACGTTACCTCCCGCCTGCAGGCCGTCACCCTGCTGCGCCTGTCGCGCCTGCTCAACTTCATGAAGCAGCTGGCGGACGGGGGCCAGGCCATCCCGCCGCCCCGCCCGCTGGAAAAGGGGGCCCGACTGTCCCCCGGGGACCGCGACAGGGCCGGCCGTCGGCTCCTGGCGGCCTGGCGGTACGACGGGCGCATTCGGGGCCTGGCCTCCGACGGACGGGTCTATGACCACCGGGTGGACGCGGCCCTTTCGCGGCGGTTCCTGGCGCGCCTGGACACGGGAAAAATCCGCGGCTGAAAGGGGGCGGCCGTAAAGGCCCATTCCACCGCCGCAGACCTCCCCGGCCGCCGCAAGGCATCCCGCCGGCCCCCTGTGAATCCCGCCTGGCCGGACCGAACCGGGCGCTGCCCGTGGCCGCCCCCGCGCGCTCTTCCCGCCAAACCCCGGGTCATCTCCGAAAGTGACATTTTGGATGCCGCTCCATGTTGATATTTAGAACCAATGTGGTATGAAACGGGTTCATTGGTTCATTTTCCCGGGCGGACAGATTTGGGTTGACGGCAAACAGAGACAAGGGTCCTTACACAAACGGCATGGAACGTCCCAAAATCAAAAGGCCCCGTTCGCTGAGGGAAGCCTACGACCGGTTCCTGAAAATCCGCGGCGAACCACGGGACATCGCCATGGGGTTCGCCTTGGGGCTCTTCGTGGGAATGACGCCCTTCATGGGCTTTCAGACCATCATCGTGCTGCCCCTGGCGGCGTTGTTCAAGGCCAACAAGATCTCGGCGGCCGCCGCCGTGTGGATCTCCAACCCACTGACGGCGCCGGTACTTTACGGCATCACTTATTTCACCGGCGCCAAGCTGTTCGGCCTGTCCAGGATCGGTCCGCCGCCGCCCCACCTGGAGAACCTCTCCCTGCTGGACCTGCTCCACAAGGCACCCCACGTGCTGTACATGATGATCGTGGGCGGCGTGGTGCTGGGCATCCCCCTGGCTGTGGCCGGCTATTTCTTCGCCCTCAAAGCCGTGCGCAAATACCGCCAGGACATCAAGCAGCGGCTGGCCCACCGCAAAGAAAAAAAGGCCGAACAGGACCCCCCCGCCTGAGAGAGGACGGCTCAGCCCCGCATTTCCCTTCGACGTGCTACCGGCCGCGCTGGTACCGGTTCACCGCGCGGTTATGCTCCCTGAGGGTCCGTGAAAACTGGTGGGTCCCGTCCTTGCGCGCCACGAAGTACAGGAAGTCGGTCTGCGCCGGGTACAGCACGGCCCGGAGGGCGGCCGCCCCCGGGTTGGCGATGGGGCCGGGGGGCAGTCCCCGGATGCGATAGGTGTTGTAAGGCGTTCTGGTCTTCAGATCCCGGCGCGTCAGGTTTCCGTTGAAATTCGGAATGGCGTAAATGACGGTGGGATCGCTCTCCAGGCGCATGCCCTTCTTCAGGCGGTTGAAAAACACCGAGGCGATCAGGGGCCGCTCCGCTGCGCTGCCGGTCTCCTTTTCGACGATGGAGGCCAGGGTGACCACCTGGTGCACGCTCAGGCCCAGTTCGCGGGCGCGCGCTTTCCAGGCGGGTGTGAATTCTTTCCAGAAACGTTCCACCATGGCGGCGACGATCTGCCGCGCGGTGACACCCCGGGCAAAGGCGTACGTGTCCGGGAAGAGGTAGCCCTCGAAAGTCTCTCCGGCGATGCCGTAACGCGCCGTCTCCCGGGAGTCGGTGGCGGCGCGGATGAAATCCCCGGCCGAGACCAGGGACGACTGCGCCAGCCGCTCGGCGATCTGGTAAAGGTTGAAGCCCTCCGGGATCGTCACCCGGTAGAGGTGCACGCGCCCTTCGGCCAGCACGTCCAGCAGTTCCCGCGGCTTCATGGCCGCAGACAGCCGATACTCACCGGCCTTGATTTTCCGGTCGTATCCTTCCAGGCGCGCCAGCAGCTTGAGCCGCAAGGGGCTGTCCACGACGCCCCGCCGGTGGAGGTCCTCGACCAGTGCGCCGAAACTGCGTCCCGGCGCCACGGTGACCAGCGCCGTCACGTCCCCCTTCCCGCAGGGGCCCTGCAGGTAGCGCCGCACTTCGCTTCTGCCGTACCAGTATGCCCCCAGACCGAGGCCCAGCAGGACGACGAAAATAAAAAGCCAGGATTTCTTCACGATCCGCCTTCCGGGAATATGCGCCTTTCCGTCCCGCGGAAAGGGCCTGCCGCCGGCGCCGAACCGCCACCGGACCCGCGCACTATGCCAGAGCCGACGGTGCTTGTCAAAAACCCGCCGGAAACCTGTCTCCCCATGGCCGGGCGATCACGGGTCGCGTCCGACGCGGGTGCCGCCGGTGCCCATCGTCGTCCAGGTGCAGGCAGGCATCGTCCGGGCTCCGTGAGCCCCGGCGGGGACAGTTCGGCCGCCGGCGCTGAAAGGCCAAAACGCGCTGCGCTCAGACAGTTTGCCGTTGTTGACACGCCGCCGGCCCGCGCACCTTTTTCCCGCCGGTTCTCCAACCGTGCACAGACGGCGCCTGTCCCCCCTCCCGCGTTGGGACGGATCCGGATGACGCCGGAAACAGGCAACACGTATGCGATCCACGACTTGCGCTCGTCCCGAGGGCGCCTCCGATTTCCCTTGACTTTCGCCGGCAAAGCCAATAAGCGGTTGATATCACGCTTCAACCTTATGAAGAGGACGACGGCATGGCCAAACCAAAACTGAAAGCACATCACATCAACCGGGAGTGGTGCAAGGGATGCGGCATATGCGTGCATTTCTGCCCCACCCACGTCCTCGAACTCGACGACGAGGACAAGTCGGTGGCCGTGAGACTCGAGGACTGCATCTGCTGCATGCAGTGCGAGTTGCGCTGCCCGGACCTCGCCATAGAAGTGGAAACCGAATAGGATCTGCCATGGACAAAAAAATCAAATTTGTTCAGGGAAACGAGGCCTGTGTGGAAGCGGCCCTGTATGCCGGGTTGGACTTCTTCGCCGGCTATCCCATCACGCCTTCCACGGAGATCGCCGAGCATCTCTCGGTGCGGTTGCCCCGCAAGGGGGGCAAGTTCATCCAGATGGAAGACGAAATCGCTTCCATCTGCGCCATCATCGGGGCTTCCCTGACCGGCCACAAGGTCATGACGGCCACCAGCGGCCCCGGCTTCTCGCTGATGCAGGAGGCCCTCGGCTACGCCGTGATGACCGAGATCCCCTGCGTGATCGTTAACGTGCAGCGCGGCGGCCCCTCCACCGGTCTGCCCACTCACGTCAGCCAGGGGGATGTCTACCAGGCCCGCTGGGGCACCCACGGCGACCACGCCATCATCGCCATGACGGCCTCCAACCACCAGGACCTGTTCAAAATCACGGTGGAGGCCTTCAACCTGGCCGAGACCTACCGCACCCCGGTGGTGCTGCTGTTCGACGAGGTCATCGGCCACATGCGCGAGAAGCTGGTGCTGCCCGAGCCCGGGGAGATCCCGCTGGTCGAGCGCCTCAAGACCACCGTGCGCGAGGGCGTCGATTTCCACCCCTACCTGCCCCGCGAAGACGGGCGGCTGCCCATGGCGGACTTCGGCGGCGTGCACCGCCACAACGTCACCGGCCTGTACCACGACATGTGGGGCTTTCCCACCGACACGCCGGAGATCGTGCACGGCCTGATCCGGCACCTGGTGGACAAGATCCGCAACAACGTCAACCACATCGCCCGTTACAAGGAATACTACCTCGAGGATGCCGACAATATCTTCATCTCCTATGGTTCGGCCGCCCGCTCGGCGCTGCACGTGGTGACCAGCCAGCGCAACAAGGGAGAACGGCTGGGCCTGCTGGAACTGCAGACCCTGTGGCCCTTCCCCTACGACATCGTGCGCGAGAAGTGCGCCCGGGCGAAGTCCATCCTGGTGGTGGAGATGAACATGGGCCAGATCGTGCGGGTGGTCAAACGCGCCGTGGACAACCCCCAGCGGGTGGTGCTGGCCAACCGCATCGACGGCGTGTTCATCACGGATGCCGACATCCGCAACATTCTGCGAATCATTCAGGGAAAGGGCGTATAGTCCATGGCCATCAAAGATTACATCCGGGAAAGGTTCTTTCCGCACATGTGGTGTCCCGGCTGCGGACACGGCATCATTCTCAACGCCATGCTGCGCGCCATCGAGAGCCTGGGCATGAGCAAGAACGAAATCGTCATGGTGTCGGGCATCGGCTGTTCGGCGCGCATTTCGGGCTACGTCGACTTTCACACCCTGCACACCATTCACGGACGCGCCCTGGCCTTCGCCACGGGGGTCAAACTCAGCCAGCCGGAGCTGAACGTCATCGTGCCCATGGGCGACGGCGACGCCCTGGCCATCGGCGGCAATCACTTCATCCACGCCGCCCGCCGCAACATCGCCATCACCGCCATCGTCATGAACAACCGCATCTACGGCATGACCGGCGGTCAGTACTCTCCGCTGTCGGGCTACGGCATCACCGCCACCACGGCACCCTATACCAACATCGACCACGACTTCGACGTGGTGCAGCTGGCCATGGCCGCCGGCGCCACCTACGTGGCGCGTACCACCACTTACCACATCCGCCAGATGACCAGCATGATCAAGGACGCCATCCTGCACGAGGGTTTCTCGGTGGTCGAGATCCTGACCCAGTGCCCCACCTACTTCGGGCGCAAGAACCGCATGGGTGGCGCCGTGGACATGGTGGAACGCTACAAGGAGATCACGACCCCCATCGGATCCAAGGCCAAACAGGAAAACCCCGATCTCATCGAGCGGGGCGTCTTCGTTCAGAAGGATCTGCCGGAGTACTGCATCGAGTATGACAAAATCATCGATAGGGCGATGAAAGGAAACGCATAGAGATGGAAAGATGCCGCATCGTATTTTCGGGATCCGGCGGACAGGGCGTCATCACCGCCGCCATCATCCTGGCCGAGGCCGCCGTGATGTACGAGGGCCTCAACGCCGTGCAGTCCCAGTCCTACGGACCGGAGGCGCGCGGAGGAGCCACCCGTTCGGACGTCATCATCTCCGATTCGGAAATCTTCTTTCCCAAGGTGTTTCAGCCCAACGTGCTGATCTGCCTCACCCAGGCGGCCTACATCAAATTCTACCCCATCATCCGGCCGGGGGGCCTGCTGATCTGTGACAGCCGCTTCGTGAGAACCGAGCGCAAGGTGGACGCACGGCAGGTGGAACTGCCCATGTACGCCACGGTGATGGAGAAAATCGGCAAGCCCATCGTTTTCAACATCTGCATGCTGGGGGCCCTGCTGAGCCTCACCGAACTGGTCTCGCCGGCAGCGGTGGAGAAGGTGCTGGCCGACCGCATTCCGCCCGGTTTCCTGGACATGAACCGCAAGGCCCTGCAGCTGGGCATCCGCCTGGGCAAGGAAGCGGGAGGCGCCGTCAGCCGCTAATCACCACCCATCAGGATGTCAATCTCCACCCGCCGGTTGAAGCGCCGTGTTTTCTCGGCGGCGTTGGACTTCAGCGGGTTGCTGGGCCCCATGCCCAAGGATCGGATCCGGCCGGGATCCGTTCCCTTCCCCACCAGGTAACTCTTGACCATGTTGGCCCTGAACTCGGACAACTTCTTGTTGTAGCTGTACACTCCCGAAGAGTCGGTGTAGCCCCGGATCACCAGGCGCGCATCGGGGTGGCGGCGCATGAACACCGACAAGGCGTCGAGCTTGGCGAAGGTGTTCTGCTGCATTTCGTTGGAATTGCGCCCGAAGTAGATCCGCAGCTTGCGGTCACGCGCGAGGCGGCGGATTTCCCTTTCAAGGGGCGTTTCCCCAGGCAAGGCCTTGTCGCCGGTTCCCTCCGGTTCCGGGGCCGACACCCCCTGCGGAGAGGACACCGCAGGGGGTTGCTCTTCGGCCGTCGGGGACGGCGTTTCGGCTTCCTGGGGCACCTGCCGGGATGCGGGAACCGCCGACGGCTTTTCCGACGGGACGGCATTTTCGGCCGCAGCCGGCGGCGGTGTGGCCGGTGAGGCGGTTTCACTCCCGGCGGTCTCCGGTGCGACGTCCGGCAACGGCCCGGCGGAGGTCTTCCCGCCCTCCGGCTGCGCCGGGAGCGGCGGAGAGGACGGCGGCACGGACGCCTGCGTTTCGGCCTTCAGATCACCGGCGCCGGTTTTCACACCGGCCGCCACGGTGGTGTCCTCCGCTTCAACCGCGGACCGCTCGACGTCTGCGGCCGTATCGATGCCGGTTTGCGCACCGCTGGAAACGGCCGCCCGGTCGGAGGGGCGCTCTGGCGGCGTCACCTCCGGTGCCGTTTCGGTTTCGCCAGTCCGGACCGCCGGAGCGGCGGGCGCCCCGGGCTGCGATCCCGCGTCCCCGGTGCCCTGGGAACCGCCCTTCATCCCGGGAAAAAAGGAGACGCCGCCCGGCATGAAATACAGCAATGCTCCCAGGACCAGCAACAGCACGCAGGCCACGTAGAGGCCGGTGCGCCGTGCCGGCTTGCGGGACGGCATGCGGGCCTGCTGCTTGACCACCTTGACGGGCCGCTTCTCATCGGATGGGCGGGATACCGACAGCCGCGGCGTTGACGGCGCGTCCGGCGCGGTGCCGGGCACAGGCGGTGCCTCGGTCGCGGCGGGGGACGTCGCCGCCCGGACCGGGGGTGACGGCGCCGGCGCCTTTTCTTCGGCCGCCGGCGGCGTCACGGGCCACTCCCAGGGGATATGCAGTTCGCGTGCGCACTCATCGATGATCGCCGGCATGATCACCCGCGCGCCCTTGACGTACCCCGTCACCAAGGCGTAATCGCACAGCACGTTGATCAGCCGGGGGTAACCGCCGGTGTAAGCCGCCACTTTCCTGACGGCCTCGGGGTGGAATATCTGGTGGGCGGCGCCAGCCACCTTGAGCCGGTGGGCGATATACTCGGCGGTCTCGTCAGGTGTCAGGGGACTGATGTTGTAGTTGATGGTGATGCGCTGACGCAGGGCCCGGTTCTCGGGACGCCGCAGGGTGTCGTTGAACTCGTTCTGGCCGACGAAAAAAATATTGATCAGCTTGGTTTCCTGGCGCTCGATGTTGGACAACAGCCGGATCACTTCCAGCCGTTCCTGGTTCAGGCGCTGGGCCTCGTCGATGATCAGCAGGATCTTCTTCCCGTCTTCGTGGGCCTCGTTGAGAAAGCGCCGAAAGTGAATCAGGAATTCGCCCTTGCTGGAGAAGGTGCGGTCCATCCCGAAAAGGTCGGCGATGACATTGAACAGGTCCAGTTCGTCCAGGCCGGGGTCCGGCACGGTGGCCACCAGCACGCTGTCGTCCAGGCTTTCGAGCAGGGCGTTGATCAGCGTGGTCTTGCCGGTCCCCACGTCCCCGGTGAGCAGCAGGAACCACTTGTTGTCCAGAATGCCGTACTTGAGAATGGACAGCCCCTCCTTGTGCTTCTCCCCCAGCCAGAGGAAACGCGGGTCCGTGGTAATCTGGAAAGGCTTCTCTTTGAGTCGGTAAAAGGAACGGTACATACTTGAATCGTATCCTGACGGGTCCCGCCGGGGACTCCCATGGCTCGGCCGGGAAAGGGACCGCCGCCGGGCGTTTTCAGCGCAGGCGCTGCGTCCGGCGGAGGTGATTCGCCTCAGGCCGAAGCGATCTTCTTGATAAATCCCAGGTCGCGGTTCTGGGTGTTCTTGGTCCCGATGACCAGCACTTCGATGCGCTGGTCGTCGCGCCTGCGGAAATAAAGGCGCCCGTTATAGGCGAAAATCACCTCCAGCACCGTTTCCATCCCCTTTTTGCCGAATACCTTGCGCTTGATGGGGACCTGGTCGGGATTTTCGTTGAGCTGGTGGATGATCTCCTCCGCCTTGATGCGCATATCGTCGGTGAGTTCGACGTACCCTTCCACCGCCCGGGTATTCACCGTGAGTTTCTTGTAAAGCGTGCGGAAACGTTTACCGGCGGCCTCTACGGCCCGTATCTTCTGTTTTTCCTCGCTCCGGCGAACCTTCTCGTACTGTCGGAGCTGTTCCCGCAAGGCGTCGATCTCGTCCTGCTGGGCCTGCTGCATGGAGAGATTCTCCTGGATGCGCTTTTCCAGGGACTCGATTTCCTCGAGCATCTGGTCCTCGTTGCGGCTGGCCTTGTGCTTCTCCTGTTCAATGCGCTGTTGGAGGCGTTCGAACTCGGACGTCAGCCGTTCCCTTTCGGCCCTCAGGCTCTCCAGGCTGCGGGTGGTGTTGCGCTTGGCGTCTTCCAGCCGCGCCATCTCCTCCCGGCTCTCCAGCTCCTGCTGCCGCACCCGGTGCACCCCGCGGCGGTAATAGCCGTAGAGCACCAGTCCGAAAACCAGCACGTAGAGCGCCAGGATGATGTTGGTCAGCAGGGTGTTGTACTCCAGCGTGACCCGGACTTTCACCAGCAGTCCCTGCCGCAGCAGCCGGTAGTTCTCGGCGGCGATGTCCATGGGCTCGACCACCATGGACGTCGTGTTTTCCTCCTCGAACATGGGTGGGTACAAAATCCGGCCGGCGCGGGTGGTGACGGTGACTTCCACCTTAGCACCCATCCGGATCAGCCTGCGGCTCTTCAGGTAGGTGTCGATATTATGCGCGATGGCGTCCTTCAGGCGCAGGCTTCCCCTGAACAGCGGCTCGGTGTCTCCGATGTAGATCTGCTCGATGTCGTCGAAGTAGCGCCGGTTGAGTTCCTTTTCCAGCAGCTGCACGGTGTAGATATAGAGCAGTGGCGGCAACAGGATGCACAGCAGCAGTATTTTGAAGGAGAAGAATTTCATGGCATCGCGATACTCCGTCCCGGGCGACCGAAGGCCTTCAGGAGGCCTTCAGATCCTCAAGCGCCTTGCGGGCATCCTCGGCACCATCGAAGCTGCTGCTGAGTTCCAGCGCCCTGCGGAGCTGCTCACGGGCGGCGGCTTTCTCTCCCTTCTTGAGGTACGCCATGCCCAGGTGATACCGCACCAGGGGGTTGCGGGGGAGTTTGGCCAGGCTGTCCCTCAACTCGGAAATGGCGCTGTCATAAAGCCCCTTCTTGTAGTAGATCCACCCCAACGTGTCGGTGATGCTGGGATCGTTGGGGACCAGTTCCTTGGCTTTCTGGGCCAGGGACAGGGCCTCTTCCATGTTCTTGTTCCGACTGGACAGCAGGAACGCCAAGTTGTTGGCCGCAGGCGCGAAGTCGGGATTGATCTCCAGCGCCGCGCGGTAGTGCTTCTCCGCCAGGTCATACTTCTTCTGGGCGTCGTAGATGGTCCCCAGCAGCATGTGCGGCTTTACCTGTTTGGGGTTTTTCTTGAGCAGCGCCTCGTACTGGGCAATGGCCTGATCCTGCTTTCTTTCCGCCAGGTAGATGCGGCCTAGAGAATAATAGGGCGGCGGGAAGGCGGGGTTGGCGGAAATGGCTTTCTTGAACATGGCTTCGGCGTTGGCCATGTCTTCTCGCGAGAGATAAACGTTTCCCATAAGGTCGTAGATCACGGCCTGCGCCGCCGGGGCGTCCTTGAGCGTCTGCAGCTGTTTCCGGCAGCGCTTGAGCGCCTCGTCGCTCCTCTTCTGGGCTACCAGCACCGCTACAACGTTGCTGAAAACGTCCACCAGCTTGGGGTTCAGCGCCAAGGCTTTCTCGAAATACTGCAGGGCCTGATCGTTCTTCTTCTCGGCCCGATAAAGGATCCCCATGCGGTAGTACGCCGCCGGCTTTCCGGGCGCTGCTTCGATGAGCTGCTGGTAGGACTTGGCGGCTTCCTCGAATTTTTTCTGTAACACAAGCGCATTACCTAGCATCAGGCGGGCCTCGTAATTGCGGGGGTCTTTCTTCAGCACCTGCCGGCACTGCTCTTCCGCCATTTCGAAATCACGCTCGCCCATGTAGATTTCCGCCAACATCAGGCGCGCCCGCAGGTTTCCCGGGTTGAGTTCGATGGCCTTGGCCAGCGCCATCTTGGCCAGCCGCTTCTCCCCCTTTCTCAGGTGGGCCACGGCCTTGAGATAGTATGCCCGGGCGGAATTGGGCT
Organism: uncultured Desulfobacteraceae bacterium; assembly: GCA_964476595.1. GTDB lineage: Bacteria > Desulfobacterota > Desulfobacteria > Desulfobacterales > JALSRD01 > JALSRD01. The sequence goes on from CAYZCL010000065.1 coordinate 14,450, forward strand.
CCTCCTTGATGAGCTGCTCAAAAAGTCCGATGGCCTCGTCGGGTTTTGCCTTGGCCAGCAGAATCTCCCCCTTGAGCATGCGGGTGGGGAAGTAATTGGGACGCTTTTCAAGAATTTCGTTGACAGTCTTCCAAGCCTTGTCGATTTCCCGGGTCTTGAAGTAGTGCCGCGCGATGGTGTTCTTGATGCGCACGTCGTCGGGCTTCAGCGAAAGCGCCCTCTGGTACATGGACAGGGCCTTGTCCCGGCTGCCAATGGCGTCATAGAAGCCGGCGATTACCATGTAGGGTTTGATGTTCTTGGGGGCCTTCTCGATGGCCTCGCGGTAGACCTTCTCGGCCTCTTTCAGGCGTTTCTGCCGGAAGTAGAAGTTTCCCAGCACGAAATACAGATCGACTTTCGTCGGGTTGGCGGCAATGGTTTTCTTGATCTCCGCCTCCGCCTTTTTGAACTGCTTGCGCGCGGCAAAAAAGCTAAACAGGGCCATGTGCGGCTGGATGCTGGCAGGGTCGACGGCCACGGCCTGCCGCAGCGCCTTTTCGGCCTCGTCGAACTTTCCCTGCCGGGCCAGCACCCTAGCCAGACCGAGATAAGCGCGGGTCTGCTTGCTGTCGATTTCCAGGATCTTGCGGAACGTGGCGGCCGAGTCGAAGAGGTTGTTCTCGATACTCAGGATGCCGGCGTGCAGGTAAAGGGCCTCGGTGTTTTGGGGGTCCTTTTTCAGCACCAGGTCGACGCGTTTGCGGGCTTCGTCGATCTTCTTGCCCAGCAGGTAAAAAGTAGCCAGCTTCAGCTGGGCGTCCACATCGTCGGGATTCAGCTTGGCCACCTGGGAGTAGGCCTGGAAAGCCCCCTGGGCATTGCCCAGCTTCAGGAAGGACTCTCCGAGCATGCTGTAGGCTTCCACATACTTGGGATCGATCTGAACGGCATTTTTGAGCTCCAGTACGGCGCTCTTATACTCTCCCTGGTCGAAATACTGTTTCCCCTTCTGGTAATGCTCCACCTTTTTGTCTTCTTCCGAAGAACAGCCGTAACCGACCAGGCAGAACACCAGCATCAGGAGAAAAAGACGCTTGAATACACCCATCTGTACAACCTCCCTGTTGAATAACCCGAAAAGCCTCTGCCGGGGGCATACACCCGTCCATGGGCGGCACGACCGCCGAATCTTCCGGCATTCCGGTGGCTTCTGGCAAGCCTATCCTAATGGGTTGTTTTCGGTCATTTCTATCAGAATCATGAGTAAAGATCAAACCCGGCGGCGCGCTCCGGGGGACGGGCGGCGCCGGTTTCCGCCGGCGGACTATTTCTGGATTTCGAGCAGGCCGGGGCTGATGCTGACGGGATACGAGCTGTCCGCCTCGGGACATTTGTACCGGGGGTCCAGCCGGCGCATGTTTTCGGTGGCCAAACGGCGGATGTCCGCCAGAGACGGCTGGGCGCCAACGAGCCTCCCGTCGCGCATGACGGGCACCAGCAGCGCATCGGCGCCGGAGACGTTTTCGTCCCTGCGTGCGATGATGTCTTCCCGGCACTTTCCCCGCGCATCGTAGCGGCGGAACACCTGCTTGGCCCCGGACAGGGTGGCCTTCCCGGGGCTGAGTTTGCGCACGTTGCGGCCGTTGAAGCGCACCATCTTGTAAACGATGTCCAGGTAGGGCGCATCGGCCGAGACACCCATACGGGTCCCCACGCCGAACGCGTCGATGCAGGCCCCCTCCCGGCACAACCGGGCGATGGAGAACTCGTCCAGGCCGCTGCTGGCGAAAATCTTGACGCCGGGAAAGCCGGCGTCGTCCAGGATGCGACGCACGGCCGCGCTCAGGGGCACCATCTCTCCGCTGTCCAAACGCACGCCTACCAGCGAAGCGCCCTTGTCCCGAAGATAACGGGCGATCTGTACGGCGTTCCGGGCCCCCTCTAGCGTATCATAGGTGTCGATGAGCAGTACGCATTGGTTTGGAAAAGCGTCCGCATAGGCCCTGAAGGCGTCGATTTCTCTCTCGAAAGCCGTAACAAAGGAGTGCGCCATGGTTCCGGAAATCGGAATGCCGTAAAGCTTGCCGGCCAGTACATTGCTGGTGGCCTCGAAACCGGCCAGGTAGCTGTTTCGGGCAACCTTCAGCCCGGCGTCATGCCCCTGGGTGCGGCGCAGGGAGAAATCGATCACCGGACGGCCGTCGGCCGCGTGCACGCAGCGCGCGGCCTTGGTGGCAATCAAAGTCTGGAAACCGATGGTGTTGAGCAGGTAGGTCTCCAGAAGCTGAGCTTGATCAATGGGCGCATCGATTTCCATGATGGGCTCGTTGGCGAAGAACACCGTGCCCTCGGGAAGCGCGTAGACGTCGCCGGAAAAACGCATCTCTGAGAGGTAGGCAATGAAATCGGGGGTGAAGAGGCCGGTCCGGCGCAGGTAATCGAGTTCCTCGCGGTTGAACCGGAAATCCGCCAGCTCGCGGAGCACCTCCCCCAGTCCGGCCATGAGGTAGAAACTGCGCTGGCGATGGTAATCCCGGATGAAGAGCGAAAAGGTGGCGCGCCCCGTGATGCGGTGGCGAAAATAGCCCGCCGCCATGGTCAGCTCGTAGAGATCGGTGAAAAGGGGGCCCGTCCGGTCGATAGTCATGCAGTCGTCCCCGCCTGCAAACCCATACCACGTAAAGAGCAAAGGCGGCGGTTGGAAACGGGCCGCCGTATCGGTGCACGCCGAAACGCACTGGATCTCGTGATCATGCCATCACTGCTGTTGGGCATATCTCCTCCGACGGCGCCCAATGGACCGGCGCTGGGCATTGCGAATAGTCTCGTTGCAAACTTAAATTGCTTATCGGTCCAAAATAGGACCGAAGGTTCGAATTTTCAAGGGTAAATATCAACTTAGCACTGCGGCTTCTCACAGCTTCAGCCCTGGCCTTTTTTTGGGGGAGGTTGACATTTTTGTAAAAAAAGGGTTTGAAGGTTGACATTTCTATAAAAAAAGGTTACCAGGTGTGCCCTATGAATTATTTCTAAATTTTGCCGTGGGCTCGGCGGCGATACGCGTGTAGCGACGCTTCACGGGCCTGCCTACAACGACTGAAAAAAAAACACATGGCAAAAATAGAAGTCCGCAACGTTAGTGTTCAGTTCGGGGGGCTGCTGGCCCTGTCCGACCTGAGCTTCGAGCTCCGTTCGGGAACCATCCTGGGCCTCATCGGCCCCAACGGTGCAGGCAAGACCACGGTTTTCAACGTGCTCACCGGCGTCTACCAGGCCTCGGAGGGAGACGTACTTTTCGAGGGCACCAGTATTCTCGGCAAGCGTCCCCATCAGATTCTTTCCATGGGAATGGCCAGGACCTTTCAGAATATCCGCCTGTTCGCCAATATGACGGCCCTCGAAAACGCCATGGTGGCGTTGCACTCGCGCTACCGGTCGGGCGTGGTCGGAGCCATGCTGCGGTCACGATCCCAGCGGAAGGAAGAAAAGAAAATTCGCGACGAAGCTTTCCAGGCCCTTGAGTTCATGGGGGTCCAAGATTATGCCGACAGCACCGCCGCCAACCTCCCTTACGGTCTTCAGCGCCGACTGGAGATTGCGCGCGCCTTGGCCTCGCGCCCCAAGGTGCTGCTGCTCGATGAGCCTGCCGCCGGCATGAACCCCGCCGAAAGCCAGGAACTCATCGAGGACATCAGCCGCATCTGCAACGCGGGGGTGGACATCCTGCTGGTGGAACACGACATGAAAGTGATCATGGGAGTATGTCATTATATCATCTGCATCGATCACGGCGTCAAGATCGCCGAGGGTCCCCCGGAGGAAATCCAGCGGAACCCCAAGGTGCTCGAGGCGTACCTGGGTCAACCGGCAGAACAAACTTCAACTTAAGGAGGAGGTAGCGCATGAAAAAAAGGACCTTGACCATTCTGCTAACGGCTTTGCTGATCGTTCCTTTCCTGGTATGCGGCGCATCGGCCAAGACCCTAAAAATCGGTTCCATGGGCCCGCTGACGGGTCCTTATGCCGCAGACGGCAATGATATCAAAAACGGCGTGTTGACGGCCATCGAAATCTTCCAGCAGGAAGGCGGTATCCCCGGCTATGACAAGATCGAACTGTTTCCCCAGGATACGGCCTGCGATCCCAAACAGGCCGTGGCTGCCGCCAACAAGCTGATCAACCTGGGCGTCGTGGGTGTCATCGGGGCCTACTGCTCTTCGTCCACCATTCCGGCTTCCGAGGCCTTGGCCGAGGAAGACATCCCCATGATCACCCCGGCCTCCACCAATGAGAAGGTCACCGATCGGGGGCTGCCTTATATGTTCCGCATGTGCGGGCGCGACGACGACCAAGCCATCGTAGCGGCCAAGTTCATCAAAGAGGAGCTCAAAGCCAAGACTATCTTCATCGTCGACGACAAGACCACCTACTCCCAGGGACTTGCCGACGGCGTAAACAAACAGTGCAAGAAACTGGGCATCAAGGTCCTGGCCCACGACCACGTTAACCAGGGTGACAAGGATTTCTCGGCCGTGCTGACCAAGGCGAAAAAGGACAACGCCGACGTGTTCTACATGTGCCTGCAGAACCACTCTTCGGGCAGCCTGATGGCCATCCAGGCGCGGCGTGCCGGCCTCAAGAGCACCATCGTCAGCCAGGACGCCATGTATCACCCCAATTTCATCAACGTGGCCAAGGACGCCGCCGAGGGTATCTACGTGACCTTCGGCTACGTGGACCAGTCCACGCCCAGCTACCAGAAATACGCCAAGCTCTTCACCGCCAAGTACGGCAAGATCGGCGCCTTTGCCACCTACGCTTACGACGCCGCCACCGTACTGCTCAAGGCCATCAAACAGGCCAAGTCCACCGATCCCAAGAAAATCAAGGCCGAGATCATGAAGATGGACTTCCAGGGGGCCTCCAAGCGGGTCAAGTTCCGGCCCAACGGGGACTCCGGCTCCAACTACATCATCTTCAAGATCGAAAACGGCAAATACGTGAAATACTGGGATCCTGAAAAGGGCAAGCTGTAGAGAGGTCCCGTCAGGCCAACCGCGGGAGCCCGGCCGTCGGGCCGGGCTCTTTGCATTCCCGTTCCCCATGTGCGCACCGTCTGAGAGGCTATGGACTATTTCATTCAACAACTGATCAACGGCATCACCCTCGGCGGGCTCTACGCCCTAATCGCCCTGGGCTACACCATGGTCTACGGCGTTATCCAGCTGATCAACTTCGCCCACGGTGAATTTTTCGCCGCCGGGGGCTACGTGGGGGTGATCCTACTCAACTATTTCGCCGGCTTGGGCTACATCAAAACGCACCCCTGGATCTGCCTGGGAGCCTCGCTGGTGCTGACCATGATCTACTGCGCCTTCCTGGCTATGGCGGTGGAAAAGGTGGCCTACAAGCCGCTGCGCTTTTCGTCGCGCCTGGCGGCCCTGCTGTCGGCCCTGGGGATGTCCATCTTCCTGCAGAATGGGCTCATGCTGACCCAGGGGGTTTTCGACAAACCCTATCCCATCGAACTGGCCGAGGGCGGCTTCGAAATCGGCGCCATCAGCTTCAACTACCTCCAGATCCTTATCGTGGCGCTGACCATCGTTCTGCTCGTCGGCCTGAATTTCCTGGTGTTCAAAACCCGGGTGGGCATGGCCATGCGGGCCACGGCGCAGGACAAGATCATGTCCTCGCTGGTGGCCATCAGCAGCGACCGCATCATCTCGCTGACCTTCGCCATCGGCGCCGGGCTGGCCGCCGCAGCCGGCATCATGGTGGGCTTCTACTACGGGTCGGTGCGCTACGACATGGGCTTCGTGCCGGGCATCAAGGCCTTTGCCGCCGCGGTGCTGGGAGGCATCGGCAACATCACCGGCGCCATGCTCGGAGGCCTGATCATCGGCATGGTGGAGGTTTTCGGCGCCGGCTACATTTCTGGTCAGTACAAAGATGTCTTTGCATTCATCATCCTAATCGCCGTGCTGTATTTCAAGCCGACGGGTATAATGGGCGAAAACGTCGATGATACGAGAGTTTAAAAAAATCTGGAAACCGTACACCATCGGAATGCTGTGGCTGCTGGGACTGCTGTGGCCGCTGCTGGGGATCCATGCCGACGGCACGCTGTCTTTCGGTTCGACCTTCCGCGTCTGGTTCTACATCCTGGTGGTCACGCTGACCTGCGTGATCCTGTACCTGCTCAACAAGAGCGACGCCCTGGCACCCATGCAGGCGGCCATCGGCCGCTTCCGTTCGGCCACCGGTGCCTTCGGCGCCAGGGTGCCCCGGGCGCTGTGGTTCGGGCTGCTGGCCGTGGTGATGCTGGCCTACCCGCTGCTCACCGACCGCTACGCCCAGGACGTAGCCATCATCGTACTGATCTACGTCTGCCTGGGGCTGGGGCTCAACATCGTGGTGGGCCTGGCCGGCCTGCTGGACCTGGGCTACATCGCCTTCTACGGTGTGGGCGCCTACACCTACGCATTGCTCAACATCCACTTCGGCATGAGTTTCTGGGTCTGCCTGCCGCTGGCCGCCGGTCTGGCCTGCATCGCCGGCTGCATCATCGGCTACCCGACCCTGAAGATGCGCGGTGACTACCTGGCCATCGTCACCCTGGGGTTCGGGGAAATCGTGCGCCTGATCCTCAACAACTGGATGACGCTGACCAACGGGCCCAACGGGCTGCTGGGCATCAAGGCGCCGGGCATCTACATTCCCACTTTCGAGGGCGGCTTCAGCCTGGAATATTTCTACCTCAAGAAGCTCTACTATCTCTACTACATCGCCCTGGCCCTGGCCGTGTTCACCGTCATCGGCGTCTACCGGCTGAACTTCTCGCGCATCGGCCGCGGCTGGGAGGCCATCCGCGAAGACGAGACGGCGGCCGAGCTGATGGGCGTCAACACCTTCACCCTCAAGCTGCTGGCTTACGCCATGGGGGCCATCTTCGCCGGCCTGGCAGGCGCCTTTTTCGCCGCCCGCATGCGCTT
>CAYZCL010000066.1:0-8647 GCA_964476595.1 uncultured Desulfobacteraceae bacterium
TTAGTGGAGGCCGGCGTGGATGCCGGTGAGCGACGAACGCACCGCGAACAGGTCGGTGACGATGTGCAGATCCCAGCGCAGGTAGGCGGCCGGGTTGTTGGTCACCAGGATGAGTTCGTCGAACAGCGGGCGGCAGACCTCGTAGATGCGTTCGAAGAGCAGTTTGCCGCCCACCGGCAGAAAAGCCTTCTCACGGCCGCCGAAACGGCTGTTACGGCCGCCGGCCAGTATGACACCGCTGCAGGGAATATCCATGGCACAATCGATTTTCGGGTCGTCGGAAATATCGGCAACCGGGTGTACGGCCGTGTGAGCCCCGACCGCATGCCGGTGCGCAGAGGGTATTGAATCGTTGATCTGAAATCAAGCCTTTTCGGGTCAATGCGCTTGATATCGGCCCGTGCTTGTGTAAGGGATGGTTCGTATGGGCGACTAACCGACAACGGAAAAAACGGAGAGAGCATGAGCACCGAAGAACACAAGGCGGACGCCCCCCGCAGCGTGCGGGTGGCCATCATCAGCGTTTCGAGCACCCGCTCGCTGGACGAGGACAAGAGCGGTCACTGGATCGGCCGACGGGCCATCCGCGAGGGGCACCAGGTGGTCAGCCACGTGGTGGTGCCCGACGAGGTGGGCGCCATCCGCGAGGCCCTGGACGAGGCGCGCCGCAATCACGCCGCCCAGGTCATCCTGGTGACGGGCGGTACCGGCATCAGCCGGCTGGACGTCACCATCGAGGCGGTGCGCCCCCTGTTTGAAAAGGAACTGACGTCTTTCGGTATTCTTTTCACCCAGCTGAGTTTCGACGAGATCGACTCGGCCGCCATGCTGTCGCGCGCCACGGCGGGCGTCGTCGGCGACGGGGTGGTCTTCTGCATGCCGGGAAGCCTGAAGGCCTGCAAGCTGGCCTGCCGGGAGCTGATCTTTCCGGAGCTGGGCCACCTGGTCCGGCACCTGACCCGGGGCTGAAGGGGCACCGGAGGTCTTCCCGCCCGCCGGGCGGCCGTTGCAATGCCGCGGCGAGTTCTTATGTTGGGTGTAGGAGGCAACGACGGGCTGCGGACGGCGCACGCGCGCGGCCATCGTCGAAATCCGCCGTAACCAGACGGCTGGGCTCTTTCGCATCAAGGCAAAGATTGGAGGCATCATGGACGGCAATGGCAACGCATCGCTGCGCCACCATCTGGCGGCAGTCCGGGAGGGGGATCGCTGTTTCGAGAACGCTTACCAGGGCGTGGCCCGCATGATCCTGGAAAGCGAGATCAGCAAGGTGGTCGTCAACGGAAAGACGACCTATGATTTCAGCCTGTTCCGCAGCGGCCCGCGGCACGTCATCGGCATGTACGACGAAATCAACAGCTTCGTCTCCTTCGTCAAGGACGCCGCCGAGGGCGGATCCTCCAAGGAGATGGCCTTCGTGCTGGTGGGCGAGCCGGGCAACGGCAAGACCTTCTTCGTCGAGTACCTGTGCACCCGGTACCGGCAGTTCCTCAGCCGGCCCGAGAACCGCAAGTACACTTTCCGTTTCCGCCACCTGGACCGCCTGGAGGGTTACGGCCGCATCAAGGTGATCGAGTCCCAGACCTACGAGGATCCCGTCATCCTGGCCATGAACCTCTTCGAGACCGAGGAGGAGAACCGCGCCTACCTGGCCGGCCGGATGCGCTTCAGCGACGAGCAGGTGGAGCGGCTCTATGAAAACTACCGGCCCCTGGGCGCCTGCAGCGGTTTCATCTGGAACGACATCCGCCGCCACACCGGCGGTGATATCGACAAAATGCTGGAATTCATCGAGATCGTGCCGGTACCGCTGACCGAGAGCCTGGGCACCATCACCGGGAAATACCCGGCCAAGGACAAGATCACCTCCTCGGCCGTGGACCTGCTGGGCGAGGAGTCCATCCAGCGCCTGCTGCACATCACCGACACCAACAACCCCTACCGCTTCGACCTGCGGCGCGGCGCCCTGGCACGCGTGGCCGGCGGCGGCATCCACTTCAGCGACGAAATCTTCAAGAACAAGAAGGACCTGGTCCAGGTCTACCTGGGCGTCATCCAGAACCGCACCATCGAGATCGACGGCTTCAAGTGGCCCATCGACACCCTGATCATCGCCACCAGCAACAACTCGGAGTTCAACCGCTTCCTGTCCGAACGCGAGGAGGCGCCCATCGTGGACCGCTGCCGCCTGTGCTACGTTTCGCACAACACCAACTACAAGCTGCAGCAGGAGTTGACCACCTACGCCATCGGCAGCGAGGCCAAGACCACGCTGGACCGCCATGACCTGCACCAGGACCCCAACCTGAACTACGCCGCCTCGGTGGCCGTGGTGCTCACGCGCCTGCCGCGCTCGGAAAAACTGACCCCCGTGGAGACCATGAAGCTGGCCGCCGGCGAGGTGGCCGGCGAGAAGAGTATCAAGACCCTGGCCGAAGTCATCGACATGCTCAACCAGGAACCGGACATCACCAAGCGCTTCGGCCAGAAGGGCCTGGGCCAGCGCAACCTGGGGCGCGCCATCCAGCTCCTGCTGGAGAGTTCCGAAACCAACGAGGGCGGCTGCATGTTCGCCTACGACGTCTTCAAGACATTGGAGCGCGTCATCCTGGACTACGTGCCCGACGCCAACGACCGCGCCAAGTACCTCGAGGACATCCGCATCGCCAAGGGGCTGTACCGCGAGCGCATCATGACCGAGATGTTCAACGCCTACATGGACGAGCCGCTGGCCATCAAGCGCGACGTCATGAACTACGTCAACATGATCATCGGCATCGACGCCGAGAACCTGGGCCCCGACAAGATGTGGAAGTACAAGGATCCCCAGAGCGGGGAGCTCAAGGCCCTTAAGATCGACGAGCGCTACATCAACAGCGTGGAGGAGCGTCTGGGCCTGAAGACCACCGAGCAGCGCGAGACGTTCCGCACCTCGATCCGCAAGATATACGGTCAGAAGATTTCGGTGGATCCCAACTACGACTTCATGGACAACCTGGAGCTGGTCAAGGCGGTTACCGACGTGCGCCTCAAGTCCGACATCGCCGGCGCCGGCAGTCTCATCGGCGCCCTGGCCAACCGCACCAACGAGGAGAACCAGAAGCTCTACGACCGCATGGTCCACACCATGCTGGACAAGCTGAATTACTGCAAGACCTGCGCGCAGAAGACCATCGAGTACTTCTGCACCCAGGAAGACGAGACCTGATGAAACGCCGGCGATTCCGCGGCGCGATGGTCACCGCATGAAGTCATGCGGCCTCCATGCGGTCCGGGGCCGTGAGAGGAGGGAACCATGGATCCGAAACTGTTGGCGTTGTACCGCGAACTCAGGGCGGCGGGCCTGACCGCCGCGCAGGAGCGCAGGATCCTGCGCGAGCTGCAGGCCGGGGGAGACCACGCGGTTCCCGACGACACCTCGGCCCCGGACGATCACCTGCGGGCGCCCGGCCGCAGTGTCTACGCCTGGCACGACCTGTCCCTGCTGCAGGGCATCACGGCCCTGGAGAGTTCCTACACCGCCCGCATCCGCTCCATCGACGAACTGCTGGAGCGCGACCGCATTCGTGAAAAGGACGGTTTTCCGCGCAAGATCCGCATCGGCCGGCTGATCAAGCCGGGGCGCGGCGGAAAGGACAAGGTGGTGGTGGTGCCCACCACCGTGGAGGAGAAGTTCCTGCACGACCCCAACTTCCGCGAGGAGACCGGGGACGGCGAAGGACAGGACGGTGGTTCGGGCCAGGGGGAAGAGGGCGAGGTCATCGGCGAACAGCCGGTGCGCGAGACCGGTGGCGCCGGCGGTGCCGGGCAGGGCCAGGGCGACGAGGGCCCCCACGAGATGGAGTCCAACGCCTACGACCTTGGAAAGATCCTTACCGAGAAATTCGAGCTGCCCAACCTCAAGGACAAGGGCAAAAAACGCTCCCTGACGCACTACACCTACGATCTGACCGACCGCAACCGCGGCTTCGGGCAGGTGCTCGACAAGAAGGCCACTCTGCGGCGCATCATCGAGACCAACATCGCCCTGGGGCGCCTGCCTGACGCCGGCGACATCGACACCACCGATTTCCTGGTGGCCCCCGGTGACCGTGTCTATCGCATTCTCTCCCGTGAAAAGGACTACGAATCCCAGGCCATGGTCTTCTTCCTGCGCGACTACTCGGGATCCATGTCCGGCAAACCCACCGAACTGGTGGTCTCCCAGCACGTACTGATTTACAGCTGGCTGCTCTACCAGTACGAAAAGCAGGTGGAGACGCGTTTCATCCTGCACGACACCGAGGCCCGCGAGGTACCCGATTTCTACACCTACTACAACTCCCGCGTGGCCGGCGGAACCCAGGTGTTCTCCGCCTATGCGCTGGTCAACGAGATCGTGGAGCAGGAGAGCCTGGCGCGCGATTACAACATCTACGTATTCCACGGAACCGACGGCGACGACTGGGACACCGAGGGAAAGAAGGCTGTTCCGCAGATCGAGAAAATGCTGTCCTACGCCAACCGCGTGGGCATCACCATCGCATCGCGCGGCGGCGCTCAGCAGAGCGAGGTCGAAAAGTATCTCAAGAAATCCGGCCTGCTGGAGAAGCACCCGGACCTGCTGCGCTTGGACGTCATCGCCGAGGACGCCGAGGAGTCGCGCCTCATCGAGGGCATCAAGCGCCTGATATCCGAAAAGGCGTACACCCCGGCGTGAGGGGGAACCGACATGGAACTCATCGACCAGCACACCAAGGCCATCATGCAGGGGTGCAAGGAGCGCGCCCGGGACGCCGGCCTGCGCTTCGAAGATGAAACCCTGGAGTACATTGTCACCAACCGGGACCTGCTGGAACTCTCCCCCAAGATGATGATTCCGACCCTCTACGACTACTGGGTGCACGACGTGGAGGTGCTCAAGGAGAGGGGCAAGTACGAACTTTACCCTTCCAACCCGTACGAAACGGTGATCAACACGCGGCCGGCGGTGTCTTTCTACAACGACAACAACCCGGACTGGCTCAACGTGATGATTTTCTACCACGTCCTGGGGCACATCGACTTCTTCCAGAACAACCTGTACTACCGGCACACCTGGGACTACGATTTCGGCGGACAGGCGCTGTCCGACAAACGCATGATCGCCGCCCTGCGCTCCGAAAAGGGGCGCTGGGTGGACTACGTCATCGAGTTCGCCCGCGGCATCGACAACCTGGTGTGCTACCATCACGAACTGTACCGCCACGTGGACACCCCGTTGAACCACTTTTCCGAGCGCGTGGATTACTACTTCGACGTGTTCCTGCAGCAGCACCGCAAGGCCTCGGTCAACACATACGTCAAGGAGGTGGAGCGCTACAACCGCTGCCTCGAGGAGTTCGGCGAACAGGGAGAGCAGGCTTTTTTCGCCGACATCATCCGTGACTATCCCGAATTCGAGGCCCTTTTCCACAAGAGCCGCGAGAAAAAGACACGCCCCGACCGTGATCTGCTGCAGTACCTGATGGAGCACTCGCCCAAGCTCAATCGCCAGGAGAACAAGTGGATGAAGGGCGTCATGCAGGTGGTGCGCAACACCTCGCTGTTCTTCCAGCCCCAGATCCGCACCAAGATCATGAACGAGGGCTGGGCTTCCTACTGGCACGAAACGCTGTTTCTGCAGGACGAACGCATCCACGGCCACGAGGTGGATTTTGCGCGCGTCAACGCCGGCGTCACGGCCATGCCCCGTGTGGGCCTGAACCCGTATGCGCTGGGTATGCGCCTTTTCTACGCCATCGAAAAGATGGCCGACGAGGGACGCTATTCATTCGATTTCCAGCGGCTGCTGGACGTCGAGCAGCGCCGTCGCTACGACCGCGGCACCGGCAGGGGCCGCGATTTCATCTTCGCGGTGCGCGAGAACATGTGCGATTTCCTTTTCATCAACACCTTCCTGGACCAGGATTTCGTCACCGCCAACAACCTCTTCGTGGCCGGAAGGCGGCTGAACAAGGAGCGCATGGTGTGGGAGTACTACGTCAAAAGCCGCAAGGCCGAAGACTACCGGCAGATGGTGCTGGACTCGCTGTACCACCCTCCCATCATCACGGTGGACGAGACGAAGGGAAAAGACGGCGAACTCTATCTGGTGCACCGCTTCGAGGAAAAACCGCTGGTGCGCGAATTTATCTCCAACACCATGCTGGGCATCGAGTTCCTGTGGGGGGCGCCGGTGCACCTGGAGACCAGCGAGGTGGTCAGCGTGGCGGCGCCCACGGCCCAGAGTCCCGGGGGCGGGACGGCTTCCACCGACCGCCGCGGGACGGGCATCGCCGGTGTCACCTGGCAGCGGGTGCTTTACACCATGAAGGACCGCAAGCTGACCCGAAAGCGCCTGTAGCGGAGCGTGTGCCGAGGGGGAGGGGCCCATGGAAAACATTGCAAAGGCACTGGAAAACCTGGCCGAAAACATCGGGCGCCGCGACCAGCGCACGGCCATCGGCTTCGACGCCTTCCTGGCGCGTGTCGTCGAGCAGCCCCAGCAGTTGATGCGCAACATCTTCCAGTTGTTCCACGACATGATCTACTACTACGTCGGCGAGGGGGTCGACGAGTACCCGGACGACCCCGAGTCGATCCACTTCGTGTGCTACGACTGCGAGCGGCTGTTCGTACAGGGCGCCGACCGGCCCTTTTTCGCCGACCGCATCTTCGCCAACCGGCTGGTCAACCTGTCACGCTCCATGGAGAGCAGCGCACAGCAGAACAAGATCTATATCTTCGAGGGCCCCCCCGGCTGCGGTAAGTCCACCTTTCTGAACAACCTGCTCATGAAATTCGAGCAGTACGCCAACTCGGATGAGGGACTGCGCTACGAGACCGTCTGGCGCCTGGACCGCAGCGTTCTGGGTTCCGGGGCTGGCCTGGGGGAGGTGATGCCCCTGGCCGAACGGTTGGCCCGCGCCCTGGACCCCGAAGGCGCCCGGGAGGGTCTGGCCCCCGATCGACCGGACATCTGCCGTCTGAGCGACCGCATCCTGGAGATTCCCTGTCCCAGCCACGACCACCCCATCCTCATGATCCCCAAGGAGTACCGCCGCGCATTCCTGGACGACCTCTTCGAGAACAGCGAGTTCAAGTGGCACCTGTCCGACGACAAGGAATACGAGTGGGTCTTCCGCGACGACGCCTGCACCATCTGCCGTTCGCTCTACGACGCACTGCTCAGCCGGTTGAAGGAACCTCACGAGCTGTTTAAAATGATCTTTGCCCGGCCTTACACGTTCAGCCGCCGGCTGGGCGAAGGTATCAGCGTGTTCAATCCTGGCGACCGTCCCATGAAACAGGCGGTCATGGGAAACCCCATGCTGCAGCGCGGCATCAACGCCGTGTTAAACGACAGCAACCGGGTGAAGTACGTCTTTTCCGAGTACGCCAAGACCAACGACGGCGTCTACGCCCTCATGGACATCAAGAGCCACAACACCGAGCGGCTGATCGAACTGCACAACATCATCAGCGAAGGGGTGCACAAGGTCGAAGACATCGAGGAGAACGTCAAGTCCCTGCTGCTGGCCGTCATGAACCCCGAGGACAAGCGCAACATCGAGGTTTTCCAGTCCTTTTCCGACCGCATCGAGTACATCACCATCCCCTACGTCATGGACATGAAGACCGAGGTGGAGATCTACCGCAACATCTTCGGCCTGCACATCGAAGAGAGTTTCCTGCCGCGGGTGCTGCGCAACTTCGCGCGCGTGATCATCTCCACGCGGCTGAACCCCAAAAGCGCGGCCCTCACCGAGTGGATCCCCGAGCCGCAGCGCTACCGGCTGTACTGCGACAAGGACCTGCTGCTGCTCAAGATGGAGATCTACACCGGCGTCATCCCCACCTGGCTGACCGAGGAAGATCGCAAGCGCCTGACCGCCAAGCGCCGTCGCCGCATCCTGGCCGAATCCGAGGCCGAGGGAAAGAAGGGGATTTCCGGTCGCGACTCCATCAAGCTCTTCAACAAGTTCTTTTCGACTTACAGCCGCGAAGACAAGCTCATCGACATGAGCGACCTCTTCCAGTTTTTCGAGCGCTATGTGGCGGACCACCGGCGCGTCATTCCGGAAGGCTTCCTGGAGTCGCTGCAGCGCATGTACGACTACACTGTGCTGCAGGAGGTCAAGGAGTCCCTCTACTTCTACAACGAGGAGCAGATATCGCGCGACGTGCGAAACTACATGTTCGCCGTCAATTTCGAGATCGGATCGGTGGAAACCAGCCGCTTTACCGGTGACAGACTGGAGATCACCGAGGAGTTTCTCAAGAGCCTGGAGACGCGCCTGATCGGGGCCGAGGCGGGCGAACGCAAACGGCGGGACTTCCGGCGTGACGTGCAGCGCGAATATACGTCGCAGACCCTGCCGCAGGAAATCCTCATCGAGGGGCGCGACGTGACCGAGACCCGTCTCTACCAGTCGCTTTACGAGCGCTACGTCTACAACCTGAAGGAAAAGGTGCTGGACCCCTTCCTGGATAACGAAAACTTCCGCCGCGCCATCAAGGACTACGGCAAGGAGGCCTTCAAGACCTACGACAAGCGCATCCGCGGCGACGTGGAGTTCCTGATCGACAACCTCATGAAGAAGTACCATTACTCCCAGCAGGGAGCCAAGGAGGTCTGCATCTACGT
>CAYZCL010000067.1:0-2022 GCA_964476595.1 uncultured Desulfobacteraceae bacterium
TAGGAGAGAGCTTGATGCCATCGATCACAGCCACACGGGCCTCGGGCAGATCCGTGATGCCCGCCTCGTCGAGCAGCGGCGGAATCCCGGTGAGACGGGAGGTGGGCACCGAGCGCGAATCCAGGTGATAGACCGCCAGCAGCGTGTGGGTCTTGCCACCGCCGAACGCGGTCTGCAACTGGATGACCGGGTCGCCACCCTGGCCCGCCAGGCGCTGGGCCACGGAAATCAGCAGCAGGCGCATGCCCTCGGTGATATAGGTGCGGGCAAAGAACTGCTCGGCGTCCTGGTATTCGGCCGGTGCCGTGCCGTTGGCCACCTGGGTAATGTCCGCGGCGAACTCCGACTGCTTGAAGGTGCCGGCCAGGACGTCTTTGTGGGGTGTGGCGATCTCGCGCCAGGGTTTCAGGCTCATGAGGCTTTCTTCCGGTCCAGTTGTTCGGCGATCCACAGTTTGATCAGGGCCTGTCGGGTCACGCCCAGCCGCTGGGCTTCGCGGTCCATCGCCTGGATCATCCAGTCGGGGAAATCCACGTTGACCCGGCGGGTCTCGTAATTGACCCGGCGGGCTTTTTCGATTTCCAGGCGATCGGTGATGTCCTCGCCCTTGTCGAAGGCGCGATCGAATTCAGATGCTTTCGTTTTCATACAGGTCCACCTCTTCTTTGCGGGCGCGGCGCACGGAGATCAGCCGGATGCGTCCCTCGCGGTAGGTGATGACGGCCGACCAGTGCCGCAGGCCGATCCTTCCTACCACGAGAAAGCGCGGCTCATCGACCGTCCTGGCCGGAATCTCCAGAAGGCCGGGGTCGTCCCACAGGGCCTGCGCCTTTTCGAAGTCGATACCGTGTTTTTCGAGATTGCGCCGGCTCTTGTTCGGATCATATTCGAATTCCATGTAGGTATAATTATGGTATAAAAACAACACTCATTCAATGAGGGCTACAGATCCAGTTCCAGCGCTTCGCCCTTGTGGCCCGCCTCGTGGGAGGCGGTGACGATGGCGTGCCAGGCGCCGATGAGTTCGTTGTAGGCGCGGGCGTCCTCGGCCCACCCTGCGCGTTCGCAGAGGGTGTAGAGGTGGTAGGCGAGCTGGCGCAGGGGTTCGCCTTTTTCCGGCATGCGGGCCAGCAGTTCTCCGGCGGCGGTTTCGCCATCTTCGTTCAGGCGGCGGATCATGTGGTGCAGGGCCTCCCACACGGGTGTGCGGTCGTCCCGGGCTGGGTCCCAGTCCGCGGGGTACTCCTTCCACTTGAGCAGGCGCACACGGCCAGCCCCGGATTCCAGCACGCCGGCCTCGACCACGCCGTCCACGCTGGTGCCCTTGGCGCGGGCGAGGACGTCGGCCTCGCCGAAGGGGCCGGCTTTCCAGCCGTACTGCTCGAACCAGGCGGCGCAGAACTGGGTGTCGTTGTCGAAACTGCCGGATTCGGGGCTCAGATACTCGGTGATGGCGCGGTTGATGAGGATCAGCGCGTCGTGCACGGTCATGCGCGAGCCATCCTGGTTCAACACGGCCTCGTATCGGGAGAAAATCGCCATGCCGGGGCCGATAGCGGCCTGGGCCAGGTCCACCGGCGCGATGGGCGAGGCGCCCTCGGAGCCACCAATCATCGCCTCCAGCGCCTCGGGCATCTCGCGGCGCAACTGGCGCTGGAAGTCCTTGCGGGAGATGGATTCCGCACCTCCCCCTTGGCCGAGGCTAGCCCCGGGAGCAGAAGTAGCCCCGGGAGCGAGGGCGTTAGGAGTAACCCCGGGAGCGAGGGCGTCTCGCCCTCGGTTTCTCGATGACGAAATATCCCCCCTCCCAAAACGCTTGCGGCAGACGAGAACGACGGAGGAGGCCAGGGCGTTGGTGCCCTGCCCAATCATCCTGCTCGAATTTTCAGTACGCAGGGGCCAGGTACCATCGATGGAAAACCCGGCCTGGATCACCGCCTCCAAAAAGGTTTCCCAGCCGGTGCTGGTGGTGCTGCCATCTTTCGTTTCCGATTGCTTGAAGGCGTAGTAGATGGTGACCGG
>CAYZCL010000068.1:0-49304 GCA_964476595.1 uncultured Desulfobacteraceae bacterium
CTTCTGGGAGGAACCGCCCGATCCGGACGACCCCGTTTTCCGGTACAACGTGCTGGCCACGCCGCACATCGCCGGCTCCACCGACGTCTCCATGGACGGTATCGTGAAAGTCGTGGCTGAAAACATCCGCCGGGTGGCGCAGGGCTTCGAACCGCTGTACCGGAAATGAACGGCTGCACCTTTCCACCCCGCTTTTCCCCAGCCGGCCCCGTATGACCCCCATGGAAACAGGCGCATCGTCCACACCCGGTCAAGAAGGGGGCGAATGATCATCACCTTCGCGGCCCTTCACGGCTTCCCTTCGCCGCAGTTCCCGCCGCAGCACCTTGCCCACCGAACTTTTGGGCAAATCGCGGCAGAACGCGACATGTTTCGGGACCTTGTACCCGGCCAGCCGCTGTCTGCACCAGCTTCTCAGGTCCTCGGCTGTCAGCGTCCGACCTTCCAGGAGGACCACCCAGGCCTTGACGGCCTCCCCCTGGTATTCGTCCGGCACGCCGGCCACTCCCACCTCGGCCACCGCGGGATGTTCGGCAATGACCTCCTCCACCTCGCGCGGCCACACCTGGAAGCCGCCGGGCTTGATCAAATCCTTTTTGCGATCCACGATGTGCAGGTAGCCGTCCTCGTCCAGGTAACCGGTGTCACCGGTGTACAGCCATCCGTCACGGATGGTGCGCGCGGTCTCCTCCGGCTGTTCCCAGTACTGCAGCATAAGCTGGGGGGCCCTGAGCAGCACCTCGCCGATTTCGCCCGGCGGAAGGCTTTCCCGGCCGCCTGCGATGTCGGCAATGCGGATCTCGACGTCGGGCAACGGAGGGCCCACCGCGCCGGGTTTGTACGCGCCCCGCACGGGTGTCAGAGCACCCGCCATGGCGGATTCGGTGAGCGCGTAGCCTTCGATGATACGCCCGCCGGTCAGGGCCTCGAAGCGCTGTTTGGTTTCCGACATCAGCGGCGCCGCGCCGGAGATGCAGAGCTTGAGGCTGCTCAGGTCCACCTTGCCCTGCTGCACCTTGCGATGCTGCAACAGAGCGATGAAGAAGGTGGGAACGGCCGGCATAAAGGCCGGCCGTTCCTTGCGGATGGTCGCCAGAACGTCATCGATGTCCCGTGGATTGGGGACCAGTTCGAGCGGGTTACGGCCCACAAAACCCGTGGCCGCCACGCCCACCTGCCCGTAGGCGTGAAACAGCGGCATGAGGGCCATGGTCACATCCTCCCAGTCGACCAGCATCTCTCCGAACCAGGCTTTGAACTGCATCCCCGCCGTGACCAGGGCCTGATGCGCGATGGCCGCGGCCTTGGGCAGGCCCGTGGTGCCGCCCGTGAACAGGAGCAGGGCGACGTCGTCGCAGCCGACGGCCACGTCGGGCGCCGGCGCGTCGGCGTGCGCGTCGATCAACGGTTGCATCCATACATCGCCCGCCTGCAGCGTGATGCGGTGCCCCTCCTTTTTCTCCCTGAACATGGTGAAAAGCAGGCGCAGCGGCGGCGGCAGATACGTCTTGATGGGGGTGGCGATGATGCGCTGCAGTGGTGTGTCGCGCCGAAGGGCGCTGATCTTCTCGTAAAAGGGGGTGAGCACGATTGCCGTTTGAGCACGAATGTAATTCAGAGCGTGTTTCAACTCCCGCTCGGTGTAAAGCGGGTTGATGGGGGATACGATGGCGCCCGCCCGCCAGGCGCCGAACTGCGCCACGAAAAACTGGGGGCAGTTGGGCATGACCAGGGCCACCCGATCACCCGGTTTTACGCCCATGTTGACCAGGCCCGCGGCAAAGGCATCGCTCTCCCGCCGAAAACGGGCATAGCTGATCCGCGCCCCCTTGAAGTGAAAGGCGGCATGTGCGGGACGCGCCTGCGCCGTTTCGGACACGATGTCCAGCAGGGTCTTGCGCGGATAAGGCCTCAGCGAGTGGGGTACGCCCGGGTCATAGGACTTGCACCAGAAATGGGGGAGAGACTCTCCCGGCGGACTTTTCTCTTCCTGAACCGGTATGCCGGAAGCCATGGCTGAATCCTCCGATCGTTACCAGATTTCATGGTTTCACCCGCAAGAAGGTCCGACGAGCTCGGGGCGGCTTGCATACAGACAGAAAGTCGTTTGTCGGCACAGCAGGCGGGTCGGCGGGGAAACGTTCTTCAGGACAACACAGGCTTACCGTTACAGGCAGTCGTCGCTCTCGGGCACAACGGGACCGTAGGGGGGAGTATATGCTTACTTTTTTGTTTAAATTATCAAATACAACTGCTTAGGTCAAGGCCGCGGTAAAATCCAGTGCGTACGGTTTGGCAGCGACTGCCGCGCTGCGCCGGCACCGATGCGGACAAAGCTTGTGCCTCAAATCCATGAAACAGGTTCCTTTGTTTTCAAAAGCATGGCACATCCGGCCCGCTTTATGTTATAATTTTATAATTCAACGTCGCTTCAACGTGATGAGAGCTGCGTCATCCCCCCTATCAACACCACCGGGCGCAGATTTCGGTAAGGAAAACCATGTCAAAGGGGGTTGGTATCCGCAAATCAAATCACGGCCGTTCCGGTACGGGAGCATCACGACATGAAAGATAAAATTCAAACCATATTCGAGAAAAGATGAAACGGGACCGGTTCAAGCGCACCACCGGCCTTTTCGGCGCCGCCGCCAAATTGGCCGGACCGTCGGTCATCTACTCGTATCTGATCTGCGGACTGTTGGCCCTTGCCACCACCCTGATGTACGCCGAGCAGAGCCGCATCATTCCCCGGTCGGGCGGGGGCTACCGGTTCGCCTACGACGTGCTCGGCAGCATCGGCGGTTTTGCCAGCGGCTGGTTCCTGGCGCTGGGCAGTCTTTTTGCCAGCGGGCTGTACGCCATCGGCTTTGCCGAATATGCGCTTTCCCTGACCGGGGCCC
Source organism: uncultured Desulfobacteraceae bacterium (assembly GCA_964476595.1). Lineage (GTDB taxonomy): Bacteria > Desulfobacterota > Desulfobacteria > Desulfobacterales > JALSRD01 > JALSRD01. The sequence continues at coordinate 2,901 of CAYZCL010000068.1, forward strand.
ACTACCCCGCCTATGTACCCTGGGCCGCGGCCATCGGCATCACCATGCTGATCGCCCTGACGAGTGCCATGTTTTCGGGGAAGAGCCGCTTCGACCTGCAGGGGTGGATCGTCTGGGGAAACGTGGGTATCCTGTTGCTGTTGATCGTCGTTTCTTTTTTCGGTCTAACGCCGGAACGCGCCCGCCCGGTCTTTCCGCGCGGCGTCAACGGGACCGGCGCTGCCATTTTCCTGATCTACGTCTCCTTCTTCGGCTATCAGCTGATCGCCAACAACGCCGAAGAGATCATCAACCCCGAAAAGACCATTCCCAAGGCCATGATCCTCTCCATGGTCATCAGCTTGGCCATCCACGTGCTGGTGGCCGACAGGAGTTTCGCCGGCAAGGGGTGGGTGCGGATCTCCCTGGGCGGCATCCTGGCGTCGCTGGGGGCGCTCAGCAGCACCCTGGTTTCCCAGAGCCGCCAGACTTACGTCATGGGAATCGAAAAAATCGGCATCTACCTGCCCCACTTCCGGCACCTGAATCTGATGCTGATATGCGCCGCGGCAATCGCCGCAAGACGGCGGGCCAGGCGTCATATTCGGTTTTCTGCCGCCCGGCTATTCCAAAACGCAGAGGGCCAAACTGGACCGGCTCATCGTGTCGAGCCTGCTCAACCTGAAAACAACCGCACTCTACGAGGTGCAGACGGCGGTCAGCGAAGACCACGAGGAGAAAATCGTCCGGATGTCGTCGGGGTTCGATGTGCTGGTCATGGGCCTGAACCGGACAAAGGACCTGGAAGCCTCGTTGTCTTTCCGCGTGTCCTGCAGAGCCGCGGGTTCGGTGTTGCGGGTCAAGACCATCAGCCGCTTCCGGAAGATGGTCAAAAAAATTTGACCGCCTGGCGCCTTGACGCGGACCCGAATTCCCCTTAATAGAAATCCGAAAACGCCGCACCACGAACCGTACCAACAGCATGCGGGGGAGAAAATGAATTTAGAGATTCGATTTCACGATCTGAAGCAGCTTTCCCGATCCGAAAGAGACGCCCTGCTCCGGCGGACGGAAAGCGACCTGGGACGCTATCTGGCGGCCGCGGAATCCATCGTGAAGGCCGTCAGAGACGAGGGTGACCGGGCGCTGGTGCGTTTCGCCCGTGACCTGGACAAGGCGGCCATCACCGCTGACGGGATAAAGGCGCGACCCGAAGATTTCGAGGCGGCTTCAGCGGCCCTGGACCCTGCGCTGCTGGAGGCCATCGCCTTTGCGGCCGAAAACATCCGGCGCTTTCACCAAGGCCAGATGCCCGAATCCATGCGGCTCAATGAAATCCGCCCGGGCGTGTTCTGCGGCGAGAAGGTGACGCCCATTCCTTCGGTGGCCTGCTACGTTCCGCGCGGCAAGGGGGCCTTTCCCAGCGTGGTGCTGATGACCACCATCCCGGCGGTGGTGGCCGGGGTGCCGCAGGTGTTTGTCCTGACGCCGCCGGGACCCGACGGACGGGTGGACGACGCCACCCTGGTAGCGGCCCGCCACGCCGGCGTAAACGAAGTCTACAAGTGCGGCGGCGCCCAGGCGGTGGCGGCCGCGGCCTACGGCACCGAGACGGTTCCCAGGGCCGACAAGATCGTGGGCCCCGGCAGCCCCTGGGTAGTAGCCGCCAAGCGACTGCTGGCCGATGAGATTGATCCCGGCACCCCGGCCGGACCCAGCGAATCCATCATCTTCGCCGACGACTCGGCCGACGGGCGGCTGGCCGCCCTGGACCTGATCATCGAGTCCGAACACGGTCCCGACTCCTCGGCTTTCCTATTGACCACCAGCAGGCACGTTGCGCAGCAGGCGCAGGAAGCCATTCCGTCTTATTGGGAATCGCTGGGGGAGACCCGGCGCACCTTTTCACAGACCGTGCTGTGCGGCCCGCGGGGCGGCATCCTTCTGGCGACGGGCACGCAGGAAGCGATCGGGTTCATCAACGATTACGCCCCCGAACACCTCATGATCCACAGTGATGAGCCTTTCCAGTATCTTGGCGCCGTCCGGCACGCCGGCGAAATCCTGCTGGGCAGACACACGCCGCTGACGCTGGGAAACTATCTGTTAGGACCCAATGCCGTGCTGCCGACTTCGGGCGCCGCCCGCACCCACTCGCCCCTGTGCGTCCACGACTTTCTTAAAACCACGGGCATCGGCTACGTCACCGCCGGCGCTTACGATCAATTGGCCGAAAACGCACACCGGCTGGCCGTCTACGAGGGCTTCGACGGCCATGCCCTGGCCGTTTCTCCACTACGAAAAAAGCTGATGCCCTAAACATTTTCAAACGATCCGGGAAGTATCGAAAAAGTGTCGCCACCGTCTCCAGTTGTCGAACTTCGCAATGTCAGCAAGCAATTCGGGTCTGTCCAGGCCGTAAAAGATGTCAGTTTTACCCTGCCCAAGGGGGCGGTTCTCACCATTCTGGGACCCAGTGGCTGCGGCAAGACCACCCTGCTGCGCATGATCGCCGGTTTCGACGCCCCCACCAGTGGTGAAATTTTCATCCAGGGACAAGCCGTGTCCTCGGTGCCGCCGCATCGGCGCTCGATCGGCATGGTTTTTCAGAAACTGGCCCTGTTTCCCCACATGACAGCGGCCGAAAACATTGCCTACCCCCTGAAAATGCGGCGCTTCGATCCGGCCACTATACCGGACCTGGTTGACCGCTATTTGAATATCGTCCAGCTCACGGGAATGGGGGACCGGCGTATCCATGAACTGTCCGGTGGCCAGCAGCAGCGCGTGGCCATCGCCAGGGCGCTTTCTTTCAGTCCCGACCTGCTGTTGCTGGACGAACCCCTGTCCGCGCTGGACAAAAAATTGCGCGAGGAGATGCAGCTGGAGTTCCGGCGCATCCAGCAGGAACTGGAAGTCACCACCATTAATGTTACCCATGACCAGCGCGAAGCCCTGGTCATGTCCGACGAAATCATCGTCATGTCGGACGGCGTCATCCAGCAGGCCGACGACCCCGTTCGGCTCTACCGCCAGCCGTCCAACCGTTTCGTCGCCAGCTTCATCGGCCTGACGTCCCTGTTGCAGGGTCGGTTGATCCGCATCCAGGGGCCGGATGTAACAATACGCGTCGGCACCAAAGAGCTGTACGGTCGTACAGCGGCCGACGGCCTGTCGGCCGGCATGCCGGCCGAGTGCGCGATTCGCGCCGAGCAGGTGCGGATTCTATACCCGGACGAGCCCACCGAGCGTTTCGACAATGCCTTGGAAGCCGTGGTCGTGCAGCAAATTTTCGAGGGAGACCGCATGGTCTACCAGGCACGCTGCCCGGAACTTGGCGATGCCCTGATCTTTGCCTTCGATCATGACCCTGCCGACCGTAAGCGCTACCGGAAAAACGATACGATCCAAATCGGCTGGAACACCCGGGACCTGTTGGTGTACGAGGACTCGGAAGGCCGTCATCTTTAAACCCCTTGTCCAATGGAAAGGAGAAATTCATGACCAGAAAACAAAATTCCGGCCAGAAACTCAATCGGCGCCAATTCCTGACCGGCTCGGCGGCGTTGGTGGGCGGCGCCCTCATCGCTCCCGGACTGGTCTTCGCATCGGCCCCCAAAAAGCCCAAGGAAATCATTGTGCGGGCCTGGGGAGGTGCTTGGGGTGAAGCCCTGAAGGCCGGCGTGGCCGACGGATTTACCGCTGCCACCGGCATCAAGGTGCGCCTCGATTTCACCGAAGACAACGAGATCAAGCCCAAGATCTGGGCCGCCGTCGACCAGGGGCGTGTTCCACCGATCCATGTCAACTGGGACACAACCACCAACGCCACCATCTCGGCGTTGCGCGGCGTGACCGTCGACCTCAGCGATCTGCCCAACCTGAAGGGGTTGCTGCCCCTGGCCAAACCCATCGGCTTAAAGGGATACCCGCTGGTCAACACCTACGCCTACGTCTACGTCTGCGCCTACCGTCCCGAAGCTTTTCCCGACGGTCCTCCCAAGTCCTGGAGCGTTCTCATCGACCCCAAGTTCAAGGGACGCATCGCGCTTTACGACGACGGTATCGGCTTCACCCCGGTGGCGGTGCTCGTAGGCGGCGGCACGCGCAAGGATATCCCGGACAACATGGAACCGGCTTGGCAGTTCTACCGCAAGCTAAAGAAAAACAAACCGCTGTTGGGCGAGGATGCCGATTTTACCAACTGGTTCCAAAACGGCGAGATCGACGTGGCGTGCACCATCAGCGTCAACGCCCGCGCCGCCAGGCAAAAGGGCATCAAGGTAGCCTGGACCGTACCCAAGGAAGGCTGCAAGGTGGATACCGACGGTCTGTGGGTACCCAAGGGCCTGCCGCCCAATGAGGAATACTGGGCCAAACAGTTCGTCAACCACGCCCTGACCAAGGAGGCGCAGCAAAAATGGTGCTCCATGCTGGGCCTGCCGCCGGTTTACCCGGGCATCAAGCCTCCGCCGGACCTGGTGGGCGATGTGGCTTACCCGACGAAACCCGGAGATTTCAAGAACCTGTTGCGCATTCCGTCCAAGGTGCTGGTGGAAAATCAGCCCAAGTGGTTCGCCAAATTCAACGAGATCTTCCAGGGATAAACAGCGCCCGGCGCCCGGCGGGATCCGCCTGCCGGGTGCCCGGCTCCGATTGCCATGTCTTCCGATAAACCGGCATTCAAGTATCCGCTTTCCTGGCGCATTCTGGACCACGCCGAAAACGTTGCGGCGCTATGGCCGCGACGCTGGTCGCCGCTTACCGGCTACCTGCTGCTGGTACCGGCACTGCTGCTGGTGTTCGTGCTGGTCATCGGGCTGGTCTACATCTTCGATTACAGCCTGCACGAACTGGATCTGGCCACCTACCGGCTCAAGGACGCTTTCAGCCTGGTCAACTATCACGTCGCCCTGAAAAGCACGACTTATCGCACCGTGGTGCTGCGCAGTCTGGGGGCTTCGTTTATCGTTACTGCCATCACGACGGTGCTGGCTTTCCCATACGCCTACGTTATGGTGCGCGCGCGGTCGTCAGGCACCCGCAAGTTTCTGCTCATCAGCCTTTTTCTGCCCTTTTTCATCGGTCAGGTGGTACGGGCCTACGGGTGGCTGATCATCCTGGGCAAGGAAGGTCTACTCAACACCCTGCTCGCTTCTCTGGGCCTGCCCCCGGCCAAGCTGATCTACAACTATCCTGCGGTGGTTCTGGGCCTCATCCAATACATGCTGCCCTTCGCCGTACTGCTCATCGCCCCGGCCATCACGGCCATCGGAGAGGAAATTGAATTGGCCTCGGAAAGCCTGGGCGCCGACTGGGTGCAAACCTTCCGCCACGTGGTCATTCCGCTGGCCAAGCCGGGACTGGTGGGATCGGCGGTGGTGATCTTCACCCTGACCCTGACCGATTTCGCCATGCCGGAAATTCTGGGAGGCGGCACAACCGATTTCATCGCCAATTCCATCTATGACGGCTTTTTCCAACTCTCCAATCCCGGCCTGGGATCGGCGCTTTCCATGATACTGGTAACGCTCGGCAGTGTCTTCGTCACCGTCCTTTTCAGCCTGGCCGGCACCGGAACGTTGGTCTCCAGGGAGAACGTCCGATGACGGGTTCGCGGAGCAAAACGGTCGTGCTGTGGTCCGTGGTGTGGTTCAACCTCATCACCCTGAGTCTGCCCACCATCATCATTCTGGGCGCCTCGTTCACCTCCGGCGACATCGTCCAGTTCCCCCCGGACGGCTTCTCCCTGAAATGGTACGGCAAGCTGTGGCTGCTGGAAGACTTCAAGGCCGCTTTCCTGCGCACGGTCTACGTCTCCGTTATCTGTACCCTCATCAGCATACCGTCCGGAACCCTTGCGGCCATTGCTCTGGCGCGTTACCGCATACGCTTCCGCACCGCCCTGCAGGTCTATCTGCTGCTGCCCTTTACCATCCCGCTGGTGGTGTCGGGCCTGGGCATGATGATCATTTTCGGAGAAATCCGCATCCTGGGTCAATTGTGGCCCGTGGGCGTGGCCCTGTGCGTCATCAATCTGCCCTTCATGATCTGGGCGGTCAGCGCAACGGTCAACGCCCTGGACCCGGATCTGGAAAACGCCGCCGCCAACTGCGGCGCACCGCCCCTGCAGGCCTTTCTGACTGTTACCCTGCCGGCCGTTATGCCCGGCGTCATCACCGGCGCGCTGCTGATGTTCATCCTGGCTTTCAACGAGTTCCTGGTGAGCCTTTTCCTCACCGACGCACGCATCGTCACCCTGCCGGTGTCCATCTACAATTCCATCCGCAGTGTCATCACGCCCGACCTGGCGGCCGTATCGGTGGTCTACATCGTAATCGCCTTCGTCGCCGTCTGGCTGCTGGACAAGCTGGTGGGGTTGGAACTGTTTCTGCGATCGAAATGAGCACACCCCGGCTGCAACTGACTTTTGGTGACGTACGCGACAAGCGCCTGCAGACACCCAATGATTTCGTCAGCCACATGGTCGAGCACATCGCCTGGCGTATGGGGTGTGCGGTCGACCTAGGGTGGCCGGACGAGAACTGGCCGCTCCTGGGACGCACCCTGGGGGATCGCATCCGGTCTTTTGCGGCCCACGGAACTGCGGCGGCGGCTCTGGGCATGATCGACGACGGCAGCGCTGAGGTCCTCATCCGGCTGAACACCGCGCCGCAGCTGCAAATTCAAGCCGCCGCTCCCGTTGACCCAAAATGGTTTCTCACATCACGCTGTGAACAGTTGCCTTCCGGACAACCACTGGTGGAACTGCTGGACGGCCTGTCCGAGGGTTTGGGAGCCGAAATCCGTATTCTGGTATGCACCTTCGAGGACCCGCACCATACCTGGGAGGCGGTCTTCCGCGCGGTGGGTACGGCCCTGTCCCGGATGTTCACGCCGCTGTGCCGGACGGAGGCAATCGCAGCATCTCCTGAGAAAGGGTCTTCCGGCAACGACATCACCGTCATCCTCCGCTCGACCCGCCGGTGTAAAATCATCCGCCGGACGGCCGAAAGCGAGCTCTCGGTGGGTGTTGATTTCCGGGCTCAACGATCTTTTTCATTTCGTTTGGAGGGAACGGCCGTCAAACGCTGCCTGCCGTCCGACGCATTGAAGGGCCTGCAGCATCTGCTGCAATCGTTGGCCGACAAGGGGGGCTTTTCACTGCAAACGACTTTCCGATCCAAGGCCCTGGGCTCCCGCCACGTGTTGCTTGAAGACACGGGGATGGTCATCGGACGGGCCCTTCAGGAAGTGCTGGTCCAGCGTATGGAGGCCGTCGGTGCCAACGGCGCCGGGAGCAGCCTGCGACGACCGGAAGACCTTGAGACGCAGGACATCCGGGTGGGCGTCAGCGTGGAGGGTCGCAAATTCTGGCGTTTCGTTCCCCTGGATTCGGATTCCGAAACCCTGAAACGGCGGTTGGTCATCGGGCACACGGTCTTCGGCGGCCTGTTCTCCGAGGATCTGGACGACTTTCTCGACGGCCTGTCCTGGGGCCTGGGATGCAGCCTGGTGGTGCACATCAAGCGGTTGCCGCCTCCGGAACAGGCCTGGGGGATGATCTTCCGGCATCTGGGCGAAGCACTGCACGAGGTTTTCGAGGTCAACCCCCTTCGCCGGGGCCTGCCGCCGGGGGTCAAGGCCAACCTGTCCTGAAGGGCGGGCGATATCTTTCGAACCTCGCCGGATCGGAATACTCACCGAAAGCGGAGGAAAACCATGAGACCGCAAATTACGTTTCCCGATTTTCACCTCGGGGGCCGCAAGGCACTGGTTACCGGCGCCTCCCGGGGCATCGGACGCGCACTGGCCCTGGGCCTGGCCCATGCCGGCGCGACAGTGGCGATTACCGGACGGCATGCAGACACGCTGACCGACACGGCCACGGAAATAGAAGACATCGGCGGCAGGGCCGTCATCCGGGCGATGGACGTCACCGACGTTGAAAGCATCCGGGAAGGCATCGCGGCCTGTGCCGAACGAATGCAGGGCCTGGAAATCCTGGTCAACAACGCCGGTTTCGAGCACGTGTGTGATTCCCTGGAGCTTTCGGCGGATCTTTGGGACACCATCGTGGATACCAACCTGCGGGGCGCCTTTTTCTGTGCCCAGGCTGCGGCACGTCACATGACCGGCACCGGCGGCGCCATGGTTAACGTCTGCTCGCTGACTTCCAGCGTAGGCGTGCCCACGGCCGTACCCTATACCAGCAGCAAGAGCGGCCTGCTGGGCATGACCCGCGCCCTGGCCGCCGAATGGGCGCGTTTCGGAATCCGGGTCAACGCCATCGCGCCTGGCTATTTCCGTACACAGATGACCGACGTTTTTTTCCAGGATCAACACTGGGCCGAAGGCATGAAAGCCAAAATTCCCATGGGCCGTTTCGGGCACGTGCAGGACCTCATCGGCGCCGTCGTTTTCCTATGCAGCCCGGCCTCCGGGTACATCACCGGACAGATGATCACCGTCGACGGCGGCTACCTGGCTTCCATCTGACCAGTCTGCAGCCGCACATTTCATATCAGGATGTCGGATTCAGGCCTCGTCCGGTGAAATCGATCAGATAGCGCAACGAACGGCCCTCGAGAACATCGGCCAGGCGCCCGGGCGCCTTGTCGGGCGAGACAATGTCTTCGATCAGTTTCTCGAACAGGGGCGCCTGCCCGGCAATCAGATCCAGGCCGGCCGACATGTCACTGCGCTGCAGTCCATACGATCCCCGGAGATCTATCTCGCGGTAATGCAAAACGTTCAATACCTTACCCGGCATTTGCGATCTGTTTTTCAAGCCACTGAAAAAACATAGCTTTCCACCATTTGCCAGTCGTTCCACGCACTGCCGCCAAGCCTCTGCTCCCGCACATGCATTGAGCGCCAGGTCGAACCCGTTTTCCCGGAGCCGCTGCACGCACCGGATACCCGCGGCGTCCAGAATGGGACGGATCTTCCGGATTTTGCTGATGTTTTTCTCAACCACCAACGGCGCCACCCCCCAACGGCGTGCCACCAGGGCGGCCAGCACACCGAGGGTTCCGCCCCCATAGATAACTATCCGCATCCCTTTTCGGGGACGCATCCGATGCAGTGCATGCCAGGCGCAGCCCGTAGGCTCCGCCAGGCAGGCCAGCGGGAGAGACACCCCCTTTTCCGGAAGAGGCACCAGGCTGTTCCTCGGCACCAGGGCGTAGCGGGAAAACCCGCCGTCCCGGTGAAACCCGAGGATACGCATATTCTCGCACAGGTTTTCCCGTCCGTCCCGGCAAAAACGGCAACGGCCACAAGCATCCCCCGGCCAGACCACAAAACGATTCTGGTGTTCATCGGTCCCCACAAATTCGTGCCCCGGTACGCGAGGCAATACCAAGTCCCGGTGCCCTTCCTTCCACATTTTGGCGTCGGTCCGGCATATGCCGCAGTAAAGTACCCGCAGCCGCACAAAACCCGGCCGCTCCGCCGGTGGATCGTCATCCATGACGCGCAGGCGCTGCCTGCCGGTAAGCACCAATCGCATTGCGTTCATCTCCCACGCGCTACCATGTTTTATTCAGCGTCTCCGGGATAGGGTTCTTCGGTCAATCTCAGCAGCCGGATGCACGCATCATCAAAGCCCTGCGCCTTTGCCGCGGCCAAGTATTTCCCGACCTTTTCCGCCTGGGCCGGGCGGTATACACTGGCGCTGTCCAGGCCGCATCGGACAAATCCGCCGTCTTTTTGCCGCAGATAATCCCCGCCGCACTTCAAAATCAGCAACTCCACGAATGCCGCCCTCCTTTTATTTTTCATTGACGGGAGACCGCTACCGAACGCAACCGTTCGAGACCATCCCGGGGGTTGCGGTTCTGGGATGCGACCCACTCTTCCAGTGTCTTCCAGGCCGCTCCGCTGGAAATACTGGCCATGGACCGCGCAATGCCCTCGGTAATGGTAGCAGCGCGGTTTGCCACGTAAAACACGAGGCCGGCGTTGAGCAAAACGGCGTGGAGCCGGGCGCCTTCGAGGCTTCCCTGAAGCAGGGCGGTCATTCTGGCCGCCTCGCAAGCGATATCACCGGACGGTGAAAGTTCTTCAGGGGACCAGACGGAAAGACCGAAATCTTCGGGCCTGAAGCAAAATTCACGAATACCGCCATCCGGTTCTAATTCCGCGCAATAGGTGGTGCCGCACACCGAAGCCTCATCCATTCCAAGAGAGGAACGGTCAATGGTTCCGTGAAGAACGATTGCCCGTCGATATCCGACGGCTTTCATCACCTGGACCACCGGCAGAATCTGCGTCCTGTCATATACACCCCTCACGGCCCGAGGGGGCATCACCGGGTTGGCCAATGAGGCCGCGATATTGAGGGTGGAACCAAAGGCGATGCGGGTAAGAATACGTCCCAGGGCGTGGGGATGCACATGGGAACTCATGCCGTTGAACAGCCCGATGCGGGCCTTTCGGATGCTGGCCGCCACGGTTTCCACCGGGCATTCCACGTCCACGCCCAGGGCCTCGGCCACGTCCACCGTGCCGCAAACCGAGGTGATGGCCCTTGCCCCGTGCCGGGCCATCCGGATGCCGCCGGCGGCGGCCAACACCGAAGCGGCGGTACTGATGTTGAAGGTCTTGAAGGTATCCATACCCGTCCCGCTGTTTTCCACTAGATCGTCTGAATCATCGATCGATATCCGACAGGTGTCCAGGTCATAGATGGCGTCCCAGGCTCCGGCTACCTCATACGCCGTTTCCCCTTTGGCGGTCAGGGCCGCCAGCAGCGCACCCTGCTGCATCTCGGTGGTCCGGTCTCCAATGACCGCGGCAAAGGCCTCCCGGGCCTCCTCCCGCGTCAGATCTCCCTTTTGAATCAACCGTGTTATGTAGCCGCCGAATTTTCGGTCTTCATCCGTGAGCATCGCCACCTCCCTTGATGGTGTCAATTCAATGTGGTTCGCCAATAAAAAAAGCCCGCATCGGCTCCGAATGGAGCCGAACCGGGCTTCGTTTACCATCCTACACCCTTCTACGGTTTTCAGCAGGTCTTCTGGCTCTCGGATCGACTGGAAACCTGCAGCCTTCCCCCCGGAGTGGGCTCCGGAAGTGGCCGGCGTAACGCCTGAAACAGATTGCCATCCCCGATCACAGCGGCGGGTCCGCCACGGATTTTCACCGTGTTCCGGGATGCTGGGAACCGTATTTCGGTTTGCATTTTCTGGGTACAACAATCACGACGGGCCTGTCAAGGGGTCAATGCGGTGGCCCTTTACAGCGAGGGGGACCAGCGATCACGCCACATCTCCCACATCATCAGGGCCCACAGGCGGTAGTGGTGGCCGCAGGCGCCGCTCAAATGTTCGTGCACCGTCCGCTGCACCACCTGGGGATCGAACAGGCCCTCCGCCCGAATTCTTGCCGGCGAAAGGCAGTCCAGCATCAGATCCTTCAGCTCCCCCCGCAGCCACTGCTCGATGGGCACCCCGAAACCGGCCTTGGGACGGTCGAACAGCCGCGTGGGCAGGTAGCGGGCCAGCAGGCGCTTGAGCAGGTATTTGCCGCGGCCGTCGCGGTAGAGCAGGTTCTCGGGCAGGCCGGCGCTGAACGCCACCACGCGGTGGTCCAGCAGCGGGACCCGGATCTCCAACCCGTTGGCCATGCTGGCGCGGTCCACCTTGGTGAGCATGCAGTCCGGCAGGTAGGTGTGCTGGTCCACGCGCATCAGCCGCTTGAGCGACGGCAGCGCGTCGCCGCGCGCGAAAACGTCCTCGAAGAGGCCGCCGGGCAGTTCGCGGCCCGTCAGTTCCCGGATCTGGGGCCGGGGCCACAGGCAGACGGTCATGCGGTAGAGCTCCTGCAGCCGGGTCTCGCCGATCTGGGCGACCAGCTTGCCCCACTTTTCCCGCACGTTGGCCACCCGCAGCCGCTGCGGCAGCCGGTCCCGCAGCGGCAGGTAGCAGGTCTCGACCCAGCCGGGCGGCAGACGATTCAGCAGCGCCGCAAGGGGCCTGCGAACGCCCGGCGGGATGCCGGCCAGCCATTTCTGCATGGAACGGGTCATCCAGTAGCGCACGTAGCCGGCGAACTGCTCGTCGCCGCCGTCCCCGGAGAGCGCCACGGTGACGTGGCCGCGGGTCAGGCGGCTGACCAGGAAGGTGGGCACGGCCGAAGAGTCCGCAAAGGGCTCGTCGTAGATCTCCGGCAGGCGGGGAATGACTTCCAGCGCCTGCCGTGCGTCGACGTACAGTTCGGTGTGCCGGGTTCCCAGGAAATCGGCTACTTTGGCCGCCCAGGGGGCTTCATCATAACCGGACTCTGAAAAGCCGATGCTGAAGGTTTTCACCGGCGCAGTGGAGGTCTTCTGCATGAGGGCCACCACCAGCGAGGAGTCGATGCCGCCGCTGAGCAGGGCCCCCAGGGGAACGTCGCTGACGAGACGCTCCGACACGGCCCGGGTCAGCAGGTCGTCGAGCCGCCGCATCACCGTCTCTTCGTTTTCCGCCACCGGGCGGCCGCCTGCGGGAGCGACACCCCGCGCCGGCGGCTCCCAGTAGGGCGCGACCTTCGGCGTGCCGTCACCGAGCAGCAGGAAATGGCCCGGCGGCAGCTTGTGGGTGTTCCGGAAGATGCTGCGCGGCGCCGGTACATACTGGTAGTGCAGGAAGAGCGGCAGCGCGGCCTCGTCGAGCCTGCGGGGGAAACGCCGGAAAGCCGCCAGGGCTTTGAGTTCGGAGGCGAACAGGAAATTGTGTCCGTCGTAGTGGTAGTAAAACGGTTTGATGCCCAGCCGGTCCCGGGCCGCGAAGAGGCGCTTCTTCCGGCGGTCCCAGATGGCGAAAGCGAACATGCCGACGAACTTTTCCAGGCAGGCCGTCCCCCACTGCAGGTAGGCGTTGAGGATGACCTCGGTGTCGGTGCGGCTGGCGAAGCGCCGTCCGCACCGCTCCAGTTCGCCGCGCAGCGCCTCGAAATTGTAAAGTTCGCCGTTGTAGACGATGACGGCCTCTTGCGAAACACTCTGCATGGGCTGACGCCCGGCCGCCGAAAGGTCGATGATGGACAGGCGCCGGTGCCCGAGCCCCAGGCCGCTCTTTTCCTCCACGAGAGTGCCGGCATCGTCGGGACCACGGTGGGCCAGCGCGTCCACGGCCGGCCACAGGTCGTCCCGGAAATCGGCAAACCGCCTGTCCACTTTGAACCCCACGATGCCGCACATGTTGCGCCTATCTCCCTCCCACCCGCATGACGCACCCCTTCCCCGCCGCGAGCTGCGCGTAAAGCCGGCGGTGTTCCCGGATCATCCTGTCCAGGGAAAAAAGCGACAGCGCCCGCAGCCGCCCCCGACGGCCCCACTGCGCGGCCCGCCCGGGATGCGCCAGCAGGTCCAGTATCTTCCCGGCCAGGGCCTCGGGCCGCCGCGGGGGCACCAGCCAGCCGGTCACGCCGTGCACCACGGCTTCCGGGTTGCCGCCCACGGCGGTGGCCACCACCGGCAGGCCGGCGGCCATGGCCTCCAAGATCACGTTGGAGAAGCCCTCCTCGTGGGAGGGCAGCACGAGCATGTCGCCAGCGGCGTACAGGTCGGCCACGTCGTCTCGTCGTCCCAGGAAACGGACCGCCGCCGACACCCCCAGCGCGCGGGCCCGGCGCACCAGGTCGGCCTGCAGGCCACGGTCTTCGCCGGCCAGCAGGAAGCGGGCACGCCCGCCGGCGTCCATGACGAGCCGTACGGCGTGTATCAGGTCGGCATGTCCCTTGTAGGCGATCAGGTTGGCCACCGTCAGCACCACGGGCTCTTCGTCTTCCACGCCCAAGCGGCGCCGCACCCGCTCGCGTCCGCCTTTGAAGGGCGCCACGCCGTTATAGATCAGGTGCAGGCGGGAGGCCCGCACCCGCTCGCGCCGCAGGGTGTCGGCCAGCACGGCCCGCGAATTGACCGTGATGACGTCGCTCAGGGCGTCGGCCAGCCTATCCACGGGCCACAGGAACGGAAACCGGTCCTGGTGCGTCCCCAGGGCGCGCTTGCCGGTGACGACGCCCGCCGCCCCGCACAGGCGGCCGGCGGCCGCCCCCAGCAGGGTCACCAGAGGCAGAAAAGCGTGCACGATATCCGGCCGCACCCGGCACACGCAGCGCTGCAGCCGCAGGGCGGCCGGCATCAGCTTCCACGGCCGGGCGCGCAGATCCCCCGGGCGCAGTCCCCCCGAATCCACCACCACCCCGAGGCGGCGGTATTCTTCGGCCAGCGGTCCCCCACCCTGGAGCACGAACAGCCGGCAGCGGCAGCCGCGGCCGTGCAGTCCCCGCACCAGGTGCAGCACCTGCGTCTCGGCCCCGCCCACCTCCAGCGAGCCGATGAGATACAGTATGGAAAGGGGAGCGGTCACGGCCTTCCCCATCAGTCGGCCTGCCTGCGGGTCGCAAACACGATGTTGGCCGCGGCGATGGGCGCGCCCAGCCGGCCCAGCACCGACCGCACGGCGCTTTTTGCCAGCCTCGGCAGGCCGCCGCCGGTAAAGGACACCATCGCCCGACGCTGTACGCTGAGCACCGTGAAAAAGGGCGCCAGTTCCCGACGCATCTGCCGACGCGAAAAGGACCGCTGGTGTCCCCAGCGGTGAAAGGTGCGCCGGCAGCGGGGACAAAACACCATGTTGAGTGCCATGTCCTCCCGGTAGGGCACGGTGCCCACGAAGAAGCCCCCCGGCCGCAGCACGCGCCGCACCTCTTCCAGGGCCCGGCGTCCCTGACGGGCGTCCAGGTGTTCGAGTACCTCGCTGGCCACCACCCCGTCCAGGCGTCCGTCGCCGAAGGGTAGCGCCTGCATGTAGCCCGCGCAACCGGCGATGCCCGCCTGTCTGAGCCGGGAGACCGCCCGGGCGTCGGGGTCCAGGGAGAAAATGCGCCAGCCGCGTGCGGCCGCCCGCCGCTCGAAGTAGCCGTCTCCGCAGCCGATGTTGAGGATCCGGGGCGCGCCCCCGCCCGCAAGCCGCGCCACCGTGCGCAGCAGGATATCGTGCCGCGCCCGTGCGCCCGCGAATACGGCGCTGTCTTCATTCTGGAAGTGGGACCAGATAGGGTCCTGCGAATTTTCAGCCATTTTTCAAACCGTTTCCGGGGGCCGCGACGTGTGGCGGCCCCTTGCAGCAGCTCACGACGGCCGTCCCCGGTCCTTCTTCAGCCCCCTCGTGACGACGACCAGCAGCAGCACGAAACTCAGGACCGTGACAGCCGAACTGGACAGCGCAATGCCCGCCACGCCCCAGATGCGGATGAACAGCAGGTTGAGCGCCACGTTCAGGCACAGGTTCAGGCTACCGCTGATCATCAGGATGTGGTTGCGGTGCATGGCCGACAGCAATCGTACCATGATCATATTGAGCACGTAAAACGGAATCTGGACCACATAATAGGCTTGCACCTGGGCGACCACCCGGGTGTCGGCGGCGGTGAAGGCCCCCCGCTGGAAAAAAAGGCGCACCACCGGCTCGGATAGCAGGTACAGCACCAGCGCCAGGGGCAGGCCGGTCGCGAAGATGCCCAGGAAGTGGCGCCGCAGGGACCGCACCACCTCCGGCAGCCGGTCGGCCGCCACCAGGCTGGAGAATTCGG
This sequence comes from uncultured Desulfobacteraceae bacterium, assembly GCA_964476595.1. Lineage (GTDB taxonomy): Bacteria > Desulfobacterota > Desulfobacteria > Desulfobacterales > JALSRD01 > JALSRD01. Next base: position 18,465 of record CAYZCL010000068.1, read on the forward strand.
GCAGCGCCACGATCCACAGGGAGGCGCACAGGGTGAAAATCATGCCAGCCAGCCGGTAGCCGTAGTTGAGGGCCGCCACGGAGCCCGGCGCCAGCATGGCGGCCATGGCGTTGTCGACCAGGACCATGCCGGTGGTCATGAGAGACCCCACCATGAGGGGCAGCATCTGGCGCCCGATATGGCGCAGGCGCTCGTCGGGCCTCCCCAGGCGCGGCCGCGGGGAGATGTCCAGGCGGCGCAGCCGGAACCCGAGCAGCGCCAGTTCGGCGGCGTATCCGGCCACCGTGCCGGCGGCCAGGGCATAGGCCCCCCAGGACAGTCCCCGCCACAGCACGAGAGCGGCGATGGACAGGGGAACGCACACCGGCGCCAGGGCCACCAGGCGGAAGCAGCGGTGGGCGTTGAGCACCGAACCCCACACGGCGCTGAGGCTGAAGATCAGGGTGACCGGCAGCATGACCCACACCAGGTTGCGGGTGAGCGCCATCTTCTGGGGGCCGAAAGCCGATCCCATGAGCGGCAGGACGTTGCCGGAGAGCAGGGCCAGCACCAGGCACACGGCCAGCAGGAACACCAGGCTCCAGCCGGTGATGTTTCCGAACAGCCGCCGGGCGGCCCGGAATCCCGCCTCCTGGCGCACCTGCACGTAGGTGGGCACGATGGCCAGGTTGAAGGAGTTTCCCAGGATGTTGACCATGAAGGAGGCGTACAAAAAAGCGATCAGGTAGGCGTCCAGCTGGTCGCTGACGCCGTAACGGTAGGAAACGGCGATCTCCTTGACCGCCACCACCACTTTGACGCCCATCGTGATGACGGTGATGGCCAGCAGCGAGGAGACATACGGGCGGCGCAGAATTTTAAGCAGCGTCTCTTTGATGACGGCAACACCCTCTGGATGCGGGCCCCGCGGCCCTTGGTTCGACGGCAACCCTTTTTCCCGGAATCAAAGGAGGTTGCGGCTCCTGTTACATAATCCATAGCGCCCCGGGCGTCCAGATGCAATTTTTCCACCGCACCGGGCGGCCGGCGCCGATGCCCATTGAGCCTCCCGGCGTTTTCGTGTATCTAATAAAGGCACACCGGCCGTCATCCTCCGGTGGCGGGCACAGCCCCAACCCTCAATCCCGGGATGAAGGTGCATGCGAAGATTACTGCTGCTCTCTGTCAAGATCGTCGGCGCACTGGCCGCACTGTTGGTGGTGGCCGTGGCCGCCTGTATCGTCATCGGGGTGACCATCGACCTGAGCTTCCTGAAACCCGGCGTCGAGGCCTCGGCCCGGGCGGCCCTGGGACGGGAAGTAAAAATCGACGGGCCCGTGGTGTTCGAATTTTCCACCTGGCCGGCCATCCAGGTCAACGATGTGAGCATCGCCAACCGGCCCGGGGCCTCGCAACCGGTGTTTTTCCGAGCCGGCCACGCCCGGCTGCAGATCGCCCTGCTGCCCTTGCTGAAAAGAAAAATCCAGATCGGCGAGATCGTCGCGCGGAAGGTCAGCCTGAACCTGGAAAACGACGCCCGGGGACGGCCCAACTGGGTGTTCGGTGAGCCGAAGACCGGCGCAAACCCCCCCGGCGGCGCATCGGAAAAGAAAAATGGAAAAGCGCCGGCAGTTGACACCGAATCCGAAACGGGCACGGAGCCCATCGGTTTCAGGGGCCTGAACCGCCTCTCGCTCCAAGACATCGCCCTGACTTACCGCGACGCCGCCCTGGGCAAAACACTCGCATTCCAACTGGACGAACTGGTGGGACAGGCCGCACCGGGACAACCGATCTCGCTGAATGTCAGGGGGCGTCTCCAAAAGTACGGCTATGATATCGAACTGCGCGGCGACACCCTGGAGGAGATGCTGGCCAAAGACAAGCCGTGGACCTTCACCCTGACGGGAGATGTGGCCGGAAAGAAAATCAGCACCAGGGGCGACCTGATGGCACGCGGGCGGCAGCCCCAGATCAACCTGGCCTTCGGCATCCGGGATGTGAACGTGGGCGCCATCCTGGCGGCCCTGGGCATCGTCGAGGGCATACAGGCCTCGGTGGGCGACGCCGGTTTCAAGGTGACCCTTAACGGCAACAGCCTCCAACAGCTCCTGGAACAATCGACCATGCTGTTTTCGGTCCGCGATGCCCACTGGCGGGTGGATATCCCCAACACCCAGGCACGTGTCGATATCACCAACCTGTCCGGCGCCATTCGGGTGGAAAAGGAAAAAGCGGTGTCCATGGACCTCGCGGGGCGCATCGGGCAGACCCCGGTCAAGCTGCGCATCACGAGCGCCCCGCTGGTGCGCTACATCACCGACCCTAACGAAATTCCCCTGAAAATCCACGCCTTGCTGGCCGACACGCAGCTGGATTTCTCCAGCCAGGTGAAACTGCCCATCTCCAGCCGGAACATGGAACTGGCCCTGAAAGTGTCGGGAAAACGGATGGACGACCTGAACGACCTGCTGCGCCTGGAGCTTCCGCCCATCGGCCCCATCCTGCTGGACACGCGCCTGAAAATAACCGGCAAGGGCTACGACCTGTCCACACTCAAGATCGCGGTGGGGGAAAGCCGCCTGTCCGGCGGCATGAACCTGGACACCTCGCGGCCAAAGACCCGCCTGGAGGTCAAACTGGTCTCGGATCGGATCCAGATCGACGATTTCACCCCTCGCGGAAAAAAAGGCGCCCGAACGAAAGCGTCGGCCGCGGAGGCCTCTCCGGCGCGGCGGAAACCCCAAAAGAGCGCGGCCCGGGGCACTTCCCCCCAGGGTCGGCGCGGGCTCCTGTCCGACGAAGTGCTCGGCCTGCTGGACGCCCGCATCCGCGTGGAGGCGCGACAGGTGCTGTCGGGCAAAGACAAGCTGGGAAGCGCACACCTGAAGCTGTCGCTCCAAGACGGCCGCCTGGCCATCGAACCGCTGCGCGTCGACGTGCCCGGCGGCGGTGTGCGGCTCGACGGCGACTATCTGCCTGCTGCCGCCGGCATCACGGTGAACGTCAAGACCGCCATCGACAAGTTCGATCTCGGCATCCTGTTTCGCCGGCTCAAACCGGGCACCGACATGGGCGGGATCTTCTCGCTGGACGCCGCCCTGCACGCCACCGCCCCGGACCTGCAACACGTGATGGAATCCGCCGGGGGACACTTCAACTTCATGCTGGCGCCCCGCAACTTTTCCGCCGGCATCATCGACCTGTGGGCGGTCAACCTGCTGGCGGCCGTCATGAAAAAAGCCTCGGAAAAGGACAAATCCAGGATCAACTGCCTGGTGGTGCGGCTGAACATGCAGGACGGCCTGATGAAGGAAAATGCCATCTACATGGACACCACCAGGATGTCCATCAGTGGCCGGGCCGAGATCAATTTCAAGACCCGCCGGATCGACGTGCTGCTGGCTCCCAAGGCCAAGAAACCGCAATTTTTCAGCCTGGCGGTGCCCATCAAGGTCAAGGGCACGTTCGACGATTTCGGCGTGGGCATCGGCATGACCCGGCTTGCCGGCACGATCATCTCCTTCGTCACCAGCCCCGTTCACGTCCCCATCCGGAGAATCTTTGCCAGGAAAGTGCCGGCCGACGGCCGGGATGCCTGCATGGCGGCGTGGGCCGGCGGGCAGGATCGGCGAGAGAAACCGCACAAACAGAAACCTTAATATCCCGTTTCACCCGTACACGAGGAGGCATCTTGGCACCCATCCGCATGACAACAAGCGCCCCCTTCTTCTCCGCGATGCGTTTTTGGGTTTTACTGACGACCCTGCTGGCCCTCACCGGCTGCGCCACCCTTCCCAAGGGGTTTGAAAAGCCGGTATCCACCGTCATCAAGGACACCGGCGACACCGCAGTGGGCAGAGGACTGCGCGCAAAGCTGTCGGCCCATCCCGGCCAAAGCGGATTCCTGATGCTGGGCAGCGGCCTGGATGCTTTCGTTGCCCGCGCCGTGCTGAGCCACGTGGCCGAACGCAGCATCGACGCTCAGTATTACCTGTTTCACAACGACCTCACCGGTCGCCTGCTGATCTACCAACTGATGAAGGCCGCCGACCGCGGGGTGCGGGTGCGCCTGCTGGTGGACGACATGGACCTGGCGGGACGCGACATGAACGCCGCCGTGCTGGACAGCCTCCCCAACATGGAGGTGCGCATCTTCAACCCCTTTTCGCGCAACGCCAGCCGGATCCTTCAGCTGGTCACCCGTTTCGGTTCGGTAACCCGCCGTATGCACAACAAATCTTTCACGGTGGACAACCTGACGACCATCATCGGCGGCCGCAACATCGGCGACGAGTATTTCGAGGCCGACCCGGTACTGTCCTTCGCGGACCTGGACGTGCTGGCCATCGGACCGGTGGTCCAACAGGTCTCGACATCCTTCGACCACTACTGGAATTCAGACCTGGCCTACCCGGCATCGGTGCTGCAGGGAAAGCCGGTCACGGCCGAAGAGGTCCGGGATTTGCGCCACCGCCTTGAAACCTACGTGGCCGGGCAGGCCGGCTCCACCTATCTGAAGGCCCTGGTCGACTCCGATCTGGCCAAGCGCATCCGGCGGCACAATATCCGCTACGACTGGGGAAAAGCCGAAATCGTGGCCGACCGTCCCGAAAAGCTGACCCACGGCTCCGGGAAAGCCCAGTATTACCTGGCCCCCCAGCTGGCACCCTACTTTGAAGGCGTTCAGAAAGAACTCATCATTTTCTCGCCCTATTTCGTGCCGGGAAAAAGCGGGACGGCCTTTCTCTCGGAGGTCTCCCGGCGGGGCGTGCGGGTGCGCATCCTGACCAACTCCCTGGCCTCCACCGATGTGGGCATCGTGCACGCCGGCTATGCCAAGTACCGTAAACAGCTGTTGCACGCCGGGGTGGAACTCTACGAAATGGACAAGAAACTGAGCCGCCGGCAGCGAAAAACCAAAAAAGGAGCCTATTCCGGCTCCGGCAAGGCCAGCCTGCACACCAAGTCGTTCATTTTCGACCGCCGCGATGTTTTCGTGGGCTCCCTGAACCTCGACCCGCGGGCCGTCGTGCACAATACCGAGATCGGCATGGTGCTGGCGTGCCCGGAAGTCGCTACCCGGATGGCGGACTGGTTCGATCAGAACATCGCCAAAGTGGCTTTCCGGCTCACGCTGGAAAAAACCTCCGGTGGACACGAAAGAATCGTCTGGCACGGGCAGAAAAATGGAAAACCCCTTGTTTTTACGGTTGATCCATACACAAGCTTCTGGCACCGGATGGGGATTGGCTTCATGTCGCTGCTGCCCATCGAATCTCAGTTGTGAAAATGGATCCAAAAACCCGATCTATTTCAGTTGGTGCTTTTTCCCGATGTGCTTTCATGCTATAGGGCGGGACCTGCCATCACGATCCGAGCTGTAACGCGACACTCGCGGCGGCCGGTTCGGGCAATCACGACCGGGCCCCGATTCCCAAAGTTACGGTTAGGAACGGAAACTGAACCCTATGTTAAAACACAGTAGAAAAGGCACCCTGGTGTTGATCGGCGGTGCCGAAGACCGAAAATACGAAAAAAAAATACTGAGCCATATCATCCGTATCAACAACCCCTCCAGGGTCGCTGTCTTTCCGACCGCCAGCAGCTATCCGGGCGAGGTGTACGAGACCTACCGCCGGGCTTTCCGTGATCTCGGTGCCGACGAGGTCTTCTACGTGGACATCCGCTACCGCGACGAGGCCGACCGGCCCCGCTATCTGAAGATGGTCAACGAGGCCGACCTGATTTTCTTTACCGGCGGCGACCAGGAACGGCTGGTGGAAATCCTGCAGGGCAGCCGCATCATCAAACGCGTACGTTACCGCTACAACCACGGCGCCACCGTGGCCGGCACCAGTGCCGGCGCCTCGGCTTTGGGAGACCCCATGGTGACCAGCGGAAACGACACGGGTGGATTCAAGAAGGGTGCCATCCGCATCAGCACCGGTTTCGGCTTTCTCAAACGCCTGGTGGTGGACACCCACTTCCTGGCCCGCGGGCGCATCCCGCGGCTGGCGCAGGTCCTGTCCAGCGGCAGAAGCCGCCAGGCCATCGGCATGGACGAAGACACGGCCGTGGCCGTGCACCCCGACCGGACCTGCGAGGTGGTGGGCAACAGCATGGTGACGATCATGTCCAGCTACACGCTGCACTACTCCAGCTATTTCCAGGCCGCCACCGACGAACTGGTGGGGATGGACCGCATCCACATCAGCTTTCTGGCACCGGGGATGAAATACAGCCTGCCCAAACGGCGGGTCATCGGGGTCGATGGCGGCAACGTGCGCAAGGCCCCGCTGGATCTGGGACGGTCCAGGATGCACACCGCCCTGCGCTATTCCGCCAACGACGACGCCGAATCCTGATTCGGTCCGGCGCACCGTCCCCCTCCGGCAAAGGCGCCGGGCTCAAGCCGGGGCCGGATCTGCCGATAAGGGACAACGAACGGGGGAACCCCTTCTGGCGACACCCCCTGCAGGGAGGCCAAAGTGGCGCTTTTCGAGTGGAAATCCGAGTACAGCGTGGGAATCGAGAAATTCGACCGCCAACACCGGATACTGGTAGGCTACCTCAACGAACTCTACGAGGCCCTGCAGGCCGGCCGCGGCCGCAGGGCCCTGGCCCACGTGCTCAACGGCCTGCTGGTTTACACGCGGACCCACTTTGCCGACGAGGAAGAGATGATGCGGCGCTACGGCTATCCAGGATATGCCGAACACAAACGCCGGCACGACCGCATGAGCGACCACGTGCGCATGCTGAAGAAAAAGTTCGATTGCGGCGAAATAGACAGCCCCATCCAGATCACCAATTTCCTCAAGGACTGGCTGGCTCGGCACATCATGGGAACCGACAAGGCCTACGGCCCCTTCCTGATCGAAAAGGGCCTGCCGCCGCGCTGAAAACGGCGGCCTATTTCGGCTTGGGCGGGCTGATGAGCGCCTGGCCGTCCAGTACCAGGGTGCCTTCCTGGTTGGTACAGGTGGTGCGGAGCACCACCCGCTTCTTTTCCTTCAGCACTTCGGCCACTTCCACGCGCGCCGTGATGGTGTCGCCCATGCGGGCCGGTGCCAGGAAATTGAGTTCCTGGCGGATGTAAATAGCGCCCGGCCCCGGCAGGCGCGTGCCGATGACCGCCGAAATGAACCCACCCAGCAGCATGCCGTGGGCGATACGGCCCTTGAAAAAGGTTTTACCGGCGTATTGTTCGTCGATGTGCGCCGGATTCAGGTCACCGGTCACGCCGGCGAACAGGTAAACGTCGGCTTCGGAAATGGTTTTTGAAAATTCGGCTGCGTCTCCCACCGCGATCTCATCGATCGTTTTCCCGATCATCGCGCTCCCGCTCCTTTCCGCTGAATTCTTCCTTCAGGCTAAATCAAAGCGCCGCCCATTTCAACCCCGTAGCACCCGGTTCAACCGCAAGTGACAACCTTTATTAAAGGGCCATACCTGTAACCTGCTCCCCGGTGCGGGCAATCCATGAAAGGCTCCGACATTCACCATGCCAATCGTCACTTGCGATTGGCCTGCGCACAGCGCGGGTTTGCCTTGACAGCGGGGAGTGCTTTCTCTATGGTTTCGGCACCCTGTCCGCCGTGGTGGACAGGATCCGATCGCGCAGTGTGCTTCATCGGTGCAGAAGGAAAATGATGGGGCTGGCTGTTTTTTTGCATCCCTGAATACAAAGGAGATCCCCATGCCCGGCTTTGAAATTTTCGGTGACGAGGAGCGCAAGGAGGTACAGGACGTGCTGGAGACCGGCGTCCTGTTCCGCTACGGGTTCGACGCGGCCCGCAAGGGCCGTTGGAAGGCCCGCGAACTGGAACAGGAAATCGCCGAGCTGACCGGCGCAGCGCACTGCCACCTGTGCGCCAGCGGAACGGCGGCCCTGTCCGTGGCCCTGGCGGCCTGTGGCGTGGGCGCCGGCGACGAGGTCATCGTGCCGCCCTTCACTTTCATCGCCACCATCGAGGCGGTGCTCAATGCCGGCGCGGTTCCCGTGTTCGCCGACATCGACGAGACGCTGTGCCTGGACCCGGCCGCGGTGGCGCAGGCCGTAACCGCACGCACGCGCGCCGTGGTGCCGGTACACATGTGCGGCGCCATGGCCCGCATCGACGCCCTGAAGAAGGTCTGCGAGGACCACGGCCTGATCCTCATCGAGGACGCCTGCCAGGCCTTCGGAGCCTCCTTCGGGGGAAAGGCCCTCGGCACTTTCGGGCGCATGGGCTGCTTTTCCTTCGATGCCGTCAAGACCATCACCTGCGGCGAGGGCGGCGCCGTGATCACCGACGACGCGCAGCTCTACGCGCTGGCCGACGCCTGGGCCGACCACGGCCACGACCACGTGGGAGACGACCGCGGCCTGGAGGGACACCCCATCCTGGGCACCAACTGCCGTATCAGCGAACTCAACGCCGCCGTGGGACTGGCCCAGGTGCGCAAGATGCCGTACATCCTCGAGACCCAGCGGCATCGCAAGCAGGCCCTCAAAGAAGCCCTGGCCGGCGTCGACGGCCTGTGTTTCCGTGAAATTCCCGACCCTCGGGGCGACTCGGCCACCTTTCTCTCCTTCTTCCTGCCCGACGAGGACAGGGCCCGCAGGGCGGCCGGCGCCCTGGCGGCCGGAGGAGTGGACGGCTGCTTCTACTGGTACGACAACAACTGGCACTACCTGCGCCGCTGGGATCACCTCAGGGAGCTCAAATCCGCCGCCCGGCTGCCGCTGACCCTGCTCGACGAGATCCCCGACTACAACCGGCTTGCGCTTCCCCGCTCGGACGCCGTCATGAGCCGCACCATTTCCATGCTCATCAAGCTCTCCTGGACGGACGACGAGGTCGCACGGCGGGGGGAAAAAATGGCGGCCATTCTCGGCCGGGCCTGAAGCGTTTTTCCGGCAAAGCCACGGTCCCGCCGTGTCCGTGCGGGACCGTAGCCAACATTCGAAAGGGAAAACCCGATGTTCAGAAACTATAAAATGGTGCCGCGACTGGTTTTCGGCCGCGGGGCCTTCAACCAGCTGGGAGACATCCTGGCGGAAAAACGGACCGCCGGGCGATCCGCCATGGTTTTCGTGGTGGACGACGTATTCCGGAACAAGCCGCTGGCCGGTCGCCTGCCGGTCGAACCCCGCGACCGGGTGCTGTGGGTCAACGTGGACGACGAGCCCAAAACCGGCTACGTGGACCATCTCACGCAGCTGGCCCGGGAGCACACCGCCGCCGAGGGCACCCTGCCCGCGGGGGTCATCGGCATCGGCGGGGGCAGCGCCATGGACCTGGCCAAGGCCGTGTCCCTGATGCTGACCAACCCGGGGTCGTCGGCCGACTACCAAGGCTGGGACCTGATCAAAAACCCGGCCGTCTACCACGTGGCCGTGCCCACGCTCTCGGGGACCGGGGCCGAGGTATCGCGCACAGCCGTCCTCACCGGGCCGGAGAAGAAACTGGGTCTCAACTCCGACTACACGGTTTTCGACCAGCTGGTGCTGGACCCCGAACTGATCGCCGACGTGCCCGTGGACCAATGGTTCTACACCGGCATGGACTGCTACATCCACTGCGTGGAGTCCCTGAATGGCGGCTTCTGCAACCCCTTCAGCCAAGCCTGCGCCGAAAAGGCCCGGGAGCTGTGCCTGAAGGTCTTCCTGGAGGGCGGGGAGCAGCGCGACGACGACCTGATGATGGCCTCCTTCCTGGGCGGCCTGAGCATCGCCTACTCCCAGGTGGGAGTCTGCCACGCCCTGTCCTACGGCCTGTCTTTCGTGCTGGGACTGCACCACGGCATCGGCAACTGCGTGGTCTTCGACTACCTGGAGGAGTTCTACCCCGAAGGCGTTCGCGACTTCCGCCGCATGCAGGAACACCACGGCATCGAACTACCCCGCGGCCTGACCGCAGACCTGGACGAGGCACAGGTGGAAAAGATGATCGACGTCTCGCTGGTGATGGAACCCCTTTGGGAACACGCCCTGGGCAGCGACTGGAGAAACATCATGACGCGCGACCGCGCCCGCGAACTGTTCCTGCGGATGTGAGCCCGGCCGCCCGGCTCTTTTCAGGAAGGAAAACGACCATGCAGGACCTGCCCGACTGCTACGGCATCATCCCGGCACGTTACCAGTCCAGCCGCTTCCCCGGAAAACCGCTGGCCGAAATCCTGGGAAAACCCATGTTCTGGCACGTGTACGAGCGTTCACGGCGCTGCACCGACCTGAAAAAAGTGGTGCTGGCCACCGACGACGAGCGCATCGCCGAGGCCGCCCGGCGCCTGGAGGTGCCCGTGGTGATGACCGCCGCGCACCACCCCAGCGGGTCGGACCGCGTACTGGAAGCCGCCCGCCTGCTGGGTATCCCCGACGAAGCCATCGTCATCAACATCCAGGGCGACGAGCCCACCATCGAGCCGGTAATGTTCCAGCAGGTGCTGCGCCCTTTCCACCGGCCGGGCGTCGACGTGGCCACCCTGGCGCGCCCCATGCCGGCCGAAGAGGCCGGGGACCCCGACCGTGTCACGGTGGCGCTGGCGCAGAACGGCAGGGGGCTGTACTTTTCGCGCGCCGCCATCCCCTACCCCCACAACCGAAAGGTAGGGTACTATGAGCACGTGGGGCTGTATGCCTACCGGCTGTCCATGCTGCAGCGCTATGTAGACATGGGGCCCAGCCCGCTGGAGAAAACCGAGGGTCTGGAGATGCTGCGCCTGCTGGAAAACGACATCCCGATTTTCGTCGAGATCACCGACTGTGCCAGCGTGTGCGTGGAACGGCCGGAAGACATCGCCCGTGCCGAGAAAATCCTGACGGCCCATGGATGAAGCCGCCGCCCACGGCAGGCGGCAGCTGACCGCGGCCGCGCTGCTCTTCTGGACCTTTGCAGCCGCCCTGGCGGGCATGCCGGCAGGCACCTTCCCGCCCACGCTGTTGGGCATGCTGGCGCTGGCCGTGTGGGTATTGTCGCTCACTGCTTTTCGCCAGGCGGCCTTCCTGGTCCGGCAGCGCTGGCTGTGGCCGGTGTTCGCCATGACGGCGCTGCCCTGGATCGGGTTGATCTACTCCCCGGACCGGGGCGGACTGGGTCTCGAATACGCCCAGAAAACCTACTACTGGCTGTACGCATTGGCCCTGGCCTCCATCCCGCCGGAAAAGTTCAGGGCCCGGCACCTGATCACGGCCTTTCTGGCCGGCCTGGCCTTCAATGCCCTCTTCGGCGCCCTGCAGTTCGCGGGCCTGTACCCTCTCAAGAGCAACGTGGCCAGCGGGTTGGGCCGCGGCTACAGCACGCTCTCGGCCTACCTGGTCACCGGCATGCTGATCGCTTCCTTCTTTCTCAGGAAGGCGGAAAGCTGGAAAGCCCGGGGCGGCCTGCTGCTGCTGATGGGCGTTTACTTCTTCCACCTGGTCATCCTGTTCGGCCGCACGGGCTACCTGACTTTCATCGTGCTGTCGCCCCTCATGGTGCGCAACTTTTTTCACCGCACCAGGGTCTGGGTGATCGCCCTGGTCTGTATGCTGCTGGTGGGCGCCATGTTCCTGTCGCCGGTCGTACGAGAACGCGCGGCTCTCACGGTGCAGACCCTCAAATACCACCTGTCGGCCGGTCCCGACGAAGCCTGGGGACGCAAGTATTCCCCTCACCAGGACCGCTTCTTCATGTGGCACAAGGCCGCCAGCCTCTTCTGCCAACACCCGCTCATCGGCGTGGGCACCGGGGGCTTCCGCAGCATGGTCCGGAAGACCAGCCCCCCCGGAACGCCCCTGATGGCCCATCCCCACAACGACATCCTCTACATGGCCGTCAGCTACGGCATACCGGGACTGCTGGTCTTCGCGTGGTTCTTCGGGACGCTGCTGCGTGCGGCCTGGCGCAAGCGAGACACGGACGCCGGCTACTTCGTGCTGTCGGCCACCCTAGTGATCCTTTTCAGCGGCCTGTTCAACGCCCAGATCCTGGACGCCGGCATGCTTTTTTTCCTGGCCTGCGTGGTGGGACTGCTGCGCTGGGTGACAAGCGGGTCGGAGAGGGAAATGCAGGAGCAAGGGAAAATAGACTAAAAGGTCCCTTTGTCAAGGGACAAGTGACTGTTTTGCAGAACCCGCCGGGCCTGCGGCCCGTCAGCCGACGGCGGTATGAACGCCGGAAGCCATTGCGCGGCATTGTACTTCCCGGGCAGGGCCCCTGAGAGAAGTCCGGCAGGGGGAGGCGCCCGGGCGGGGCGACCTCCGCCTTTTCACGGGGCCGTTACGAATCGATAGCCTTCTTCAGCTCCGCCAGGGTTTCATCGGGCATCTTGAAGGAGTGTTCCGGGGCCGGGAAAACCCGCTCGCGGACTTCCTTTTTGTACTCCGCCAGCGCCTCCAGGATGATGGGGCGAATGCGGGTGTACTGCTTGACGAACTTGGGCACGAACTTGTCGAAAAGGCCCACCATGTCGTGGGTCACCAGTACCTGGCCGTCCACGTCCGGCCCGGCGCCGATGCCGATGACCGGCACCGCCACCGCTTCGGCCACCAGTTTTCCCAGCGGGGCGGGCACGGCTTCCAGGATGATGGAAAAAACGCCGGCGTCCTCCAGCGCGCGGGCGTCGTCGATGATCGCCCGGGCGGCGGCCACGTCCTTGCCCTGCATCTTGAAGCCGCCCAGGGCGCTGGCCGTCTGGGGCGTGAGCCCGATGTGCCCCTGGACCGGGATGCCTGCCTTGACGATAGCGGCCACGGTGGGGGCGAAATCCACGCCGCCCTCGAGCTTGACCACGTCGCAGCCGCCCTCTTTCATCAGCCGGCCCGCGTTGATGATGGCGTCCCGCACCGAGGTGTTGTAGCTCATGAAAGGCATGTCGCCCACCACCAGCGGGCCCTTGCAGCCCCGCATGACGGCGCGGATGTGGTGAATCATGTTCTCCATGGTGACCTCCACGGTCCCGTCCAGCCCCATGACCACCATGCCCAGCGAGTCGCCTACCAGCACGATGTCGACCCCGGCCTCATCGGCCATCAGGCCGAAGGGGTAGTCATAGGCGGTGACCATCACCAGCGGGCGCCCCTCCCTCTTGGCGTCGCGAATGTCCAGTACGGTTACTTTCTTCCCACTCATCTCAATCGCTCCTTTCAGTTGAACAGACCCCTTGGCGGACAGGTCTGGATGGTTTCAATAGTGCGCCTGCATGGTCTCCACCAGGGTGGTCAGTGTCCGGTTGACCGGCACCGGGATCCCCAGGCGTTCGGCCTCCCGCACCACGAAACCGTTGATGGCGCCGATTTCGGTCGGCCGCCGGTGGTCTACGTCCTGGCCCATGGAAGAACGGTTGACGGCCGTGTCACGCGCCACGCCCAGCATGCGCGCCACCGCGTCGTCGGCCACGGCGACCCCCAGGGCCCGAGCCACGGCGACGGCCTCCTTCACGGCTGTGGCGGCCAGTTCGCGGGTCTGGGGCAAGTCCAGCAGTTCGCCGTTGCGGATGCCGGTCAGCGCCGTTATGGCGTTGATTCCGATGTTGACCAGCAGCTTGTTCCACACCACGGCGCGGATGTCCGTGCTGATGTCGGTCTCGATGCCGGCGCCGGTGAAAAAGGCCGCTGTTTGCTCGGCCGGTTCGGGATTATCACTGTCCCACATGCCGATGACCGTGATGGAGCGGCCGGCATGGCGAACACGTCCCGGCCCCAGCAGGGTGGCGCCGTGGGCGGTGGTGCCGGCGATCACCCGGCCGGCGCCCACGGCTTGTGCCAGCACGTCCGCGTTGCCCATGCCGTTCTGCATGGTCAGGGCGAACCCGCCGTCTCCCAGCACCCGGGCGGCGGTCTCGGCGGCCGCCGGCGTGTGCATCGATTTGACGAAAATGACGGCCAAGTCGGCCGTCCCGATGGCGGCGGGATCCGTCGTGGCCCTGACCGGGATGGTACGCGTCTCCCCCTGCCACTCGTAGGAAAGGCCCCTCGCGTTGAGGGCGTCGACGTGCTCCTGCCACACGTCCACCAGCCAGACTTCGGCACCGGACGCTGTCAGCAGGCCGCCAAAAAGACATCCCATGGCGCCTGCTCCGATAATGACGGTTTTCATACGCAAACTCCTTGTCGATTCGACCTGTCGGGTTCCAATGCAAATGGCGTTCTCGTTACGGCACGAAACGTCCCGCAAGGCGTCGGCAAACCTTCCCTAAAACGCCCGGTCCGGGGGCGCCCCCCGGTCTCCGAAGGCTGGCGGCGAGGCCCTATTTTGCCACCAGCTTGGCCAGCCACATGGTCAGAGGCGAGTAGAAGGTGATGATCAGCAGGTCCATCAGCAGCACGGCCAGGAAGGGCAGAATGCGGCGGCTGATGGCCCCCAGGCTGTCTCCCGAAATGGAACACGAGACGATCAGGCAGATACCCATGGGGGGTGTCAGCATGCCGATGGCCAGGTTGGTCACCACGATGGCGCCCAGATGCACCATGCTAATGCCCAGCGACGGCAGCATAGCCGTGATCATGGGCACCAGCAGGATCAGCGAGGCCGTCGTTTCCACGAAAGTGCCGGCGATGAGCAGCACCAGGTTGATGAGCAGCAGCAGCACCACCGGGTTGCTGCTCATGCCCAGCATGGCGCCGGCCAGCTGGGCGGGGATGTTCTCGATGGCCGCGATCCAGCTGAAGATCGACGCCGTGGCGATGATGAACATCACGATGGCCGAGGTCACGGCCCCGTCCCGGAAGATGGGGAACAGGTCCTTGAGCCCGATCTTGCGGTAGACGAGCATGCCCACCACCAGCGCGTAGACCACGGCCACGGCCGCCGACTCGGTGGCGGTGAAGACCCCGAAGAGGATGCCGCCCAGGATGATCAGGGGCGCGCCCAGGGCCAGCAGCGCCCGCTTGAAGGTACGCCACACCTCGGCCAGGGAGAAAGGCGTGGTGGCGGCGTACCCCTGCCGGGTGGAGATGAAGGTCGACACGGCGATCAGCGAAAGGCCGATCAGAATGCCCGGCAGGATGCCGGCGGCAAACAGCTGTCCGATGGAGGCGCCCGTCAGGAAACCGAAGATGATCATGGGGATGGAGGGCGGGATGATCACCCCGATGGAGCCCCCAGAGGCCTGCACCGCAGCGGCGAAGTCCGAGGCATAGCCCGATTTTTTCATGGCCGGGATCAGGATGGCCCCCACGGCGGCGGCGTCGGCGGCGGCCGATCCCGAGATGCCGGCGAAAAACATGGCCGACACGATGGTGACGGCCGCCAGCCCACCGGGCAGCCAGCCCACCAAGGCGTTGGCGAAATCGATGATGCGGCGGCTGATGCCGCCCCACTCCATCAGCACCCCGGCGAACATGAACAGCGGCACGGCCATGAGGTGAAAAGAGTCCGTACCGCCGAACATGCGCTGCACCATCATCATCATGGGGAAATCGCCCTGCACCAGGATGCCCAGCACCGAGGCCACACCGATGGCGATGGCGATGGGGGCGTTGAGGGCGAAGAGCGCCAGCAGGGCGATGAGCAGGACTTCGGTGGTCACGACGCCTCCTTCCCCGTGAGTTCACGCACCAGGAAAGAGAGGCCGTGCACCAGCAGGATGGCGCCGCTTGCGGGAATGATGGCGAAGATGATCCACTTGGGAAGGTACAGCGCGGGAGAGATCTGGAGGCGCACGAAATAGGAGAACTGGACCCCGTAGACGATCATGATGACGAAAAAGGCGATGGAGACGAGGTGCACGAAAACGGCCGTCAGCCGCTGCCAGGCCGCCGGCAGGCGGGTGTAGAGCATGTCGATGCCCGGGTGAACGCCGCGGTAGTAAGCCACAGACGCCCCCAGGAAAGTGAGCCACACCAGCATGAACCGCGCCAGTTCCTCGGACCAGAACAGGGACTGGTTGAGCACGTAGCGAAAAAAGACCTGCACCGCCACGATGACGGCCATGGAGAACCCCAGGCCGAAAAGGAGGTACTCGATCCATCGGTTCAACAAACGGCTTGTGCGCTGCAGGATTTTCACCGTTCGACCTTCCAGGGGGCAACGTGAAACGGGGTGTCGTGTCCGCGGTGCGGCCACAACGGGAGAACCCTGATCGGGCATCGATCCGATCAGGGTTGTCTCAAACGCCAGCCAAAGGGGAGGCTGCCACAACCCCCGCCCGGCGGCAACCACCGGGCGGAGAATCGGGTGACGGTTACTTGGTGGCTTCCATGACCTGCAGCAGCAGGTTCTGCACCTTGGGCGCCTTGAAAAGCTCCATGTCCTTGAGCCCGGCCACCTTGGCGCGGAAAGAAGCGATGTCGGGGTGTTCTTCGACGATCATGCCCTTTTCCTTGAGAAAGGCCAAGCGGGCGGCGTTCTTGTCACGGTTGTCCTTGCGCTGGTACACGGCCGCCTCGTACATGGCCTTCTGGATCATGTCCTGATCCTTGGGGTCCAGCTTTTTCCACCAAGTCAGGGAGGCAACGTCGATATGGGGCGAATAGACATGGCGGGTAAGTGTCATGTACTTCTGAATTTCGTAGAACTTGTACACCTTCATGACCCACAGGGGGTTTTCCTGTCCATCGATGACGCCCTGCTCCAGCTCGGTGTAAATGGGCCAGGGCATGGGGGTGGGGTTGGCGCCCAGGGCCTGCCAGATGGCCTTGTGCAGGGCCGAGGCCATCACGCGGATCTTCAGGCCCTTGACGTCGGCGGCGGTCTTGACCGGCCGCTTGTTGTTGGTCAGGTTGCGGAAGCCGTTTTCGGAAAAACACAGTCCCTTGAAACCGGCGGTCTCCAGGTCTTTGAGGATGGCCTTGCCCAGCGGACCGTCCAGCACCCTGTCCACCTGGGCGTAATCCTTGAAGATGAACGGATAGTTGATTACCCGCACGATGGGGTCGAAGGTGTCAAAGGGCCCGCCGGTGATGATGCCCAGCTGCACGGTGTTCATCTGGATCTGCTGCAGAATCTCGGTTTCGTTGCCGATGGACTTGGAATGAAAGATCTGCACCTCGTATTTGCCGCCGGAGCGCTGTTCCAGCAGTTCCTTGAATTTTTCGGCCACGATGTTCTGGGCCGATCCGGGCTTGGTGACGACGCCCAGTTTGATTTTGACGGCCGCCAGGGCCGATCCGGTCGTAAAGAGCATCGCCAGTGCAATGGCCAGTACGGTAAACTTTTTCATGGAGCCTCCTCTTTCTCTGCTATTGGTGTGAACCGAATTAAAACTAGTATTGGTATACCAATCATAATAAATATCTTCTCGAGCAGTCAAGAACTACTTGCAATGGCCGAAAATAGTCATAACCCAGTGTTTCATATTGACAATTGTATCGCAGCAGGATAGTTTTCAGCCGATTTTCATCGACTTCACACCGAAGGGAGACGCCATGAGGAGACATCGCTCGTACGAGGCGGCGATTGCCGCCGCCTTCCTGGTCCTGTCACTGTGCGCGCCGGCCTGGTCCCAGGGCCCGCAGCAGAACCGCATCGTGCACCTGGAACTGACGGCCGGCGGCGATTACCTGACCGGCCACAGCGACTACAGCATCGGCGGCGGTCAGCCCATCAGCGCACTGCACTTTCCGCTGGACGTCTGGCTGTGGTCCGTGGGCGGCCGGTTGAGCGTAAAGGAGCGCTTCAACTTCGGCATCCGTTACCGCGGCAACATCACCGACGACCCGGGAAAGGTCACCGACTCGGACTACGGCATCTTCAGCGGCGGGGGCGTCTCGCTGCCCACGGTCTCGCCTCATTCCCTGGACATCTACTCGGAAACAGATGCCTCGCTGGATGCGGACCTGCTGGATGCGTATGCGGAGTGGGGCTTTTACAAGCGGGCCGACTGGACATTCCTGATCGGGTTCAAGTACACCTACCAGAAGTTCAGCTACGACATGTCCAACATCGTTCAGAACTACCCCTCGCTGCCGGGCATCCCGCCGCTGACCATTGCGGGGCCCATCGCCGCCTACGAGGTGAAATACAAGATTCCCCTCGTGACCGCCGGCATCACCTACGGCAACGGCCAGTCCCGTTTCGGCCTGGAGGCCCGCTTCGGCTATTCCTGGTACGCCAAGGCCGAGGACAACGGCAACTGGTTCACCCGCCAGCCGGCCTTTAACTTCAGCGGCGACAGCGACGGGCCGGCCTACAACCTATCGTTCAATGCCCGCTACAACATAACCCCCAACTGGTTCCTGAACGCCGGGGTGGAGTACCTGAAGGTCGACGCCGACGGCACCCAGACCCAGATGCCGGACGGGGGTTTTGCTGCCACCACCAGCCAGGACATCGACACCGAACAGACCAGCGTCATACTGCAGGCCGGCTTCCGCTACTAGTTTCCGAAAACCACGCCCACGTAGCCCACGAAGCTCTCGCCCGGGCTCTTGTCGTAACTGGTGGCGTAGGCCACCTCGTGGGCCCGGGTGGCGCCCGCTTCACGGGACGCGGCAATGGCCGTGGCGGCCGCGCCGGCACAGCAGGCGTTGTGCCGGCTCACCCCCTCCTCGATGACCCGTTCCGGCGCCATGGCCAGCATGGCGTCGATCACCCGCCGGTCGTTTTCGTCGCGCACCCAGCGCAGGGCCTCGCCCCCCCTGCCGGCGGGTGTGAAGCCGTAGTTGCTGCCGTAGTGGGTCAGGTCGGTGGAGCCGATGACACGCAGGCGCTTGCCGTCCCGGGCGGCCAGGCGTGCCGCCGTTTTGCCGACCTCCAAGGACTCGGCCACCGGGGGCACCCCCACGGGCACGATGCGGGCCTCGGGGTGAAAGTATTTCACGAAGGGCAGCTGCAGTTCGATGGTGTTGTCCTGGACGAAATTTTCAGGCGTCTCCACCCGGAATTCGAAATGCTCCAGCAACTCCCGGGCCAGGTCTTCATCCACCTCCAGCAGCCCGAAGGGCGTTTCCCAGCGGCCGCCGGCCATGATGAAACGGGGATCCGAGGGCCTCAGATGCATGCCGAACAGGAGCACCACGTCCGCCGGTCCGCTTTCGGCCAGGCGATGGATGACATCGCAGGCGATGCTGCCGCTGAAATACCACCCCGCATGGGGCACGATGCCGGCCGTCGGGTTTTGCAGCGGGACCTCCCGTTCGCCCGCCTCTTTCAGAAAAGCCTGGATCTGCCTTTCGCAGGAGCCGGCGTCGGCCGGATACCAGCTGCCTGCAAACATCGCTCTTCGGATACTCATCTGTCCACCCTCCTTCCGGTGCCATCCGTGCCGGGAGAATGTCCCCCGGCCTCCCGGCACCTGATATCCATCTTGAAAATTAGACTCGCGGCAGGGCCCTGTCAAGCCACGTAACGGGTGCCGGCGCTGCGGCCAATTTTGGATACAAGCCTTTTCATCGCACGAATAATGATTATTCTATACGGAAAAACGCGAATCCGTCGGCTTGCGCGGGTAACGCCCCCGGCCCATTTCCCGACAGCGACGGAAAATGGACAACGAACAACCCGGGAGGAACACATGTGGGAATATACCGACAAGGTCAAAGAGCACTTTCTCAATCCGCGCAACGTGGGCGTCATTGAGGATGCCGACGGGGTGGGTGAAGTCGGCTCCCTGTCCTGCGGGGACGCACTGACGCTGTATATAAAGGTAGGCGACGACGGCCGCATCAGCGACGCCAAGTTCCAGACCTTCGGCTGCGCCAGCGCCATCGCCTCGTCTTCGGCGCTGACCGAAATGATCAAGGGGCTCACCCTGGAGGAAGCCGAAAAGATCACCAACGACGACATCGCCGGCTATCTCGGCGGCCTGCCCAAGGAGAAGATGCACTGCTCGGTGATGGGACGCGAGGCCCTGGAAAAAGCCATCGCCGCCTACCGCGGCGAGGCCGAAAAACAGATCGAAGGCAACATCGTGTGCGAGTGCTTCGGCGTGACCGACATCCAGATCGAGCGCACCGTGCGCGAAAACAAGCTGTCCACCATTGAGGATGTCACCGACTACATCAAGGCCGGCGGCGGCTGTCAGAAGTGCCACGAGCAGATCCAGCAGATCATCGACAGCGTCTACGGCAAGGAACCGCCGGCGCCCAAGAAGGAAAAGAAGCTGACCAACATCCAGAAGATCAAGCTCATCGAGGAGACTCTGGACCGCGAGATCAAGCCGTCACTCAAGCAGGACGGCGGCGACATCGAACTGGTGGACGTGGACGGCAACACGGTGCTGGTGCGGCTGTGCGGCGCCTGCGCCTCCTGCCAGATATCCCAGGTGACGCTCAAGGACTACGTGGAAAAAAAGCTGCGTGAACTGGTCACGCCCGAACTGGTCGTCGAGGAGGCTTAATCATGGACAGGGTATACGTAGACAACAACGCCACCACCCGCGTGGCGCCGGAAGTGCTCGATGAAATGCTGCCGTACCTGAAAGACCTGTACGCCAACCCCTCCAGCATGTACAGCTTCGCCGGGCAGGTGGCCGAAAAGATAAAAGAGGCCCGCGCGCGGGTGGCCGAACTGTTGGGCGCCGACTCCGAGGAGATCGTCTTCACCAGTTGCGGCTCGGAGAGCGACAGCACCGCCATCTGGGCGGCCGTCAACGCCAACCCCGACAAGCGCCACATCGTCACCACGCGGGTCGAACACCCGGCCGTCAAGAACCTGTGCGAGCACTTGGCGCGCAAGGGCTGGCGGGTGACTTTCGTGCCTGTCGACGGCAAGGGGCGCCTGGACACGGATTATCTGTACCGCAGCCTGACACCGGACACGGCCATCGTTAGCGTCATGTGGGCCAACAACGAAACCGGCGTCATCTTCCCCATCGAGGAGATCGGCAACGAGGTACGCGAACGCGGCATCGTGTTTCACACCGACGCCGTGCAGGCCGTTGGCAAGATCCCCATCGACATGCGCCACGCGCCGGTGGACATGCTCTCGCTGTCGGGCCACAAGCTGCACGCGCCCAAGGGCGTGGGCGTACTCTACATCCGCAAGGGCACCAAGTTCTCGCCCTTTCTCATCGGCGGCCACCAGGAGCAAGGCCGCCGGGGCGGCACCGAGAACGTGGCCTCCATCGTGGCCTTGGGCAAGGCCTGCGAGCTGGCCCGCCGGCACATGGACGAAGAAAACACGCGGGTGCGCAAACTGCGCGACAAGCTGGAGGCCGGCCTGCTGACCGCCATCCCGGCATCCTCGGTCAACGGCGACATCGACAACCGGCTGCCCAACACCTGCAACATCGGTTTCGAGTCGGTGGAGGGCGAAGCCATCCTGCTACTCATGGACCAGCACGGCATCTGCGCCTCGTCGGGATCGGCCTGCACCTCAGGTTCCCTGGAGCCGTCCCACGTGCTGCGCGCCATGGGCGTTCCCTTCACCTCGGCCCACGGGTCGGTGCGTTTCAGCCTGAGCATCTACAACACCGAAGAAGAAGTCGACTACATCGTCGAGAAGCTGCCGCCCATCATCGAGCGCCTGCGCAACCTGTCGCCCTTCTGGAAGGGGAATCAAGCGATCAAGACCGCAGCAGGATAGCCGGAAGGGGGCTATCGTCCGGGGCTTTCACACACCGGGCTGAACATTCATTTGGTGACTGCACCATGAATCCACCATCAGGGAGTGGGATTTTCTCCTAATAAGATTTTATTTTGTAATGTCTATATTTGGTTCGTTTGTTCCCTTTGGCGTGAAGAATCCCGTTTGCATAAGTACTTCCGGCGGCAAACTTTATTCCAGGGCCTAATTTTACAGAATATGTTACATCATCCGTATTATCACATCCCATTCTTTTTCCATATGAGCTTACTGCTTCGATCGTTAAAGTGTGATATCCGTTTGACAGCCAATTCATATTAAAATACTTTTTACGACCTGGTGGCGACGAACCGATTCTTCTTCCATCGATATATAGCCCTGTCACATCATCTTTGCACTGCCAATCATCAATGATGATATACTTCTTATAGCAATCTTCATCAATCAAGTTATCACCATCATTGTCTACGCCATCCCCACAAATCTCTTTGCCGTATCTATGATTTGGTTTGTTATCTCCAATATACTTCCACACATTGAAGTGCAACTGTGTTCCCGCTCTGACTCTATTCCCGTCCACATAGTTTATTCTTCTGCTATATCCCTTTACCCTGTTGTGCAGCCTCCTTTTATTGGTTGACACATATCCGGTTATGTGAGGCTTCAAAGTTCTCATTCGTAATTCCCTGATAGCAGTTTCTACCGGTATTCCCCTAATTCCCGGAACTTTGGCCAAAACTTCCATCTCGACTACGGCACCATAATAGGTCAATGTTCTATCCAGAATAGAGTCTATTGTCATATCTTTTACTTTTCCAATCACGACGCCTGCGAGCGTAGTCTTTTCTAATAAAAACTCTAGAAGCGAAACATAATCACTTCTATATATACCCACAGCAGATTTTACACTATACCCTGCCACCATTGGATATGGAATGGCACCAATCCTAATTCGTCGTTTTAATCTGCTCGGTTGAAATCCTTCGAATAAATATATTACTATTTTCCCAGGATGCCCTTTTTTTTTGTGCTGACCAACTGTTAACCCTTTATACAAACTCCAATATGGGTTTAATCCAGGACTGGCAGCAAAATAGTAAAGCCTTAAATTTAACGTGTTTGTTTTTACAACACCCGTAGAATCATCCCAACTTGGTCGCTGAAGAATCATCTTATACTGATAATATGCTTTTCCGTCTCTTATAATCTCCTTTACAACCTTTACTTTTAACACTTTAAATGGTGCCCCATAAAATGGGGAACTTTTCCCATATTTTGTTATCCTCCAAGGATCAGCGAACGATGTACTCGATCCAATAAAACTCACTACTGAGATTATCAAAATAATAACGTTTCTCATGTATTATTCTCCAAAATAATTGGGGAAACTCTACGGTTCCCCCAATTATTTTTTGCTGAACGACAGTATCTCTGCGACTTTAACGAAAGAAAAGGGAAACGGGGTCAAATCAAGGTTTGACCCCGTTGTGCCTGGCGGTTACCTGGCTGCGGATCCATTCGATCCAGGCGTCCAGGCCTTCGCCGCTTTTGGCCGACAGCTCGAAGACCGGCATACCGGGGTGGATGCGGCGGATGTTGTCCACGGCCTCCCCGCAGTCGAAGTCCAGGTAGGGCAAGAGGTCGGTCTTGTTGAGCACGGCCGCGTCGCACTCGCGGAACATGAGAGGGTATTTCAGGGGCTTATCCTCGCCCTCGGTGACGCTCAGCACCACTGCGCGGGCGTCTTCGCCGATGTCGAATTCCGCCGGGCACACCAGGTTGCCCACGTTTTCCACGATGAGCAGGTCCACGGCGTCCAGGTCGATGCCCTCGGCGGCGCTGGCCACCACGTGGGCCGCCAAGTGGCAGTCGCCACCGAACTCGTCGGTGTTGATCTGCACCACCGGCGCCCCGCTCTCGGCCAGGCGGTCGGCGTCGTTGGTGGTGCAGATGTCACCCACGATGACGGCCGCGCGGATGTCCGGCATCAGCTTTGGGATGGTCTTCTGCAGCAGGGTGGTCTTGCCCGAACCGGGCGAACTCATCACGTTGAGCACGAACAGGCCGTGGGCCGCGAAGTGTTCGCGGTTCTGCCGCGCCAGCTGGTCGTTGACGTCCAGCACGCGGCGCACCACGCGGATCTCGCGGCGGCCGGACCGGAGGCGTTCGGGCCCCGTGGGCGGGTGGGGATGGCCGTGGTGGCTGTGTCCGTGGGGTTTGTGATGAAAGGCGCGGGGCTGCCGGTCGAATCGGTCCATGGCTCAATCCTGTTCTTCGATTTCGATGGAGACGATGTCCAGTTCACGGCCCGACAGCATCTCGATGTCGGTGCCGTCGCACTCGGGGCACTGGAAGGCGGGGCTTTCGAGCACCCACTCGTACCCGCAGCCGTTGCAGCGGGCCACCACCGGGATTTCCTCGATTTCCAAGCGGCTGCCCGCCAGGGGGGTGTTGCGAACGGCGATCTCGTAGCAGAAGTGCAGGCTGCGGGGCACGATGGCCGACATCTTGCCGACCTGCAGGTTAACCTTCTCCACCCGTACCCTGGCCGCCCCGGCCGGCAGGGAGGCCTTGACGATCTCAATGACCTCCAGGGCGATGCTCATCTCGTGCATGCGTCTAGCGAAACACTTCCGCGCACATCTCGCCCAGGCGCCCCAGGTCCCTGCAGACGTGGATGCCGGCGGCCTCCATGGCCGCGATCTTTCCCTGGGCCGTGCCGCTCTTGCCGCTGATAATGGCGCCGGCGTGGCCCATGCGACGCCCCGGCGGCGCCGTCAGCCCGGCGATGAAGCCCACCACCGGCATGCTGACCTTCTCGCGGATAAATTCGGCGGCCTCTTCCTCGGCCGTGCCGCCGATCTCGCCCACCATGACCACGCCCTGCGTGTCGGGGTCCTTTTCGAAGGCCTCCAGGCAGTCGATGAAGTTGGTGCCGTTGACCGGGTCGCCGCCGATGCCGATGCAGGTGGTCTGCCCCAGGCCCTGGCGGGTGAGCTGATCGACCACCTCGTAGGTCAGGGTGCCCGAGCGTGAAATCACGCCGATGGGGCCGCCGGGCTTGTGGATGGGGCCGGGCATGATGCCCACCTTGCAGCCCCCCGGCGTGATGATGCCCGGGCAGTTGGGCCCGATGAGGCGTGAGGCGTTGTACTGCAGGGCGTTCTTGACGCGCATCATGTCCATCACCGGGATGCCCTCGGTGATGGTCACGATGAGTTCGATGCCCGCGTCCACGGCCTCCAGGATGGCGTCGGCCGCAAAGGGCGGCGGCACGAAGATGAGGCTGCAGTCGGCGCCGGTCTCCCGCCGGGCCTGCGCCACGGTGTTGAACACCGGCACGTCGTCCATCTTCTGCCCGCCCTTGCCCGGCGTGACGCCGGCCACCACCTGCGTGCCGTAGGCGATGCACTGGCGGGTGTGAAACTGGCCCTCTCTTCCCGTGATGCCCTGCACCACCACCCGGGTGTTTTCATCTACGAATATGCTCATGGCCTGATCCTTCTCTCAACATGCCTTTGACACATGCGATGCGCCAAAAGGAGAAACCTTCCCGCACCTGTGCGTGTGCGTCTGTGTGTGTCCGTGGCCGGCTTTTTTCCGGCGAGGGGGACTAAGCCCGGACGATCTCCGCCACTTTCTGCGCCGCATCCTTGAGATCCTCCGCCGAAATCAGGGACAACCCCGACTCGGCCAGGATGCGGCGGCCCTCCTCCACGTTGGTGCCCTCCATGCGCACTACCACGGGCACCTGGATGTCGGCCTTGCGGGCGGCCTGCACCACACCCTCGGCCAGCACGTCACAGCGCAGGATGCCGCCGAAGATGTTGATCAGGATGCCCTTGACGTTCTTGTCGCTGAGGATGATGCGGAAGCCGTTTTCGACCATCTCGGCGCTGGCACCGCCCCCCACGTCCAGGAAGTTGGCCGGTTCGGCCCCGGCCAGCTTGATGATGTCCATGGTGGCCATGGCCAGCCCGGCGCCGTTGACCATGTTGCCCACGTTGCCGTCCAGCTTGATGTAGTTGAGGTTGTACTTGGAGGCCTCCACCTCCATGGGGTCCTCCTCGTCCAGGTCGCGAAAGGCCTGGATGTCCTTGTGGCGGAAGAGGGCGTTGTCGTCGAAGTTGACCTTGGCGTCCAAGGCCACCACCTGTTCGTCGCCCGTGATGACCAGCGGGTTGATCTCCACCAGCGAGCAGTCGTAGTCCACGAAGAGGCGGTAGAGGGCCCCGAGCATGCGCACGAAGGGCTTCATGGCGGCCGGCGACAAATTCAGACCGAAAGCCGCCTCGCGGCAGTGGTGCGACTGGATGCCCAGCAGCGGATCCACGTAGACTTTGATGATCTTCTCGGGCGTTTTCTCGGCCACCTCCTCGATGTCCATGCCGCCGGCCTCGCTGGCCATGATGACGATCTTGGCCGTGGCTCGGTCGGGGATGATGCTCAGGTAGAGTTCCCTTGCGATGTCCAGCCCCTGCTCCACCAGCACCTTGCGCACCCGGCGGCCCTCGGGGCCGGTCTGGTGGGTCACCAGGGTCATGCCGATGATGCCGCCGGCGGCTTCGATTACTTCGTCGGCCGATCCCGCCAGCCTGACGCCGCCGCCCTTGCCGCGGCCGCCGGCGTGGATCTGGGCCTTGACCACCACCGGGAAGCCGCCCAAGGAAAGAGCGGCCTCGCGGGCCTCTTCGGCGGTGCGGGCCACGGCGCCCCCGGGCACCGGGATGTCGTATTTGCGGAACAGCTCCTTGGCCTGGTATTCGTGAATCTTCATGAGGCCTGGCCTCCTCTTATCCGATGACGCACAGCACGTCGTTCTTGGCCACCGAGTCGCCGCTGGAGAAATTGATGGCCTTGATGGTGCCGCTGACCGGTGCGGGCAGCGCGTTTTCCATCTTCATGGCCTCCAGCACCACCACGGTCTCGCCCTCGCTGACCTCGTCGCCCACTTCCTTTTCGTAACGCACGATCATGCCGGGCATCGGGGCCTTGAGCTCGGTGCCCTCGGCCGCGGCGGCCGCCGGCTTTTCCTCGGCCGGCTTCTCAGCCGGCGTT
Organism: uncultured Desulfobacteraceae bacterium; assembly: GCA_964476595.1. Taxonomy (GTDB): domain Bacteria; phylum Desulfobacterota; class Desulfobacteria; order Desulfobacterales; family JALSRD01; genus JALSRD01. The sequence goes on from CAYZCL010000068.1 coordinate 44,936, forward strand.
TCGGCCGGTTTCTCCGCCGCCGGCGCGGCGGGTGCGGCCGGGGCCGCGGGGGCAGCCGCCACGGGCGGCGCCATGGCCACGGGCGCCTGGGCCGGCATCTGCTGGATGTAGCTCAGCACCGGCGATCCGCCCACTTCGTCCACGCCCACTTCATAGTACTCGTTGTCTACGAACACGTTGAAGGTGCGCAGGTTCTCGCTCTTGGGCGGCGGCTCCTTGGACGGCTTTTCCACCAGCAGCCCGGCCTTGGCCTTGCGGATGAGCTCCTCTTCGGCCTTGACCTGCTCGAGGGTGCGCGGCTTGGTCTCGGGCGGCGGATCCTCCTTGCCGTACTTCCAGCGCAGGAAGCGCTTGCCGGTCACGGGGTACAGGGCGTAGATGAGGATGTCGTCCATATCCACGGCCAGGCCCTTGACTTCCTCCTTGGCCTTGGGCAGTTCGGGCTCCAGCACCTCGGCCGGGCGGCAGGTGATGGGCTCCTCGCCGCGTTCGTAGCCCTTGAGGGCCTTCTTCTGCACCTCGGGGTCGATGGGAATGGCGGTCTTGCCGTACAGGCCGTAGCACAGGTCCTTGACCTGGTCGGTGATCATCTTGTAGCGCTCGTTCTCGTCGTCGAAGAGCACGTTGTTGACGGTCTGGATGCCCACGATCTGGCTGGTGGGCGTGACCAGCGGGATCTGGCCCAGCTCTTTTCGCACCCGCGGAAGCTCCTTGTAGACCTGGTCGATCTTGTCCAGCGCGTCCATCTCGCGCAGCTGGTTGACCAGGTTCGACAGCATGCCGCCCGGTGTCTGGTGCAGCAGCACGTTGATGTCGATGATGGAGACTTTGGAGTCGTCCAGCAGGTGCTTGTACTTGGGCATGATCTCCTTCTCGAGGATCTCGTTGATCTTTGCCAAGTGCCGGATGTCGAAACCCGTGTCGCGGTTGGTGCCCAGCAGGGTCATCACCAGGGGCTCGATGGCGGCGTGGGAGGTGCGGTAGGCGTAAGGCGTCATGCAGGTGTCGATGATGTCCACACCGGCCTCGATGGCCTTGAGGTGACTCATGGGCGACATGCCCGAGGTGAAGTGGCTGTGCAGGTGGATGGGCACCTTGACGGCGGCCTTGAGCGCCTTGACGATCTGGTAGGCGTCGTAGGGCGCGATCAGGCCGGCCATGTCCTTGATGCAGATGCTGTCGGCCTCCATGGCCTCCAGTTCCTTGGCCTTGTTGACATAGTACTCCAGGTTGTAGACCTCGCCGCCCATGCGCGGTTCGGTCATGGTGTAGCAGATGCAGCCCTGGAAGTGCTTGCCGTACTCCTTGATGACCGGCACCACGGTCTCAAAATTGCGGTAGTCGTTTAAGGCGTCGAAGGTGCGGAAGATGTCCATGCCGTTTTCACAGGCGCGCTCCACGAAGGCGCGGGCCACGTCGTCGGCGTAATTGCGGTAGCCCACCAGGTTCTGGGCCCGCAGCAGCATGGAAAAGGGCGTCTTCTTCATGTAGCGCTTCAGGGTGCGGATGCGTTCCCAGGGATCCTCGTTGAGAAAGCGATGCATGGTGTCGAAGGTGGCCCCGCCCCAAGTCTCCACGGCCCAGAAGCCCACCTCGTCCATCATCTCGGCCACCGGGATCATGTCCTCGGTTCGTCCGCGCGTGGCGAAAAGGGACTGGTGCCCGTCACGGAAGGTCAGGTCCTCGACCTTGAGCGGGTTTTCCGCCACGGGCCGGTCCTTGTCGTAGTTCATCTCCGTCATTTTCACTTGGTCATGATCGCTCATTTGGAAGCTCTCCTCTCAAAATATGTTGGAAGGTCTCGTTTTTTCAAAATCGCGGTCGCCGCCTATGAAATGCGGCTCATGGCGCGCAGCTGCATCAGGTTGCGCAGCTGCATCATGCTCTGCCGGCCGCTGAGGCCCCACAGGTTGACCGGGGCGCCCGCACCGGGCCTGGGCGGAACCGGTCCGGCGCCGGCCGCCTGGGCCATCAGGGCCTCCTCCTCGGTCTTGATGTAGGCGGCCACGGCGGCGGCGATGGCGGTTATCTTGCGTGGGTCTTCTTTCTTCGAATCGTCCATGGGATCACCGTCTCCTGTTGCGGGCTTGCGTTACATGGGAATGTTGCCGTGCTTCTTGGGCGGCCGCTGTTCGCGCTTGGTGCACATGATCTCCAGGGCCTCGATGAGCCGCGGGCGCGTCTCGCTGGGCACGATGACGGCGTCGATGTATCCCCGCTGGGCGGCCCGGTACGGGTTGGAGAAGAGTTCGTTGTACTCCCTGATCTTCTCCTGCCGCCTGGCCTCGGGGTTGTCGGCGGCCTTGATCTCCTTGCGGTGAATGATGTTGGCCGCGCCGGCGGCGCCCATCACGGCGATCTCGGCCGTGGGCCAGGCCAGGGCCATGTCGGCCCCCAAGTCCTTGGAGCACATGGCCAGGTAGGACCCGCCGTAGTCCTTGCGCGTCACCAGCAGCATCTTGGGCACAGTGGCCTCGGAGTAGCACCACAGCAGCTTGGCGCCGTGGCGGATGATGCCGCCCCACTCCTGCTGGCTGCCGGGCAGGTAGCCGGGCACGTCGGCGATGGTCAGCATGGGGATGTTGAAGGCGTCGCAGAAGCGGATGAAGCGCGTGGCCTTGTCCGAGGCGTTGATGTCCAGGCATCCCGCCAGTACCTTGGGCTGGTTGGCGATGATGCCGACCGTGCGGCCGCCCATGCGCGCGAAGCACACCACGATGTTCTGTGCAAAGTACTCGTGGGGTTCGAAGAACTCCCCGTTGTCCACGATGGAGCGAATGATGTCCTTGACGTCGTAGGACTGGTTGGGGTTGTCGGGGATGATGCCGTCCAGGGCCTTGTCGGTGCGTTTGGGGCTGTCGCCCGTGTCGACCACCGGCGGGTCCTCCATGTTGTTGGCCGGCAGGTAGGCGAGCAGCTTGCGGATCTTCTTGAGGGCGTCCTCGTCGCTCTCGCAGGCGAAGTGGGCTACGCCGCTCTTCTCGTTGTGGGTCATGGCGCCGCCCAGTTCCTCGAAAGTGATCTCCTCGCCGGTGACCGACTTGATCACTTCGGGGCCGGTGATGAACATGTAGCTGGTGTTCTTGACCATGAAGATCCAGTCGGTCATGGCCGGGGAGTACACCGCCCCGCCGGCGGTGGGCCCCATGATGGCCGAGATCTGCGGGATCACGCCCGAGGCCACCGAGTTGCGGTAGAAGATCTGGCCGTATCCAGACAGGGCGTCCACGCCCTCCTGGATGCGGGCCCCGCCGGAGTCGTTGAGTCCCACGAAAGGCACGCCGGCGCGCAGCGCCATGTCCATCACCTTGCAGATCTTCTTGGCGTGCATCTCGCCCAGGCTGCCAGCACGGGCAGTGAAGTCCTGGGCGAAGGCGAACACCGGGCGGCCGTCCACCAGCCCGTGGCCGGTGACCACGCCGTCGGCCGGGATCTCGACTTTTTCCATGCCGAAATTGGTGCAGCGGTGGGTGACGAACATATCGATTTCCCGGAACGTGCCCTTGTCGAAGAGTACGTCCAGCCGCTGGCGGGCGGTCAGCTTGCCCTTTTCGCGGTGCTTGGCCACGGCCTTTTCCCCGCCCATCCGGCGGATGCGGGCCTCCCGGTCTCGAAGTTCCCTGATCTTGTCTTCCACAATACCCATTGTCGCCGTCCTTTCACAAAGCAGATCGTGGTAAAATCCCAGAAAAATCTCCCGCGCCGCAATCGTGCGCAAGTTTGCGAAATTTAAACGTTCACATTCCTAAACTGCATCCCGCTTGTCAAGCAAAAAAAGCAGCTCGCGGGCCGCCGTCATGGGCGCCAGCATCCCCTTTTCCACCTTGCGGCAGGTGCGGTCCAGTTCCCGGCGCACCCGGGGGTGATCGAAGAACTGGCGACGGATGCCCTCTTCCAGCAGATCGCACATCCAGTCCAGAGCCTGGCGGCTGCGCTTGCGTGCCAGTTCGCCGGAGGCCTCCAGGCGGCGCCGGTGGTTCAGCACGGTCTGCCAGACCTCGGCGATGCCGTCGCCGGTCAGCGCGCTGGCGGTGAGCACCGGGGGCGACCAAACCGCCGACGGCGGGTTGAGCAGGCGCAGTGCCCGTTCGTACACCTCTCTGGCCGCGTTGGCACGCGCGATGTTCCCGCCGTCGGCCTTGTTGACCACGATGGCGTCGGCCAGCTCCAGCACGCCCTTCTTGATACCCTGCAGCTCGTCGCCGGCGCCGGCCAGCATGAGCACCAGGAAAAAATCCACCATGGAGGAGACCGTGGTTTCCGACTGGCCCACGCCCACGGTCTCGACGATGATGACGTCGAAGCCGGCCGCCTCGCACAGCAACAGGGTCTCGCGTGTCACGCGGCCCACACCACCCAGGGCGCCGCC
>CAYZCL010000069.1:0-15208 GCA_964476595.1 uncultured Desulfobacteraceae bacterium
AAACTGCGGTGTGACGGTTATCTTAAGGGGCAAAAAAAATCGCAGCTCGACAAACCGGTTTTCGAGGTGCTCTTGAAGGATGACAAGGAGCGCTTTCGGCTGTCGCTGTATGCGGCAAAAGACGAGGCCGGGGAGAGGTTCCCGGGCGTTTCCTCACAGAACGACTACGTGTTCTACCTGGACAAGTGGCAGGCCGACAAGCTCATGCAGGCGCCTGCGGAACTCATGAAAAAGGAAAAGAGCCAGGAAAAAAAGACTTCCTGAAAGGGAGGCAAACATGGCGGAAAACCGCTGGCCCCAGGTGGCCGAAAAATTAGAGATCCAGCAATACAAACGACCGACGGACCTTCAGTCGCTGATGCGTACGCATGTGCCTTTTTCGGGATCGCCCCGTAAGCACCCGCTCGACGACCAGAAGGTGATCATCATTCCGGACCCATACAGCAGCTGTGCGTACTACTTCGAGTTCCGCGCCGAGGACATCAGCTATGCCGAGGAGCTTCCCAGTCTGGTGAACATTCGCGGCGAGACGGTGCCCATGGCACGGGTGTGGGTCAAGAAGAAAAGCATCGGACTGAGCTGTTCACCATTCATTGTCGAGGAAACCGGAGAGGAGCCTGTAAAATGCTGACCGCAGACGCGAGCGTTCTGCTGCTGATCGACATCCAGGGCAACCTGGCCCAGCTGATGCACGATCGGCAGACGTTGTTCAAGAATCTGCAGATCCTGATCAAGAGCGCCCGCATTCTGGAGTTGCCCATCGTGTGGATGGAGCAGATTCCCGAAAAGCTGGGGCACACCGTTCCGGCGGTGGCCGGCCTGCTGCGGGACCGCCGTCCGCTGGCCAAGACCACCTTCAGCTGCTGCGGCGACGCGGACATCATGACGGCCATCGAGGGTTCCGGCCGGCGGCAGGTGCTGGTGACCGGCATCGAGACCCACATTTGCGTCTACCAGAGCACGCGCGATCTGCTGCAGCGCGGCTTCGAGGTGCACGTCATCAGCGATGCCGTGTCCTCGCGCGTGATCGAGAACAAGGAGATCGGCCTGGCGCGCATGAAGCAGGAAGGCGCGTTGATCTCCAGCGTGGAGATGGCGCTTTTCGAGATGCTGCAGGAAGCCGCAGGCGATCGTTTCCGACAGGTCGTCAAGCTGCTCAAATAGGAGAGACCGGAAATGGCCGAAATCAAGAGCACCCTCGACCTGGTCATGGAAAAGACCCGCCATCTGTCTCTGAGCAGAGAGGAAAAAGAAGAAAACCGGCGCAGGGAATTGGACGGGCGCCTCAAAGGGCTTTTCCAGCAGCTCGAAGACGGTCTGTTGGATGTGGAAGCGCTGACCGGCAAACTCGACGGGATGCTGGAGGAGGGGGGCGATACGGATCGTGCACTCGTTTGCCGGAGACTGGTCGAGCGGGTGAGACCCGAAAAGGAAAACGGCCCTTGGATCCGGCTACTGACGCAGTACTGCCGTGCCGATGCCGACCGGCTGGAACAGGCCGTACAGGACGTCCGTCGCGAAATGGAAGCGGCTGTGGTCGGACGGCGGCGGCAGATGATCGACGAACTGGCCTCGCTGGGCATCTCGGGCAGTGCGGTGCGGCCCAACCTGGACGACGACGCCGTGCTGGCCGACAAGCGCAGGCAGCTGTCGGACCGACTCGCCGAAACGCTGGTGCAGATGGTGCCGCTGTCATAACGGCGGTCGGCGACGGTAGGATTCACACCCCGTGAAATGGCCTTTTGCCAGCGGAAAGAAGCGGCGTCACCGGGAGACCGAGGCGGCGCTGCGGGAAAGTGAGAACAAGTACCGCCAGCTGGTGGAAAATGCCAACGACCTGATCTTCAGGACCGACCCCACCGGCAATCTGACCTACGTCAATGCAAAGTGCGTCAAGGTACTGGGATTCCCCGGGGAGGCACTCCTGGGGATGCACTACCTCCAGGTGGTGCGGCCCGATTTCCGCGAAACCGTAAAGGCTTTCTACCTGCGTCAGCGCATCGAGAAGATCCCCAACACCTACTACGAGTGCCCCATTCTCACGCGCAGCGGCAAGACCCTGTGGCTGGGCCAGAACGTGCAGCTCATAATCCGCAACGGCCGCGCCTACCGTTTCCAGGTGGTGGCCAGGGACATCAGCGACCGCAAGAAGATGGAAGAAGATCTGCGGCGCAGCGAGGAGCGCTATCGCCTGCTGGTGGAAAACACCATGGACGGATACTTCGTCTGTGAGGTTCCATCGGGGCGCTTCGAGTTTTTCAACCAGAAGGCCTGCGAAATGTTCGGGTACTCCCCGGAGGAGGTACGCAAAAGCTGCATATGGGAGATCGTCGTAGAGGAAGACCATGCGCTTGTCCGCAAACGCATGAAACAGCGGCGGCAGGGGCGCCGCGTGGAGCCCAGCCACGTCACCTACACAGCCCGGCGAAAGGACGGGTCGACCATGCGTGTGGAAGTGGCCGCATCGCTGGTGAATTACGGCGGCAGGCCCGCCATCCAGGGTATCGTACGCGATGTCACCGAACGGGAACGGCTGGAGCGGCAGCTGCGCCAGGCCCAGCGCATGGAGTCCATCGGCACTCTGGCCGGCGGCGTGGCCCACGACTTCAACAACATCCTGTCGCCCATCATCGGTTACACCGAGCTGAGCCTGGACGAACTCCCCGGGGACAGTCCCGTGCGCGGTAACCTGCTGGAAGTACTGCAAGCCGCCGAGCGGGCCAAGAGTCTGGTACGCCAGATCCTGACCTTCAGCCGCATGGCCGACCAGGAACTCAAACCACTGAAAATCCAGCCCATCATCAAGGAAGTCCTCAAACTGGTGCGCTCTTCGCTGCCCAGCACCATCGAAATCCATCAGGACATCGACGAAAGCTGCCGTCCGGTCATGGCCGATGCCACCCAGATCCACCAGATGGTCATGAACCTGATCACCAACGCCTACCACGCCATGGAGCAGAGGGGCGGGCGACTGGAGATCAGCCTGCGGGAGTTTGGTCCGTCCGATCCCGAAGCGGCCGGGATGTCGCCCGACCGCACCCACTATCTGTGCCTGAAGGTCTCGGACACGGGGGTGGGTATGGACAATCGCATCCTCGAGCGCATCTTCGAGCCCTATTTCACCACCAAGGAGAAGGACAAGGGCACTGGTCTCGGGCTTTCCATGGTGCACGGCATCGTCAAGAGCTGCCGGGGGAGCATTTCCGTTTCCAGTCAGCCGGGGAGGGGAAGCACTTTCAGTATCTACCTGCCTGTCATCAAGACTCCCGAAAGGCTTGCCGACCACCCCGACTTTTCCGAAATCCGCGGGGGACACGAACACATCCTGCTGGTGGACGACGAGATGGAGGTCATGCGTATGGTGCGGCGCATGCTCAGGAGGCTCGGATACCGCGTGACGGCATACAGCACCAGTGCGGAGGCCCTGGGGGCCTTTCGCGAACGTCCCCACGACTTTGACCTGGTCATCACCGACCTGACCATGCCGCTGATGACCGGAGACCGGCTGGCCGAGGAGATGTCCGCCGTACGACCTGACATCCCGGTGATCATCTGCACCGGCTTCAGCGAGTCGATATACGAACTGCGGCGGCGCTCCCCCGCGATTCGGGCGTTGCTCATGAAACCGGTGGCCATGCGGGAGCTGTCCGAGGCCATCCGCAAGGTACTCGACGCCGACGGGAGCGGCTGACCGACGCCCCGGCACACAAGCTGTCGCCGGTAGGGCGGGCGCCGCCTGCCATGCGATGCGCTAAATGAGGGGGAAGATCACCTCCGTCAGGTAGTCGAAGTTGGCGCGCACCGCACGATCGTCCTCCAGTGTTTCCCCGTGCCCGGGCCAGATCGCCTCGACTTCCATCGATGCCAGACGGCGGATACTGGCCTTGAGTAGGTCGCCGTTGCCGCCCGGCAGATCCGTTCGTCCCAGCCCTTCACTGAACACTACGTCTCCGGTGAACAGCCCCTTGTACTCCGGCCAGTAGAGGCAGACCGAGCCCGGGGAATGGCCGGGGGTGTGCAACACCTCAAGGGTGAGCCCGTCGCATTGCAGCTTTCCGTCGGAGATGAAGAAATCCGGACGGATGCTGCCCGGGTCGAAACCGTACATGCCGGCCATGGCACGGCCCTCGCCGTTGAGCAGGCGCCAGTCGGTTTCATGCACCGTGAAGAGCGTCGGGTGGGAAAAGCGTTTCACGGCCTCGATGTGGTCCGGGTGGCTGTGGGTGCAGATGACCAGCTGGATGTCCGCCGGCGTGTAACCCAGCGTGGACAGGCCGCGCGCGACGTGTTCGAAAAGAGCGTCATGGCCGGGATCGATGAGCACCTTGAAAGGGCCGTCGATGAAGTAGGTGTTGCAGTTGTTGGCGGTCAACGATTTCCACAAAAATGCGTGCAGACGGGCATTGAGCTGCATGGTCCTATACTCCTGAGCGGCGGCGCCCCACGGCGGGCCGCGTGATATACGGTAAAAAGAGATGTCGCCGGAGCGTAATTTAAGAACCCTTGGAATTTAGTCAAGCCGTGCGCAGGCGACGGTGCGCGCGCGTCAGCCGCTGCGCAGGCGGTCCAGGATCAGGCCGAAGAAACGGCTGCCTTCCGGAGACCGGTAGCGCCAGCCGAGGTGCACCTGGCAGCCGGAACACAGACAGATGCGCCAGGAAAAGCCCTTGAACCAGGTGAACTCGGACGTCTCCCGGCCGATGGCGACACAGCCTGCGGCCGTCTGGAAGCAGCCGATTTCGAAGACGATGCCTTGGGGGTTGAAGAAGGTGTGGCGGAAGGCGCCATCCACCGCCAGACGCTGGTCGGGGAAGGTGATCAGCCGCGTGCAGTGGCGGCAGAAGAGGGCTTCGCGGTGCTTTTCGGCGGTCTGGTCCCGGCCGTTGGGGGCGCATTTGTCACCATTTCCCGGAGGAGGCAACAGGATTTTCAGCGCAAGGGGCGGCGCCGCGCCCCCGCCGGGGGGGGCCCCCCTTTCGCTGGCGACGGACCTGCGCGGGGGACATCCGCCGGCATGCAGCCGATGGACAGGCGTCATCAGAAATGCTCGAGAATGCGCACGTCCACGCGGCCCCGCAGGGCCTGCCGAAAGTCCTCGGCGTCACTGCGGCTGCCGACGATGGCGCCGAAGTGCATGGGGACGGCGATGGTGGGACCGATGGCCAGGGCGGCCTCCACGGCCTCCCGGGCATTCATGACATAGGTGCCGGAAACCGGCAGCAATGCGATGTCCGCCGACAGGGAGGCCATCTCGGGGATGAAATCCGTGTCCCCGGCATGGTAGACGCGCACTTCGCCGATGTCGACGACGAATCCCAGCCAGCCGTTGTCCCGTGGGTGAAACGGCTTGTCGATGTTGTAGGCCGGAACGGCGGCGAAGCGCATGCCGGCGACCTCGGCGCTTTCACCGGGCTTCATGATGCGGACATCGCCGGAAGTTTGGCCGCCGAGTCCTTTTCGGTGAGCACCACCGTTGCGTCCGACCGGATCCCGGCGATATCCTGAGGAGAACAGTGGTCGAAGTGCTCGTGGGTGACCAGCACCACGTCGGCCGCCGGGCTGTCGGCGGGAAGGTCGTAGGGGTCGATATAGACGGTGCCGGCAGGGGCGTCGATCCGAAAACTGTCGTGCCCCAGCCAGTGGATTTTGTTGAAAATTTCTTCGATCATGATGGCCTCTGCGGGTTTGAAGCCGGCGATGGATGCTAAAAATCCTCAATGCCGCTGCCGCGCTCGATAAAGGCGGTAATGTTCTCCATTGCGTTTTCAAGGCCGTCCATGGCCCCCAGGAAACGGGCGAAAACGGGGTCCTCGCCTCCCAGATCACCGGCCGACTGCTCCAGGATCCGGCGGCCGTCCCGAACGAAACGCCGGATGCGTTCGAGCATCTGCTTGCGCAGGTAGTGCCGGCGGCGTTCACGTTCGATGACCGGCAGGAGCCGCTGAATGGAGTATTCCACGAGGGCGTCGCGCGGGGCGTTGAGTTCGCGGGCGGCCCGTTCCAGGCTGTTGAGCGTGCGGCGGCTGATGACGTAGGTCTTCTGCACGCGTTCGAGTCGGCGGAAACGGTCCGGCTCGAGGTTGCGGCCGATGGCACTCAGCGACGCCATGTCGTCGATGAGATGGTCGAAAAGGGACTTTTGCTTGATTCCCAGGTGCACCGACACGATGCTCAGGGCGTCGATGGCCCGAACCGTAAGCTTGAAGGTCGCCCGGACGGATTGGCGGCCGCGCAGGTCGGAGGACAGTGATTTGGAAAGATCGCCGCTCAGCGGTTCAGGGTCGTTCGTGGACCTGTTGCTCTTCATGGTGGGCCACCCCCCCGGTATTGGTGCATAAAAGCGAAAGCCGGCCGGATGTCCGCCGGCCGGCGTCAGGAGACATCCAGTTCTTTTTTCAGCCAGGCCTTGAGGTCGTCGTCCAGGGCGTAGACACCCTTGAGTTCGCACACCGGCTTCTGAAACCGCTCGGGAAGCTCGAACTTGGCCAGTTCCACGGCTTCCTCGGAGTTGCGCCGGATCAGATAGATGTAATAGGGTTTCGACCAGCAGTTGACCACGAAGTAGGTGGTGTGGTCGTCGGCCGAACGGATGACATAGCCGTCCCCGCGTGCCCAGTTGTTGCCCCATTCCAGGTAGAGCCGGACGGCTTCCTCGGGGGTCATCTCCCAGTTGATGGAATCGATGAGATCGCGCTGCTGCTTGAGTTCTTCCAGGTCAAACATGTCATCCGTCTCCCGCCCCCGGCCGGTCGGCGTGACCCTTCAGGGCGCTGATCAGAAATTAAAAACCCTGGCGTCGGCCGCCATGTCGATCAGGTGCGGTCCGCCGTCGAGCTGCATGTTGGAAAAAAAGCGGGTTTCGTCCAGCCGACGGTTCCTGGCGCAGGGCGTGCAGATGCCGATTTTGACCTCGTTTTCGACCAGGTACGGCAGGTAGTCGTTGGGGCAGTCGCCGGTGTCGGTCTTGATGGTCAGATCCCGCTCGGTGTCGGCCCAGCACACCCCGCCGTCGATAAAAAAAAGATCCACATGGTGTCCCTTCTGGTGGGCGATGGTGGCGAACTGGAAACACCGGGTGGCGGCTTCATTGTCGTCCCTGCCGAGAATGAAGAGAAAATTTGCCATTTTTCGACCTCCTGTTTGCGGGGTTGATGGAATGTCGACAAGCGCCGTACCCGATTGTGAGGCGGACGGCAACGTCTTTGGGCTCCATCTTCCCGTCGGCGGGCAGACCGTCTGAAAAATACCAGACTAGGCCCTCGTCTTCAACCCCAAAATCATCCGTCCGGGCGCGGCGATCGTGTGGCTCCAGGCCTGCGCCTCCCACCGTGCGGGACCCCACAGCGAGGAAACCTGCCCGCTCCCTTCCACATGAATGGCCTCAACCAGCGGAGCGTCCTCGAGCAAGCCGGCAGAGTTGCCTGCGGTGGTCGGATGGCCAAACAGGCCTTGACCTGCGGACAATGGATGGGATAGAATTACAATCTTTTAAGGACCCGTTCAACCTGCAGCGACCCCCTCGCCAAAGGCCCCCAGAAGTCGGTAGTCTGCCAGCCCGCAGCATCCGCGGAGCCGTGAGCAGGAGAGCGAATATCAGGCGCATACAAAAAAGGAAAGACACCGTCATGTCCGAGCAGAATGTTTCGATCGAAATCGGAGAGGATCATGTGGCCGTGCTCACCATGAACCGCCCGGATCAGCTCAACACTTTCAATACGCCCATGGCCACCGAACTGGACGAGGCTTTGAAGGAATTGGACGCCGACCCGCGGGTGCGCGTCCTGATTCTCCGAGGCGCCGGCAGGGTGTTCTGCGCCGGCATCGACCTCAACGAGTTTCCCGGCAAGAGCACGCTGGAGTACCGGGAGTGGATCGAACGGATGGAGAAGCCGCTGGAGACCATCCCGCGCATGCGCAAACCGGTGATCGCCCAGCTGCACGGCGTAGCAGCCGCCAACGGCGCTGGAATGGTGGCCGCGGCCGACCTGGCCATCGCGGCCCACAATGCACGACTCGGACTGACCGCCATCAACGTGGGCCTGAACTGCATCGGTCCGGTGGTGCCGGTGCGGCGTTCGGTGGGAGAGAAACGGGCCCTGGAGATGCTGCTTTTCGGGGAACTCATCGACGCCCAAAGGGCCCTGGAGATGGGGCTGGTCAACCGGGTGGTCCCGCTGGAGGAGCTGGAGAGCGAGGCCCGTCGCTGGGCCGCCGACCTGGCCCGGCGCAGCCCCGTGGCCGTCCAGTTGAGCAAACAGGCTTTCTACGCCGCATCCGACATGACCTACCCGCAGGCCTTCGACTACATGAACGAGGCTTTTGCGCGCCTGTGCACCAGTGAGGACGCCGCCGAGGGCATCCGGGCGTTCAGGGAAAAGCGCCGCCCCCGTTGGAGAGAGCGATAGACAAGAGGTGAGTGACGTGTTCAAAAAAGGCCTGACCCGCAGATCATTCCTGACGGCTTCCGCCATGGCGGCCGCCGGTATGGCCCTGGACTGGAAGAGGATCGCATACTGCGCCGAGAAAATGGGCCCCAAGGAGGGCTACCCGACGGTGGTCGTCGGCGCCGGCCTGGGGGGGCTGTGCTGCGCCGCATTCCTGGCGCAGCAGGGCGTTCCGGTTACCGTGGTGGAGCAGAAAGGCGTACCCGGCGGATATGCCACCGCCTTCGAACGCGGCCGTTTTCGCTTTGACGTTTCCCTGCAGGGGACGTCGGTGCGCGACAGCAGCACCGGCCGGCTGCTCGATCGGCTCGGTCTGCAAAAAGCCATTGAGACGGTACCGCTGCCCGATCTGGCCCGCATCCACATGCCGGGCCTTGACATCTCCATTCCCCAGCGGGATCCCGAGGCCTGCGTGGAAATGCTCAGCCGCCGGTTCCCCGCGGAAGCCGACGGCATCCGCAAGCTGATCGATTTCATGATCGCCGTCTCCGAGGAATCCGACCGCATGCACCGCAACAAGGGAAAGTTCATTCGGGCGCTGTTTCCCATACAGTTCCGGCACATGTGGTCGGTGCGCAAGAAGAGCGCCGCCGACGTCATGAACGAATTCCTCGAGGACGAGTCGTTGAAAAACGTACTCACCGCCCTGTGGGGCTACTTCGGCCTGCCGCCGTCGAAACTCTCCGGCTTCTACTTCGCCAGCGGGGTGGGGGACTACCTGAAAAACGGCTGCTATTACATCAGGCCGCGTTCACAGGCCCTGAGTACCCGGCTGGCCGAGAGCATCCAGGCCAACGGCGGCCGCATCCTGTACAACCGCACCGTCGAGCGGATACGGGTCGAGAAGGGCGCCGTCAGCGGCGTGGCGCTTTCCGACGGCAGCGTGTTGCCCGCGCGCGCCGTGGTCAGCAACGCCAGCGGGCCGGCCACCTTCAAACGCCTGCTGCCGGAAAACACGCTGCCAGCCAGATACACCGCCCGGCTGAATAGCTACGCGCCGAGCATTTCCACTTTCATCGTCTGGCTGGGGCTCAGGCGGGAACTGCGGGGGCGCATCGAGGGGTTCAGCCATCACATCTGCGACGGTTCTGGTCCCGAGCAGGGCTACCGCGCCTGCCTGCGCGGCGACGTGGAGAAAATAGCTTATACCGTCAACATCTACGACAATCTCTTCGAGGGCTACTCGGCACCCGGCACCGCCACCGTGCAGCTGCTGGCCTACTGCGGCTTTGCCCCCTGGCGCCGCTTCCAGGATGCCTACTTCGCGGGGGACAAGGACGCGTACGAAAGGGAGAAAGAGCGCTGGGCCGACGTGCTCATCCGCCGGGCCGAACGGGACGTCATCCCGGGGCTTTCCGACGCCATCGAAGTGCGGGTGGCGGCCACCCCGCTGACCAACTGGCGTTACACGGGCAACACCGATGGGGCCATCTACGGCTTCGCCCAGGATATGAACAACACCTTCATCAACCGCATCGAGAACCGCACACCGGTCAAGGGCCTCTACCTGGCCGGGGCCTGGGGAAGTCCCGGCGGGGGCTACCGCGGCGTGCTGTGGAGCGGGGAGAATACCTTCCGCGACATGATGGAAGACTGGGCCGCGGGCGACCGCTCCGCCCCCAGTGGAGGGACCTCCCTGGAGGGATGATTCCCGTCAGGGTTCGCGGTAGAGGGCCAGCGCCCCCGAACGGGCCAGTTTCTTGATGCCGTATGGCTCCAGCAGTTTGATGAGGGCGTCGATCTTGTCGGCGCTGCCGGTGACCTCCAGGATCAGGTGGCGGGTGCCGGTATCCACCACACGCCCCCGGAAAATCTCCGCGATCTGCAGGATCTCGGTGCGTTTGCCGGTGGAGGCGGTGCGCACGCAGATGAGGGCCATCTCGCGTTTGACGGCCTCGTCGCCCGTCATGTCCCTGACCTTGATGACGTTGACCAGCCGGCGCACCTGCTTCATGATCTGCTCAAGCTGGTGCGGGTCGCTCTTGGTGGTGATGGTGATGCGCGACATGTCCGGGCTGGCCGTGGGGGCGCCGCAGATGGACTCGATGTTGTAGCCCCGCCCGGCGAACAGGCCGGAAACCCGGGCTGTCACCCCGGGCTCGTTCTCCACCAGCATGGTCAGTGTGTGTCTGCCTTCTTTCATGTCCTTTTCCCGAAACGTTTCGAGTTGAGAAATCCGTGAACGTATCCGTGGATTTTGACCCTTCTTCCGCGGTCTGTCAATGCCCGGTTTGCGCGCAGAGGGCCTGCCAGGCCGATTCCTGCAGCAGGAGGGCGTCTTCACGCGGCAGGCGGACCTTCGGTTTGTCGTGAAGCGTCAATGTCTTCGGAAGGCCCACGGGGCTGCGTTGCTGAAAAAGACCGTAAAAGACGCAGGCGGTCAGGTAGGCCCCCGGCGCGCCGGCGTGTCGGCCGTCGCGGTGAAAGAGGGGAAACCCGGGCCTGCGTTGCAGGACCGCCCGCCAGGCGAGACCCACGGGGGCCAGCAGGGCGCCGAGCTCATCAGCCGCGCGGGTGTAGACGTCGGCGATTTGCGCCTGGCTGTCGGGCCGGTCCCGCCGCGCCCAGGTCATGTAGAGAACGGTCCGGGCGCCCTGGCGGCCGATAAGATTGTGAAGCTTGCGGGCATGCTCCGCCAGGCGGTCGGGGGCTTCCAGGGGGCCGCCGCTGCGGTCCTGCAGCACCACGTAGTCCCATTTCGCCGAGCGGATGCGTGCCCGCGTGGGGAAGTTGTTCCAGTGCCACGCCAGGTCGGCGCCCTCGCCGGTCACCTGGTCCGTCAGGATGCGGCGGGGCGACGGCCCGGCTGCGGAGAGCTTCTCCAGCATCTCAGGCATGTAGTGCAGGTAGGTGTGACTGTTGCCGATGAAAAGAACGCGACGCATGACTCGAATCCTCCTTGTGTTTCCGCTGCGCGCTATCCCGCCAGCGAGATGAGAAACGCGCCGCAGAAAATCATCAGGGCTGCCGCCAGGCGGATGGCCTGGTGTTTCTCCTTGAGCAGCCTTCCGCCTATCAGCACGGCGAACACGATGCTCAGCTGACGAAGCCCCACCACGTAGCTGACCTTTTCCATGGTGAAGGCCGCCAGGATGAGGGCGTAGCCGAAAACGCCCAGCAGCCCGTTGGCCAGTATGGTGAGCCGGTTGGTCCGCCATACGCGCCGCAGCATGCCCCGGGGCTTGGTCCACAGGACGTAGGGCGTGAAAAACAGCATGCCGATGAAGAGGTGCAGAAAGGCGAACGACACGGGGTGGATGTGCCCCACCGCCACTTTGTCGACGATGGAATAGGCCGTCACCGACAGCAGCGTCAGGAAAGCGTAGCGCGTGGAGCGGTCCGTGAACAGCGCCCGCAGGGGTGCCAGCAGCTCCTGCGCCGTCAGGGCCCGCATGTTGATGACGTATATCCCGGCGCCCACCAGAAGGATGCCGGCGGTTCCCGTGGCGGAGACCCTTTCACCCAGGAATACGACCGCCACCAGCAGCACCAGGGCCGGGGAAGAGCGCATGATGGGGTAGACCCGTGAGAGGTCGCCGCTTTCGTAAGCCCGCGTGTGGAAGATCCAGTAGAGAAAGTGGATGAAGCCCGACAACAGGCAGATGGGCACGATCTGCACCCCCGCCAGTCCGTGCCGCGCCAGCTCGGCTACAAACAGCGGGCTGAAAAAGAGCATGCCGAAGATGGAGTACCACCAGAGGAACACCTGCTTGTCCAGGGACTCCTTGGTGAACAGGTTGCGCGTGGCGTGGAAAAGGGCCGAAAGCACCACGAGCAGTATGGCGGTGCTGTTCATGAAAACCGAGGCCTCCTGTCGATGTATTGGACCGGAAGGCCATCTATAACACCCGGCGCCCGAAGATCAACCCCCAAATCGCCGCCTGGCGGGCGCGACGCCCGGGACAGGACACGCAGGCTCGGTTTGCCCCAGAGCGCGCGGCGGGTTGCAATTGACAGGCCCCGCCGCCTTCGGGTATGCTGGGCGCTTGAAAAACGGCCCCGAAAGCGGTATCCGCGCCGGTTTCGCCACCCGCTATCCGCCGTCAAACCGATCCCGAGACAGGAAGTGAACACCGTGAGCCACCCCGTCACGCGCGCCATCATCGATCTGGACCACCTGGCTTTCAATTTTCGCAACATCCGTGACGCGGTCGCCCCGGCCCGCGTGATCGCCGTCGTCAAGGCGGACGCCTACGGTCACGGCGCCCTGGCCGTGGCCAACCGCCTGGCCGCCGAGGGGGCGGCGATGTTCGCCGTGGCGCGGCTGGACGAGGCGCTGGAACTGCGTGACAGCGGATTCCTACGGCCCATCCTGCTCTTCGGTCGGCTGTTCGCCCATGAGATCCCGGTGGCCGCGAGGGCCGGGCTGCGGATTTCCGTTTTTGATCCCCGGGACGTGGCGTGGATCGAATCCGCCGGGATGGAGGGTCCGGTCACGGTGCACGTCAAGGTGGACACCGGCATGGGACGTGTGGGCGTTTTGTGGGAACAGGCGCTAGAGCTGTTCGAGCGCCTGCGCAAATCCGGGCGATGCGTCGTGGAGGGCGTCTACTCCCATTTCGCGACCTCGGACGAGGCCGACAAACGCTATGCCCGGTTGCAGCTGCGGCGCTTCAATGATCTTGTGGACAAGCTGGAGAGGGAGGGCCTGCGCCCGCCCATGGTGCACATGGCCAACAGCGGTGCCGTGTTGGACCTGCCCGACAGCCGCTTCGACGCCGTGCGCCCCGGCATCATCCTTTACGGGCACTACCCTTCCTTCGAAACCGGCCGTACCATCGCGCTGCGCCAGGTGATGACCCTGGAGACCCGCGTGAACCACGTTCGGCATCTGCCGGACGGGTTTCCGGTCAGCTACGGCCGCCGCTACACCACCCGCGGCGAAACCCGCGTGGCCGTGCTGCCCATCGGTTACGCCGACGGGGTGCGGCGGGCGCTCACCAACCGGGGGCACGTGCTCATCGGGGGACGCACCTACCCCATGGTGGGCACCATCACCATGGACCAGCTGGTGGTGGAGATCGGGGACGGCGACGTTTCGGTGGGAGACCGGGCCGTGCTGTGGGGCCGGGACGGCGGCCGGAGTATCCAGGCGCTGGACGTGGCCGCCGCCATCGACACCATTCCCTACGAGTTGACCTGCGGCGTGACGCGCAGGGTGCCGCGCATTTACACGGGGGGAGGGTATGGTGGGTAGCCCCGCAGCGGCGCGTGTCGCGAGTGCCGCCGACCTGGACTGCCTGACGGCCTGCCCGGGGTGCGACCTGCTGCTGGAAAACGTGCCGGTGGCGGTGGGGCAGGTGGCCCGCTGCCCGCGCTGTGACGCGCGCCTGCGCATTCCGCGCAGAAACACCGTCAGCAACACGCTGGCCATGAGCGCCAGCGGTCTGCTGCTGTATCTGCCGGCCATTCTGCTGCCGCTGATGACCCTGGACACCATCGGCATGAAGGAGAGTGCCAGTATCGTCGACGGCGTGGTCGGGTTCTATCGACAGGGATACCCGCTGGTGGCGCTGGTCGTGCTGCTGACCAGCGTGCTCTTTCCACTGGTCAAACTTTCACTTGTTTTCGGGGTCTGCCTGCTGATCAGGCTAAGACGTTTTCCCCGGGCCATGGCCCGGGGGTTCCGCCTCTTCTGCCACCTGGACGAGTGGGGCATGGTGGAGGTATACCTCATCGGGATCCTGGTGACCATCATCAAGATATACGACATGGCCCATATCACTTACGGCACCGGTTTTTTCTGTTTCATCGGGCTGGTGATCGCCACGGTGGGCATCTCGCTGGTACTCGACGAACACGTCTTCTGGCGCATCATCGAGCACCGGGGCGAGGCGAAAGAGGCGCCGCGACGGCCGTTGTGCGACGGGGGGCGACACCCGCTGGCCGGCCGCACCGCCCTGGCGGCCGGGCTGGTGCAGTGCCACGACTGCCACAAGCTGATGCCACAGGTGCAGACGGCGCCCGACGAAATCGCGCTGTGCGCGCGCTGCGGCGCACGGCTGCATCCGCGCAAAACCAACAGCCTGGCGCGCACCTGGGCCTTGGTGGTGACTTCCATGATCCTGTTCGTGCCGGCTAACCTACTGCCCATCATGCGGGTGGAGACTTTCGGGATCCCCGAAGATTCGACCATCATGGACGGCATCATCTACTTTTTCAAGGAAGGTTCCTACGGCATCGGTGCGGTGATCCTGACGGCCAGCATCCTGGTACCGTTGTTCAAGATCGTGGGCATGACGGTGATCCTGCTGAGCATCCGCTACCAGTGGAAGAGCTGGCTGCGGCACAAGACCTGGATGTTTCGCTTTATCGAATTCATCGGCCGCTGGTCCATGCTGGACATCTACGTCATCGCGCTGCTGGGGGTGCTGATCAATTTCGGAATGCTCTCCGCCATCCGCCCGGCGCCGGCGGCGACCTATTTTGCGGCTGTGGTGCTGTGCACCATGTTTGCGGCCATATCCTTCGACTCCAGGATCCTGTGGGATCACTGTGCGGCATAATTCCGTCATCACATAGGGGTATTCCATGACGACACCGGTGGTAAAAAAGAAAAAGGGCCTGTCTCCCGTATGGATTCTACCCATCGTGGCACTGTGCATCGGCGGCTGGTTGCTCTACAGGGGCATCCAGGACGCCGGCGTCCAGATCACCGTCCATTTCAAGGACGCCAGCGGCATCACGCCGGGCAAGTCCCTGGTCATGTTCCGCGGCATCCCGGTGGGCGTGGTCCGGGAACTGCACGTCGACAAGGACCTGCG
>CAYZCL010000070.1:0-34329 GCA_964476595.1 uncultured Desulfobacteraceae bacterium
CGGCGATGTGACCATCAAGATTTACGGCCCCGATCCCGCGGCGACCGGCAACACGGTCGTGTTGTTCGAAGACACCATTGCCCGGGCGGACCTGGCCGAGTGTAACGAAGTGACGGTTTTCGATGCGGCCGCCGATCCGCCGGACAGCCCGATTACGCCCGCCAACGGCCCGCTTTACTTGAGTATCGGGCTTGCCGGGGGCGGCAGCGTCTACATCAAATCGGTCAGCGTGGAAGCCTTTTCGGCAGAACCGGTGGAAATCGTCGGCTGCTCCACCGGCATCGTGGACAGGGTCCTCGACGACGGCAGGCTGCTTTCCGAAGTGGTGGACGAAATCTTTGCCGGATGTGAAAACGGTCCCCCCGTGGTGAAAAACCACGGACAGTTCGTAAAATGCGTGTCGCGCGCACTGAACGATCTGAGAAAGAACGGGGACATCACCGGCAAAGAAAAGGGCAGGATCCAGAAGTGCGCCGCCAGGTCTAAAATCGGAAAATAGTCATCCGGAAGATTGACGGACAGGACAGGCAGGGTGTCTTCAGACGCCCTGCCTTTTTTTGACCCATTCGTACGCCCCATGGGCCGATCCTGCCCGCATCACGGCCGATGCGGCGCCGGTTCGGCCCGGAGCCGTTCAAGAAAAACCGCCGAAGGGCCGATAGACCCGTCAGGAACGGACCATCCCGGTTGACCCGCGGGCACAAAGGGGGCCAGACATGACCATCAGGACCGGACCATGGAACGCGGCGACGGTGTTATTCGCGGTGATCGTGACCCTCTTGTTTTTTGCCCTGGCGGGCATCATGACCGTGGCCATGGTTGTCGTCGCCGGTGTGCTGCTCGCCGGCTACCTCCTGCGGCGCCTTGCCAGGGGCACCGTCGAGCGGCTGCGGACATCCCCTTCCAAGTGAGCCCCTGCAGGGGCGATTCCCCCTCGCCGTCCGCATTCCCCCCTCCGTGCGGCCCTTCTCCCCGAGTGCCGGTTCGCAGAGGAAAAAAGACAGCTATTTCACGTGACTGCCGCATGCCCTCGACCGTCGGAGGCCGGGCGGGGCGGCCCGAAAGCATCCCCACCTCCCCAAACGGGAGGAAAACGGCCAGGACGGGTTTCGTCGCATCACCGATCGACACGCAACGAGACCGTTCTTTACGGCGGGGATGCCGCCGCCAGCAACCTGGCGGCCCGCAGTCGCCGTCGCCACAATCAACAGGTCGTGGCGACCTGTTCGATTTATCGTTATCGGGACGGGGGCACGTTGCTGGAGAATGCCGCCCAGGGGGACGGACCCGGCTGGCACACTATTGGTCGCTGTTCTGCACGGTGGTGGACGTGCTCAGGAATGAGAAGCCGGCCTATTTCGCGTTTTCGGAATCCACGAAACCGGGATACCTTTCGACTCGGCGCAGACCGGTCGGCGAAAACGATGGTTGCCCCTGAATCGTCCGTTTCGACGGCGGAAAGGGGGGGCACCGGGGGGCGGACTGGCCCCGCCAGAAAAAAAGGGGGTGCACAATTGCTGTGCAACCCCTTGGTTTTCTTTGGTGGAGCTGAGGGGGATCGAACCCCTGACCTCATGACTGCCAGTCATGCGCTCTCCCAGCTGAGCTACAGCCCCGCAAGTGGGATGTCTATTAGCGGCAATCGCTCGACCTGTCAACAGAAAAAAATGGATCAGACGGACTGTTGCGCGGGGATTTATTGTCTTACCGTGTGGGTTAATCATTGACAAAATATCTGATGGAAAATAAACATACAAGTTTAAACCCTGTTCGGGAATCGTTGCGATTCAGAACGGTTTTGACGGCGGGTTAAACTCCCGAGGAGGCATGCGAAGATGGATCCGAGAGATTACACCCGTTCCGCCGACGGGCAGCCGCCCGATGCGTACAGGGAATTCGACGCCACCGAGCTGTACTGCCCCAACTGCCGCGAGGCGGTGCCGGTGCGCAAGCACCTGCTGCTGGTGCTGCCGGAAGGGGACAAGTACGAATACCGCTGCGTGTACTGCGCGGCGTCGGTGGGCACCAAGATGGACCATCAGCGAAAACCGGTTTCGCTGATCTTGTAAACCGTTTCCCTGCGACAGCGCCGGGGGAACCGTCCCGCAGCATGGCGCCGCCATGGTCTGCGGAGGGCGGACTGCGGCCTGTGGCGGGCATTTTGGGTACGTTAGGAATCGTTATATGCTCAGTCTGATGCGCAAGAATGCCGGTACGTGGATGATCAAGATCCTCCTGGGAGCCATCGTGATAGTTTTCGTGTTCTGGGGGGTGGGCAGCTACACGTCGCGTCGCGCGGGGCGGGTGGCGCTGGTCAACGGCGAACCCATCCCCATGGACGAGTTCAGGAGAACCTACGACAACCTCCTGGATCAGATGCGCCGGCAGTTCGGCAACGCCCTGAACGACGAGATGATCAAGAACCTCAAGCTGCGGGAGCGGGCCCTCAACGAACTCATCGACCAGCGCCTGCTGCTCGACGAGGCCGCGCGGCTGAAAATCCGGGTCGACGACCGGGAACTGGCCGACGCCATCAAGAACCTGCCCATCTTTCAGGTCAACGGGCGGTTCAACGACCGGCGCTACCGCAACGTGCTGGGACAGCTGCGGATGTCGCCCGAGCAGTTCGAGGCCTACCAGCGGCAGGCCATGGTCGTGGCCAAGCTGCGGGACTTCGTCACCGGCATGGTCAAGGTGTCCGACCAGGAGGCCCGCTGGTGGTACGACTGGCGCAATGCCAAGGTCAAGGTGCGTTACGTGGTCTTCGAACCGGCCTCCTACAAGGACATCAACCCCTCCGAAGACCAGATCAAGGCCTTCTACGAAAAGAACAAGGAAAAATACAAGACGCCCCCCCGGCGCAAGATCCGCTACATCTTTTTCGACCCCGCCAAGGTGGCCCACGAGGTCAAGGTCAGCGAGGACGAAATCCGGGACTATTACGAGACCCACCCCAAGGAGTTCGAGAAGCCCAAGACCGTGGAGGCTCGCCACATCCTGATTCGCGTGGCGCCGGACGCGCCCGAAGAGGCCGTGCAGGAGGCCCGTAAAAAGATCGAAGGCATCCTGAAGCAGATTCGCGAGGGCCGGGATTTCGCTGAGATGGCCAAGAAATACTCCGAGGGGCCCACGGCCGAAAAGGGCGGTTACCTGGGCAGTTTCACGCGCGAGAGCATGGTCAAACCCTTTGCCGATAAGGCCTTTTCCATGAAGGCCGGCGAGGTCAGCGGGCCGGTGCGCACGCAGTTCGGGTGGCACCTGATCAAGGTCGAAAAAGTCACGGACGCCTCCAGGGAGTCGCTGGAGCAGGCCACGCCCAGGATTCTCAAAAAGTTGCGGGCCGAGCGGGCCAGGTCCCGGGCCTACGACGAGGCCGAGAACGTTTTCGAGTCCTCGGGCGAGCAGGACGATCTGGACAAGGTGGCCGAGCAGTACCAGATGAAGGCCGTGACCACCGGTTTTTTCAGCGCCAGGGGCCCCATAAAAGGAATAAAGTCCTGGCGCAAAGTGGCCGAAGAAGCATTTAAACTGCCTCCCATGGAAATCAGCGACGTGCTGGAGACCGACGAGGGTTACTATCTCATCCAGGTGGTGGCCAAAGAGCCGGGCAAGATCCCGCCCCTGGACGAGATCCACGACAAGGTCAAAGCCGACCTGGTGCGGGACCTGCAGGACAAAGCGGCAGAGAAAGACGCGCAGGCCTTCCTGGCGGCCCTGCGCAAGGGAAAATCCATGGCCGACGAGAGCGCCCGCCTGAAGCTCAAGATGGCCATCAGCCAGCCCTTCGGCCGGGGCGGCGCCATACCCGGCATCGGTTACGACCCGCAGCTGGCGGCGGCCGCCTTTAAACTGTCGAAGGCCGAACCGCTGCCCGAAAAGGTCCTGAAGGGGGGCAAGGGCTATTACGTGATCCGGCTGGACCAGCGCATTCCGGCGGACGGAAAGGACTTCGTCCAGCAGGAAGAAACCATCCGCACCCAGCTGGCCCAGCAGAAGAAAAACAAGGTTTTCCGCAGTCTCCTCGACCAGTTGCGCGAGAAGGCCGAGATCAGCATCGAGGACAACGTTTTGAGCTAGCGGCCGCGCCGGGCGTCACCCTGCCCGGCGGCCGGGGCCGCGGGCAGGGAAAGGACGCCGGGAGGTATGGACCAGACAGCCGAAAAGATTCTTCAGCATCCATCCAAGAAGTGCCCATACTGCCACGTGTACCTGAAGCCCGAGGACAAGCGCTGTTTCTCCTGCCATCGGAGGGTCGGTCGGGTCAACCGCCTGGGCATCGCCCGCAGGCCCTTCAACTGGGTGGCCTACCTGGTGTGCATCCTGTCGTGGACGGTCTTCATCCTGTACGTCTGGTGGGCCTTTTTTCGCAAGTAGCCCCGCGCACGCCGCCGTCCCCGCCTCATCGGCCGTCAGTATTCTTATTGCCACACGGCCCGTGATTTGATATAGACGATACTCTTGCGATCTCATCTCGAGAGGATCTCACATGGGCCGAAAAGCGGCTGCCGACGGGCCGTTTACACAAATCTGGAAATTCTTTTCCTCTGTCAAGCTGACCGTGGTCCTGTTGCTGACCCTGGCGGTCACCTCGATTTTCGGAACGCTCATTCCGCAGATGGGGAACCCGGCCCAGTACGTGGCCAGGTACGGCGAGTTCATCTACCGCCTCTTTTCGCTGCTCAACCTCTTCGACATGTACCACTCCTGGTGGTTCCGGCTGCTCATCATGCTGCTGACCGCCAACATCGTGGTGTGTTCCATCGACCGGCTCTCCAGCCTGTGGAAGATCGTTTTCACCAAGAAGCCGCGTTTCAACCCCAGACAGTTTCACAAGGTGCCCACCCAGGTCGATTTCGAAAAGGACGCCCCCCTCGAGAAACTCAGGGAGACCTACGCACCATACCTGGCCAAGACGTTTCGCTACAGCCGGGTGGAATCCTCGGGCAAGGGGGTCTGCATCTACGCCGAAAAGGGGCGCTGGACGCGCCTGGGCGTCTACATCGTGCACCTGAGCGTCGTGCTGCTGCTGGTGGGCGGCCTGATCGGTTCGCTGTTCGGCTTCGAGGGGTTCGTCAACATCGGTGAGGGCGACACCGTGGACCACATCCGCCTGCGGCCCGGCAACCAGGTCAAGGCGCTGGGATTTGCCATCCGCTGCGACGATTTCGACGTGTCTTTCTACGACAGCGGGGCGCCCAAGGAGTACCGCTCCACCCTGACCATCCTGGAAGACGGCAAGAAGGTGCTGACCCGCGATATCATCGTCAACCGTCCGTTGCGATACCGGGGCATCAACATTTTTCAGGCCAGCTACGGCACGCTGCCGTCCAACAGCGTCAAACTCAGCTTCACCGACCGTGCCAGCGGCATGGTATACCCGGCCCGCGCCGTGATCGGAAAGCCCGTCGAGCTGCCCGAGAACCGCGGAACCCTGGTGATCAGCCGCTACAACCCGTCGGCCGAGTTCCGGGGCCATCCCATCGGCGAGGCCTTCGAGGCCACCCTTAAGGTCACGGGCAAGCCGGACCAGGAGATCATTCTGCCCATCCGGTTCCCCAGTTTCGACAAGATGCGCCGGGGCGACCTGGTGATCGCCGTGGCGGGTTTCGACCAGCGTTACTACACGGGACTGCAGGTCACCCGCGACCCGGGGGTGCCGGTGGTCTACGCCGGTTTCATCATCATGATCGCCGGCTGTTTCATCACTTTTTTCCTGTGCCACGAGCGGGTGTGTGTCGAACTGGCGCCCGCGGGCCGCAAGACCTGCGTCACGGTGATGGGCACCAGCAACAAGAACAAGTTCGGCATGCAGCGAAAGGTGGCGCACCTGGGCGAAAAGCTGTCCCGGCTCAAGATCTGAAAGACGCGCCGCAGACCGCCGGGCGGGGGTGCCGCGTCCGTCATACAGAGGTGAGACCATGACCAGTTCCAATATTTTATCCATCGTGACGTTCGTGTACGGCCTGGCGGCCTTCCTGTACCTGGCGGGCTGGGTCTTTCACAAACCGCTGGCGGGCCGCATGGGCACCTGGGCCTCGGTGATCGGGGCGGCCGGCAACGCGGCCGGCATCGCCCTGCGCTGGGTGGAGTCCTACCGCATGGGCATCGGCCACGCGCCGCTGTCCAACCTCTACGAATCGCTGGTGTTTTTCGCCTGCGTGCTGGCCGTCATCTACCTGGTGGTGGAGTGGCGCACCGGCAGCCGGGTGATCAGCGCCTTCACCGCGCCGCTGTCGTGCCTGGCCATGGCCTACGCCTCGCTGTCGCCCAACATCAGCGACCGCATCCAGCCGCTGATCCCGGCCTTAAAGAGCAACTGGCTGATCGCCCACGTGATCACCTGCTTTATCGGTTATGCCGCCTTCGCGGTGGCCTTCGGCCTGAGCATCATGTACCTGCTGAAACAGAAGGACGACGACGGGGACGGAGCGGGCCTGTCGGCGCGCCTGCCGTCGCGGGCCGTGCTCGACGATCTGTCGCACCGCATGGTGATGTTCGGTTTTCTCTTCCTGACCACCGGCATCATCACCGGCGCCGTGTGGGCCAACTCGGCCTGGGGGCGCTACTGGGGGTGGGACCCCAAGGAGACCTGGTCCCTGAT
The DNA here is from genome assembly GCA_964476595.1 of uncultured Desulfobacteraceae bacterium. Classification (GTDB taxonomy): domain Bacteria; phylum Desulfobacterota; class Desulfobacteria; order Desulfobacterales; family JALSRD01; genus JALSRD01. The sequence continues at coordinate 6,602 of CAYZCL010000070.1, forward strand.
CACGTGGTTCATCTACGCCACCCTGTTGCACGCGCGGCTGATGCGGGGGTGGCACGGCAAGCGCATCGCGGTGCTTTCCATCGTCGGTTTCATGGCCGTGATGTTCACCTATTTCGGTGTCAATCTGCTGCCCGGCCTGCACAGTTACGGGGCGGTGGGATAGTGGTTTTCTCTTGACAAAATGAGGCTCCCGGGGTAGGCAACCCGTATTTATTATTCACATAAAAAGCCTTTCCCAATCCTTGCCGCAGCGGGCCCGCCGCGGCTTCGGGGGGTGCCGGGAGCGTAACCGGACGCGCGAGATTCTTTCCAGGTCATCGGTACTTGTGACGGCCCAACGGTCAACCATACCAAAGACGGAGTTCTCATGAGCACGGTAGAGGAGAAATCGCAAGAGGTTACTGAGGAACAACCCGACGACACGGCCCCGGTCGATCCGCCCGAACCACCTGCGGAAACCGAAGGCCCATCCGGCGGGGGCGTCTTAGTGGCCTTCTTGGTCGGCATTGTCGCCAGCCTCGTCGTGGGGTGGGTCATCTTCCCCCAGCTGCTCTATTCCAAGAAGCAGCAGCCCGTCGATTTCAACCATGCCATCCACGTGCGGGAGGCGAACAACGACTGCACCAGCTGTCACTACTTCCGGGAGGACGGCACCTTTTCGGGCATCCCCAAGCTGGCCAAGTGCGTGGAGTGCCATGCGGAACCCATCGGGATCTCCAAGGAAGAAGCCGATTTCATCGAGAAATACGTGGCCACGGACACCGAAGTGCCGTGGTACGTGTATGCCAAGCAGCCGCCCTGCGTTTTCTTTTCCCACGCCGCGCACATCAAGATGGGGCACATGGAATGCGCCACCTGCCACGGCGACATCGGCGAGTCCGAGCACACCCGGGTCTACCAGGAGAACCGCATCACCGGTTACAGTCGCGACATCTGGGGCCACAACATATCGGGCTACACGCGGCACACCTGGGAGAGCATGAAAATGGCTGACTGCGCACGCTGCCACCAGAAGGAGAACGTGCACCAGAGCAGCGTGCAGACCCAGAAGGGGGCGTGTTTTGTGTGCCACAAGTAACCGGGTGGTGCCGGGCAGGCCGTCCGGCGGGCGGCGCCGTGCGGCGTTGTGCGGGCGGACGAAGACAGCCGGAACGAGGGATCGCTTGACGACAATTCACTCCAGGGGGTGGAATTCATGAAAGTAGGCCGAAGGCGTTTCTTGGCGTTTGGCATCGGCGGGGCCGTGGGCACAGCCCTCACGCCGCTGCCCTGGAAACTGATGGACGACATCTCCATCTGGACACAGAACTGGCCTTGGACGCCGGTTCCCCCCAAAGGGGTCGTGTCCTACGTCAATTCCGTCTGCACCCTCTGTCCGGGCAGGTGCGGCATTACCGTGCGCAAGGTGGGCGATCGCGTGGTCAAGATCGAGGGCACCAAGGGCCACCCGGTCAACGACGGCGGTATCTGCCTGTTGGGTTTGAGCGGCCCCCAGTTCCTTTACGGCCCCTCACGGGTGCGGACCCCGCTGAGGCGTGTCGGCAAGCGCGGCGAAGGCCGCTGGGAAGCCATCGGCTGGCGGGAGGCCGTCTCCCAAGTCGCCAAGCGCATGGCCGAACTGCGGGCCAAGGGAGAGCCCCACACCGTGGGGTGCCTGCTGCCCGAGGACCAGGGCAGCGTGGCGCGGCTGTTCGCGCGCCTGCTGACGGTCTACGGATCTCCCAACGTCATGCGCACGCCCTCCATGGCGGACACGTACGAAATGGCCCTCTATCAGACCCACGGCATCATCGGCCGGCCCGGTTTCGACCTGCACAAGACCACCTTCCTGCTCAGCTTCGGCAGCGGCTACCTGCAGGGCTGGGGGTCCCCGGTGCACATGTTCCGGGCCCACAGCCACCTGCTGTCCAACTCCTGCCGGGTGGTGCAGGTGGAGCCGCGGCTGTCCATCAGCGCGGCCAAGGCGGACCGCTGGATCGCCGTCAAGCCGGGCACCGAGGCGGCCCTGGCCCTCGGGCTGTGCCACGTGATCGTCAAGGAGGGCCTCTACGACAAGACCTTCGTGGGCAGGCACTGCCAGGGCTTCGAGTCCTGGACCGACGATCAGGGACAGGAACAGCCCGGGTTCAAACAACTGGTGCTGGGCAATTTCACACCCGCCACCACGGCCGAGGTCACGGGGGTCAAACAGGCCGACATCATCGAGCTGGCACGCAGCTTTGCCCGGGCCAGCCGTCCGCTGGCCATCTGCGGCCGAGGCAACGGCAGCGTGCCGGGCACCCTGGGTGAATTCATGGCGGTCTACGCGCTCAACGCGCTGGTGGGCAGCGTGGGCCGCAGCGGCGGCATCCTGGCCGTACCCGAGGCCGACTACATCCAGTGGCCCAAGCCGGAAATGGACGAAGTGGCCGCCAAGGGCCTGCAGCAGCAGCGGCTGGACGCCGCCGGCGGCGACAAGTACCCCCTGGCGCGCTACCGCACCAGCTACCTGGGGACCCTCATTAAGGGCGGTGACTACCCCCTGAAGATGCTGATGGTGGCGGGCGAAAACCCGGCCTACAGCCTGCCCGGGAGTGCCGAACTGAAAAAAGCGCTGGCCGGGATTCCCTTCCTGGTGAGCTTTTCGTCTTTCATGGACGAAACCGCCGCCATGGCGGACCTGATCCTGCCCAATCACATCTACCTGGAGCGCCTGGAGGACGTGCCGCCGGTATTCGGGCTGCCCCGGCCCCTGTTGCAGCTATGCCGCCCGGTGGTTGCGCCGCAGTTCGACACCCGCCACACCGGTGACGTGGTCATCCAGATCGCCCGCGCCGTGGGCGGAGGCGTGGCCGCGGCCTTCCCGTGGCCCGACTATGAGGCCTGCCTCAAGCAGACCCTGGGGGGGCATTTCGCCCGGCTGCAGAAGGACGGCTACCTCGAGGGACGGGTTCCGGAACTGCGCTTCGAGACCGCTTCCGGCAAATTCGAGTTCATCAACACCGAGTACAAGACCATGCCGGCATACACTCCCGTGGAACCCCAGGGGGACAAGGGGGTCTTCCCGCTGGTGCTGACCGGTTACGACAGCATGCGCCTGGCCGGCGGGCCGGTGGCCGACTCGCCGTTCATGGTCAAGAGCGTGGACGACACGGTGCTTAAAAAGGGCGACGTGCTGGTGGAGGTCAACCCCCACACCGCCGGCAAGCAGGGGCTGAGCGAGGGCGACGCCGTGGTGCTGGCCACGCCGGCGGGCAAGGCGCGGGTGCGTGTGCACCTGTCCCACCAGGTGCCGCCGGGCATGGTGGCCATGCCGCGCGGCCTGGGCCACACCGCCTACGACCCCTTCATCGGCGGCAAGGGCGTCAATTTCAACGAGCTGATCGCGCCGGTGCCCGATCCGGTTTCCGGGCTGGACGCCGCCTGGGGGATCAGGGCAAGCCTGACAAAAGTCTGATCAGGGTCTAATCTGGACGAGGATGCGAGGTCCCAATGAAAGAAGAGCATAGGCAGGACGGCCCCAAGAAGTATGGCATGGTGATCGACCTGGACAAGTGCACCGGCTGCGGCTCCTGCATGGTGGCCTGCATGTCGGAGAACAACGCGCCCTTCCGCAAAGATGAGTCCGACAAGCTGCTGAGCGTGGCCTGGCTGCGCCTCTACAAGTTGACCAACGGCAAGCCCTACCCGGATACCGACGTGTGCTACCTGCCCCGGCCCTGCATGCACTGCGAGGGGCACAACGGGCACTCGCCCTGCGTGTCGGTGTGCCCGGCCACCGCCACGGACTACGACAGCGCCACGGGCATCGTCAGCCAGATCTACACCCGCTGTTTCGGTTGCCGTTACTGCATGGCGGCCTGCCCCTACCACGCCCGGGTGTTCAACTGGTGGGACCCGGTGTGGCCCGACGGCATGGAGAAGTACCTCAACCCGGATGTCTCGGTGCGCATGCGCGGCATCGTCGAAAAGTGCAGTTTCTGTTACCACCGCCTGCAACGGGCCAAGGACAAGGCCTATGCCGAGGGGCGGCGCGAGATTCGTGAAGACGAGTACCAGACGGCCTGCACCCAGGCCTGCCCGGCGGGCGCCATCACCTTCGGCGATCTGAACAACCCCAAGCACGCGGTTTACAAGCTCCGGCGAAGCCCGCGCGCCTTCCGGCTGCTCGAGCGCCTGGGCACCAACCCCAAGGTGTACTACCTGTCCAGCCGGGAGTGGGTGCGCCGCGCCGGCGACAACTACCTGAAGGACGAGGCCACCGGGGCGGGCAAACACATGGCGGAACACAAGGGGTAGCATCCGTCGGCGGCCCTCAACGATTCGAACCGAACCGCATGGGAACGAGGAGTTAAACGATGATAGATTCCGCACTCATCCCCAAAGGGGTCAAACGCTGTCCGACATGGCAATTCGCCCTGGCCGTCGCCATGGCCGGCGGCGTTCTGCTGTGGGGCGTGTATGCCATGCTGCTGTGCTGGATCAAGGGCCTCAACCAGACCAACATGAACAACGCATACGGGTTCGCCCTCTGGATCTGGGCCGACTTGGCGGTCATCGCCCTGGGGGGCGGCGCCTTCTTCACGGGCCTGCTGCGTTACGTGTTCGGCAAGGACGAGCTCAAACACCTCATCAACTACGCCGTGCTGATCGGTTTCATCTGTTACAGCTCCGCCCAGCTGATCCTGGCCATCGACGTGGGACAGCCGCTGCGGGCCTGGTTCATCTTCTGGCACGCCAACGTGCACTCCATGCTGACCGAGGTGGCCTTCTGCCTGAGCGCCTACTTCGGGGTGCTGTGCATCGAGTACCTGCCGCTGATCCTGGAAAACCGGCAGATCGACAAGGTGCCCTTCTGGCATAACCTGAGTCATAACTTTCATCATATCATGGCGGTTTTCGCGGCCACGGGCGCCTTCCTGTCCTTTTTCCACCAGGGCTCCCTCGGCGGCGTGTCCGGCGTGCTTTTCGGCCGGCCTTTCTCCTTCCGCGAGGGCGTGCTGGTATGGCCCTGGACTTTCTTCCTGTTCACCTGGTCGGCGGCGGCCTGCGGCCCGTGCTTCACCATCGCCATCACCAAGATGACCGAGGCGATCGCCGGCAAGAAGCTGGTCAAGGACAACGTCATCCAGCTGCTGGCCAAGATCGCCGGCTGGATGCTGGCCACCTACATCGTGGCCAAGATCATCGACACCATCTACTGGGCTACGGTCACGGCGCCGTCCAAGGGCATGAACCTGATGGACTTCTACTCCAACAACGCCTTTTACGGCATCTGGATCCTGGTGCTGGAGATCGGCATCTGCGGCATCCTGCCGGCCGTCATCCTGATCACGCCCGCCGGCCGGAAGAATTCCAAGCTGCTGACCACGGCCGCCGTGCTGGGCGCCGTGGGCGTGTGCGTCAACCGCTGGGTCATGGTGCTGCAGACCCTGGCGGTGCCCGTGCTGCCCTTCGAGAGCTGGACCCTGTACCTGCCCAGCTGGCAGGAGGTGGCCACCACCATCCTGCCGGTGGCCTACGGCGTCATCCTGGTGCTGATTTCGTACCGTTACCTGCCGGTGTTCCCCCAGGAACCCGAGCTGAACCCCATTGAACAGTAAACCCGGCTGCGGAGGAGACGATGTTTCCCTTTAATTTCGAATGGGTGTGGGATCTGGGTCACATGGTATTCATGGGCGGGCTGTGGTATGCGCTGACCATCATCGGACTCGGTGTGACCTACTGCGTGGTCAAGGCGGTCAAGGAAACAGCGGAGGGCGCGGACGGGGGTCATCACTAGTCGCTGTCGGCCTTTTGCATCGATTCAAGCGCTTTTCGCCGCGCCCGCGCGCCGGAAAGCGCTTTTTTATGCCGCAGGGAAAAACACATGGATAAAATCGTCATCCACGGCGGCCGGCCCCTCAACGGAGAGGTGACCGTCAGCGGCGCCAAGAACGCCGCCCTGCCCATCCTGGTGTCCTCGCTGCTCACGGGGGGGCGCAACCGTTACGACAACGTGCCGCGGCTCAACGACATCGAGAGCATCAAGCTGCTGCTGACGCACCTGGGCGCCGAGGTGCACAGCGACGGTCACAGCGTCACCATCGACGCCGGCGGCCTGTGCGAGGCCGAGGCGCCCTATGACCTGGTGCGCAAGATGCGCGCCTCGGTACTCGTGCTGGGGCCCCTGGTGGCCCGCCTGGGGCGGGCGCGGGTCTCCCTGCCGGGCGGGTGCGCCATCGGCGCGCGGCCCATCAACCTGCACCTCAAGGGCCTCTCACTGATGGGGGCGCAGATCGACATCCAGCACGGCTACGTGGAGGCCAGCGTGGATCGCTTGAGGGGCGCGGACATCTACCTGGACGTGGCCAGCGTCACCGGCACCGAAAACCTGATGATGGCGGCCGTGCTGGCCGACGGCGTGACGGTGCTGCGCAATGCGGCGCGCGAACCCGAGGTGGCGGCCCTGGCGGACACGCTCAACCGCATGGGCGCCCGCATTACCGGGGCTGGCACGTCGGTGATCACCATCACGGGCGTTGACACCCTGCACCCGGTGGAAACGGCCATCATCCCGGACCGCATCGAGGCCGGCACGTTCATGGTGGCCGCCGCGCTGACCGGCGGCGAGATCACGGTCTGCGGTTGCGAGCCGGCCCACCTGGGGGCCGTGATCCACAAGCTCAAGCTGACCGGTTCGCGGGTGACCGTACGCGGCAAGGACGTCACGGTGCGCGGCGGCGGCCGTATCCGGAGCGTGGACATCAAGACGCTGCCCTACCCGGGGTTTCCCACCGACATGCAGGCTCAGTTCATGGTGCTCATGTCCGTGGCCGGCGGCCTGAGCATCATCTCGGAGACCATCTTCGAGAACCGCTTCATCCACGTCAGCGAACTGCGGCGCATGGGGGCCGACATCACGGTCTCGGGAAACGCCGCCATGGTCAAGGGCATCGAGGGGCTTTCCGGGGCGCCGGTGATGGCCTCGGACCTGCGGGCCAGCGCCTGCCTGGTGCTGGCCGGACTGGTGGCCCGGGGGGTCACCGAAGTCAACCGCGTCTATCACCTGGACAGGGGCTATGAGGCCATGGAAAAAAAATTCGCCCGCCTGGGGGCCGTCATCGAGCGGGTACCGGCCTGACGCCGTTCGGTGGACCGGCCGAATCGACGTCCGCCGGTGAGGCAGCGCTGCTACATCCGGCCCGCAGCCGCGCTGCTGGCGGCCCTGGCGGGCGGCATCGCCGCCGGCGGCTGCCTGCCCGGGCACCCGGCGTCGGCGCTTCTCGCGGCGGGCGCCGCCGCCCTGGGGGGCATCGTGGCGGCGATCCGGCGCCGCGGCGCCCGGTTCAGCCCTCTGGTGCTGTTTGCGGCGCTGGGCTACCTCAGCCTGCAGCCCTGGGTGGCGCCGCGCCTGCCCGCCGACCACATTCTCCGTTTCGCCGGCCGAACGCCGTGGCGCATCACGGGCACCGTGGACCGCCCGCCGGTCAACCGCGGCGGACGCTGCCGTTTCATTCTCGACACGCAGCACCTCGCCGAGGGAGGGCGCCGCGTGCCGGTGCACGGTCGGCTGCGGGTCACCGTCCTGTCCGAGCACCGCGGCCTGCGGGCCGGTGACCGGGTGGTGCTGACCGCTCGCGTCAAGGCCATCCGCAATTTCGCCAATCCCGGCGGCTTCGATTACCGGCGCTACATGGCCTACCGCGGGGTGCGGGTCTCCTGCTACGTGCGGCGCGGTCGGCTGAAGGTGCTCGCCGAAGCGAAGGGCGGCCCCGGCGATCTGGTGAACCGGATGCGCGGCCGGGTTGCGGGCTTCATCGACCGGGCGCCCCTGATGACCGGATCGCCGCCGGTGCGCGCCGTGCTCAAGGCCCTGCTGGTGGGCGACCGGCAGGACATTTCCCCGCGCCTGCGCGCGGCGTTCAACCGTGCCGGCGCCGGGCACTTGCTGGCCATCTCCGGGCTGCACGTCGGCATCGTGGCGGCCGCGGCCTTCTTCCTCCTGCGGTGGCTGCTGTCGCACGTCGGTTTTCTCGTCTGGCGCGGCTGGACGGCCGGCGCGGCCGCCGTGCTGACCCTGTTTCCCGTGCTGGGCTACGGCGTACTGGCGGGCATGTCGGCCTCCACCCAGCGGGCGGTCATCATGGTGGCCGTTTTCCTGGCGGCCCTGGTGGTCGGGCGCCGGCACGACCTGATGAACACGATCGCCTGGGCGGCCCTGGTGATCCTGGCGGTCTTTCCGCCGGCGCTTTTTTCCATTTCCTTCCAGCTGTCCTTTGCCGCCGTATTCTGGATCGTCTTCGGCCTGCAGCAGCCCGTGGTGAAGCATGCCCTGGAACGGTTGCGGCCGCATCCCGTGCTGGGCCGGCTGTTTTCGCTGGTGCTCGTCTCGCTGCTGGCCGTGCTGGGAACCTGGCCCCTGGTGATGTTCTATTTCAACCAGATCTCGCTGGCGGGGCCGCTGGCCAACGTGGTGCTGGTGCCGCTGATGGGCCTTGCCGCGGTTCCGCTGGGACTCGGCGGCGTGGCCCTGCTGCCCCTGACCCGGTGGGGCGCCGCCGCGCTGCTGAACCTGTCCGCCGGGGCCGTGGCCGGGGGACTGGAGGTGATCGAAGCCGTGGCCGGGGTGCCTTTTGCGGCCCTGACCACGGTGACGCCTTCGGCGCTGGAGATTGCCGGCTACTACGTACTGCTGGGGGCCGCCATGGTGTTGCTGCTGGGGGGACGGGCGCCGGCGCCCGCCGGCGGCGCGCCGCCCCCGCCGGCGGTGACGGCCCGGCGGGCCGCGGCGGTGCTGGGCCTGGGGGCCTTGCTGCTGCTGGGCGCCGACGCCGCCTGGTGGCTGCACGTGCGCTTCTGGCACCGGGACCTGCGCGTCACGGTGCTGGACGTGGGGCAGGGCAGCGGCGCCCTGCTTGAACTGCCGCGGGGCCGGGTGATGATGGTGGACGGCGGCGGGTTTTCGGACAACGCGGGTTTCGATGTGGGGGAAAAGATCGTGGCCCCGCTGCTGCGGCGGCGCAAGATCCTGACGGTGGACACGCTGGTGTTGTCGCACCCCAACAGCGATCACCTTAACGGCCTGCTATACATCGCCGAGCATTTTCACGTGCGGCGCATCCTGAGCAACGGACAGGGACAGCCCACCCGGGGCTACGCCCGCCTGCTGGAGATCGTGGCCCGCCGTGGGATCCGCAAACCGCCCCTGGTGCGGATTCCCCGGCGGCAGGACATCAACGGCGCGCAGCTGGAGATCCTCGCCCCGCCGGCGGATTTCATGAAACGGCGGCGGAGCGACCACTGGCGCACGGTGAACAACAACGCCCTGGTGGTCCGCATCCGCCTGGGGCGCGTGTCTTTCCTGTTCCCGGCCGACATCGAGCGCCCCATGGAGCGCGAGCTGGTGGCGCGCTGGGGGACGGCCCTGAAGAGCACCGTGCTGGCGGCCCCCCACCACGGCAGCCGCACCTCGAGCAGCCCGACCTTCCTGGAGGCCGTGGACCCGAAGGTGGTGGTGGTCTCCTGCGGGTACGCCAACCGCTTTCGTTTCCCGAACCCCCGGGTGGTGGCGCGCTACCGCCGGCTGGGGGCGCGGGTCTTCACCACGGCGCGCTGCGGTGCCGTGACGATGGTCACCGACGGCCGCCGGCTGACCGTGACCGCCGCGCGCGGGGACCCGTGTCGGCGCGGCACGTTGACAAACTAACGGTTGGAAATTATTTTTGTTGTCAGTTTTCAGTTGTCATCCGATCACCAACGCCGCATACCGCTGAAAAGGGAGGACTTGTCGTGCCCATCTACGAATTCTACTGCCGGCAGTGCCACACCATCTACAACTTTTTCAGCCGCACGGTGAACACCACCAAGACCCCCAACTGCCCGCGCTGCAAGACGCCCAAACTGTCGCGGCAGATGTCGGCCTTCGCCATCACCGGACGCGCCCGGGAAGACGACGACGGCCTGGAGGATCTGCCCTTCGACGAGACCAAGATGGAGAAGGCCATGGCCATGCTGGCGGCCGAGGCCGAAAACATCAACGAGGACGATCCCCGCCAGGGGGCCAACCTGATGCGCAAGCTCACCGACATGACCGGTCTGCAGATGGGCCCCGCCATGGAGGAGGCCCTGCGCCGCATGGAGGCCGGCGAGGACCCAGAGCAGATCGAGGCCGAAATGGGCGACCTGCTGGAGGGCGAGGACCCATTCATCCTGCCGGGACAGAAGGGCCGCCGTGCCGGGGGCCGCCGACGGCCGCCGCGGCGGGACGAGACACTGTATGACCTGTAGTTCGGCGGGCCGTGCCGGAGGCTCGTGAGGTGCGGTGAAGCGGGCCGCTTTTTTTCAAGTCCAATCCCGGTCTCCTGCGGGAAACTTCGCCGCGGGCGGAGCGGGGCGTCATCGAGGAGGGCAGAGTATGGATGTGCTGGACCGTATGAAAGTGGTGCAGGGAGACATCACCCAAATGGAAGTCGATGCCATCGTCAACGCCGCCAACACCCGGCTGCTGGGCGGCGGCGGCGTGGACGGTGCCATTCACCGGGCCGCCGGGCCCGAACTGCTGGAGGAGTGCCGCACCCTGGGGGGCTGCCCCACCGGTGAGGCACGCATCACCCGGGGCTACCGCCTGCCGGCCCGCTACGTCATCCACACCGTGGGGCCGGTCTACCGCGACCCCGTGCGCTCGGCCGAGCTGCTCAAAAGCTGCTACCGCAACAGCCTGGCGCTGGCCAAACAGCACGCAGTGCGCTCCATCGCTTTCCCGGCCGTCAGTTGCGGCGTGTACGGCTATCCCATCGAGGACGCCTGCCGGATCGCGGTGGACACCACGCGGGAATTCCTGGAAAAAGAGGACGGCATCGAAGAGGTTTTTTTCGTACTCTTCTCGCGTGCCGATTACGAGGTGTACCGGGACTACCTGCGGAAACTCAGGTAGCGGCCTGTTTTTGAACCGGCCGCAGACCCACGCGGACACGAAAGACATGCGGTCTGTCGGTTGTCCGTTGTGCGTGGGCGGCTGGCGAGCCGGTCTATTCTTTCAGATTCTTCTGCATTTTTCCCAGGCGGTCTTCGGCCTGGCGCTTGACGTCGCGGGCCTTTTCCAGCGGCGCGCGCATCTCCTTGACGGCCTCGTCGGCAATCTCGCGGGTGACCGGCTTTTTCGTCTCTGGATTCAGTATCGCCCCCGAAAATGCCGCCCATCACAATGCCCGTCAGCACGGCTGTCGCCAGCAGGACAGCGATTTCCTTCATAGTGCCCCACCGTCAGTTTGCGCCTTTGTGCTTTTGCCCTTTCGTGCCTTTTCGGACGTATTTGAGCGCATCCTCCCGGCTGTACGCTGAAAGCCCCTGTGCGCGCATCTGGGTGACGTTTTCCGGCGGCATCAGGTAGACAAAGGCCTCGATCGTGTCCGGCGGCCCGCCGTCGGTCCTGCGCACCGCGATGCGGCGGCGTACGTAACCGCCGGGGCGGCCGACGGCCTCGAGTCCGTCCAGGCGCCGCAGGCCCTCGTCGTCCACGCGGAAGAGCTCTCCGGCCACCGCGGCGCCCTCGCCCGGCCGGTCTATCAGGCAGGGCACCCAGCGCTCGCCGCCGAGCACCAGGGGGTACTTTTCCACCGTGGTGCAGGTCCCCACGAACTCGGCCGCCCGCATGTAGCCCGGGTAATTGGGAAAGCCGCGCTTCAACGTGCCGTACACGAACACCAGATGGTCCATCGCCCGCCTCTCCGCTCAATGGCCGTGCCGGGCCAGGACATCACGCAGCTGCGCCAGCGACAGGTTGCCCCCGCTCAGGACCAGCACTACCTTTTTACCGACCAGGCGTTCGCGCAGGTTCAGAGCCGCGGCCAGGGCGATGGCGCCGGCGCCTTCGGCCAGGTGGTGGGTGTGTTCCAGCAGGGTGACGATAGCCTGAGCGATGTCTGCGTCGTCCACCAGCACAAAGTCGTCCAGCAGGCGGCGCATGATGCGTTGGGTGTTTTCAAAGGGAACCCGCGTGGCCACCCCCTCGGCGAAGGTCTGCATGTCGGCCGTCACCGGGCGCCCCTCCTTCCAACTGAGCTGCATGGACGGCGCCTGGGCCGATTGGGCGGCGATGACCTCGATGGACGGGTTGACACCCTTTGCCGCGATGCTGGTGCCGCAGGCCCCGCTGCCGGCGCCTACGGGCACGATAATAGTGTCCACATCGGGCAGCTCCGCCACGATTTCCAGGCCGTAAGTGCCCACGCCGCTGATCAACAGTTCCTCGGTGGGTCCTACGAAGCGACCGCCCTTTTCGCGGGCCACCGTCATGATCCACTCCCTGGCGGTATCGAAATCCGGGCCGTGAAACACCACTTCGGCGCCCAGGCCCCGCATGGCGGCCACCTTGCCGGGGTTGGCACCTTCGGGCACGGCGATAGTGGCGGCCAGGCCGTGGGCGCGGGCGGCGAAGGCGATGCTCTGGCCGTGGTTGCCGGTGGAGGCCGTGAAGAGGCCGCCGCGGCGCTCGGCATCGGTCAGATGCGCCGCTAGGTTGAGGCCGCCGCGTACCTTAAAGGCGCCCACGGGCTGCACGTTTTCGTGCTTGATCCACACGTCGGTGCCCACCAGGGCGCTCAGGGTGGGATAATGGACCAGGGGCGTGGGCTTCAGGTGGCGGTAGACGTGCGGCCGGGCCGCAAAGATGTCCTGGAGCGTCGGTACGGGAGGGTTTTCTTTCATCTGTCAGACCTTTCGTTGGAGTTTGGTTTCGGTGCGTGTCGCATTCCCCACAGCTGCGACAGCAGCATGCCGGTCAACATCAGGGCGCAGCCCAGGCTGGCCCGCAGGCTCAGGGTTTCGTCCAGCACGACCCACCCGCCCAGGGCCGCGAAGACGGCCTCCAGGCTCAGGATGATGGCCGCGTGGGAGGGGTGCGCGCGGCGTTGCACCACCACCTGCAGGGTGTAAGCCACGCCCACCGACAGCAGCCCGCCGTACAGGATGGGAATGGCCGCCTGCCGGATGGCGGTCCACGATACGGTCTCCACGGCCCCCGCCGTGACCAGGCTCAGCAGGGAGCACACCACGAACTGCGTGATGGCCAGGCGCACGGTGTCGGTGCGCGGCGAGAGCCAGCCGATGACGATCACGTGCAGCGACCAGAACACGGCCCCGATGATTTCCAGCAGGTCGCCCATGGAAATGTGGAACGATTCGGACTGGATGCTCAGCAGGTAGAGGCCCCAGACGGCCACCAGGGCCCCCAGCCAAGTGCCGGCGTCGGTGCGCTGCCCGCCCAGTAGGCCCAGGATGGGCACGATCACAACGTACAGCCCGGTAATGAAGCCGGCTTTGCCGGCAGTGGTGTAGATCAGCCCCACCTGCTGCAGCGAGGCCCCGGCGAACAGCACCGTGCCAGCCAGCAGTCCGCCGTACAGGAAGGCCGCGCGGGACTTGAAAGCCGTGCGGGCCGTGGCCGGGGACCGGTTGCGGTTGTAGACGGCCAGGGGGGTCAGCGAAAGCGCCCCCAGCGCAAAGCGGATGCCGTTGAAGGTGAATGGCCCGATGTAATCCATGCCGATGCGTTGGGCCACGAAGGCGAAACCCCAGATAGCGGCGGCCAGCAACAACAGCAGGTCGGATTTTACAGTGTCGCGGTGCATGGGCAGGCTGCCTGTCGTGATTTTCCCCGGGCAGGGGCGCGTTCAGCCGTGCAGATCAAGGCCGCACCATACGCATTTGCTTAGCCCCTGTAAAGAAAAAAGGGCCAGATACGCCAGCCGGGGCGGTAGTGGACGACCAGGATGCCGGTGACGATGAATCCCAGCGCCAGCAGGATCCGCGGGGTGATGGGTTCGTGCAGCACCAGTCCCCCCAGCATGACCCCGGAAATAGGCATGATGAACAGGAAGGAATACAGGGCCACGGCGCCGTAACGCTGCAGGAGGTTGTTCCAGGCCACGAAACCGAAGGCGGCGGTGACCAGGCTCTGGTAGAGCACGGCGCCCACGATGGTGGCATCCAGGTAGATCACCATGCGGGTGTCCCACAGCAGGGCCTCGACCGCGAAGACTGGTATGGACAGCAAGATGGGGTAGAACACCAGTTGAAAGGGCCGGAAGTCGTCGATGATGCGCTTGACGTACACAGCGCTCAGGGCCCACAGGAAAGTGGCGCACAGCATGATCAGGTCGCCGCTGCGAAACTCGGCCGAGATGCCCTTCTTCTCCAGGAAGACGAAGGCGATGCCCGAAAACCCCAAAAGGATGCCGATCAGCTTGCGCGGCGTGATGCGGTCCGAGGGGATGAAAAGGTGCGCCAGAAAAAGGGTGAAAAAGGGCTGCAGGTTGACGATCAGGGTGCCCCGCGAGGCGTTGGTCTTGCTCAACCCCAGGTAGAACAGCGAAAGCTGGGCCGTGAAGAGCACCGCCACGAAGAGCATATCCGCGATCTTGTCGCGCCGGAAGGCGAAGGGCCGCCCCGTCGCTCGCGCCCAGATGAAGATGGCCAGCGAAGAGATGGAAAACCGGATGGCCGCCGTGGTGAAAGGCCCCAGCCCGGCCAGGCTGATCTTGATGGCTACCGCGTTGGCGCCGAAGAGCACGCACAGGAAAACGGTGAAGAAGGCGGCCGGCAGGGAAAGATCGCGGCTGGAGGGGTTGTGGTCAGGCACGGAATAATCTTTCCCTTGGATTGGCCGGTCGCGTTCGGGGTCGGTTGCACTACCATCCGCCGCCTCCTCCCCCGCCGCCGCCACCGCCGGAGGATCCGCCGCCGCCGCTGCCCGACGACGAGCCGGGTGCCATCGAAGCGGCCGCCACGGCGCCGGTGAAGGCGCCCCCCAGCCCGGACGTGAAGCCGCTCAGGCCGGCGGCGGGAAAGCGGCCGCCGGTGTACCACGAGGGCCGGTAACCGCTGTGCGGACCGTCCACCGCCAGTTTGCGGCTGAACTGCTCGGCCCACTGGTTCTCCACGTCCAGCGCCAGGGCGTAGGGCAGGTATTTTTCAAACAGTTCCGGCGTTTTCTCCGGTGGATTGAGAAGGTTCAAGCGTTCTTTCTCGGCCACCGCCAGGTACCGGCGGAAGCCCTCGATCCGGTCCATGACCCGGCGCCCCTTCAGGGTGGGCGCCTTAATCAGGTGCCAGAAAACGAGATTGACGATCACCAGCAGTAAAAAAATCAGGGTCGCCGGGAAAGACACGGCTTTGCTGAACTGCAGGATACCAAAAATTTCGCCGGCGAAAAAGGGCAAAGCAAACAGCAGTGCCCCCAGCGCACCGAAGCGGGACAAAAGCGGGTGGGTGGCGGCAGCGGTGTTCCGCCAGGCGCGAAACACCCGAACCGCCAGAATGGTGCAGCCCATGGTCCACATGCTGAGCCATGCCCCCATGAAAAGGGCCAGTCCGCGGTCGTCGGCCGTCAGGATGACACCGACCAGGGTCACGATGGTGAGGGCGATTCCCGGTAGCAGATAGCGGGTGTTGTAGCGGAAATAGGTGCGTGCGAATTCGGCGTTGAGCCCTGTTTTCAAGGCTTCGATGGCCCTTTGAACCTTCTTGTAATTACTGTTTTTGAGCTCCAGAAGGCGGTCATACGAGAACAGTTTTTGCAGTACCCGCCGTTCTCCCCGGGACAGATCCTGCCGTTCGGCTTCTCCGGTCTTTTCGAGGGTGTAGGTGCCCTTTTCGTCTTCGGTGATGCGAATAGCCCCCTTGACGGCCAGACTGACGATGGCTGCGGCCAGGGACTTGGGGTCGAATCCCATGCGTCGCACGAAACGTGTCGCTGCCGGTGAGAAGCCCTTCGGGGGTGTGAAAAGCGGGATAATGGTGCCCTGCCGGGGGTCGCGCCCTACCCGGAACCAGGCCGGCAGATAGTATCCCAGCGACAGGATCAGCCCGAGTAGGGCCAGTGCGGCAGGCAGGTTGTCCCGGATCAGGAAACCGATCCGCTGAATCTCCGTGGGCGATGCTACCAGTCCCTTGGGCCAGGCTACGGCGATGGTCAATCCCTCGCGGGGATGAAGGGGAGCGGTGGTGGAAAAGACCGGGTTGCCATCCTCGTCGGTTTTGAAAACGAAACGCTTTCCCCTTCGTCCCAGGCGACCGGTGTAGGCCGCTTGGCGCAGCAGTTCGGCGCCGGGGGGCAATTCCACCATTGCACGGACGTGCTCGATGGCGAAATCCCAGTCGTTTCCGGTCACGTTCCAGTACAGTTCGTCGAAGTCCTTGAAAAAGCCGATCTGGCGCGTGGTGCGGTAGGTGAGTTTCCAGGTGTAGATTCCCGGCCGAAGCAGGTGGTTGCGCCGGCCCATGTAAATTCGGATCCCGTTGGTCAGTTTCTGGGTGTGAAACGGTTCGGGGGCGCCGTCACGCATCACCGAAAGAAGTTCGAAGCCGGTGCGGTGGGCGATGCCCCGGCGGTCGAGGTATCGGGTGGGGAAATCACGGTAGATACCGTGACGGATCTTGTGCCCGGTGGACTGCACGCGGATGGTCTCGGTGACGGTCAGGGCTCCGTCGGGATCCACGCGGATGCGACTGTTAAAGTCCAGGATGCGTTCCTGTGAAACCGCCTGCTGTGCGAACGCGAATCCGCAAAACAGGAGCAGTACCAGAGCTATACACGCGGCTTTGAGGATCATTTGCAAGCGAGGCTTCATGGTTGTTTGGATTCCGTGTAAAGAGAGATCCACCGAATTCCTGTTCGGGTCGGCGTTGACATTAAAATTCAATCCGCGGCGCGTTGCGTTCGCCAGGGTCTTCGATTTCGAAAAATTCGGCCTGTCGGAAACCGAAAAAGGAGGCCACCAGGTTTCCGGGGAACGATTCGACCCGGATGTTGAGGTCGCGGACGGCGCCGTTGTAGTAGCGCCTGGCCAACTGGAGATCTTCTTCCACCGCTGCCAGCTGCGCCTGGAGATCCCGGAAATTTCCACTAGCCTTCAATTGGGGGTACCCCTCGGCAACAGCCAGTACATTGGCCAGCGAACGGGAGAGGGACCCCTCGGCCCGCGCTTTTTCCGCCATGCTGCGGGCATTGAGACTCTCGGTGCGCAGGGCCGTTACCCGTTGCAGCAGATCACTTTCGTGACGCATGTAGCCCTTGACAGTTTCGATCAGATTGGGAATCAGGTCGGCGCGCCTTTTCAATTGGACATCGATGCCGCTCCAGCCTTCACGCACCAGATTGCGACGGCGCACGAGGGAATTGTAAATGGCGATCAGGGCGGCGGCCACCAGGACGGCCAGACCGAGGATTCCCCCCACAACAATCATCTGGACACCTCCGTGTATGGGCGGCACCCACGCAAGATGGGTCAGGTTTTAAAGAAAACGGCTTCTGATCAATATTTCGGCAGGAAAACGGTGGGACTTTAGACCCCGGCAGGCGGGGAATTTCGTCGGGGGATAGTTTGCGGTGCCGGGGCGTGTGACGTCGCCCTCGGCACCGGGGAGAAAAATCAGGCCTTGCCGGTCACCCTCAGCATGATGGCGTTCTGGGCATGCATGCGGTTTTCGGCCTGGTCGAAGACGATGGAGGCCTCGGACTCCAACACCTCGTCGGTGACCTCCACCCCCCGCTGGGCCGGCAGGCAGTGCATGAAGAGCGTCTTTTTACCGGTAGCGGCCATCAGCGCGGCGTCCACCTGGAAGCCCTGGAAGCGCTTGACGCGCTCGTCGAACTCGTGTTTCTGGCCCATGGAGGCCCACACGTCGGTGTAGATGACGTCGGCGTCGCGCACCGCCGCGCGCGGATCGTGGGTGATCTCGATATCTGACAGGCCGGCTTCGCGGGCCAGGGCCACGGTGTCGGCGTCGGGCTCGTAGCCGGGGGGGCAGGCGCAGGTGAAGGCCAGGGGGATCCTGGTGGCCAGGCGCAGCCAGGAGTGTACGATGTTGTTGCCGTCTCCCACGTAAGCGATCTTGACGTCCGCGATGCGCCCCAGGTGCTCCGATATGGTGAAGATGTCGGCCATGATCTGGCAGGGGTGGTTGTAGTCGGTCAGGCCATTGATGACCGGTATGTCGGCGTGGCGGGCGAACACCAGGATATGCTCGTGGTCGAAGAGCCGCGCCATCAGCAGGTCGTTGAAGCGGCTGATGACCCGCGCGATGTCTCCGGGGGTTTCGCGCTTGCCCACTTCGATGTCCTTGGGGCCGAGATACAGGGCGTGGCCGCCCAGCCGGTAGAAGCCGGTTTCGAAGGAGACCCGCGTGCGCGCCGACGGCTTGGCGAAAACCATGGCCATGGTCATGCCGTGAAAGGGCCTGAAGTCCTCGCCGCGCTTCAGGCGCGCCTTGACTTCTGCGGTCAGTTCCAGCAGTCCCCTGATCTCGTCACCCGAAAAATCGGTGATATGGATAAAATCACGTTTCATGTCCCGTCTCCTGATGGATGTTACTGAAAAAAATGGTCGGCGGCCGGGCGTCGGTGGAAGCGCCGGGGGCGGGAAGCACCCGGGGAGGTCTTCCTTCATCCTTGACAGTACCGCCGCCGTGTCCCAGTTTTACCTCACGCCTGGGCACGCTACCACAGGCCGATGCGGTTGCCAATCGCAAATGCGGCCGTTTCCGATGTTGAGATTGCCGGCACTGCTATGCTATAGGCAAACCGGAGAGGATCACTGGAAAAGGAGGGCGAAATGCCGGCAGAAATCATGACCCGCGAGCAGTACCTGCGCCAGGACCTGGACGACAGGCTGCCCTACTATGAAAAGGACGGCAGGATTTACGACGTCATGCTTTCCCAGCAGTTCAGCCGGGAATTCATGGAGAATCTTTTCGACGTCGCCGACCGGCTCAAACAGATTTCCCGCGAGCCGGAAGGCATGGATTACATCAGTTCCCTGTTGCGCCACAAGCGGGCCATGCTCTATTTCACGCAGCCCTCTACGCGCACCTTCCTGTCGTTTCTGTCGGCCTGCCAGATCGTGGGCATGCGCACCGGGGAGGTGCGTGACCCCACCCTGTCGTCGGAGATGAAGGGCGAAAGCCAGGAAGACGCCCTGCGCACTTTTTCCAGCTACTTCGACCTGATCATCATGCGCGACGCCAAGCCCGGGTTCTGCGAGTACATGGCCTACCTGTTCAAGTTCAGTGGCCGCGATGTACCCATCTTCAACGGCGGCAGCGGCAAGGACCAGCATCCCACCCAGGCGTTGCTGGACATGTACACCCTGCACCGCTCCTTCCAGGACCGCGGGGGTATCTCCGGCAAGGTGTACGGCTTCGTGGGCGATCTCCTGCGGGGGCGCGCCGTGCGATCGGTGGCCTACCTGCTGACGCGCTACAGCGATATCGAGATGATCTTTGCCGCGCCGTCGGAATTCCAGATCTCCCCGGAGCTGGAAAACTATCTGCTGGACAAGGGGATCAGGGTGCACAAGACCGACAGCCTGGAGGAGGCCCTGCCGCGGGTGGACAGCTTGTACATGACGCGCGTGCAGGACGAATACGACGTTTCCGGCGAATCCAGCCGGGTGGACTACACCCGCTACCACCTGACCCGTGAGAACGTCACGCGCATGAAGCCCGATGCCGTCATCCTGCACCCGCTGCCGCGGCGCTACGAACTCGACCCCGCTCTGGACACCGACCCCCGCGCCATGTACTGGCGCCAGCTGAGAAACGGCATGTACATCCGGGCGGCACTGATCCTTTACGTCTTCGGCAAGGAGCATCTGCTGGATGAATACCGCGGGCGTTGAGCAGGGGGTTGTCGATGTCCCTTAGAGTCATGATCGTGGACGATGACCCCGGCATCGTGGTGGCGCTGGAGTTTCTCATGGAGCAGAACGGCTACGAGGTGCAGGTGGCCCGCAGCGGCGAGGAGGCCATCGAGAGCATCCCCAAGTTTCAGCCGCACCTGATCCTGCTGGACATCATGCTGCCGGGCATCGACGGTTACGAGGTGTGTGAAATCCTGCGCCTGAAACCCGAGTGGCGCGATATCCGGGTGGTGTTCCTGACGGCCAAGGGCAGCGAGGAGGACATCGCCAAGGGACTGGTGCTGGGGGCCGACGCATACATCGTCAAACCTTTCACCAACCAGAAAGTCGTCGAGACGGTCAACGGCCTGCTGCGCACCTGAAAGAGCGGCGCCGGCGGCGCCGGACGGCCCGCTACTGCGCCGAAAGAACGGCGCCGGTGATCTGCTCGACGGCCTCGGCGGATTCGGTCATCAGTTCGGCCAGTTCTTTTTCATCGATGTTCACGAAAGACAGGGCACTGTCCTCCAGCAGGGGCGGACCGATGCCCGTGTTGCCGCTGCCGAATATCCCCGCGTCGGCGGCGTCCGCTACGTGGACGATGTGTGACAGCATGTCGCCGTCGGACCCCGAGGGGGCGTGGTGGTGCTTGATGGCCAGGAACTGGGCCGGCGGGAAATTCCAGTTCTGGCACAGGTCGGCAGTCAGGTCGGCGTGGTCGAAGCCGAAGACCTCCTTTTCGGCCACCACCGGGTGGCGCCCGCCCTCGTTTACACGCCGCTCCAGCTGTGCTTTTTCCAGCAGGATGTAGGGATCGAGGATGATCCTGCCCAGGTCGTGGAACAGGCCCGCCGAGAAGGCGTCGTTTTCCAGCTTGGGCATTTTCTTCAGAGCCAGCTGCCGGCTGGCGATGGCCACCGTCAGGCTGTGGCGCCACAGGTCCCCGGCGGCGAGGCCGTAGCCGGGCAGTTCCTTACCCAGAAATTCCGATGTGCCCGCCATGGTGATGACCTCCTCCAGGGTCTTGCGGCCCAGGACGACGGCCGCGTGCTGCACCGAGGAGACGTTGCCGCTGAGGCCGTAGAAGGCCGAGTTGGCGATCTTGAGCAGGGAGGCCGCAAGGGCCGGGTCGGCCTCGATGACGCCGGCCACCCGCTTCAGGCTCGCCTTGGGGTCGTCTAGCAGGCGGCGAGCCTTGACGAGCACCTCCAGCATGGGGGGCAGGTTTTCCCACTGGTGCAGCAGTTCGGTCTTCAGGCGGCCGGCGGCTTCCGGGTCCACTGCGGCGGCCACCGTCTCCACCGGCGTGGCGCCGGGTTGCGGCGCGTTGCGCAGGTCCAGGTCGATGGACCGCCTGCACGCGGGGCAGGGGAAGGCGATCTTCTGGCCCACGGGCAGTTTTTCATCCTTGATGCGGTAGCGTTTGTGGCAATGGGGGCACTCGATTTTCATGGACACCTTGAGATCGTTTTCAGCGTTGCGGTTTTGCCGTTTCGGGAAACCGGACGGGAATGGACATGGCACGGCGGAAGCTCTCCCGTGCATACAGACTTTGTTCGAAGAGCATATCGGGCGATTCTCCCACGGGCATTAGTGCTTTTTAAGGGGGACGTTCTTCAGTAATGCAGTGACGCCGCCGGCCTGCCGGGGGGCGGCGGGTTTTCGGCCCAGGCGGAAAACGTCGACGACAACGTTCCGGGGGAATATTTTTTCTCCCGGAAAGACGGGAATATCGGTTGCCATGAACAGCGAAACGAGGAAGGTGCGCGCCCTGGGGCTCTGCTCCGGGGGGCTGGACAGCATTCTGGCGGCGCTGGTGCTGCAGCGCCAGGGTATCGCGGTGGAGTGGGTGACTTTCGAGACACCCTTTTTCTCGGCCGACAAGGCCCGCCGGGCGGCGGAGCGCATCGGCGTCCCCCTGCGGGTGATGAACATCTTCGGGCCGTACCTGGTGATGCTCAGGAACCCCAACTGCGGCTACGGTCAGCACATGAACCCGTGCATGGACTGTCACGCGCTGATGTTCCGCAAGGCCGCCGAGATCATGCGCGAGGAAGGCTTTGATTTTCTCTTCAGCGGGGAGGTGCTCGGCCAGCGGCCCATGTCCCAGACGCGCTCTTCACTGCGCTACGTGGAGAAGCACTCGGGGGCCGACGGCTACATCCTGCGCCCCCTGAGCGCCCGGCGGCTGCCCGAAACGCGGCCCGAGCAGGAGGGGCTGGTGGACCGCGAGCGGCTGCTGGATATCTCGGGCCGCTCGCGCAAGCGCCAGATGGCACTGGCCGCAGAGTGGGGCGTCACCGAGTATCCGGCGCCGGCCGGCGGTTGCCTGCTGACCGACAAGGGGTATTCCAATCGCCTGCGGGATCTCTTCGCCCACCGCGCCGAGGTCACCGAGAACGAGCTGCACCTGCTGCGCTACGGGCGGCATTTCCGCCTCAACGACGGCACCAAGGTCATCGTGGGGCGCACCCGGGCGGACAACGAGAAGATCCGGCAGTACGCCGACACCGCGCGCGACACCCTGATGAAGGTGGAGGCCTACCCGGGGCCGCTGGTGCTGGTGCCCCCCGGCGGTGGCGAAGGCGGACGCTTCATGGCCGCCAGCCTGTGCGTGGGATACAGTAAGGCCCCGCCGGACGAGCCGGTGGCGGTGCGCGTGACGGCCCCCGAAGGCCGGCGGACGGTGAGCGCCATCGGGGTGCGGCCGGTCGATGTCCGGAAGCTGATGGTTTAGAGACCGGAGGGATCAAGGGTGCGGGGGACGGTGGAAAGGTCCCTGCACCGGCGGAAGGGCGGCCGCCGTGGGCCGCAACGGACGCCGTCAGAACGACGCCAGCTGGTTGGCCCGCAGCTGGCCGCAGGCGGCGTCGATGTCTCGGCCCTTGCTGCGACGCACGATGGCGGTGTAATGGTGGTCGTGCAGGATCTGCCGGAAGTTCAGGATGACCTCCTCGGACGGGCAGCGGAAATCGCTGCCGGCGTGCTCGTTGAAAGGAATCAGGTTGATCTTGGCGCGGATGGGGCGCAGCATCCTGGCCAGGCGCCGGGCATCGTCGGGCGAGTCGTTGATCCCGGCCAGCAGGATGTACTCGAAGGTGATCATGCGGCGGTGGCGCAGGGGGTAGCGGCGGCAGGCCTCCAGCAGCCGGTCCAGGGGATACCTGCGGTTGATGGGCATCAGCCGGTCGCGGGTGCGGTCGTCGGTGGCGTTGAGCGACACCGCCAGGTTGACATCCGAGGCGCGGCCCAGTTTCTCCATGGCCGGGACCAGCCCGGCGGTGGACACCGTGATGCGGCGCGTGGAGAATTTCAGACCGTTGTCGTTGTCGGTCATCACCCCGATGGCGCGCAGCACCTGGCGCAGGTTGGCCAGCGGTTCGCCCATGCCCATGAAGACGATGTTGCGCAGCCGGCGGCCGATGGGGACCTCGCGCTGGATGTCGCGGATCTGGGCGGTGATTTCGCCCATGGAGAGGTTGCGGCTCAGGCCCCCGCGCGCCGTCATGCAGAAGCGGCACCCCTGGGCGCAGCCCACTTGGCTGGAGATGCACAGGGTGTAGTGGCTGTCCTCGGGAATCAGTACGCTTTCGATGAAGAGGCCGTCGTGCAGGCGGAAGAGGTACTTGCGGGACCCGTCGTCGGAATGCCGGCAGTCTTCCCGTTGCAACCGCTCGAGGCGGAAGTGTTCCGACAGCAGCGCGCGAATGTCACGCCGGATGTCGGTCATGGCCTGGAAATCGTCGGCCTGGCGCTGGTAGAGCCACCGGAATATCTGTCGGCCGCGGTAGGGCTCGATACCACGGCTGACCAGCCAGTCCGTCAGCTGTTGCAGGGTCAGATCCTGAATGTCGGTCGATGTTGACACGGTTGTCTGCAGTCGTTTCGCGCCGTTTTCGGTGGCGCGTTTCGGTCCGGAGCCGTATGCCGGTATCTCTCCGGGGCGACCGGCGGCTGCGGGGCTGAAGCGGCTCACGGCCCCTTTCCATGCCGCCGGATGCCTTTTCAATTTCCCTTGACATAGCATTTTCAAAAGTTTATTTTCAAGGATTTAGTAAGCACGGAACGATATTTTGCAACCCTGTCCGGCACCGGCCGCGGGTCGCCCCCGGGGGGTGACGCCCGGCGGGCCGAGTGAAGTTTCGGGTATGTTCGACAATCTCAGCGACAAGCTGAACAGCGTTTTCAAGCAGCTCAAGGGCCACGGCAAGCTGTCGGAGAAAAACATCTCCGACGGACTCAAACAGGTGCGCCTGGCCCTGCTGGAAGCCGACGTCCACTACCGGGTGACCAAAAAGCTGATCGCCGACATCCGGGAGCGGGCTCTGGGCCACGAGGTGATGGCCAGCCTGACGCCGGGCCAGCAGGTCGTCAAGATCGTCAACGAAGAGCTTACCGCGCTGATGGGTTCGCGCCATGAAGACCTCGACCTCGGGGGGGCGCGGCCCGTGTCGGTGA
The DNA here is from genome assembly GCA_964476595.1 of uncultured Desulfobacteraceae bacterium. Classification (GTDB taxonomy): domain Bacteria; phylum Desulfobacterota; class Desulfobacteria; order Desulfobacterales; family JALSRD01; genus JALSRD01. The sequence goes on from CAYZCL010000070.1 coordinate 30,697, forward strand.
TGCTGGTGGGTCTGCAGGGCTCCGGTAAGACCACCACGGCGGGCAAGCTGGCCGTGTTGTTGCGCAAGAAGGGCCGCAAGCCGTACCTGGTACCGGCCGACGTCTACCGCCCGGCGGCCATCGAGCAGCTGGTCAAGCTGGGCGCACAGCTGTCGGTGCCGGTGTTTGCCTCCGCCACCGACATGGACCCGGTGGAGATCTGCCGCCGGGCCCGCACGGCGGCCCAGCAGGCCGGGTGCGACACTCTGCTGATCGACACCGCCGGCCGCCTGCACGTGGACCAGGAGCTGATGGACGAGCTGCGCCGCATCAAGGAGGCCGTCAACCCGTCGGACATCCTGCTGGTGGCCGACGCCATGACCGGCCAGGACGCCGTCAACATCGCCGAGGCCTTCGACCAGGCGCTGGACATCGGCGGTGTGGTGCTGAGCAAGATGGACGGCGACGCCCGCGGCGGTGCCGCGCTTTCCATCAAGGCGGTCACCGGCAAGCCCATCAAGTTCGTCGGTGTGGGCGAAAAACTCACCGACCTGGAGGCCTTTCACCCGGACCGGATGTCGTCGCGCATCCTGGGAATGGGCGACATCCTGACCATGATCGAGAAGGCCCAGGAGGTGGTGGACGAAAAGCAGGCTTTGGCGCTGCAGAAGAAGCTGCGCACCAGCACCTTCACCCTGGAGGATTTCCGGGACCAGATGGTGCAGATCCGCAAGATGGGGTCCCTGTCGGACATCATCGGCATGATCCCAGGGCTCAGCCGCAACAAGCAGCTCAAGAACCTGAAGGTGGACGACCGCGAGTTGATCAAGATCGAGGCTATCATCAACTCCATGACCGCCGAGGAGCGCCGCAGGCATACCATCATCAACGGCAGCCGGCGCAAGCGCATCGCGCGGGGCAGCGGGACCACCATTCAGGAAGTAAACAAGTTGTTGAAAAATTATACCCAGGTTATGAAAATGATGAAGAAAATCAACAAAGGCGGCATGCGCGCCCTGGGGCGCGGAATGCTGCCGTTCTAAAGGAGAGCGCATGTCCGTTAAAATCCGTTTGGCCCGCCACGGCGCCAAGAAGAGACCTTTTTACCGCATCGTCGCCGCGGATGTCGAATCGCCGCGGGACGGTAGATTCCTGGAAACTCTGGGCACCTATGATCCGCTCAAAGAACCGGCCGAGGTGCACCTCAAGGCCGAGCGCGTGAAATACTGGATCGATCAGGGTGCCCTGTGCACCCACACGGTCAAGAGTATTCTGAAGAAGGAGGGCCTTTTTTCCACGACCTAACCGACCCCAGCCCCTGATTCTCAACAGCCAACAGATGGAGGTGGAGCCATGAAAGAGCTGATCAGGTACATTGCGCAGGCCCTGGTTGATCATCCGGAACAGGTTTCTGTTCACGAGATAGAAGGCAATCAGACCTCTGTCCTGGAACTCAAGGTCGCCAAGGAGGATCTGGGGAAAGTCATCGGGAAACAGGGACGCACCGCAAGGGCCATGCGCACCATATTGAGCGCCGCTTCCGCCAAGGTCAAGAAACGCACCGTGCTGGAGATCATCGAGTAACCGGTGGCGAGAGACGCCGAGGCATTGCTGACCATCGGGGAGATCGTCGGCGTTCACGGCATTCGAGGCAACGTCAAAATCCTGCCCCACGCGGATGCCGCGCCGCTGTTTGATCCCCAACGCCCGCTGGTGATCGAGTACCGTGACGGGCGGCGGGAGCGTCGCGTGCTGCGATGGGTCAAGCCTCACAAGCGTCTGCTGCTGGCTTCCATCGAGGGGATCGGGGACCGCACGGCGGCGGAGTCGCTGGTGGGGGCGCGGGCCGTGATGCGCCGCGCCGATTTGCCCGAACCCGAACCCGGCAGCTACTATTGGAACGACCTGCTGGGACTGGCTGTGTACACACGCGAATCGGAGTATCTGGGGGTGCTGGAAAACATCATTGCCACCGGCAGCAACGACGTCTACGTGGTGCGCGGCGAGCGGCGCGAGGTCCTGGTCCCCGCCCTGGCCCGGGTGGTCCTGGAAGTCGACCTGGAGGCGGGCACCATGCGCGTGGATCTGCCCGAAGGGCTCTGAAGCCACGCGCGGGCCGGTGGGCATGGAATTCGCGGTTCTGACCATTTTCCCCGAAATGGTGGCCCCTTTCGCCGGCCACGGCATCGTGCGCCGGGCGGTGGAGAGCGGCCGTGTTTCCATTTCGGTCGTCGACATTCGGGAATTTGCCGCGGGCCGCCACCGCGTCACGGACGACCGGCCCTACGGCGGCGGGTGCGGTATGGTGATGAAGCCCGAGCCGCTGGCGGCGGCCATCCGGGCGGCGCGCCGGGAGATGCCGGAGGCCCTGGCGGTTCACCTGACGCCCCAGGGGCGGCCCTTCGATCAGGACCTGGCCCGGCAGCTGGCGCGGGAAAAGGGCCTGATCCTGGTGTGCGGCCGGTACGAGGGGGTGGACGAGCGGATCTGTCAGGATTTTGTGGATGTCGAGATTTCCATCGGCGACTACGTGCTGACCGGCGGCGAACTGGCCGCCATGGTGGTCATGGACGCCGTCATCCGGCTGGTGCCCGGGACCCTGGGCCACGAGGATTCGGCCGAACAGGATTCCTTCTGCGACGGTCTCCTGGAGCACGGGCACTACACCCGGCCGAGTCTTTTTGAGGGCCGCGAAGTGCCCGAGGTGCTGCTGTCTGGAAACCACGCCGAAATCCGGCGCTGGCGGCGGGAAACCGCGCTGATCCGCACGTTCCTCAAGCGGCCCGACCTGCTGGCGCAGCGGCCGCTGAGCGACGCGGAAACCACAATACTGAAACGGTGGTGCCGGGATATTGAAAGACTGCTGCAACGCCAGGCTGAGCATCGCGCTGATGCATCACCCGGTGATCAACAAGAGGGGTGAGATCATTGCGTCGGCGGTGACCAATCTGGACTTGCACGATATTTCGCGTGCAGCCCGCACGTTTGGTGTCGGGCGTTTTTTTGTGGTCACGCCCCTGGCCGACCAGCAGCGCCTGGTGGCGCGCATCGTCGACCACTGGCGCCGTGGCGCCGGGGCGGCCTACAACCCGGACCGCCGGGAGGCGCTGGCCACGATCCGGGTGGCCCGCGACCTGGCGGAGGCCACGGCGCGGCTGGCGGCCGAAACCGGGCAGCGACCGGCGGTGGTGGCCACCACCAGCCGGCGCCGCGAGGGATGCCTCGCATTCGGGGCCGCACGCGCCATACTCGAACAGGGAAGGCAGCTGCTGCTGCTGTTCGGAACGGCCTGGGGCCTGGCACCCGGGCTGGTGGCGGAGAGCGACTTCGTGCTGGCGCCCGTCGAGGGGCCTACGGCCTACAATCATCTTTCGGTGCGATCGGCGGCCGCCATCATCCTCGACAGGCTGCTGGCGCGCTGACGGCGCCACACGAGGCGTTGTTGCATAGAGGGTAAAAGTATTGAAAATCGGGTGCTAAAGGATATAACCTGGAAGAAGACATTTGTTTGCGCCTTTCCTTTCAGGGCAACCCGGCAAACGAAAAAACACTCGGCACATTCCAAAAAAGCGATGAAAGGGATGTGGAAGAAGCAGTCAAGGCAGCGGAAAAAGCGTTCAAAGAGTGGTCAGAAACCCCAGCGCCAAAAAGAGG
>CAYZCL010000071.1:0-40653 GCA_964476595.1 uncultured Desulfobacteraceae bacterium
TCATGGACTCCGAGGCGTCGAAAAGCACCACGAAGTTGTCCACCAGTTTGACCAGCTGGTCCCTGGTGACGCGCTTTTCGATGAGGTCCTGCTTGGTGACGACCTCCAGGGCCAGGGCCTGAACGGCGAATACCGCCGTCAACGCAACGGTGGCGACCAGTACGGCCATGATCCGTTTTTTCTCTCTTATCATCTGCTCCTCCTCTTTGTTCTCAATCTTTGTCTGTTGGTTTTCAAAAGGGGTAATAACGAAAATATTTTCCGGTACCCGCCGGGTGCCGCCGCCCGCAGGCGTGTTCAAAGAATACTGGTAATATAGGGCGGGATCGGCGGTTTGAAAATCACCCAAAAGGTGTAATTATGGGTGCAGAAGGGACTGCCGGGGACCTGCCATGATGGGATGCGCGGGTTGCGACAATCACGCACGGTGCATCAGGATCCCCATACGAAAGGCCTCGTTCAGGGTCTGCTGACGGCCGTTGGTGCCGAATTTCTTGTAGATATTGGCAATGTGGCGTTTGACCGTCTCCGGCGAAATGAAGAGTCGTTCAGCGATCTCCTTGTTCTTTAAGCCCTGCCGCATGTGTTCCAGGATATCCAGCTCCCGGGCGGTCAGGGGTTTGGCCAGCGCCGCGGCGTCCCCGCGCACCCCCAGACCGCCCGCCGACCGGAAATGGTGACGGGATTCGCCGGACTCCCCGTTGTGCTCCAGCCAGCGGGCGGCTCGGCGATGCAGCGCGAGGATGTAGCCGTTGTCGAAGCGCCTCTTCAACTGCCGCAGCAACAGCTGCCGGAAAAGGGGGTGATAACGGTACCACTCATGGCGGCTGTCCAGGGAAACGACGAACAGGTTGGCCCGTTCGACGGCGTCGATGAACGCCCGGCCGTCCATGGCGCAGGAATCGCGCCGGGCGTAGGCGCAAAGAACGTCGCAGAGCGGGGCGCAGAATCGTTCCAGGATGGCCGTGTTGAGCAGGAAATCGCGCATCTCGGGAGGCTGGCTGGCCAGCACCTCGCTGACCAGGTAATCCATGACATAACGGTTTTCCCGCAATCGCCGGATCATCTGGTGCGGGTCGTTGTGGCGGCTCAGGGAGAGGGCCGACAGGCGCAGGGCGGTGATCCAGCCCTCTGTTTTCTCCTCCAGCACTTCGGCCAGCGTATGGTCGACGGGGGCCTTCAGGGCCTGGCGGAAGAAGACGGCCGTTTCCGAGACGGAAAAACGCAGCTCGCGGGCCCGGATTTCGTTCATCCGGCCGCGGGCCCGCAGGGTGGTCAGCGGCAGCGGCGGGTCCCGACGGGTCCCCAGGGCCAGATGCATGGTGGGCACCGGGTGCTTCAGCAGTCCCGCCAGCAATTCATGAACGGCTCTTTCATGGACGAGATGATAATCATCGATCACCACGATGAAGGGGCTTTGGATGCGGTCCAGTTCGTTGACCAGGCGCTGCGACAGGATCTGCAGGGGGGGCAGCGCCGGCGCACGGACCATCTCCCAGCTTTCCTGCAGTGCCGTCGGGACGATGCCCCGCACGGCCGCCAGGAAGCAGGCCAGAAACGACCTGGGGTCGTTGTCGTCCTCATCCACCGACACCCACGCCGCGGGGCATCCGCAGGAAGACAGCCAGTGGCTCAAAAGCGTGCTTTTACCGTAACCGGCCGGGGCGCAGACCAGGGTCAGCGCCCGCTTGGGGTAACGGTCCAACAACGCCAGCAGCCGGGGCCGGTGAACATAGTCGTCGGGCACCGGCGGCCGGTGCAGTTTGGTACTGGTGCAAGCGGCGGTCGGTTTCAAAGCGCTCACGGGTCGATCCGTTCCGGGGTGGGTGCGCGGGAAGGATCCCATGACGCCCCGATGTCATGATGAAGTTCAGAAAGTTACCGTTGTCATTTGTTATCCTAATCAATCGGGAACGCAATTGCAAGGGCGTGCCCCGCCGGCCGGGGGCGGCACAGCGGGGATGGGTGACGAGCGGAACCTGCTTTCGGGGCGGCATGCTGCCTGCGACTGCTCCAGGTCCCGGGGAAAGCGGCGTCGGGTGCGGGGGGATGATTTGGCCCCCTGTCAGGCCTGCTTCGCCCGGCTGCACATTTCGTCGAGGTTTTCCACCGAGAGCAGGGGCATCCGCAGATCGTAGAGCGCGTTGAGGACCCCCAAGAGCGCCGCCTGGTCCGCCAGGCGCCCAACCAGGGAGGAGACGGGGGCCTGACTGCCGTTTTCGCTGATCGTAATGTGCATACCGCCCAGTTCGTCAGAACAGCTCTCGTCCAGGATGCTCTGGACGCGGATTCGATATGTGGCGGGGGTAACGAGGCCGAACCCCCCGCGGGGCTTTTCCGGGAAAAGCATCTGTGTCGCCTCCTGCAGCCCGTTGGTTTGAACAGGACGGGGCTGGAAATGACTGTAAAATAAAACACCGGCAAGCGTTTGAAAATCACCCAAAAGGTGTAATTTACGTGCCGGCGGTCCGACGTCCGGAACAGGGGTTTGCAAGACGAGAGATGAATGCCTATCTTGAAGCCATGAAAACCCGTCCCCTTCCATTCTTCGTGCCGGGGCCTCCGGTCTTCCGGCGGCCCCCGTCCCGCAGCCTCCCGGCGATGATTGCCCCGCAGATGAAACCTGCCTTCAGGTCGGCCGGCACATGAGTCCCCAGTCGACGCTCGCACATGCGATGGTACGGACTTTCCATTCCTGCTGGAAAGAACTGGTCCTGACCGATGTCGTTTTCAAAGCCATCGCTTTCGTGGCGCTGACACCGCTGGTGGGGCTGCTGTTTCAGGCGGCGCTGGCGGTTTCGGGAAGCGGCGTACTGTCCGACCAGGACATCCTCTTCTTTTTCCTGGGCCCGGCGGGGTGGGTCAGCTTCATCGTAGTCGGGGCGGTGGCGTTGGCCATCATCGCCCTGGAGCAGGCGGCCCTGCTGGGCATAACGGCCGCCTCGCAGCAGCATCGTAAGATGGGCATCGTCGAGGCGCTGAGGTTCGCCGCCGCAAATGCGTGGCCCGTGCTGCGCGTCGCCGTGCACATGGCGGTCCGGGTCCTGCTGCTGCTGGCCCCGTTCGTGGCCGCCGGATGGTTAGCCTATGCGTCTTTTCTGACGCAATTCGATATCAACTATTATCTCAAGGCCCGTCCGCCGGCATTCCAGGCGGCGGCCGGTATCGCCATCCTGCTGGCAGCGGCCCTCTCCGCACTGCTGCTGCGGGTATTCACCAACTGGTTCTATGCACTGCCGCTGGTGCTTTTCGAACGCGTTCCCTGCTCCCGGGCCCTGTGGGAGAGCCGGCGGCGCGCCGCCGGCCATCGCCGCCGCATTCTAATATGGATCGTCGGCTGGCTGCTGGCCACGGTCGCGCTGTCGCTGCTGACGACCGCCGCCGTAGCCACGGCGGGCCGCTTCCTGATCCCGCGCAGCGCCGCTTCACTGCCGCTGCTCACGGTGTCCACCGGTCTGGTCCTGGTTTTCTGGTTCCTGGCCGGCACCGTCGTCAACCTGCTGAGCACCACGTCCTTCGCCACCGTGCTGTTCAGCCTGTACCGCATCCTGGGCGGCGGCGATACCAGGGCCTTCCGTCCGGTCCCCGCGTCCGAGGCCGACGACCGCCCCGCACTCCGGCTGACCCGCAGGCGTATCCTGGTCGCCGTTCTGGCGGGCGTCGTCATCGCGGCCGGCGCACCGGAGAACACGCTGGCGGCGGTGCAACAGGCCGTCGCGGACGGGGCCGACTGGGTCGAAGTCGACGTGCAGGAGGCCGCCGACGGTGAAGTGGTGGTTTTCCACGACAGCGATTTCAAGAAACTGTCCGGCCTGGATCTGAAGATCTGGGACGCCACCATGGCGGATTTGAAAAACATCGACATCGGCGGCTGGTTTTCCCCCGAATTCCGGAACCAGCGGGTGCCCACCCTGGCGCAGGTGCTGGACATGTGCCGGGGCAAAATTAGGGTGGGCGTCGAACAGAAGTACTACGGTTACGGCCGGGATCTGGAACAACGGGCGGTCGACATCGTGGAGGCCCACGGCATGACCGGCAGCGTCATGATCATGTCTTTGAAGCCCGAGGCCGTCCGCAAGACGAAGGCCCTGCGACCCGACTGGAAAGTTGGCCTGCTGCTGACCGTGGCAGCCGGGACCATCAAGGGCATCGACACCGATTTTCTGGCGGTAACCGCCGGTTTTGCCGCCCGCAACTTCATTGCAGCGGTCCACGCCGGCAAAAAGGACGTCTACGTCTGGACCGTGAACGATGCTTCCACCATGTCGACCATGGTCGGCCGCGGGGTCGACGGACTGATCACGGATCGGCCCGCTCTGGCGCGCAGCGTGCTAACACTGCGTGCGGAAATGGGTCTCCTGGAGCGCCTGGCCACCGAACTGCCGGGGGTGTTGGGGGTGCTGCCCCGCTTCGTCGAGCAGCAACCGGCACCCAGATCTAACATTTTGGATTTTTACGATTTTAATCACAGATAAGGATTGGAAAAACACGATGGGGAAAATCCTGCTGACCATCAAAAACAGACTCTATTTTTTCGTAGCCGCGGACATCGCGGCGGCGCTGTCGTTCGGCCTCTATTTCGACGTACGGCGTCTCAACATCCGGCTCATCAGCTTCGTGGCGGTCTTCATGATGCTCTACCCCATGCTGACGGGCATGGCCGTCGAGAAAGTTAAAAAAGCCGGGCGCAACTACAGGCTGATCTCGTTGACGCTTTTCTTCGCCTTTTTCGTCGCTTCGGCAATCGCCTCCTTCATCTCGCGCACGATTTTCGCCAACGACCCGGAGCTGGCGCTGGGCATCATCCTGGTGGGGGCCATCCCCTGCTCCAACATGCTCATTGGATGGACCGGCATCGCCGACGCCAGCGTCGAAGACGCCCTGGTGATTGCCGTTATCGGGCTGCTGCTGATTCCCGTCCTCTCGCCGCTGATCGTTCGACTGAGCGGCGGGCCGCTGCTGCCCATCGATACCCCAAGACTCTTCGTCAACCTGTTTGTGTTCATCCTGGTTCCCCTGGTGTGCGGATACTTCACCCGCCGCGAGATCATACGCCGCAAGGGGAAGCCTTTCTTCATAGATCTAAAACAGTACTTCCCGGGCATTTCAGCCACCGGCATCTTGCTGATCATCTTCTTCTCGGTGGCCAAGGTCGCAGACCACGTGGTGGGCCACCCCTTGGTTTTTCTGCAGGTGGCCGGTGCGCTGTTCCTCTATTACATCATCCAGACGGCACTGTCCCTGGCCGCCGCCAGGATTCTCCGGCTCGATTACGCCCAGGGGATGATCCTGATCCTTGGGGCCACGGCGAGCTCACAGGCTATCTCGCTGGCACTGGCAGCTACCATGTTCAGTGGCATGACGGTGTTTGCGCTGGCCTTCAAACCCATGCTGCAGGTGCTCTACATCCTGTTCCTGATCTACGCCATGGGCCCCCATATCCGGAGGTTCCTGGACGGGAGAGAAGACGCTGAAGCGCCCGGTGGCACGCAACGAAAGGACGCAGCCGATTCCGGCGGAAGGCCCCGAGCGTGAAACAAATCACGTAACGGCCGCACGGGACACCAGTTCGTGGAGCAGGCGGCGCTAGTAGCGGTAGTCCGCCTAGGCGACCCCCTCACGGATGCGGCCGTCCGCCAGGGGGACGTAGCCGCCCCAGCCAGCAGGGACCGCAGAATGAGCGAAATCAGGACGCGCGCATTGGCGTAGGTACGGAAAATGACGGTTTCGACCCCATGGCGCTGCAGCACGCGCACCAGGGGCCGGTAGGACGGGGTAGGGGTAATCACCGCCGGGAAGAGGCCTGCGTCTGCATAGAGGCGTCTACTTCCCGGTGGCCGTGGCCACCTTCCGGATGAGCTTGTCGGCCTGGGGGTTGTTAACCCTGTGGCGGATCAGGATATCCACCGCGTTCACCGGTTTGCCGTAATATTCGCGGTTCCAGTCGTCGCGCGTCTTAATCACAGACCCCTCCACGGAGACACCGGCGAAAACGCCCTTGGTGCGGGAAAAGGCCAGCACGTCGGCGGTGGCCACCGAGGCGCCTGCACCCACCGGTCCTGCGGCCACACTCATGTCACCGCCCAGCTTGGCGCTGGTGGTCAGCAAGGCGTTGAGGCCCTTTTCGGTCATGATCATCAGAACCACTTCGGAGGACTGGGCACCGGCCTGAAAACCGAAAGAGGCGGCCCCCATGGTGTAAAAGGCCGGGTAGCTCCACTTGCCGGTCTTGGGATCCTTGGTCAGCAGCACACCGCTGCCGCCCGAGCCGCCGAAGATGAAACCGGCCTTGAGCAGCTGGGGCACGATGAAGACGGCCCTGGCGCGGCCGATGTTGTTGCGGAACCAGGTCATGTTCGGATCCACCACGAAATTGTTGAAGGTCAGTTTGGCCTTGATCACCAGTTCCTCGGGCTTGTTGAAATCCCCGGCAACGGCCGGCATCACGGCCGACAATACGAATAGCAGCGCCGTCAGCGCGGTGAGAATCATTTTTCCCGCAGCGTGCGGTCTCCTCATTTCAGCAGTTTCCTTTTTTGTCAGCACTTTGATCTCCTCTTTTTTTCTGTTTTCCGGATCTTTGCTTCCGATCGACACCCGTGGCGCCTAACCGGAGCGTAGATGCTGGCGGTGGATTGCATGGATGGCGGCAGGCGGCTCCCATGGGGCAGGGACCCTTTTGCGATAACATAACCACGGTTCCGCACTTGTCCATCGGCCGTGGCGCCGACACCGCCGCCGGATCGTCGTCGCCGCGCGTTCTTCCGGAGCCGGTTCGGCCTTTTTGAACATCGGAAAGGTTGCGCTCAGGTCAGACCCAGAATTCCGGGTATCTGCGCCCGGCGGGGATGTTGTTCACCAGCAGCGCGACCACGAGCATGATCAGCGCGCCCAGGCCGGCCGGCATGAGCACGTAGAAGTAGCCGAGTTCGTGTATCTTCTGGCTGCCGATGACCGCGATCAGGGAGGTGGCGCCGCCGGGCGGGTGGAGGGTCTTGGTGGCATGCATCACCGCGATGGCGGTGGCGACGGCCACCGATGACGCCAGCCACATGTGCGCGCCCAGCAGCTTGTAGGCGCTGACGCCGACGACGGCCGAGAGGATGTGCCCCCCCATGAGGTTCCGCGGCTGCGCCAGGGGGCTCCGGATGGCCCCGTAGAGCAGCACCGCCGAGGCGCCGAAAGAGCCGATGATCATCACCAGGTCGCTTTCGGCCAGGACCCGGTAGTGAAAGAGGGCCACCGCCGCGATCCCCGCGAAGGCGCCGATCCACGACCAGGCGATTTCGGAGGCACTCACCAGGGGAGGGCTCTTGGTCGTGCCCCGCATCTTTCTGAAGTAATTCACGGCGCTGTGTTCCTTCCCGTCATTGCCCGCCGGTCCCGGCGGGCGGCATGCAGGACGACTGTACGATGTCGGCCCTGGCGACAATCCCGATGAGGGCCCCCCGCTCGTCGGTCACGGGCACCCGGTTGATGCCGTGCTGCATGAGAATGCCGGCGATATCCGCAACCGGGTCGTCGGGCCCCACCGTGACCGCGGGCGATGTCATGATGTCTTCCGCGTTCTGCCGGCGCATGGGAACGGCCACGCACCCCCGGTCGGTCAGGCAGTGGGTGATGACTTCCATGAAAGACGCCTTCCGCCGGCTTCCCATGCGCGAGAGAAAATCCTTTTCCGAGATGACACCGGCGACCCTGCCCCGGCGGTCCAGCACGGGCACCCCCGAGACGCCATGTTCGGCCATGGCACGGGCCACCTCGGCCGCCGGCGTGTCGGTGCGCACGGCGACGACCGCGGCGGTCATCACGTCATGGGCCCTCAGGCGCCGCGAGAGCCGCTGCAGCGCATGTGCATAGGCCTGTCGGTACAACACCTTGAAGTCGCCCGGGGTGATATCCAGGTATCCCCGTATGTGCTTCATGGCGTCCAGGATATCCTCGTCCGAGATATCCGGTGGGGCTGCCGGGCACAACTCCTTCGATGGGAAAATCTCTTTCATTGTTCTCGCCTCTTGGCCGTGGACCCGGGATAGTCGCCCCCGGAGTGTCGAAGACGGCCGGAAAACACCGCCGCCCGGAGGCCGCATAGCACGGTGCACCAGCCGGTCCTGCCCCGGAAAGCCGCCGCCACGGCGGCGCACCATCTGTCCCGGGGCGCCCCCCTTCGCGGCGGCGGTGTCACCGGCGTGCGTTCGATGTGAAAGCAGGGTCTACCCGACAAAATGGGCACGTTTGTCGCATCGTCAATAGCCCGGCTGTGTTTCGGCGCCGGCTTCACGGTCAGTGGCGGTTGATGGGTTGCGGTCCGGGATCCGCCACGAAGGGCAGCGCCAGCAGCCGCGGCAGGCTCAGGCGCCGGGGGTCGCGAAAGCCGGCCAGGCCGATGGTCATGCCGTCGTGCCCCCTGGCCGGACGGTCCCGGTAGGTGCCAAACAGACGGTCCCATGCCGACAGGTTGAAACCGAAATTGGAATTGGTCTCGCGGATGACGACGGAGTGGTGCACGCGATGCATGTCCGGGGTGACGACCAGCAGCCGCAGCAACGCATCGGCCCGCCCGAACATCCGGACGTTGCCGTGGTTGAACAGAGCCATGGCGTTCAGGATCACCTCGAAAGCGACGACGGCGGCCGGCGGCGGCCCCAGGGCGGCCACCACGCCCAGCTTGACGACCATGGACAGGACGGCCTCCAGGGGGTGAAAACGCAGGCCGGTGGTCAGGTCGTAGTCCAGGTCGGTGTGGTGCACCAGGTGCAGCCGCCACAGCAGCGGTACGGCGTGGAACATGACGTGCTGCAGGTAGATGGCCAGGTCCAGCAGCACCACGGCGGTTATCCACTCTGCGGCGTAGGGCCAGTCCAGGTGGTTGAACAGCCCCCACCCGTTCCGGCGGGCCTCGACGGCCAGGGTGACGGCCAGCACCGGAAACAGCAGGCGCACCAGCAGGGGGTTGATCAGCATGATGGTCAGATTGACCGCCCGGCGCGGCCACCGGGGGGTGGAAAGCCGCCGCCGCGCGGCCAGGCGCTCCCAGACGGCCATCCCGGCAAAGGCCAGCGCAAACCCGACCAGGCGCGTCGCGATTTCGCCCTGCATGGCTAGCGGCGCCCGAACAGGCGCCCGATCACGCCCTTTTCAGGGGGTTCGTGCGGCGGTAGGCCCAGGTGGCGGCGGATGACCGACTCCAGTTTCGCCTGCGACACGTCTTCACCCTCCACCACGATTTCGTCGCCCACCATCACGGCCGGCGCCACCGGCAGATCCAGCTCGAAATACTCGTCGGTCAGGTATTCGGCCTTGGACCTGGAGGCGGTTTCGATGCGGATGTCGTACTTCGATCCCAGCACGGGGATCATTTTCTTGAAGTGCTTTCAGGTCCTGCCGTTGGGTTCGTTGAAAAAGAAACGCACTTTCAGCATAGGGTTCTCCCTTCGAAATGGCGCCAGTCGACGGTTTACGGTCCCGATGGGGGCAGGACCCGCATCATGCGCGCAAGAAAGGCTCCCGGCGGCAGGAAATCCACCAGACGCAGATCGCGCCGCTCTTTGCCCCCTGCGTCCAGAAAGACCACCGTGGGGACGCCCCTGACGTCGAAACGCCCAAGCAGTCTGTGCAGATCGGGACCGGCCCTGCGGGTCAGGTCCACCTTGATGAAAACGAAGGTCCCCTGCGAGTGCCGGACGATGTCCGGGTGCCGGAAGGTGATCTCGTCGAGTTCGCGGCAGGGGGCACACCAGGCGGCCGAAAAATCAATGACGACCGGCTTCCCGGCGAGCGCCGCCTCCCGCAGCAAGCGGTCCGAGTAAGGATGCCAGGTGGCGTCCGGGCCGGCCAGGACGAGCGCACCGACGAGCAGCGTGGCCGTCACCAGTCCCGCCGTCCCGGCGGCGGTTTTCATCCAAGCGAAGGCCCGGAAGCCGGCCCGTGTGCGGTCGATCCATCCCAGGTGCAGCCCGGCAGCGGCGGTCACGGCGGCCAGCAGTACGTCGCCCGCGCCCCCCGACAGCACCGGACGCACGAAGTAGGCCGCCATGCCCACCAGCACCCATCCCATGAGTCTGCGCACCCAGATCATCCACTCACCGGAGCGCGGCAGCCTGTCGAGCCTTCCGGAAAACAGGGCCAGCACGAACAGGGGCAGGCCCAGGCCCAGGCTGAGGGTGAAAAACACCAGGAAGCCCAGCAGCGGGCTGCCCATGCCGGCCACCCAGGTGAGCAGCCCCAGCACGAAGGGACCGATGCAGGGCGCCGCCACCACCCCCAGCGTGACGCCCATGAAAAAGCTGCCGAAGTACCCGCCGTAGGATCGGGCCGCAACCCGGGTGAGCCCCTGGGGCATCCGCAACTCCCAGAGGCCGAACATGCTGCTGGCCAGTGCCAGTAAGATCAGCGCCACCGCCGCCGGCACCAACGGATTTTGCAGCATGGCCCCCATGAACCCGCCCGTGAGGGCCGCGACCACCCCCAGGCCGGAGTGGGTCAGGGCCAGCCCGCCGACGTAACACAGGCCGTGGGCCAAGGTCTGACCCCGCCCCCGGGAACTGCGGCCCCCGAAGTAGGAAACGGTGATCGGAATCAGGGGGTACACGCAGGGCGTCAGGTTCAGGGCCATGCCGCCGAAAAAGATGCCCAGCAGGGTCCAGATCGCGGCCCGTCCCGCCAGGGGGCCGAAATCCCTGGGCAGCCTTTCGGTGGGCGCCTGCGCAACGGCTGAGCGCTGCACCGGCAGGCCGGCCGCCTTCCACGCCGGGAACCCCATGGGATCGCGATACACATTCCGGTAGCCAAGTGATACGGCCACCCGGGCCGCCGAGTCGCTGCGGACTCATGTCAGGCCCGCTCAGTAGAAGACGACGGGGCGTTTGCGGTCCGGCCCCAGGAATCGCGCCAGCGCGCCTTTCCTGCGCCAGCGCGCCCACCAGGTGGGTTCCATGGGGAAATTGACGGCACCGCGGATGTGGCCCGTTCGGTATTCCCAGGCCTGCCGGGTATCGACGATCAGGAGTCCGTCGGGGTTTTTCCGGTACAACTCCCACAGCCGCTGTGTGTCGATCAGGCCGTAACCGCCCCTTGCGGCCTCGGCGGCGACGTCTTCGTGTGTCGCCTTCTTCACCACCACGGGGCGGTTCTGAAACCACAAGACGGCCATGGTGACCCCCACGGCTGCAACGGCCACGATGACAGAAGAGATTCGATGCACCTAGAGTTTGCCCTCGGTTCTGAGTTTGGTGATCAGAAAAGCGGCACCGGCATGGGAGACCCCCAGTTCCCGGCCCAGCGCCTCGGGATCCAGCGCCTTTTCCCGTGCGGCAACGGCGATGACCTCCTGTTCCAGTTCCTCCAGCCAGTCCTCGAACAACACCAGCACATCCGGGTCGGCCACGGCCTGCAGCTGCTCGGAGCGGGCCACCTTGTTCACCAGGCTCTGACACATGTGCGTTGGATCGACACCTTCGTCCATGCAGGTCGCCAGTCAGAGGTGCACCAGGCCGGGCACGCTTTCGTCGTCGGCGTCCCCGATGAGGGCGGTGATAAAATCCATGCGCGCCTGCTCACCGACATGGGTGAACAGGCCCTTGACCGCCGCGGCGATCTCTTCCATGGCCCGCTCCGGGTCCATGGCATCCACGATGCGCTTGATGCTGGACATGGCGTACGGTTCCTCCTCCCCCGGCCGGCGGCGGGCAACGGTCCGCAGGGCGTGCGAAAGCGCCCCGCCGGCCGTTCAAAAACGCCTGCGGCTGTGCAGCAAGTCGGCGGCCAGCCGCGCCAGGCACTCCAGGATGTCTACGATGCGGGTGTCCGCCAGTTCGTAATAGACGAAAGGCCCCCTGCGCTCTACGCGTACCAGCAACGACCGCCTGAGTTCCTTCAGGTGGTGGGAAACCAGGGGCTGGGAGAGGTTCACCTCTTCGACGATGCGCGAGACCGACTTCTGGCCGTCGCGGACGCACAGCAGGATGCGCAGACGGTTTTCATCAGCCAGGCTCCTGGCCAGAAAGGCCGGTGACTCCAGGTCCTGGAACGCCGGTTTGCGGTCGGCCGCTGTCAATCTTCCCCTCCCGGGCGAAAGCCCTGCACCTCTAAATAACGTATAAATATATGTTTATATGATGCCAGCGCCCGTGTCAAGTGCCGACGGGCCGAACCGGCGGGTGCGCAGACATTTCGCGGCGGCGGCCCTTTTCGCAGCGACGGGTGTGAAAAAATGTGGCGCCGGCGCGCCCGCTTTCCGGAGACATCCCGGCAATGCGCCCATTTTCCGGTACATTGCGCCTGTGGCACAGCCCTTGCTGTACCATTTTGCTGTCAGGATAACTAGAATGGGATACCCAACCCACGCAACAGAAAAAAATAAAAGAAGAAACGCCCATGTGCCATAAAAAAGCGACCCTCCGCATACCGGCCGCCCTTGTTCCGGCGATCGTCGCCGCGATGGTCCTGTTCGCCGCGGCGCTGCCGGCATCGGCCCACGGCGGCAAGGAGCACGGCGCCGCCGGCTTCACCGCCCTGAAGGCCCTGGAAAAGGCCACCGGTCTGTACAACCGCCTGCTTTCTTCCGGCAAGCTCGACGCCGGCTGGGAGGCGGGCCTGGAAAACGTGACTATCACCGCCCCGTCCCACGAAGGCCGCAAGGAATTCGAGGTTTCCTTCCGCCGCAGCCAGGCAGGCCCCCGGGGGGGGCTATTTCTTTTTCACGGCCGAAGGCCGGTACGCCGGCTCCAACCTCACCGGGCCCTGACGCGGCTGCGGCAGAAAGGCGGAATCCCAGATGAATTCCCGATCTTCTGAAACCGTCGCGTGGACCACGCTCTCGCGCCTGCCTGCGCCCGTCCGGGTCCTGCTGACGGCCATCGTCATCGTCTTCGTGTCCCTGCGGGCGCTGGCGGAGATGTGGCTCTCCGGGCGGTCCGGCTGACCGGGCGGAAGGGATATTTCATGCGCGGACCCCGAACCATCCATCGCCGCCTGGCGCTCTTCGTTCTCCTGCCGGTGGCCCTGCTGCTCATCGGCGGCGGTTTCGCCGGGTTCCTCTACGCCAGGAATATCCTGCTCTCCCAGTGGAAGGAAGCCACCACGCTGAAACTGCAGCGCGCCGCCCACCTGGTGGACATGCGCCTGAGTCGCCCCAAGCAGCTGCTGGCCATGTTTCACCAGGCCGGCGGCATGCGCGACGCCCGGCAGCTGCGTGAACTGGTCATCCGCCGACTCGAACGGCTCGAAGGGGTCACGCGGGTCAATCTCTCCTGGGAGTCCGCGACGCCCCGGGACGTCGCCCCGCCCGGCGACGGCGCCGCCGCGGGCGCCACGATGATGGGCGGCATGCGCGACGGCCGCCGCCGGAACATGGGCATAATGCCCGCCATGCCGGCCACCGTGGGTGCCGACGACATGCAGCAAATGATGGAAATGGGCAACATGCCCTACCGCATGGCCGACACGGTCCAGTTCACCATGCCCCGCTACGACCCGGACCAGGGCGGCGAGACCGTCTCGCTGATCTCGGACATCAAGGACGGCGCCGGGAAAATCGTCGGGCGGCTGGAAATCGTGCTGCGCTTCGACTACCTCATCGACACCATCGAGGCCACGGGCTGGTGGCGCAACCACAAGGCCCTGCTGGTGGACAACATCGGGCGCGTGCTGGCGGGCAACCTGCCCGAAAAGCACCGCCGCCTGGCAGATGACGGCGATCCGCTGGAGCAGCGCACTATGTACGCCATCATGTCCATGCCTTACGGCACCATCTTCGGCCGGGGCTTTCCCCCCGGCGAGATCAGCAGTTTCTACAAGCTGCAGGAAGCCCCCTGGAGCCTGGTGATCATCGCCCCCGGGCGCGAAGTGCTGGAACCGATCCTGCACTTCCGCCTGCACTACTTGGCCGTGGGCGCCGGCATCATCCTGGTGATCCTGTTGCTCATCCGACAGGCCACCCGCGGCACGGCGGCCGCCATCCGCGAAGTGGCCGCGGCCGCCGAAAAGGTCGCCGCCGGCCGACTGGGCATCTCACTGCCGGTGAAATCCCGTGATGAGGTGGGCGAACTGACCCGCAGCTTCAACCGCATGGTGGTGCAGCTGGAGGAACGCGCGCGCATGAAAACGGCGCTCAACCTGGCCATGGAACTGCAGCAGAACCTGCTGCCCGGCAAGACCATGTCGGTGAACCGCCTGGAAATCGCCGGCAGCAGCCTGTTCTGTGACGAAACCGGCGGCGACTACTACGATTACTTCCGTTTCCCGGAACTGGGCCCGCAGAAGGTGGTCGTGGCCGTGGGGGACGTCTCCGGCCACGGCGTTGCCGCGGCACTGCTGATGGCCACCGCCCGCGCGCTGATCCGCAGCAGCGTGATCCACTCGCCGACGCTGGGCCGGGCCGTCACCCACGCCAACCGGCTGCTGTGCCTGGACACCGCCGCCGGCGGCGATTTCATGACCCTGCTGCTGATGGTCATCGACGTGGAAAAGGGCCGCATCAACTGGGTACGTGCCGGCCACGACCCGGCCATCCTCTACGACCCGGCCGAGGATCGCTTCATCGAACTCGCCGGCAGCGGCCTGGCCCTGGGTGTCGATGAAAACCACGAATACACCGAGTACATCCACAACGGGTGGGGACCCGATCAGATCCTGCTGATCACCACCGACGGCCTGTGGGAAACACAGAACCCGCGGGGGGCACGCTTCGGCAAGGGGCGCCTACGACAGGTGCTCTACAGGCACCGCAACGCCCCGGCCGAAAAGATCGTCGCCGCCATCACCGCGGCGGTGGACCGTTTCCGCGAAGACGGTGTCCGCGAGGACGATCTCACCTTGGTGGTGCTCAAGCAGGAACCACCCGCACAGCCAGAGAGGAAAAAATTATCATGAGGGCCATGTTTCGTTTCACCGCCGTCGTCGCCATGCTGGCGATGTCCGGCGCGCTTGCGGCGCGGGCCGAGCAGTCCTGTCCGGACGCCTCCCGGCGGGACCTGCGGTTCTGGGAAGAGGTTATCCGCCTGGACCCCGAAGACGACCGGGCCTACCGACAGCGCGGCATGGTGCACCGCCGGCTCGGGCAGTACGAGCGGGCCGTGGAAGACTACACCCGCGCCATCGAACGCAATCCCGACAACCCGGAGAGCTACTTCGTGCGGGGCATGGCCTTCAAGCTCCTGGGACGCTACCGCCGGGCGGTGGAAGAGTACAACCAGGCCATCGCGCGCAATCCGGAGGACGCCCGCTACTACCGCCAGCGGGGGGTGGCCTACAAGAATCTGGGAAAGTACGAGCTGGCCATCCGGGACTACGACCGGGCCATAAAACTCAACCCGTACTATGCGCGTGCCTACGACAACCGCGGGTCCGCACGCAAGAACCTGGGCGCCTACGCCACGGCCGTCGAAGACTACAACCAGGCCATCCGGCTCAACCCGGAGGTGGCGCGTTTCTACCTCCACCGCGGCGTGGCTTACCGCAAGATCGGTAAGTACTCCCAGTCTGTTTCGGATTTCGAACAGGCCCTGGCGCTGGCGCCCGATTACGCCGCCGCATACGGACAGCGGGGAATGACGCGCATCAAGGCCGGCGACACCGCGGCGGCGTGCTCCGACTTCGAAAGGGCGCGGCAGCTGGGTGACGACAGCTTCCGGAAATGGACGCTGGGGAATGGCTACTGCACGCAGTCGGGGGAGGACGGGTAGATAAATGCAGATTTCAAATTGATGCCCTGTGCGGGCACGGACGTCGGCCTCAGGCGGCGCTGCAACGAGGACAGCTATCCGGCGGCCGAAGGGACCCGCCGCCGGCCGCCTGAGTCGCAAAATGCGGCCCTGGCTGGTGCTGGCCGCGGTGGCCGTCATCACGGGGGCCTCTTCTTCCGGATGCAGGGACACATGGGGCCGACACACGGGCAACAGGCCGCTTCGCCGGACACCCGTCCGGCCCAAGCACTCCCCCGAACTGCCCGGACGGCCCGCCGGTCTTCCCGAATCGGACAGCGACGTCCTGCCGGCCACCATCCGGGCCGAAGACGGCATGGCCCTGCACCTGGTCACCGGCGGCTCCGCGCGCATCCCGGAGGGGTGGCGTGCCCAGGCCGGTCGCAAGATGCGCGTGAGTTCCTTTTACATGGACGAGACACCGGTCACCAACCATCAGTACGTCGAGTTTTTCAACCAGTGCTGTATGTACGGGTCGAGAACAACGTCGTCAGAAGCGGCAAGCGCATCCTGCTGCTGCTCGGGGAAGTGGTGGAAGGCTACGAACCCATCGTTTTTCGCGAGGGCAAGTTCCACATCAACGGCCCCATGCACTCGCCCTGCGCCGTCCTGCGGGTCACGGCATACGGCGCCACGGCTCTCGCGCGCTTCTAGGGCCGGCGTGCGGAAACGGACGCCTCGGCCGCCGGCGCGGATCCGCCCGGCGTCACGCCCCGGGACCGCAAGAGCGCCCGGGCGACGCCGGGCAAGAAGCCGCTGCCGGTGATACTGCTCACGCCCAACGCCCTCGGCATCCGCAGGCTGAACAGCGGCATGGGCGAGTGGGGGCTGCGCATCGCCGCCGACGGCGAGGATTCCGGCAAGCCGCGCCTGGAGTATGTCGTGCTGGGCACTTTCGGCCGGGGCCCCGGCACGCCCCCCCCCGGACACCCGCCCTGGTACCGCGCCAGCCGTGGGAGGCTTTCGAAGAGGTCGCCGCACGGTCATCGGCATGGGCGACGACGGTACGGACACGAGCGCCGCGGGCGACTGAGTCCGCACGGGGGTCCTGCGTCGCCCCGTCCTGTGAAAAAAAGTTCTCATCGAGGGGAAGACATTTCGTTACTCCGGTCCCCGCGCGGATCTGTATCACGAATTTATCACACTGTTTTTACAAATAAAACCAAATTCCAGATCATCTGGCACGACCTTTGCTGTGTCTGAGACCGACAGCGTGAAAGCCGGCATCCGGCATTCCCCCCGGGACCATTTCAGAAAGGAGCGTCAAGATGATCATAAAAGTCAATGGATCCGAGCTGGAGATCACCGACGGGGGCAGCATTTACCTGGGGCTGCGGGAAAGGGGACAGACCTTCAGGGACCTCAATGAGCTGACCCCCGCGTTCAGCGCCGCCCTGGAGGACATCCGCAACCAGGCGGAACTGCTCATCCGCCAGGCCGAAGGGCTGCTTTCCTCGTCCGGGGGATTTCGGTAGCACGGCCCCGAAGAGCGCGCGAATCACTTCCCGTGACGCAAGCCGCCCGTAGCATCCCCGGCCGCGTCCGGCGTACGGACGGCCGATGCATGGATATCCGCGATCTGCTCCGCGCCCACGTAAGACTTGACCACCACGTCTTCGATGCTGGCGATCCTGCGCACCAGCGCCTTGACCTGCTGCAGGGATGCGATGATCTGCTTCAGATCGGCGTGCGGCGCACTGCCCTCCTCGAAATCCTCGATCAGCAGCTGCGCCGTGCCCAAGGTGGCGAACAGGGGCGTGTTCATCTCGTGGGCCACGGCACCGGCCATGGCGGCCACCGCCTTGCGCTTTTCGCGCTGCCGGGTCAGCTCGCGGTCCCGCAGGATGCCGACACCGGCGGCTACGATATTGAACAGGACGATTTCCAGCAGGCTGTCCAGGTCGTCGGGAGAAAAGGACTGCCAGTGGTAGACCGTGTAGGGCAGGTAGAAGGCGGTCACGGTCAGCGAGGTGACCAGGGCCCCGCGCAGGCCGTACCAGAAGCCGGCCAGGATCAGCGGCAGAAAGTACAGTTCGCGGTAGACAATGTGGATCCGCTGCTGCTCCTGGGCCGTGAGCACGTGAAGGGCCGTGATGGCCAGCACCAGGCCGGCCGGCACAAGGGCCCTGATCGACGATTTCCCCGATGGCATACGCCCCCCTCTACTTTTCCCGGTTGGATGGTCTCAACGCTTCCCGCATCCTGAAAAACGCCTCCTCATCGATCTCTCCACGGGCGTAGCGAATCCGCAGGATCTCCATGGAATCGGCCCGGTCACGGCGGGGGACTCTGCGCGCCGCATCGCCCCGGCCCCTCCTGAGAAACAGCCCGATCAGGACCGCGGCCGGCAACACGATTGCCAGGCCGACGCCCACGACCCAAGCGTTGGAAAGGTGGCTGCATTCCCACATTTTCACGGCTCTCCTCGTCACAAAGGGGGCCGCCGGGTGCGAGTGCCCCGCCCCGGCCGCGCTGTCCGTCAGCATAAGCAAGACAAGCAAGAGCCGTGCCACGCTCCGCGGACGTCCCGCCTGGACCGGGTCGGCGCACGCTGGCGGGTCTTCGGCCGACAACGGGAATCAACGGCCCCCGTGCCCCGACGCCTGCAAATTTTTTGCACAGGCTGGCGCCCGCGTCCTGTCGGGTGGGTAAAAACACCGCAACGGCGCCGCTCGCTCCCGCCGTTTCTACGCCCGCCGTTGAACACGGCATCTTTTTTTTGCTCCTGATTTCCAGTTGTTGTGCAGACTCCCGGCAAAAGGCATACCATGTGGCACACGCATTGCTTTTCTTTCTTGTCGACCGGCGACGCGGACGGTCCGCGCGCCGCACCAATCGATCCCGACAGGCTGCCGGAGGAAACATGCCGCCACAGACCGGGATCATCGCCGGATCGTCGCCGCGCTCATCACTGCCGCCCGGCCGGGCGCCCCGGCTCTGGCGGTCGCCCGCGGCCCCGACTTCAAGGACCCGGTAACGAATGTGAGGTCTCGATGAAACCGCTCAGATGGATCACCACAACAACCACGACGGCAGTCGTCCTCAGCCTGTACCCCGTCGGACGAGGCCTCGCCCAACCCTGGGGCGGCGGGGGAAGCTGCCTGTTCGGCTCCTGGATGACCGGGAGCGGGGGAGGAGGATGGTTCGGCATGATTGTCATGATACTATTCTGGATACTGATCGCCGCGGGCGCCGTGGCCCTGATCCGCTGGATCGCCAGGGGCACCGGCAGCGCGAACACCACCGGGTGGCAACCGGGCGCCAACGCCCTGGCCATCCTGAAGAACCGCTACGCCCGGGGAGAAATCAGCCGGGATGAATTCGAAGCCAGGAAACGGGATATTCTGAAATGACCCGCCGAAAAACACACCGGCGCACCCGACGCCAGTCCATGGACCGCCGCACTTTCCTGCGCATGACCGGTCTGGGCGCCGCCGGCGTCCTCACCGAGGGACTGACGTCGCTGCCGGCGATCGCTCCCCGGCAGGCCCTGGCCGCACAGGAGAGCGGTTTCACACCCGATCTGGAAATCGACCTGACCGCCGGTCCGGCCGACATCCCCATCATGCCGGGACCCCCCACCCGCTCCTGGGTCTACCGGGGCAGGGTGACCCGGGGCGACGGCAACAGCCTGGTGCCGGTGGGCGACAGCCACCTGGGGCCTACCCTGCGTCTCAAAACGGGCCAGAAGGTGCGCATCCGGTTCACCAACCGGATGGTCGACGAGAGCATCGTCCACTGGCACGGCCTGCACGTGCCCGCCGTCATGGACGGCCACCCGCGCTACGTCATCGGTCGGGGAAAGACCTATCTCTACGAGTTCGAGGTCGACAACCGTGCCGGTACCTACTGGTACCACCCGCACCCCCACGGTCGCACCGGCCCCCAAGCTTACGGCGGCATGGCCGGCCTCATCCTGGTCTTCGATGACGAAGAGGCCGCCGCCGGCCTGCCCGACGGCGAATTCGATGTGCCCCTGGTCCTCCAGGACCGCATCTTCGACACCGACAACCAGCTGATCTACCTCCAGGGCATGGGCGGCATGATGGGCCGCATGAACGGCTTCCTGGGCCGGTGGATCCTGGTCAACGGTCAGCCCCGTTTCACCCTGCCTGTGGCCACCCGCCCCTACCGGCTGCGCCTGCTCAACGGGTCCAACTCGCGCATCTACAAACTGGCCTGGCAGGACGGCAGGCCGCTGGTGGTGATCGGCACCGACGGAGGACTGCTGGAAAAACCGGTCCACCGCCGCTACGTGATGCTGGCCCCGGGCGAACGCCTGGAGCTGTGGGCCGATTTCAGCCGGGATCCCCTGGACTCCCGGATCGCCCTGGTCAGCCTGCCCTTTACCGGGGGCATGGTGGGCCGCGGCGGGATGATGGGCGGCGGCGGAAACTTCCTTCCCAACGGTGCGCCCTTCACCATCTGCCGGGTTCACGTGCGGCGCCGCGAAAGGGCGACCTTCCGCCTTCCCCGGCGCCTCAGCCGGATCAGGCGCTACCACCCCGACGGGGCCGTCAACGCCGACAGGCCGCGGACGTTCCACCTCCAGATGCGTCACATGTCCTGGACGATCAACGGCCGCACCTTCGAGATGACCGGCGTGGCCCCGGACGAAACCGTGCGCCTGGGCACCATGGAGCTGTGGGAGTTCGTCAATGCGGGCGGCGGCATGGGCATGCCCCACCCCATGCACCTGCACGGCAAGCAGTTCCAGGTGCTGGAACGCAGCGGCGTGGGGCACGAGGGCTACGTCGACGAGGGCTGGAAGGACACCGTACTGGTGATGCCGGGCGAACGCATCCGCTTCCTGGTGCGCTTCGACGACTACCCCGGTCTGTTCCTGTACCACTGCCACAACCTGGAACATGAAGACATGGGCATGATGCGCAATTACTACGTGCGCGCCTGACGGCCCGGCGCCCGCGCCGCAATCCGCGGCCGCCGGCGCCGAGGGAGGAGAACCGAACTATGAACCGCTCTGGTCGCAAAGAGCACATCTTCGGCGGGTTCCCGGGCGGACCGCCCCGGGCTTCCACCCGGCATAGCACCGTCTCCAGGGGAGAAGCCGTGGAACGCAGAGCCTGCACGCGCCGACGCTACAGCGTTCCCATCTCGGTCTCCTACTTCGGCGGGGCGTTTCTCTTCGATGCGTGGACCCGCAACCACGGCCCGGGGGGGCTGTGTTTCGCCTCCCCCCGCCGACTCGAAAGGCGTGCCGTGCTCTACATCGCGGTCAGGAAATTCCACCCTTCGGGCCCCTGCACGGGCATGTGCGAGGGCCTGCGTTCGATCACCCTGGCCGAAATCATGTGGTGCGACCGGAAAATCGTCGACGGCGACATTTTCTATCCCACCGGGGTGCGGTACTACCAGAGCGTCTATTGAACCCGCCCCCGATCACCGGCGGGGGTTGGTGGGATCCCCCTCGGCCAGCATGGCCTCGCGCACCGCTCTTTCCAGCGCCCGCCCCCCCGCACAGCAGCGCCTCGATGACCACCTCGCCGTCCTGGTTGTACGCGGCATCCCCGATGGGTTCCGGCAGGCAGGACCGGTTTCCGCTCAAAAAGAAGGGTGGCCTGGAAGTTTCCGGGTAGGCCGACGCTCAGGCCGAGGGAGTGCCGTGCTCGCGGATCAGCCGCTCGAGGGTGTTTCGCTGGGCCGCCGGCAGCTTTTCGAATCGCACGGATCGCCTGCGGGTGACGATGCCGCTGCCGTCCCCGTCTCCGATGGCCACGTCCGATACACTCCGGACCGGCAGGCCCCGCAGCTGGTGCGTCGCCACGAAATCGGCCCAGATGATGTCGAGTTCGCGAATCTCGTAGAGCGGCCCCGCTTTCTCCCGGTACCGGAAGGCCAGTCCGTCGGTGTGAATATCGAGCAGGACCCCTGATGGAAACACCCTGGGGCGGCCCTTGACGACGACCGTTCCCAGGATTCTCCTGCGTGTCTTTGCCCGGCGCTCCCTTCCGCTCCCGGCGGGCTCGTCCGCGGCCTGGAAGCGTAATGAGGGTTCGTCATCCTCTTCATCGGCCTCCAGACGCAGCGGTGTCGCCGGCTCTTCCGTGGGGCCGTAGGGTTTCATCTCCAGCTCGCCGAGGTCGATGCGGGGATCGAACACCCTGAGTTTTCTCTCCACCAGGCGTTTGAGATAGAGAAGCTGAGCGCCGCTCAGGTCTTGGTGGTGTTCAATGCTGCGGTAGATTTCGGTGTAGGAGACACGCTGAATCGAAGATCGGTCGGCGCTTTTTCGGGTTCCCCCGATGTCGGTGCCCATGAAAAACATGTGAACCTCCTTGGCATGTCTTCGGTTGCGGGTTGTCATCAAGGAAAAAGACGTGGACACTTTACCTGCATTACAGCAACACCCGTGCCAGTCGGTTCAGGCCAGACCCGAAACAAATTACAACACCTTGTTCTGAATATTATTTTTATATTATGATACAGGCGGACTGCAGTCACGTATGGCCGCATGCCCCCCCACAACAGGGTAGATTCTTGACAGACTTTTCAGGGGAGCTGCATATTTGGTTTACACGCTGGGACCGAACCGGCGAAAAAACAGGAAAAAAAGCGGAAGGGCGGTCGGGTGCCGATCAGGGGCGGATGGGGCGGCGAATCAGTCGTTGTCTTCCGGCGGCGGGCCCCACATCGGCGACCTGCCGAAGCGGTTGTACCACCACTCGCCCGGCGAGACGCTCTTGGCGACCTGTTCCCGGGAAAAGGAATATTCGTACTGATCGCAGTAAGCGCGGATGCACCGGTAGGCCCGGTTGATGCGTGCAGCCATTTCCTCGCAGACCGCCTTTTCCTCCCGGCATACGTCCGGGTGCCAGCGGGAGATCAGCTTGCGGTAGCGCCGCCGGATCTCGTCGAGGGTGGCCGCCTCGGGCAGGCCCAGGACCTTGCGCGCGGCGCGGATTTCTTCATATCGGCTGACGGGCTTCATGCGCGCTTCTGCATAGGCTCGGGTTTGACACCTCCGGCCGGTTCGGCTAAAGGGGTCTCAGGCGGCTGGCCGACGGGTGCCGGGCCCGGTCCGCAGCCGCCCGCAGACGAGGGGTCCGTTTCGCTGCGTCGGCGGCGCGTCGAATCGGCCCGACGGGTTACGTCCAGGCGGGAGAGACAACACCAGTGATCGAAATCCACCTTTTCGGAAAACTGCGGCAACACATCCCGGGTCTCGGGCCCGGGGAACGGGCCGTCATCGAAATGGCCGTCGCACCCCACGACACCATCGCGTCCGTCCTCGAACGGGCCGGCATCGACACCGACGCGGTCTACAGCCTCTTTTTCAACTTCAGGCTGCTGGCCGCCCGCAGCCGCATGGCCTACTGGCTGCGCTACCATCAGGCCCCCGCGGACCCTTTGGACTGGGACCTGGACGTCGCCGTCCACGACGGCGATCGCATCGCCCTGTTCGGCAGGGACATGGCGGCACTGGTGGTCTGAAGTGCGGGCGGGAACCGGTGGCATGACGTGCGGTCGGCGTCAGGTTTTGACCTTGCGGTACACGGGCAGCCCCCGGACACGCAAGCGTTTGATCTCGTTTTCGTCTTCGAAAGCTGCGATGGTTTCCAGGTCACGGCCCTGCAACCCGGGCACGGCCAGCACGGGCCGCACCCGACGCAGGCGGCGTTTGAGCAGTCCGCGCCCCTGGACCTCGTTGATGGTCAGAATGCCCAGCAGGGTGTAGTTGCCGGGTGCCGACGCCAGCAGCCCCATCACCGTCTCGTCGCACCGCAGGTTGTTGAGGAACAGATCCAGCGGGTTGCGGGTCCAGCGCGCATCGAACACCAGCCGGCTGAGCTTGCGGCGTCTGCCGGAAAGCCGCCAGCGGTCGGCACGGCGGTTGTTGATCACGGCAACCGCCGAAAACTCCAGGCTGCGGCCCCCCTCACGGATCACCTGGCGGTTGAAGCCCAGGTAACGCAGGTTTTCAGACCCCTCGGGCATGCCGCTGACAACGAGAATTTCCTTCAGCACCGTCTCATCGGGCTTGAGCACCCGCGTCAGGGCCTGGAGCAGATCCTGTATAAAATCCATGCTCATGGCCAAAAGCCTCCGCTACTGTATCGCGCCGGATGCAGATACATGGATATCCTATACACCAAAAACATTTTTTTTTCCACCTCTCCGGTGACGCACTTCGCAACCCCCCCCGTCCACCGCGTTTGCACCGGTCCCCGGGCCGCCCCCGGAAAGCCGCCGCCGCAATTGACCCGGGCCCCGCAATGGTGGTAGGCTCCCGCCCGGGCACCGGCAGCCGCCTTGCGCGGTCCCGCTGCCGCCGCCCGTGGTTTATTATCCGCAACTTCCCGGAAAGCCATGAAAAATAATCCGGCCGCCGATTTCCGGCTCCTCGCGCGCACCCTGGCGGGCGACATTCTGACCGACGAACTGAGCCGCAACATGCTGGCCACCGACGCCAGCATGTTCCGGGTGCTGCCGGCCGCCGTGGCCTTTCCCAGGACCCCGCGGGACGTGGTCCGCATCGTGCGCTTCGCTGCACGCCACGATCTCGCGATCCACCCGCGGGGGGCCGGCAGCGGCCTGTGCGGCAGCGCCCTGGGCCCCGGCATGGTGGTGGACTTTTCGCGCTACATGCACCGCTTGCTGTCCGTCGACACCCGGCGGCGACAGGCCGTCTGCCAGCCGGGCTGCCGGCTGGGGGAACTGGAGGCCGCCCTGGCGGGCAGCGGCCTTTTTTTCCCGCCCGACCCGTCCAGCGGGGCCTACGCCACCCTGGGCGGCATGTTCAACACCAACGCCAGCGGATCCCACTCGGTCAAGTACGGCAACACCGCCGACTACATCCTGGACGCCGACATCGTGCTGACCGACGGCCGCGAGGTGCGCCTGTCCACCATCCGGGACACGCCGCAGCGGGACCTGCCCGGCGCCCTGCGGGAGCTCCGGCGCCTGTACACATCCCACGCCGCCGCCATCGAAAACGCCTACCCCGACCTGGGCACCAACGTGTGCGGCTACAACCTGCGGTCGCTGGTGAAAAACGGACGCCTGGACCTGACCGCCCTGCTGGCGGGCAGCGAGGGGACCCTGGGACTGGTCACCCGCCTGGTGCTCAGGCTGCGGCCGCGGCCGGCGGCCGACAGCCTGCTGGTGGCGGCCTTCGACGACATCGTGCCGGCCGCCCGGGCCGTGCAAGCCCTGCTGCCCCTGGGACCGGCGGGCATCGAGATCATGGACAAGTCGCTGCTGCGCCTGGCCGCCGCCACCGAGCCCGGGCTGAAGGACCGCATCCCCACCGATGTCGACAACCTGCTGCTGATCGAATTCGACGGCCCCGACGCCGCCGGGTGCACCGACGCGGCACGCCGCGCCCGCCGGCGGGTGATGGCCGGCGGGTGCCGGCTGGCGCGCATGGCCGTGTCGCCGGAGGAAAAGGCCGAACTGTGGGCCTTACGCAAGGCCGCCGTGCCCACGCTCTACCGCCTCAAGGGGGCCCGCAAGATCGTGGCCGTCATCGAGGACGCCGCCGTGCCCACCGACCGCCTGGTGGACTACTTCACCGGTCTGTACGACCGGCTCCACCGCCGGGGGGTCGACTTCGTGATCTACGGCCACATCGCCAAGGGTCTGCTGCACACCCGCCCGTTGCTCGACCTCAGAAACCCCGGCGACGTGGCCCTGCTGCGGCCCTTGGCCGACGACGTCTTCGAACTGGTCCACTCCCTGGGCGGATCGGTCTCGGGCGAACACGGCGACGGCCGCCTGCGCAGCGCCTACATCCGGCGGCTCTACCCGGACATCTACCCCCTTTTCCGGCGGGTGCGCCGTATCCTGGACCCGGCCGGGTTGCTCAACCCCGAGATCAAGGTCAGCCGCGACCCCGGCCAGATGCAGACCCACCTGCGCTTCGGCCCCGCCTACCGGGCGCGGCCGCCGCGGCCGCTGCGGCTGCGCTGGGAGCAGGACTTCGCCGCCGCCGTGGAAAGCTGCCACGGGTGCGCCAGGTGCACCACCCTGACCACGGCCACCCGCATGTGCCCCATCTACAAGTTCACCCGCCGCGAAGAGGCCGCCCCGCGCGCCAAGGCCAACCTGCTGCGGGCCCTGATCAGCGGCGCCGTGGCGGAAAAGACGCTCTTCACCCGTACCTTCCAGGACGTCATGGCCCAGTGCGTCAACTGCGCCAGCTGCCGGGTGGAGTGCCCCACCCGGGTCGACATTCCGCGCATGGCCGCCGAGGCCCGCGCCCAGTACGTGGCCCGCTTCGGCACGCCCATCGAAGACCAGCTGCTCACCGGCCTGGAACCCGCGGCCCGCGTGAACCGCCGCACCCGCGGCGGCCTGGGGCTGCTGATGGGCCTGGCCGCCGCGCGCCGCCCGGTCGAACGCCTGACGGGCATCTCGGCGCAGCGGTCGCCGTTGGCTTTCGCCCGCCGCGGCCTGGACGAGCGCCTGTCGGCGCGCCGGGGCCGGGGAAGTCCGCAGGTGCTCTACTTCGCCGGCTGCTACGCCCGCTTCATCCGTCCCGAGATCGGGGAGGCGGCCGTGTCCGTGCTCACGGCCATGGGCATGCAGGTGCGTTTCCCTCCGCAGCACTGCTGCGGCCTGCCCATGCTCTCCAAGGGCATGAGCCGGGCCGCCGAACAGAAGGTGCACGCCAACCTGTCGGCCTGGCAGGGGCTGCTGTCCGAAACGGACTGGCTGGTGGTGACCTGCTCGTCGTGCGGGCTGTCGCTGCTCGAGGAGTGGCGCTGGCTGCTCCCCCGGCGCCGGGCCGCCCGCATCGCCGGGAAGACCGTGCACATCAGCCGCTTGATCCTCCAATTCCGGCAGCGGCTCGCCCTGCGCGAACCGGCGGAGGAGACCACGGCCGCCTACCACATGCCGTGTCACTTGAAAGTGCAGCCCCGGGCCGGGAGTTCCATCGACCTGCTGTCGGGCCTGCCGGGCGTGTCGCTGCACGTGCTCGACAGCCACTGCTGCGGCATGGCCGGCAGCTGGGGCCTTTCGGCGCGCCACGCCGGGCTGAGCATGCGCATCGGCGGCGATCTGGCGGCCCGCCTGGCATCCAGCGGGGCCGGCCTGGCCGTCACGGACTGCCCCACCTGCCGGATGCAGATGGAGCAGCTGGGAAGCTTGCCGGTGGTTCACCCCGTGGAACTGGTGGCGCAGTCGCTGCAGGGCGACGGCGCCCCGGATCCGCCATGACGAGACCCCCAAAGAGGAATGATCCCATGGACTTTACCGAAATCGCCTTTTCGAACCGTCCACCGACGGCCTTTCTGACCCTCGACAACCCGGCGAAGATCAACGCCCTGTCGCGGCGCATGATCGCCGAGATCAGCGAGGTGCTGCGGGCGCTGGCGCGTGACGAAAACGTCAAGGTGCTGGTCATCCGCGCCGCCGGGGACCACTTCTGTGCCGGCCACGACCTGGGCGAAATGGTGGGCCGAGACATGCGCACCTACCAGCGGATCTTCGACGACTGCAGCCGCATGATGCGGATGCTCCACGACCTTCCCCAAGTGGTGATCGCCCAGGTACAGGGTATCGCCACGGCCGCCGGCTGCCAGCTGGCGGCCTGGTGCGACCTGGTGGTGGCGGCCGAGAACGCGCGTTTCGCCACGCCGGGGGTCGAGATCGGCCTGTTCTGCGCGACCCCCATGGTGGCCCTCACGCGCGCCGTCGGCCGCAAGGCCGCCATGGAGATGCTCATGACCGGCCGCTACGTTCCCGCCGAGGAGGCTCGCGCGCTGGGCCTGGTCAACCGTGTCGTGCCCCTGGCGCGGCTGGCCGACGAAACCCGCGAGCTGGCCGAGCGCATCAGCCGGGCCAGCGCCCTGGTGATCGCCATGGGCAAACGCGCTTTCTATACCCAGATCGACCAGCCCGACGACAAGGCCCTGGCCCATGCGGCCCATACCATCGCGCTCAACAACCTGGCCGAAGACGCCCAGACCGGCATCACGGCCTTCCTGGAAAAGACCACCCCGCACTGGCGCAATCGATAGCGCACCGCCTTTACAAGGGCGCCGGGCGTTCTTATCATAGTGGAAGTCAACGCCGCCGGCGGAGCGCCCGGCGGCGGACACCACCGTCAATCACACATCTTCGACAGGAGGAGCAATGGGCTACGATTTCAGCGCAGACGAGGTCTTCCAGATGGCCATCCAGATGGAAAAAAACGGGGCCGCCTTTTACCGCAAAGCCGCGGACAACGCCGGCGATGAGGCCAACAAGGAATTCCTGCTGGAGCTGGCGGACATGGAAGTCGATCACGAAAAGACCTTCAGCGAACTCCGGCAGCAGCTGACCGAAAAAGAAAAGGCCTCCACCGTCTTCGATCCCGAAGGCGAAGCCGCCATGTACCTCAAGGCCCTGGTGGACACGCGCGTTTTCTTCGAGAAGGACATCGACGTCACCTCCATGCGCGACATCCTCATGGCCGCCATCGAGGCGGAAAAAGACTCCATCGTCTTCTACCTGGGCATGAAGGACGCCGTGCCGGACGAC
This sequence comes from uncultured Desulfobacteraceae bacterium, assembly GCA_964476595.1. Classification (GTDB taxonomy): domain Bacteria; phylum Desulfobacterota; class Desulfobacteria; order Desulfobacterales; family JALSRD01; genus JALSRD01. The sequence continues at coordinate 28,188 of CAYZCL010000071.1, forward strand.
CTGGGCAAGAGCCGTCTGGACGCCATCATCAAAGAAGAAATGGGCCACGTGCGTTTGCTGAGCCGCAAACTGGTCCAGTTCAAATCGTAAACGGAGCGTTCATGACCGACAACACCACGCCGTCGGAGACCCCGCCGCCGGACGGCGCCCCCGGAAAGCCCCCGCTGGTTCTCGTGGTGGGCTTTTCGGACGCCGGCAAAACCACCGTATTGGAGAAGCTGATCCCGGCGTTCGTGCGCCGCGGCTACCGCGTAGGCACCATCAAGCACCACCACGGCGCGCGTCTGGAACTCGACAAGCCCGGCAAGGACAGCTGGCGCCACAAGGCCGCCGGGGCGGACACGGCCGTGGTTTGCTCGCCTACGCGCATCGGCATGGTGCGCGACGTGGACCGCGACCCCGGCCCCGAGGGGCTGCTGCCGCTCTTTTCGGAGATGGACATCGTGCTGTGCGAGGGGTACAAGACCGCCGCCTGGCCCAAGGTGGAGGTCTTTCGCCGGGAGCGTGTCGACCGCCCCATTTGCACCAACGATCCCCATCTGCTGGCCATCATCGGCGACCACCCGGAAAAGGCAGCCGTCCCCTGCTTCTCCTGGCACGAATGCGGACGCCTGTGCGAATACCTGATCGAACGCCTGCTGCCGGCAGACCGTCGACACTCGGGAAACGCGAATGGAAGGCATCCCGGCTGCGCCAGCGGAGCCGGGGTCGACGGCCGGGGCTAGATTTCCGCGCGGCCGTGTTCGGCGATTTGGGCCAGGCCCCGGCGGTCGAGAAGCTCGATGGTGCGTCCCCTGACACGGATGAGGCCCTGATCGGACATGCGCGCAAAAATGCGCGAGAGGGTTTCGGGGATGGTCCCCAGCAGGCTCGCCAGTTGGCCCTTGGATATCTTGAGTTCCACGGCACGGGCGTCGCCCTGCTCCGAGGAGAGGATGATGAGGTAGGAGGCCAGCCTCCCGGGGACTTCTTTGAGGGACAGGTTTTCGATCTGCACCGTAAAATCCCGCAGCCGCCGTGACAGCACCGCCAGCATGTTGAGTGCCAGCGAGGGGTTTTCGGCGATCAGATCCACGAAAGCCTGCCGCGGCAGGAAAAGGATGCGGCTGGGGGCGATGGCCTGAGACATGGCCGGAAAACGCTGGCCGGCGAAAACAGGCACCTCGCCGAAGGGGTGGCGGCTGCCGAAAATGTGCAGGATCTGCTCCTTGCCGTCTGAAGAAACCTTGAAAATCTTCACGCGCCCTTCGACCACCACGTAAAATCCGTCGGCGGGGTCACCCTCGTGAAAAATGATCTCCCCTTTGCGGTAGCGGCGATCCAGGGCGATGCGTGCCAGTTGGGCCAGCTGGGCGTCCTCCAAACCGCTGAAAAGCGGTGTCTGGGCGAGAATTTCCTGGTTTTTCTGCATGGTTCTGCAAATTAGCAATCTCTTTTGACTTAAGTCAAGGCCACGCGGGGGTCGACCAGGGTATGCCTGTCTCGCACGGGGCAATCCGGAACCCACGGATGCCCTTCGCATGATGCGGCAAACCGTTTTTTCTCTATTTTTTATCTTTGCAAGGAGGAACCAGGATGTTTTGTTTTCAGTGCGAGCAAACCGCCAAAGGTGAAGGCTGTACACAGATCGGTGTATGCGGCAAGCAGCCCGACGTGGCCGCCCTGCAGGATCTTCTCATCTACGCCATGAAGGGTCTTTCCCAGGTGGCGGTGGAGGGCCGCAAGGTCGGCGTGGTGGACGAGGCCGTCAATAAACTCACCGTGGAGGCCGTTTTCTCAACCCTGACCAACGTCGATTTCGATGCCGGGCGTTTCGTGTCCATGCTGCAGGAAGTCGTCCGTCAGCGTGAGGCCTTGAAGGAAAAAGTGCAGGCCGCCGGCGGCAACGCGGCTTTCGCGGACGGGCCGGCCGCCTTCACCCCGGCCGACAGCGTGGAAGGCATGGTCGCCCAGGGCGAAAAGGTGGGCATCAAGGCCGACCCGGACATCGATCCGGACATTCTCAGCCTGCGGGAGCTTCTGGTCTACGGCCTCAAAGGGGTTTCGGCCTACGCGGACCACGCCCGCATCCTGGGACAGGAGGACGACGCCGTGTACGCCTTCGTTCACGAAGCACTGGCCGCTACGCTCAACAAGGAGCTGGGCGTCAACGACTACGTGGGCCTGGCACTGAAGTGCGGCGAGGTCAACCTGCGCACTATGGAACTGCTTGACGCCGGCAACACCGGCACCTACGGCCACCCCGTGCCTACCCCGGTGCCCCTGGGCCACAAGCAGGGCAAGGCTATCCTGATTTCCGGACACGACCTCAAGGACCTGGAGACCCTGCTGAAGCAGACCGAGGGCAAGGGCATCACCGTTTATACCCACGGCGAGATGCTTCCCTGCCACGGCTACCCGGAACTCAAGAAGTACCCCCACTTCTACGGGCACTACGGCACTGCCTGGCAGAACCAGGCCAAGGAGTTCGACGCCTTTCCGGGCGCCATCCTGATGACCACCAACTGCATCCAGAAACCGCGCGAGTCATACAAGGCCAACATCTTCACCACCGGCCTGGTGGGCTGGCCCGGCGTCACCCACGTACCCAACGACGATTTTTCGGCCGTCATCGACAAGGCTCTGGAACTGCCCGGCTTCGCCGAAGACGTCGAGGGCAAGCAAGTGCTGGTGGGCTTCGGTCGCAACGCCGTGCTGGGCGTGGCCGACAAGGTCATCGAGGCGGTTAAGAACAAGGCCATCCGCCATTTCTTCCTGGTGGGCGGCTGCGACGGCGCCAAGTTGGGCCGCGACTACTACACCCGTTTCGTGGAACAGGTGCCCGATGACTGCGTCATCCTGACCCTGGCCTGCGGCAAGTTCCGCTTCTTCGACAAGGACCTGGGCGACATCGGCGGTATTCCGCGCCTGCTGGACGTGGGGCAGTGCAACGACGCCTACTCGGCCATCAAGATCGCCTCGGCCCTGGCCGAGGCCTTCGAGTGCGGTGTCAACGATCTGCCGCTGTCCATGATCATCTCGTGGTACGAGCAGAAGGCCGTGGCCATCCTGCTGACCCTGCTGCACCTGGGGATCAAGGACATTCGCCTGGGGCCCAGCCTGCCGGCTTTCGTGAGCCCCAACGTACTCAACGTACTGGTGGAGAACTTCAACATCATGCCCATCGGTACGCCCGAAGATGACCTCAAGGCCATCCTGGGGTAACATCCTGACAACGGGGTCCCCGCACCGTGCGGACGCGCCCGGGCGCGGGGACCCCTGAACGAACCTGATCAAGCAAGGGTGGCGCCCCTGGGTTCAGGGAACACGGCGTCACCGTGGAGGTAACGACATGAAATGCCCTGGACAGGACACCCAGTACTGGACCGCCGGATCGATCTTCGAGGCCAAGTGCCCGGAGTGCGGCGCCATGGTCGAATTTTTCAAAGACGACACCTCCCGCAAATGCCACAAGTGCGGGCACCGTTTCGTCAATCCCAAGATGGATTTCGGCTGCGCGGCCTACTGTCAGTATGCCGAACAGTGCCTGGGTGACCTGCCGCCCGAACTGATGGCCCAGAAGGAAAACCTGCTCAAGGATCTGGTGGCGGTGGCCGTCAAACGCCACTACGGCCGGGACTTCAAGCGTATCGCCCATGTGACCCGCGTGGCACGCTACGCTGAAATCGTCGGCAAGAGCGAAGGCGCCAACATGGCGGTGGTGCTTTCGGCCGCCTACCTGAAGGATATCGACGGTCCCGAGGCGCCGGACCTGCCCGAGACCACGGCCATACTCAGCAAGATCGCGCCCCAGAAGGGCCTGGTCGAAGAAGTGGTGACCGTGGTCCGGCTGGCCCGGGCCGATCAGGCCCCGGATCCGGAGGATTCTCTGGAAGCGGCCGTGGTCCGCGACGCCGAATCCCTGGCTCACCTGGAGGAGACGCGCAAGGAGTCGAAGTCCGCACCGCCCGAAGACGAAACGCGGGACCAGATGCTGACGGCCGCGGCCCGCGAAGAGGCCCATAAACTTTACCGGAATTCCTGAATACGGACAACACCAGCCGTGCCGCCGTAGCGGCGCGGCTGTTCACGAACATATCAACGGAGAACCCATGAAAATAAAACGTAAGATCATCGAAATCGACGAAGAATTGTGTGACGGCTGCGGACAGTGCGTTCCCTCCTGCGCCGAGGGCGCCCTGCAGATTATCGACGGCAAGGCCCGCATGGTAGCCGAGAAGTACTGTGACGGGCTGGGTGCCTGCCTGGGTGATTGCCCCACCGGGGCGCTTAAGATCGTCGAGCGCGAGGCTGAGGAGTTCGACGAGGAAGCCGTGGAGGAGTACCTGAAGGAGATTGAGAGCGGGCAGGCCGCGCCGGCAGCGGCCGCGGGGGGCGGATGCCCGTCGTCGGCCATCCACATTTTTTCCAGCCCGGCCGGCGGCGGTGCCGTGACACCCCAGCCGACCGGAACGGATACGGCCTCGGCACTGAGCCACTGGCCCATCCAGATCCGGCTGATCCCGCCCCACGCACCCTTTCTCAAGGGTGCCGACCTGCTGCTGCTGGCGGACTGCACGGCGGTTTCCTACCCGGCCATTCACCAGGACCTGATTCCCGGCCGGGTAGTCATGATGGGCTGCCCCAAGTTCGACGACGTGGAGGACTACGTGGCGCGCTTCACGGCCATCTTCCAGCAGGCCGGTATCAAGAGCATCACCAACGTCATTATGGAGGTCCCCTGCTGCTCGGCCCTGCCCATGATCGTCAAGAAAGCCCAGGAGGCCGCCGGAACCGACATCCCGGTGCGCGACATCGTCATCGGCACCCGGGGGCAGATCCTCTCGGACAAGTAAGCCGGGACGTCGGTCTAGAACAGCTTCTTGACCTCCTCTTTGAGTACTTTACCCATGGTGTTGCGCGGCAGGGATTCCACCAGAACCACCTGCCGCGGGCACTTCCAGTCGTGCAGATGGCGACGGCAGTGAGCCTTTACGGCCTCGTAGTCGATGCGTGCCCCCGGTGCGGGCACCAGCGCGGCCGCCACCCTCTCGCCCCACTTCTCGTCGGTGACACCCACCACGCAGGATTCGACCACCCCCGGCATGCGGTTGAGCACCAATTCCACCTCCTTGGGTGAGATGTTCTCGCCGCCCGAGATGATGATGTGTTTGATACGGTCGGTGAGGTAGTAGTACCCGTCGGCGTCGACTTTGCCCAGGTCGCCGCTGCGGAACCAGCCGTCGTGGAAAGCCTCGGCCGTCTCCGCGGGCTTGCGCCAGTACCCGGGCGTGATGGCGGCGCTCTTGAGCCAGATTTCACCCTCCTCGCCGGGCGCGACGTCCCGCAGGGTGCGCGGGTCGACGATGCGGACGGAAACGCCGGGCAGCGGCAGCCCGATGGAGCCGGGCTTGCGCACGCCGTCGATGGGGTTGGAGAAGTTCATGCCCGTCTCGGACATGCCCTCGCGCTCCACCGGCGCCTTTCCGAACACCCGCCGGATGGCCTCGAAATCCCCGGGCAGCAGGGGGGCCGATCCGGAAGTCAGCAGGCGCAGGTGATCGAAATCCGGACGCCGGTCCCCCACGGCTTCCATGAGCTTGGTGTACATGGCCGGCACCGCCATGAAAACCGTGCACACCGCATCCCCTTCCCGGCGGGCCAGGTGGGCGAGTACCTGCTCCGGCCGGAAGGCGTCGAGCATCACCACGCGGCTGCCGGCCATCAGGGCGGTGTGCAGCGCGAAGCACAGGCCGTGCACGTGAAACAGGGGCAGCGCGTGGCACAACACATCGGTGTCGCTGATCCGCCAGATTCCGATCACGTTGCCAGCGTCGTGCACCAGGTTGCGCTGGGTGAGTACCGCGCCCTTGGGCCGGCCCGTGGTGCCCGAGGTGTAGATGATCAGCGCCGGATCGTCGGGAAGCACTTCCACCTCCGGCGGCTCCGCCGGCGCGCGGCGGAAAAAGTCGATGTCCCGGTAGGGCCGCTGCGTGTCCACCACGACGGTCCGCAGGCCGCCGTCGACCCGGCGCAGGATTTCGGCCTGCGCCGGCCCCGCCACCGCCAGCACGGCGTCGGCATCGCCCGCCAGGTAGGCCACCTCATTGCGCTTGAAGCCGGGATTGAGCGGAACGGCCACGGCCCCCAATCGCTGCAGGGCCAGGTGCGCCGTCACGAAAAACAGCGACTTGGGCATAAACAGCAGCACCCGCGCGCCGCGCCCCACGCCCATTTGAACGAAAGTGCCGGCCAGCCGGCCGGCATCGGCCCACAGCTCCCGGTAGCCGATTTCAGTCTCCAGGGTTTCCCCCCGGTAAAAGGAAATGGCGATTCTGTCGCCGCAGCGTCGGACACTTTCCGAAAAGCATTGCCTCAGCGTTTTGCAGTCTCGCATGATCCACGACCTCGTTGATCGGGAGGGTCTTTCAGGCCCCCGCGTTATAACCCGACGGCCCTATCAGCCGATCATCTTGTTGGGCAGCCACAGGGCCAGTTCCGGCCAGATGCAGACCAGCACGATGACGATGCCGTCGATGACGAAAAAAGGTACCACGCCCAGCAGGACCTGCCACATAGGAATGTCGGGCGCGATGTTCTTGACGATGTAAAGGTTCAGGCCCACCGGCGGCGTCACCAGGCCGATTTCCAGGTTGATGGTCATGATCACCGCAAACCAGATGGGATCGAACCCCAGCCCCTTGATAATGGGCATCAGCAGCGGCGCCACCATCAGGATGACCGCCGCCGGCGGTATGAAACAGCCCAGGATGAGCAGCAGGATGTTGATCAGCACGATGATACCCCACCTTCCCAAGGGCAGTTTGAGGATCAGCTCCCCCAGGGCCTGAGTGGCGTAAAGATCCGACGACACGTAGGAAAACAGCAGGGCGGCGGCCATGATCATCAGGATCATGGAACTCTCCTCCAGCGCTTTCAGAAAAATGCCCCACAGCTTGGCCGGCGAAGTGACACGGTATATAACCATCACGAAAACCAGCGAAAGCACGGCACCCAGACCGGCGGCCTCGCTGGGAGTGGCCCACCCGCCGTAAAGCGACCCCATGATTCCGAAGATGATCAGCACGAAGGGCAGCACGTTGATAGTCGAAGCGAAGCGCTCTTTCCAGGAGTAGTGCTCGTCGATGGAGTGGTCTTCGATGTAGTACACCGATCCGCTTTTACCCGGGACAAGCTTTCGGTAGTAAAAAACCGCGGCCACCCAGACGCAGCTGAGCAGCACCAGCAAAATTCCAGGAATGATGCCGGCGATGAAGCATTTTCCGATGGAGGTCTCGGTGGCCACACCGTAGAGGATCATGGTGATGCTGGGCGGAATCAGGATACCCAGCGTTCCGCCGTGGGCGATCAATCCCGTACTCAGCGCCGGGGAATATCCGTGGCGCCGCATCTCCGGTATGCCGATTCCGCCGATGGCCGCCGCCGTGGCCGGGCTCGATCCACACAGGGCCGCAAAGATGGCGCAACCCATCAGGTTGGCGATCCCGAGTCCGCCGGGGATCTTGTGCAGCCACTTGTGCAGAGTGGTGTATAGGTCGCGGCTGGCATTGGTTTCGGAAATGGGGGCACTGAGCAGGATGAACAACGGGATGGCCAGCAACGCGAAGCTGTCCATACTGCCGTACACCACGAAAGGCACCGTGGAGAGCAGGTGTGGCGAAAAAATCAGGATAAAAATGAGGGAAATGCCGGCCAGGCCAGCCCATATGGGAATTCCGGACATCAACAGCACCAGGGCGCTTCCGAACAGCACTACCGCCAGAAGGTATTCATTCATACCGTATGCCTCCCCCGGCAAACAAGGAGTTTAATCCTATTGTGGGTCAACGGCGTCCTTGTCGTCATCGGACATGCTTTTGAGATGGTCGAACTTTTTCTTGATGTTGATGATGTACTGCAGGAAGAAAAGCGTCATGCCCAGCGGCAGGAACAGGTAGGGGATCCACAGCGGGGGTCCCCACAGGCTCTCGGAGTGGTCGTTGCGGGTGAGGGCTTCCCACCACATGGGCCAGGCGTACCAGGCCAAAAGGCCGCACACCAGGCAGCTGAGCACCGAAACCAGTATCATTACAACGGCCCGCGTACGGGCAGAAAGGTGAACGAGCACCAGGTCAACGTTGAGGTGCTTTTCGTTGCGCTGCACCAGCGGTGCCCCTACGAACGTGGCGAATATCAGCAAAAACACCGAGGCCTCGATCTGCCAGATGGCCGACATGCCAAATAGCTTGCGCACCACGATTCCTTCGGTGACCACCAGGGCCGCGGCCACGATGCACAGGGCGGCGATTCCGCCCGCAAAACCGTTGATCCACTCCACGGTCTTTTCAAAGGTCTTCCACAATTTGTCCTCCATGGTGTTTCCGATTCTGCAGATCCATTGTATCGATGGGTTCCGTCCGCGGGTGTTTCCACGGATCCGCTACGGAACGCTGGCATACCGGCGGACCCGTGGTGGGGCATGGCCTACTTCATGGCCTTGAGCGCCAGGTCGAGCAATTCCTGACCGCCGTCCACATTTTCCGCGAAATCCTTCCAGGCGGTTTTCTTGGCGAAGGACAACCAGGTGTTGAACTCATCCTGGTTCATGTAGTGGATCTTAACGCCCGCCTTGGTGTAGGCGGCAATGAGTTTTTCCACCAGGGTTTTGAAGTTCTGGTATACCCAGTTCTGGTGCATCCACTCGGCGGTTTCCAGAAAGGCTTTTTGCTGGTCCGGTGACAGTCGGTCCCAGCTCTTCTTGGAAATGCACAGGTTTTCTGCCATGTACCAAATGGAGTAGTCCCGCGGGGCGTTGATGTACTTGAGGACCTCGTAGAGGCGATAGGAAACGAAAGACGCCGAAGAAGTCATCATGGTGTCCAGCACCCCGGTGGCCAGGGCGTGGTATGTCTCCGAAGAGGGCATGCTGGTGATGGAAGCACCGGCCTTGCGCATCATGTATTCAAACTTCTTGCCGGCCGCCCGTAGTTTGGTCCCCTTTACGTCGGCGGGCACGCGGATTTGCCGGATCTTGCTTCCGATGCCGCCGTCGAACCAGGCCCACACCAGGTTTTTGACCCCGTTTTCCTCCATCAGGCCCTCCACCTTCTGGCCGATGGGCTTATTGCGCCACGTCAGCCCCTGCTGGATGTTGGCCACCGCGCAGGGCATCAGGGTGATCGAAAGTTGGGGTATTTTGCCGGAGGCATAGTCCAGTGGAAACACGGACATGTCCAAGGCGCCCTTGCGCATGGCGTCCCACTGTTCCTTGGGCTTGAACAGGGACTTGGCCGGGTAGTAGCGAAACTTGACACTCCCGTTGGTCTTCTTCGTGACCATGTCGCCGAAAACGCGGGCCATCCGGTCTCTCACATCTCCCTGCGCGAACTGGTGCGACACCTTGATAACAACGGTTTTGGCGACCGCCGGCGCCGCCTGCCATAAAAACACGGCGGCCGCAGTCACACACAGAATCGTCATTGCCTTCTGCAATACGCTCTTTTTCATGGGTACCTCCTCTTGAAGTGATGGGTGTAAGGAAAAGTTTCCCGCCCCGGATGGCTCACTCGTCTACATCCGGGAAAAGCCCCACCAGTGCTTCGCATTGCCGAAGCAGGTGTTGTTTCATGAGCCTTTCGGCCCTTTCGGCATCCAGGCACTCAAACGCGTTGAGCAACGCGCGGTGCTCCTCAATGGACTGCCGAAAGCGCTCGGGTTGATACAACTGGCGGTGCCGATAGAGCAGTATCTTCTGTCGCAGGCCGTTGATGACGTCGTTTAAAACCGGGTTGCCGCCCAGTTCCTGGATCAACACGTGAAATTCATGATTGGCTTCGAGGTAGGACCGGTGGTCGCGGTGAGCGTAGTGGGCTTCCAGTCTCTGGTGAAGCACCCGGATCTTCTCCAGGTCCTGTGGCTGCATTCGCCGGACGGCCAGTCGCGCGCAGGTCCCCTCCAGCACCGACATGACCTCGAACATGTCGCGCACTTCTTTCATCGGCGGCCGGCTGACGAAAGCCCCTTTGTGCGGAATCAGCTCGACCAACCCCTCGGAATGCAGGATGCGCAGCGACTCGCGAATTGGTGTGCGACTAACGCCCATGGTGTCGCACAGGAATTTTTCGCTGATTTTCTGTCCCTTAACCAGGGTTCCGCTGCGGATCATCTCCCGGATGCGATCGGCCACTTCCTGGTGCAGCGTCTTGGTCTCGATCCGGGAAGAGGGCTCGGGTCTCACAGAATGTCCGGTCATGCCAAATTGTATACATTATACATCATACGATTTCAAGAAATTTTCTTGTCTCCATTTTGGGTTGCGACAGATGAAACGGTTGGTTGATACGGATCAAACGTCCCAACGGGTATAAACCTGCCGGGACAGGCAGGCCACCGGCCTTCTCGCTCCGGCGTGCGGCCTGGGGGGAGATTGCCTGCAGGGGGACCACCGGCTTTCAGGACGACCGCCTCGTGATGCGCATGACAGGCACCGTCTCCGAACCCGCCGCCATCCTGCCGCCGGGTATCGGCTGCGCGGGGCTGCCGGGCATAAAAGCCGGGAAAAGAGGGGGTGGACGCCGGAGATGCCCGCAGTGGAAAATTTCACCACGGGGACGGCAGCCGTCTCTCACCGCAGCGCCCCCAAACGGCGCAATCGCAAGTGCCGACCGACGATCAAATCAAGGTGCGCAGGACGTCCTCTTTGCCCACGATGCCCACCAGGCGCCCGTCTTCGAGCACCGGCAGGGTGTGAAAATTGTTGTCCACCATCAACGCCGCCACCGTCTCCAGGCGGGTGTCGGGCTTTACCGTGATGACGTCCGTGGTCATGGCTTCGGCGACGGTCAGGGCGGCGATCTTGCGCACCTCTTTTTCGAGCTGCTTGCGCGATGAGAGCTGAATCAGCCCGTCGAGGAAGGTAAAAACCGTGGGAAGGGGCAGCTTCTTCTGCTGCACGATGAGGTCGCTCTGGCACAGGATCCCCACCAGCCGGCCGTCGTCATCGACCACCGGCGCCCCGTTGATGCGCTTTTCCAGCAGGATCTCGGCGGCCCTGGTGATGTCCAGATCGGGCGTCAGCGTGATCAGATCGGTGGTCATGATGTCCTTGACGGTGATCATCGGGCTTTCCTCCAGGATGGGCGAACCCCACGTTGAAAACCCGCGGGATTTTCCGCCGCCCGCGCGTTATTGAATTATTTAAGGACGTCCCCATATTACACTTTCGCGGCGCGGAATCAAAGCAAAAAGCGGCGGCTTCGGCAAAAGAAGCCACCGCTTCCGATGGTGCGGTGAGTTATTGAATTATTTAAGGACGTCCCCCTCCTTTTGCAGTTCGGCGATGCGGCGGTTGACGGCGTCCAGGGATTTCGCCATCCAATCGGCTTGGCGTTTGAGCGCATCCAGCTCATTTTCCGCCGAAGCCGGCGGTGCGGCCCAGCCGAAACCGGCCCCGAAGCCACGCCGGAAACCACGTCCGGCCCCGAAGCCGCCGCGGCCGCGCCGGTACGCCATGCCACGACCGTAACCGCCGAAAAAGTCGGGGTTGCCCCCCGTCCGGTTCGGGTTGCAGCGCCCCATGGCCCGACCGGTCATGGGGCCCGCGCCCATGGGTCCACTTCTGTCAAAGCCCGGCATTGCGTCATCCCTCCTTTCCGATCAGACTCTGACTCGCGACTTGCGATGCGGGATCACGGGTTTCGATCACCAGCGCCGGCTGCCACGGCCCTGGCCGGCGCCGCGGCCCATGCCACGGCCACCGCCCCTGCCGCCGCCACGGCCCTGGCCGCGACCGCCGCCTGGTCCACGTCCGCTTCCGGTACCGCCGGGCCTGCAACCGCCCTGTCCTCTGCCGGTTCCGGGCCCCTGGCCCTGCGGTCCTGTTCCGTCTCCTCTGGGCATGATGCTCGCCTCCTTTCACAGTGGGTTGAAAACTATTTTGATCTTTTGATCATAATATAAATGCAAAAATATCTATGTCAATCGTTTATTTCAATCGAATGACCATATTGCCGGGCCCCGAATCGTCGCCCAAGGTCACATGGGCGGACCGCAATGGAAAGGCCTGCGGCGGCGCAATCCCGCACCTCCCCGGCCGCCTTCGGCGTCCAGGCGGGACCGTGCGGGACGCCGGCGCCCCCGCGACAAGTCGGTGCACCGCAACAAGCCGGCTGCCGGCGTTTGGGCGCGCCGTCGCTCAGTGGGCCATCTGGGGGATGATCCCGCCCACCAGCGATTCGTAGATGCGGTATTCGGTCTGTTCCCCGGTCAGATCGTCGATCTGCTGCTGAATGGCCCTGCGCTCGTCGCTCTTGAGCCAGTTGCGCCAGTCTTCCACCGAGCGCCAGATGCTGATCACCATGAACTCGTACTCGCCGGGGGGATCGATGCACTTCAAGGTTTCACCGGAAATGTAGCCCGGCTGTACGGTGGCCAGGGACCGCAGCTTGACGATCAGCGGCGCCAGGGCCTCGGCCTGCTCTTGCTTGAA
>CAYZCL010000072.1:0-27674 GCA_964476595.1 uncultured Desulfobacteraceae bacterium
ATCTGGGAGGGCGACACGTAGATGTCGTCGGGGCCGGGCAGGTAGTTGTAGTTGGGTTCCCGCAGAAACCCGAAACCGTCGGGCAGGATCTCCAGGGTGCCCTCTCCAAAGATGAGACCGTTCTTTTCGATCTGGGTCTGCAGCAGGGCAAAAATCAGCTCCTGTTTGCGCATGCCGGCGGCCCCTTCGATCTTGAGCTCCTTGGCCATTTTCGTCAGTTCACTGATCTTCTTTTCCTTGAGTTCAGCGATGTTCATTCGATCGTTGCTCCGTTGTTTGCGACTGGTTGTGGGAAAAAGGTTGTATGTCTGACCGTCATACCCGCTGGCCGGCCCCGGGTCCGGCGCGGCGACGATTGCAAAAAAGAACCTTAAATTTGAAAAACGGGAGTCTGCCGGTGTTTCCGTATCTGGTGGCTTTCGGTCCGCTGCTGTTCCGCCCATCGGATGGCGCACGTCACTTCACCGGTTTTGTCAGGGGCTTGTCGCAGCTGGATTGATTGCCAGACGGTTTAATGTGGGGGATAAAGAATGCCCTGCGATTAACTCAGAAGACAGCCGTTGTCATTGTCATTTCCGGCCGGTGGGAGCCGTTGCCGGATCGTTCGGCGGACGCTCACCTCCGCCGGTTCTCCGGTGTATATAAGGCGTTTGCGGTCGACTGTCAAGCAATTTCGGCGCCGTCCCCCGGTGCAAGCCCGCGCCGCGGCCGGCATATGGGCCGTGGGCGCCCTTTCGGGCCCGGGTTCGTCCGCCCGCGAGGAGCGACGGGCCGCGAAAGAAGCGGCGGAAAAAGGATGCTCCAGCCGATGGAGCGTCAAGGAAAGCGAGTGGTTTGCCGGAGCGTTTGACCCCGCGTCCGATTTCGGTTACAAGGGCGACACCGCCAACGCCAGAAGGGGGAACCATGGCAAAACACCGGCACGACTTCGTGGAAAACTACGACGGGCTGCTGGGCTTCGGCTACGACCGCTCCACCGACGAGAACACTGTGCGCTGCTACGTGCAGAAGTTCTCCGACGACCGGCTGATGGACGTGCTGATCCCCAGGCTCAGCGATGAAGAGTTGGAAGAGGTCTTCAACCTGGTGGCCCGCATGCTAAAGAACCACCTCACGGAAAACGAGTATCATACTCATTTCCTTAAAGATGAACACCATAACCACGGGCGGCCTTGACGCCGCGACGGCCGACGCCCGCCCCGCCCGCCGCCGGAGCGCTTCCGGGGGCGGGGCAGTTAGCACTTGTTTTTTCGGCGCGATGGTGTCATCAGCAGGGAAAAATCACGGTCCGCGCCCACCCCTGACGGTGCGGCGGGTCCCTGTCACGATCCACAGGAGAAGATAACAACATGAAGGTTCTGATCACCGGCGGCGCAGGCTTCATCGGCTCCCACCTGGCCGAGGCCTGCCTTCAGCGCGGGGACGATGTGTACATCATCGACGACCTGTCCACCGGGTCCCGGGAAAACGTGCGTCCCTTCGAGGAGGACGAACGCTACCGCGGCCGCTTTTTCGTGCACATCGACAGCATCCTGAACCACAACGCCCTGCTGGAGCTCACGGGCATCTGCGACGTGGTGTTCCACCTGGCGGCCGCCGTGGGGGTGCGCTACATCCTGGAAAATCCGCTGGAGTCCATCAAGGTCAACATCCAGGGTACCGAGAAGGTGCTGGAACTGTGCGCCAAGTTCAAGAAGAAGGTGCTCATCGCCTCGACTTCCGAGGTCTACGGCAAGCACATGCACGCCCCGCTGGTGGAGACCGACAACATCGTCTACGGGCCTTCCAGCAAGTTCCGCTGGAGCTACGCGGCCTCCAAACTGATGGACGAGTTCACGGCCCTGGCCTACCACCGCATCAAGGGGCTGGAGGTGATCATCACCCGCCTGTTTAACACGGTAGGCCCCCGCCAGACGGGCGCCTACGGCATGGTCATCCCGCGGTTCGTGGAACAGGCCCTGGCGGGACGCCCGCTGACCGTCTACGGTGACGGCCGCCAGACGCGCACCTTCACCTACGTCAAGGACGTGGTGGACGCGCTCATGGGCCTGGCGGACTGCCCCCGGGCCGTGGGGGAGGTGTTCAACGTGGGCGGAACCGAGGAAACCACCATCGTGGACCTTGCCCGGCGCATCATCGATCTGACCGAGTCGCCTTCGACCATCGAACTGATTCCCTACGAAAAGGCCTTCGGCAAGGACTTCGAGGACATGCAGCGCCGCGTGCCCAGCATCGAGAAAATCAAGGCCCTCATCGGTTTCGAGCCGGCTTCGGACCTGGACGGCATCCTGCGCAAGGTCATCGCCACCATGCGCCGCAGCGGATCCTGAAGCCCCCGTATCACACCTTGTACTTTCCGAAATCCTCCGGCGACAGCTTTTCCAGGTAGTCGGCCCACTTCTTGCCCTCCTCGCTGTCGTCGGCGATTTCCACCGGCTCCTCCACCTGCACCGACTTTTCGATGACCTTCTCGTCCACGTAGATGGGCGCGTCGAAGCGCAGCGCCAGGGCAATGGCGTCGCTGGGCCGCGCGTCCATGCTGAAGCTCTCCTCGGCCGAACTGAAGTGGATGCGCGCGTAGTAGGTGTTGTCGCGGATGTCGCACACCTCGATCTTGGAGATCACCAGTCCCTGCAAATCGATGAAGTTCCGGAACAGGTCGTGGGTCATGGGCCGGTCGAACTTGATGTCCTTGAGGGCCGAGGCGATGGAGGTGGCTTCGAGCAGCCCGATCCAGATGGGGATCATCTCTCCGCTCTCCTCGGTCTTGAGGATGATGATGGGCGTGTTGGAAGCCGGATCCATGGTCAGTCCCGCGACATGGGCCTTATGCAGCATAGCAGGCATCTCCTTTCGGACGGGGGGTCGCCGGCGCCCGTCCCCACAGCGAGTGGGCGAAGGCCTTTTCGATGAAAACGTCCACCAGCCGGCCGGGTTCCGGCGGCGCAGCGTCCGTCTCCCCCTCCTGGATGAAATTGACGATCCGGTTTTCAGACGTTCGGCCCGTCCACTGCACCCGGGCGTCACCGGGACCGGCGTCCGCCTTCCGGCGGCTGACCCCCTCGACCAGCACCGTTTCGACACGCCCCACACGCTGCCGGTTCTTGCGGCGCGTGATGCGCTCCTGGGTTTCGAGCACCGCTTCGAGGCGCCGCTTCTTCTCCTGCTCGGAGACCTTGCGGCCGAAGCGTCGCGCCGGGGCGTCGGGCCGGTCCGAGTATTTGAAGGCGAACAGCGAATCGTACTCGACTTCGCGGATCAGGTCGAGGGTCTGCCGGAAATCTTCTTCGGTCTCGCCCGGGAAGCCGACGATGATGTCGGTGCTCAGGGCGATACCGGGGCAGGCCTCGCGGATGCCGGCCACACGCGCCAGGTAGCGTTGGCGGGTGTAGCCGCGGTTCATGCGCTTGAGAACCGCGTCGGAGCCGGACTGAACCGGCAGGTGCAGGTGGCGGCACAGCTTCTCCAGGCGCCCGAAGGCCGCGATGAGTTCGTCGGACAGGTCCTTGGGGTGCGAGGTGGTGAAACGGATGCGCGCCAGGCCCCCGACGGCGTTGACGCGTTCGAGCAGCCGGGCGAAGGAGCACAACCCCTCCTTGCGGCCGTAACTGTTGACGTTCTGTCCCAGCAGGGTCACCTCGCGGGCGCCGCCGGCCACCAGTTCGCGCACCTCGGCGACCACCGCCTCCGGGCTTCGGCTGACCTCGCGGCCGCGCACGAAGGGCACCACGCAGTAAGTGCAGTAGTTGTCGCAGCCGCGCATGATGGTCACGAAGCGGCTGACCCCGGCGTCCGGGACCCCGGCGGGCGCGCCGGTGATCATCTCGATGCCCTCGGCGGGTCCCGTGTCGGTCAGCGGCCCGAAACCGGCCTCGGCCTTTTCCACCAGCGCCGGCAGCCGGCCGATAGCCTGGGTGCCGAAGACGACGTCCACGCACGGCTGGCGGGACAGGATGCGGTCCCCCTGCTGCTGGGCCACGCAGCCGCCCACGGCCACCAGCAGGTTCCTGCGGCGGCGTTTGAGCCCGGCCAGGCGCCCCAGGTAGCTGAACACCTTCTGCTCGGCCTTTTCCCGGATGGCGCAGGTGTTGACCACGATCAGGTCCGCCTCGGACGGGCGGCGCGTGGGCCGGTACCCGTGCGAAGCCAGCAGCCCGGCGATCTTCCCGGAGTCATACACGTTCATCTGGCATCCGATGGTGTGGACGTACAGTTTTTTCATATTCTTAAAACCGTCGGGTTTCGGCCGGCGGCGGTCCGTTCAAGATGGACGCCCATTCCTTCCGGCCCGGCACCGGATACTTTCTCGACCGGATTACCTCTCTGGTTAATCTTCTAATACCGAATCGCCGTTCGTCAACACCGCTTCGATGAGCAGGTCTTTCGACAGGTCGGCCAGCACCGTTTCGACCACTTCCTCGCAGCCGGGCGCCGCGTGCAGCACGACCTCCCCCCGCGCGGCATCCACGGTCCTGATCACAGCAATACCATCATAGGCCTCAAAGATAAATCGCAAAAAGCCGATCTGGCTGCGCTCCACGCGCAGGTGATAGCGCGTGGTCTCGCCCGGCACCCGGCGGGCGCAAAAAAGCGGTTGTTCGGCCATCCCTTTTTGTCTATAGGAAGATTCCATGACACCCCGCTGGTCACTCAAGCGCCCGTCCCCCCGGAAAATCGCCGGCCTGCAGCAGGCGCTCTCCTGCCATCCCGCTACGGCCGCCGCGCTGGTCAACCGCGGAATCGACTCCTCCGAAGCGGCACGCCGCTTTCTGCGCCTCTCCCTGCAGGACATGCAGCCGCCTTTTGTCTTAAGGGATATGGATGTGGCTGTCAATCGGATTCACCGCGCCCTGCAGCGGCGCGAAAAGATCCTGATCTTCGGGGATTACGATGTCGACGGCGTGACCTCGACGGCCATCATGGTGGACTTCCTGTCGCGGGCCGGCGCGCGCGTGGCACATTACATCCCCCACCGCATCCGGGAGGGCTACGGATTAAAGGAGGCCCACGTGCGGCAGTGCATCGTACCACGCGGCATCGACCTGCTGATCACCGTGGACTGCGGCTCCGGCAGCCATGCCGCCGCCCGGACCGCCGCCGCCGCCGGGGTGGACGTCATCATCACCGACCACCACAGCATCGGCGCGGAGCTGCCCCCGGCGCTGGCGGTCATCAACCCCAAACGCGGCGACGGGCCGCCCGGCTTCGAAAACCTGGCCGGCGTGGGGGTAGCCTTCAGTCTGCTCATCGCGCTGCGCCGGCACCTGCGCGAGGCCGGTTTCTGGCGCGACGGTGCGGCCCCCAACCTCAAACACTACTGCGACCTGGTGGCGCTGGGCACCGTGGCCGACATGGTGCCGCTGGTGGGCGACAACCGCATCCTGGCGCGCACCGGCATTGAGATGATGGCCAGCCGCCCCCGGCCCGGCCTCCAGTCGCTGATGGAGATTGCCGGCATGCGCGGGCACAGGGTGGACGCCGAGGACATCGCTTTCCGACTGGCGCCGCGCATCAACGCCGCCGGCCGCATCAAGCACGCCGACCGCGCCGTGGCCCTGCTGACCGCGCCGGACCTGCACACGGCCCGGCAGCTGGCCGAACCGCTGGAGCGGCTCAACACCCAGCGGCAGATCCTGGAAAAGGTCATCCTGCAGCAGATCGAGGAGCGCCTGGCCGCCAACCCTTCCCTGCTGGAAAAGGGGGCCCTCGTGCTGTCCGACCGGGACTGGCACCTGGGCGTGCTGGGCATCGTGGCCTCGCGCCTCATGCAGCGCTACGGCCGCCCGGTGGTCCTGATCACCACCCAGTCGGGCACCGGCAAGGGTTCGGCGCGCAGCGTGCCGGGCACCGACCTGTACCGCCTGCTGGAAGAGACCGCCGACCTGCTGACCGGCTTCGGCGGCCACGCCCTGGCGGCGGGGCTGGAAGTCGACCCCGCCAACATCGACCACTTCAGCCGGGCCTTCGAGGCGGCCGTGGCCCGCAACGCCGGCGACGCCCCCGCGCCGGTGCGCGACATCGACTGGCCGCTGGAGCTGACGGCCATCTCCGACCGGCTGATCGACGAGCTCGAGCAGCTCAAGCCCTTCGGCACCGGCAACCCCGAACCGGTGTTCGTGGCCAGTGACCTCCGGGTGACGGGCGCCCGCACGGTGGGCCGCAACCACCGCAAGATGACCCTGCGGCCTGCGGGGTCGCGCGATGCGCACCCCCTGGACGCCATCTGGTTCAACGCCGACCCGGCCCTGCCCTCCCTGCCCCGCATCCGCCGCCTGGCCTACCGCCTGCGCTGGAACCACTGGAACGGCCGCAAGAGCCCCCAGCTGGTGGTCGAAGACCTGGAAGCCGACTGAACCGCGGGAAGGCACACGCACCGGGAGCGCCCCCGGCACCCGCCCCGCCGCCGCGGGGGTGACAACTTTTTGCTTGCAATCGAACGGTGCCGCCGGTAAGATGTTCTGTTGGAGATCCGTCAGGCGCAGACGGCGAAAACGTCGCCCGGACGGGCGGCATCCGGGCCCTCCGGACACTCCGGGGACCCGGCGGCCGGCCCGCCCGATAAACCGGTACACAAAGGAACAGATCCGATGGCGAAAGTATTCCGGCCCAGCACCCGCGAAGCGAGCATCCTGTCGAAAATCGAATCCTCCAAAGAACACGCCCGCCGCATGGCCATCTCCGCGATTCCCGACTGTCTCGAAGCGTTGAGCAACGCCGTCACCATGAAACTGGTGGAAAACAGCCTGGTGGAGACCACCAACAAGAACGGGCTGCAGGAGAAGATTCAGCAGTGCCTCGAGACCCTGCACCGGGCCGACGATTTCGACGTGGACTACAAGACCTCGCCCTTTCGCCAGATCGTGCCCCACCCCCACGTGGTGAGCCTCTATCTGACCGCCTTCGTGCTCGAGGAGGTCATCAACCTCAAGGACACCGTGGACGTCTTCGGCTCGGACGAGGAAATCTACATGACCATCCATCAGCAGGTCACCCGCTACCTGCCCTGAGCATGCGCCCCGCCTATCACCCGCGGCTGATCAACCCCCCTTTCGAAGACCCCGGACTTTTCATCTCCTTCCTGCTCCAGCGGCGCGCCGTGCTCTTCGACCTGGGCGACGTTTCGGCGCTTTCGGCCAGGGACATCCTGAAAATCACGCACGTCTTCGTCAGCCACACCCACATGGACCACTTCATCGGCTTCGACCACGTGCTGCGCCTGATGCTGGGGCGCCAGAAGACCCTGCACCTCTTCGGACCGGCGGGATTTCTGGACAACGTCGCCGCCCGGCTGGGCGGGTACACCTGGAACCTGGTGGACAACTACCCCAGGCCCCTCACCCTGGACGTCCGCGAAGTGCACCCGGACCGGGTCCTGCGGTGCGTCTACCGCTGCCGCGACGCCTTCCGGCCCCAGGGACCGCCGGAAACCCTCCCCGCCGACGGCCCCCTGCTGCGCGAACCGGCCTTCAGCGTGCGGGCGGCCGTGCTGGACCATGGCACCCCCTGCCTGGCCTTCGCCTTCGAGGAGCGTTTTCACGTCAACATCCTCAAGACCCGGGTGCTGGAACTGGGGCTGGAAACCGGCCCCTGGCTCAGCCGCCTGAAGGCCGCCATCTTTGAGGGTGCGGACCCCGACGCGGACTTCGAGGTGCCGGCGCGCTGGGCCGGCGGAAGGGCCCGCCGCTTCCGGCTGGGCGAGCTGTCCGAGCGCGTCGCCGGCATCACCCCGGGACAGAAAATCGCCTATGTCACCGACGCGGGCTGGACTCCGGCGAACCGGCGCCGCATCGTCTCCCTGGCCCGGGGCGCGGACACCTTCTTCATCGAGGCCGCCTTCGCCCACCGCCACCGCGACATCGCCGCCGCCAAGCACCACCTCACCGCCCGGCAGGCCGGGTGGCTGGCCGCGGAGGCGGGGGCCAAAACGGTCGCCGTTTTTCATTTCTCACCGCGCTACACGGGTCAGGAGGAGATGCTGCGGCAGGAGGCACTGGAGGCGTTTGCCGAAAAGCGCGGCCGGGAGGCCTGAGGGGTGCGGGAGCGCCGGTGGCGGGAAATGCGGGAAACGTGTGTGCGCGGGGCACGCGGCCCGGCGGAGGGCGCACCCCCGGAGCGCGCCGCCGCCGCCGCGCGGGCCGCAGCCCCCGCGAGGGGGGCTACCAGCTCTTGGACGTCAGGATCTTCTTGATGCGCTCCTCGTTGTGCTTCTCCACCAGGATCATCTTGCGGGCCTTGGCCTTCTTGATCTTCTCGGCCAGCAGCTTCAGGTCGGCGGGCTTTTCCATGAAGTCCATGGCTCCCAGCTTCATGGCCTGGATGCCCTTCTCCACCGTGGCATAACCGGTCAGCAGAATGATCTGCAGGTCGGGGTTCTTTTCCTTGAGCAGTTTGAGCGCCTCGAGGCCATCCATTTCGGGCATCATCAGGTCCATGACGATGGCGTCGAAGCCCCCCTTCTCGGCCATTTTCAGCGCCTCGGTGGCCGAGTCCGTTGTGGTCACGTCCAGGTCCCGCGCCCGCATGCGCTCGGCCATGAGCTCGAGAAAATCCTTTTCATCATCGACGAGCAATACCTTCTCAGCCATGATAGTCCTCCCCGGGATCGGGAGACACGGGTCACGCCGCGCCCCCCGGGTTTCCCTTGCTTAAAATAAGACGCAAACGGCCGCCTTCAACATCCAGTTCCGTGCGCGCCGCCAGCGCTTCGGCCAGCAGCCGCTCCTCCTGCGAGGGAAAGGGGCGGGCCTCTGCGTCGCCCGGCGCGCCCATCCACTCGAACACCACCTGCGCCCCGTCGTCCGTCTTTTCCATGCGGATGGCCACCGTACCGCCGCTGCCGGCCCGGTCCATGGCGAAATCCAGGCAGCACCACAGCAGGTTCTCCAGCAGGAACGGGCGCGTGGCCAGGGCCACCGGTGCGGCGGCGGGCCGCAGGTCCAGGTTCACCCGTCGCATATCGGCGAAACGCTGCGCCAGCCGGACCACCACGGCGAGCAGCTCCTGCAGGTCGACACTCTTTTCGAAATCGTCCACGCTGTGGGCGAACCGGTTCATGTTCCTGACGATCACGTCGGCGCGCTGCACCTGTTTCATGAGCCCGCGGGCGACCCGCTCCAGGCGCTCGGGATCCAGCGGCATGCCCTTTTCGGCCATCAGCGCAAAATCCTCCAGCAGTCCCGCGTTCTCGTTGATGATGGCCAGCACGTTCTTGATTTCGTGGGAGATGGAGGCCGACATCCGGCCGAAGAACTGCAGCCCCATCCAGCCCAGTGGACCGAGTTTGTCCGCCATGTTCAACCTTCCTTTACGCCCAGGGTTTCGTGCATCTTCTCGATGAGCACCTGCAGGCTGACCGGCTTGCCCAGGTAGTGGGCGGCGCCGGCCGCGCCCACCCTGTAGTCCTCGGCGGAACCGTGTCCGGTGAGAAAGATGAACTTCATCCGGGGGTTGTCGCGGGCCAGCCGCTCGCGCAGCTCCAGGCCGCTGGTGCGCGGCAGTTTCACGTCCAGCACGGCCAGGTCGTAGTCTTTCTCGCGGGCCATGGCCAGTGCGTCATCGGCGCTGGTGGCCCAGTCGGCGTCGATGCCCCGCATGTTGAGCCGCTCGGCGACCGTGACAACGAATTCCTCTTCATCATCGACCAGCAGAATGTGCATGAGTCCTCTCCCGCCTTTTCAGGTGATGCAGGTGGCGTCGTCCCGATTCTTCTCCCGCTTCAGGGGCAGCGTGATGGTAAAAACGGTTCCCTCGCCGACGCGGCTCTCGACCTCGATGGCGCCGCCCAGCTCCTTGACCAGCCCGTAAGTGATGGACAGCCCCAGGCCGGTGCCGCAGTCCTGCTGCTTGGTGGAAAAAAACGGTTCGAACACCCGGTTGAGGTCGTCTTCCGCGATGCCGCAACCATTGTCGGCCACCTTCACCACGACGTGGTCGCGGCCCTTGCGCCGCGCCGTGATCTCCAGGCGGCCGCCGTCCTGCATGGCCGCGAAAGCGTTGTTGAACAGGTTGAGAAAGATCTGCTGCAGCTTGCCGCGGTCGCTCTCCAGCGGCGGGATGTCGTCGTCCACGTCGACCTTCAGCTGGATGCAGCGGTACTCGGCCTCCTTGCCCAGGAACCCCAGCACCTCCTCGACGATCTCCCTGAGGTCAATGGCCTCCAGACTGACGTCCATGTGGCGCGCGAAGCGCAGCAGGCGACGCGTGATGGCGCCGCAGCGGCTGACCGACTCCAGGATGGCCTCCACCTGCCGGCTGAGCTTGTTGGCGTCCACGTAGCGGGTGCCGAAGGTGAAGATGTCCTGGATCAGGCCGGCCTTCTCGTTGATGATGGCCAGCGGGTTGTTGATCTCGTGGGCCACGCCGGCGGCCAGACGCCCCAGGGAAGCCATCTTGTTGGCGTATTCCACTTGGTGAAAGGCCTCCAGCCGCTTCTGGTCCACCCGGTACATGTTGTTGACCAGGTAGGTGGCTACCCCGAAGATGACCAGCAGGATGACGGTGACGCTGGCCACCAGGAAGCCGATCAGTTCCATGCGCGTCTTGTGCCAGGGCGCCATGAGCAGCTTTTTCTGCTGCACGATCATCAAGATGAAGGGCGTGTCACTGATGTAGGCGTAGCCCACGAAGATGGGGTCGCCGGAGGGTTCGACATCCTCGTATACCTCGGTCTTCTCCGCCGCCGGCGGCACGGACAGGGCCAGGTGTTCGAGCACGTCGCCGTGAAAACGCGAGGGGGTCTGCAGCACCCCCTGCTGGTTGATGATGAAGGCGTCGCCGTTGCCGCACAGCTCCAGGCTCTGCAGCACCTGGTTGACGCGCTCGGTGTCCAGGGTGGCCCGCAGCACGAAGAACCCCCCGCCGGGAAAGGCGGATTTGACGGCCACCACCATGTGAGGCGTGTTGCGGTAGCCCAGGAACACGTTGCTGATGTAGATGCCCTTTTCCTGCACCTTGCCGAACCAGCGCTGCCGGCTGTAGTCCTTTCCCCGCAGGTCGTAAGGGCCGGCGTAGGCCAGCTGTACGCCGCGCCGGTCGATGACCCCCAGGTCCACGAACCCGCCGAAGCCTTTCTTGAGGTTCTCCAGGATATCGGCCAGGCGCCCGGCGTCGACCAGGCTCTCGAAACTGTTGGTGTGGATGACGAAATCCAGGGCCGCCCTGCGTTCGGTCAGGAAGAAGTAGAGCGTCTGCTTGATGTTGGACGTCACCCGCAGACTGCGCAGCTGGATCTCCGACGCGATGGATTGCTGCGTCACCTGGTAATCGATCACCGTGATGGCGATCAGGGGCACCAGGGCCACGACGGCGGTCAACACGATGGTCCACTTCCAGATCCTGCGGAAGTCCAGGTGGTACTTGAAAGGGCCGTCGACGTATTCCCGCTGGCTCAGGAAGGCGGGCCTGAATTTGTCTATCAGCGACATAGCGATTCTACGTTTGCGGGTTGCAGGAGGAACCCGTGGGGTGCGTGCGGATCAGGCGCCGTCCTGCCGGTTGCGCTGCACTTTCTGCTGGGCTTTTTCCAGAGTTTCGCAGAGCTTAGCGATATCCACGGGCTTTTGCAAGTAGGCAAAGGCCCCCATTTCCATGCAGATGCGGCGGTCCTCCTCGCTGCCGTGCCCGGTGAGGATGATGACTTCGATCCCGGGCCGCTCGGTCTTGACCCGGCGCAGCACCTCGATGCCGTCGACGCCGGGCATCTTGAGGTCCAGCACCATGACCTCGGGCTCGTCGCGGCGGATCAGCTCCAGCGCCGACTCTCCGTCGTAGACCACGGCGGACCCCATGTCGCGCATGCTCAAACGCTCGGACAGGGTCTTGACGAACTCGCGCTCGTCGTCCACCAGCAGCACCTTGGAGGGCTTCTTGAAATCGTAGCGCCGGTAGATGTCGGCCTGGTAGAAATCCTTGCCCACCCGCGTTTCGACGGCTTTCACGCCCGGCACCTCGCGTGCCAGCTTCTCCAGTTCGCGTTCCAGGTGCCCCAGCCGCAGCACGTGCTGGTTGATGGTCAGGGTGACCCGGCCGTTTTCGGCCGAGACGGACACGCAGTGCCCCCGACCGCACAGGTGGGCCTCCACCCGGCTGGCCAGCGCGAAGTCGCGCACCGCCTGCCACGACGCCTCGGTGCAGGCCACGGCCTCGGCCAGGGCGTTCTCCGCGATCAGGGCGGAGGCCTCTTCGACGCCGGTCTTGTCCGTGGGGATGATGATGTCGTACAGGGCCGGGTCCCAGGGATCCGGTTTATCGAACAGATAGTCCACCCAGGCGGCGCGGTCCTCGTCGTCGCGCTGCAGCTTGCCCGTGGCGCGGGCCTCGCTGATTTTTTCCTGCCGGACGCAGCACGCCAGCCTGGCCTTACGCTCGGCGATCAGGCACACGCGCAGCACGTGGCGGATGCGCTGGGGAATCAGCATCACCGGCAAACCGGTCATCAGCAGCCGGTCGTCGGAGAGCCGCTCGGCCACCGCCAGACGCAGGGCGGCCACGGCCCGTTCCTTCTCGTGGGTGAAACAGTTGAACACCGAGGCACGGGCCCAGAAGGCCCGCAGGATCTTCTCGGTCCTGAGCCCGGCCAGCTCGGCGGCGCGCGCCACGATGTCATCTTCGGGTACGGCCGAAAACCCGGTCTGTTCCAATACCCTGGAGACGATTTCGTCCTGCCGGCAGTAGCTTCCGCTGAATAGGGTGATCACTGACATGGCGTTCTCCCGCTGGAGTTCATAGCGCTAGGCCACCCGGCAGACGGTGGTCAGCGGGCACTGGTCCTCGCTGCCGTCCGGGTGGGTGTCGGGGTGGACCGAGCGGATGGCCTTTTCCATGGTCGGGTATATGTGGCTGCGGCCGATTTTCTCGATCAGGTGCGTGCGCTCGAGCACGGCCATCACCGACTCGTTGACGCCGCTGAGCGAGATGTCGATGCCCGCGCTGCGCACCTTGTCGACCAGCAGCGAAAGCGCCTCCTCGCCCGAGGCGTCGATGTCGTTGATGCCGTTGGCCACGATGATGATGTGCTTGAGGTTGGGCCGCGTCTGCATGCGCTCGTTGATCTTGTCCTCCAGGTAGCTGGCGTTGGCGAAGAAGAGCGGCCCGTCGAAGCGCACCATGTCGATAAACTCGCACTGCTGCAGCCCGAAGTGCGCCGCGTCGCGCAGGGCCTCGTCCTCGTGCCGCGAGAGCGAGGTCACCGTGGGGCGCATGCTCTTGTAGAGAAATACCAGCAGCGACAGCACCACGCCGATCATGATGCCCTTGTCCAGGTGGGGCGCGAAGGCCAGGGTGGCCACGAAGGAGATCACCGAGATGGCGCCGTCGTACCACTGGGCGCGCCAGGCGTGCACGAAACCCGACACGTTGACCAGTCCGATGACCGCCATCATGATGACGGCCGCCAGCACCGCCTGGGGCAAATGGTAGAGCAGCGGCGTGAAGAACAGCAGCACGATGACCACCGCCAGGCTGGTGAAGGCGCTGGAGAGGCCCGAGATGGCGCCGGCCTGCAGGTTGACGGCTGAGCGCGAGAAGGATCCCGAGGTGGGGTAGCTCTTTGCCATGGAGCCGAAGATGTTGGCCAGGCCCTGGCCGATGAGCTCCTGGTTGGGGTCCAGGCGCTGCCCGGTCTTGGCGGCCATGGCCTTGGCGATGGAGATGGCCTCCATGAACCCCAGCAGCGAGATGATGGCGGCATAGGGGAACAGCCCCGCCATGGCTTTCCAGTCGACGGTGGGCGCCGTCAGCGAAGGCAGCCCCTGAGGTACCACCCCGACCACCGCGCCGCCGCCGGTCATCAGCAGGTGGGCCGGGTCCAACGGCTTGTTGCCCACCTTGATGCGCCAGGTGCGCCCGTCTGTCTGCTTGCCGGCGGGGACCTTTTCCCGGGGGTAGAAATGCAGTCCGTGATCGGGGGCCTCCACGGCCGCCAGCAGGAAGCCGCGGATGGCACGGCGGTGCACGTGGGCCTTGTGCTTGAGCCGCTCGATCTTCAGCGTGGCCACCTTGATGTCGTGATCGGCGTCCAGCACACCGATGACGTCGCCGGCGGCCCTGGCCTCGTCCAGGCGCGCCATGAGGCGCGTGCGTTCCCCGGCGCGCTGGGGGATGGTCTTGACGGCGTGGTTGAAGGCCTCGATGTGGTTGCGCAGTTCTTCCGAGCGGATGGTGGAGATGTCGGTGAAGGTGTTGTGCTCGAATCCGGTGGCCCACGAGATAGTGATGGTCACCGCCACAGCCACCAGTACGTTGGGGACGCGCGGCGCGATTTTTTTCAGCCCGTACATGATGGCGAAGGCCAGCACCCCCATGCCCAGGGTGGGCCAGTGGGTGTAGTGCCAAGCGGCCTGCAGCACCCGCATGATGGTCTCGTAGTGGTGCGCCGCTTTGTCCACGTATACGCCGAACATCTTGGACAGTTGGGACGAGGCGATGATGATGGCGGCGGCGTTGGTGAAGCCGTTGACCACCGGATGGGACAGGAAATTGACCACCAGTCCCAGCCGGAAGACCCCCAGCGACAGCTGGAAGACCCCCACCATGAGGGCCAACATGATGGCGTAGGCGATGTAGCCCGGGCTGCCGGCGGTGGCCAGGGGTTCCAGCGAGGCCGAGGTCATCAGCGACACCACCGCCACCGGACCGGTCTGCAGCTGCCGGCTGGAGCCGAACAGCGCGGCGATGATGGGCGGCAGAAAGGAAGCGTAGAGCCCGTAGTACGGGGGCAGACCGGCCAGCTGGGCGTAGGCCATAGACTGCGGGATCAGCACCAGGGCCACGGTCAGGCCGGCCAGGGCGTCCTGCCGCAGGGCCTGCAGAGAGTAGTCCTTGAACCAGGCGACAAACGGGAAAAGGCGGTTGATCATCGGCGGTATCCTATTCTTGATCTGCGATGGTCATTCACTTACCGGCTCTCGAGCATACGTCGGCAGGATCGGCTCAGCTCATCGTACAGGGCTCCTGCATCGAAAAGGTTGTAGGTGTTGAAGCGCACCACGCTGTCCACCGTAGACAGCACGATCAGCGCCCCCTTGCGCGGCGGGATCTCGACGATGGATCCGTCCCGCTGCCCCTTGCGGATGGCTTCCTCGAAGAGGCTCACCAGCACGTCGTAGACGGCCTCCAGGTGTCGGCGGCACACCGGGTTCTCTTGGGCCAGGCGGTAGGTGTAGTAATGGTGCAGCAGCCGGAAGCCGTCTTCAAGGATACCGGCCATGTATAGGTAGAAGTCGATGATGCCCTCCACCATCTCCAGGCCGGTCTTGAAGTGCTTGCGGGAAAAATAGGCGCTGAAATCCCCCAGGATGCGGTCCTTGACGTTTTCCAGGACCGCCAGGTAGAGCTCTTCCTTGTTTTTGAAGTGGTAGAAGATAGTGGCGCTGGCGCTGCCGGTCATGAGGGCCACCTCGTTCATGGAGGTGTCGTTGTACCCCTTGGTGGCAAAAAGGAGGGTGGCGGCTTTCAGGATGGCCCTTTTCCTGGTCATCAATGCTCCCGGGTACGGTTCGGCGCGCCAAAAACTGACTGACTGGACAGTCAGTTTAAGAGATTTAGTGTACGATCTACGGCCGATGCTGTCAAGAAAAATGTCCGGGGAAGGTCAGCGGCACGCGCTCTCGCCCATTCCGGTGCCGTCCAGACGACGAAGGCACCCCGGCATCATTTCCGCCTACGGCCATTAGCGATTCTCCCAGGGAAGGTGCGTATGGCAATTGCAAGTAGCGCCCAAGTTTTTCGCAAACCATGGCTGTCACCTGACCACCGATGCAGACAGCCATGGCTGTGCCTCGTGAGCCCCGGCGGGGACAAGCCAACCGGTTCTCCAATTGCACACAGCCGACACCTGTCCGGCCCTTCCCCGGGGGAATGGCCCCGGATTACGGGGGAGGTACGCAACACGTATGCCGACTTGCGCCACCGCGAAGTGTACGTTACCCTACCGCGGTTATTGGACTCAAACCGAAAGGAAGACCATGAGCCTTCGCAACCAGGTGCTGACGTTTTCCCAGAGCGAGAAAATCAAATCGGCCCTCATCTGGATTTCCCAATGCGCCGGGGGGCTGTCCGCACTGTCACCACCCTTACGGCAAGGCGCCGAACGCGTGCTGGCCGACCTGGTCACCATGGTGCTGGGCGAGGTCCACCTGATTCGCCGAATGGCCGGAGACGCGGATTGGATCGAAGTGGAAAAACACCTGGACCTGGCCCTGGTGATGGTTCGTTCGGGCGTGGCCACCGAAGCATCCTATCACGCAGCCAACGCCCTGACCCACGTGACCGCTATCGGCCGTCGGGCCATGTCGGACCTGAGAGGCCAAGGCATCCTTTAGAACCAAACGCGCCCCTACCATGCAGGTCATTGCAATGATTTGAGATAGGAAGCGAGGTTTATCCGCCTGTTTTTCAGACCGAGCTTGCTGCGGATCTTAAAACGGTGGGAAACAACGGTGTTTTCGGAAAGGTTCAGTAACGCAGCGATTTCTTTGGTTCGTTTCCCCTGCCGTATCAGGTTGGCGATCTGTATTTCGGCGGGTGTCAGATTCAGATAAGATGACGACAGCGTTTTTACCATGGGAGAGACGATGTCGTCCAGATTTTGCTCCAAAATCCGAAGAAAAGCCCGCTGTTCCGGTTTCAGCGGGCTCTCCTTCAGCTTTTCGAGAAAGGGCATGACCGTTTGCTTGACATTGGCGACCACCTTTTGCGCCATGTCCGTCTTGTCAGCTTCCTTGGCCCGTAACAGCACTTTCAGGGCCGCGTTGACGTCCCTCAACTCCGCAGTGCGCTCCGAAACGGTTCTTTCGAGTTCTCTCCGGTAGGCCCTGCTTTCTTTTTCCAAATCCGCCCTGCGAAGAGCGGTCTCGATACTGATTAGGATTTGGGCTTTTCGGAAAGGTTTGATGATGTATCCGTATACACCGATGTCCAGGGCGGTTCTGGAAGTTTCCCGGTCATCTACGGCCGTCAGCATGACGATGGCCGTATCCCGGTAGACGGCAGCCACGTGCCGGATCAAATCGATTCCCGACTCACCGGGCATGCGAACGTCGCAAAGGAGCAGGTCAAAGTGCTGTGCCTCAAGGCATTGCCTCGCCTGGGAGGCCCCTTTCACGGCCAAACATGCATAACCGGCGCCCTCGAGGATTTGTACCAGCAATCGCCGGGTCTGGGATTCATCATCGACAACAAGAACCTTCTTGGATGGCTTGGATTGTTCTTGCAAAACGCCCCCTCTTACGGACGCTTCAGGCAGTCCCCTCGGCAACCAGGAAGCAATGCACACATGCCTCCTGCTCATAACAGTGGTTTTTAATCACTGATTTATCACTACAATATCATATTCAACCGGCTGACGGCCAACGTCGATAACACATTACAGTTCTTACTTTATAGACAATCGGAGAATCGCTGTCAAAATTTTTACCAACGCACGGCATGCAAAATGCCGCTGATTTCAACAAGTGTCACGGAAAGCCGGAACAGAGAAGGACGAAGCCGCCATGCACGACACCGGGGACATGGTGCCTTCAGGCCGACTTTCCAGTGGCCCGGATCACCATGGAAACCGGGCTTACGGCCACCCAAAGGACCCCGGCCGGACCGGGCCGACGGAGGTGGCGAATTCATCTTCATTGCGGGAAAAATCAATGGACCAAATACTGGTAGTGGACGACGAGGCGGCAATCCGGCGCCTGGTTTGCAGCATTCTGGATGAAAAGGGATATAAAAGCTTTACGGCCTCCAGCGTCCGGGAAGCCAAGGCGATGCTGGAGGAACACCGCTATCAACTTCTTGTGACCGATATCCGCATGCCCGGGGAGTCGGGACTGGAATTGATCCGCGATGCGCGCGCCAGCTGTCCCGACATGGCCACGGTGGTGATGTCGGCCATCGAGGACCTAGACGTGGCGGAAGCCGCCAGAGACCTCGGTGTCTATGGCTATATCCTTAAACCTTTGAATCGCGCCGGCCTGCTCATCACCGTCTCCAATGCCCTTCATCACCGGCAACTCGAACGCGTCAACCGGCGTCATGAAGAACATTTATCCGAACTGGTGCAGGAGCGTACCGTCAAGTTGCAGGAAACCATCTCCGCCCTCCAAAAGGCCAAACAGGAGCTGCAGGCCAGCCGTAGAGATTACGAACTGCTGATAAAGAACCTGCCGTGTGTGATTTACAAAGGATTTGCGGACTGGTCCGTAGACCTGCTCAGCGGAAGCTTCAAAGAGCTGACCGGGTATACCCGGGATGCCATGCGCATACAGGGCATCGGATGGTCGGACCTGATCCACCCGGACGATTTCGAGTCGGTCAAGGCCGCCACCCGCAAGGCGTTGCGGGGCAACGGCGCCTTCATCCGCGAATATCGTATCCGCACCCGCGACCAGGGAATCACCTGGGTGCAGGACCGCGGCCAAATCGTGCTCGACGACCGGGGCCGCATCCAGTATATCCAGGGCGTCTTTTATGACATCACCGCGCAGAAAAGCATCGAGCAAAAAATCATCCGTGCGAAAAAGCAGTGGGAGGCGACTTTTGACGCGGTCCCGGACCTGATCGCCATTCTCGACGAAAGGCATCGTATCCGCCGAATCAACCGCCCCATGGCCGAACGACTGGGAATCAGCCCACGGGAGGCCATCGGCAATCACTGTTACGCAATGGTACATGGTACGAACGCCCCCATCGCGGGATGCCCCCACAGCTGCACCCTGTCGGACGGTTGCGAGCACCAGCTCGAAATCAGTGAAAACAACCTCGACGGTCACTTTCTTGTCAGCACTTCTCCGCTTTTCGATCACGATGGCAAGCTTACGGGCAGCGTCCACGTGGCCCGTGATATCAGCCGCCAGCATCAGGCGGTCAGAGAGCTTCGCCAGGCTCACAGGGAGATGGAACAACTGATCGATTCCATATCGTCGATCCTGATCGGCATCAACCCTGAGGGACGAATCGAACGCTGGAACCGGATGGCGGAACAAACCTTCGGTATACCGGAGTCCGGAGCCATTGGTTGCTTTCTGGAAAAATGCCCCATCTCCTGGCAGTGGGAAAAGATCCACCCTTCCGTGTCAGCCTGTCTCCAAGATGGCGTTTCGCAAACCCTTTCAACCATCTCCTATAGCCGCCAGGACGGCAAGGAGGGTTTTCTGCAGGTGTCGCTGAACCCCATCGCCAACGGCCAGGGCATCCCCCGCGGATTGCTCATCCTGGCCTCGGACATTACGGAACAGCGCATACTCGAAGGCCAGCTCAGCCAGGCCCAGAAACTGGAAGCCATCGGGCAGCTGGCCGCCGGCATCGCCCATGAAATCAACACGCCAATCCAGTACGTGAGTGACAACCTGTACTTTCTCAAGGATGCCTTTACCGATCTCTCCGGTCTCCTGGAGATGCTGTCCGGGGTATTTCATGCCGCCCGGTCGGGGCCTGTGCCCGACGCACTGATGTCCGAAACCCAGGAGGCTATCGACGCCATCGATCTCGGTTTTCTGAAAGAAGAAGTGCCCACGGCCATCAGCCAATCACGCGAAGGCGTGGACCGGGTGGCCCAGATCGTACGGTCCATGAAAGAATTCTCTCACCCCGGGGTGGAGGAGAAAATCGCCGTCGACCTTAACAAGGGCCTTCAAAACACAATCACCGTCGCCAAGAACGAATGGAAGTATGTGGCCGAATTGGAGATGGATCTCGATGCCGACCTGCCACCGGTGTATTGCCTGCCCGGAGAAATCAACCAGGTGTTTCTCAACCTGATCATCAACGCCGCACAGGCCATAGGCGAACAGGTTCCCAAGGGATCTGCCCACAAGGGCACCATCCGCGTCTCCTCGCGCAAGGTGGAAAACGGCGTCGAAATCCGCATCGCCGACACGGGGCCGGGCATTCCGGAGGACATCCGCAACCGCATTTTCGATCCTTTCTTCACCACCAAGGAAGTCGGCAAAGGAACGGGCCAGGGCCTTGCGATATCCCATGCCGTGATTGTGGAGAAGCACGGCGGTTTCATCCATGTCGAGA
The DNA here is from genome assembly GCA_964476595.1 of uncultured Desulfobacteraceae bacterium. Taxonomy (GTDB): domain Bacteria; phylum Desulfobacterota; class Desulfobacteria; order Desulfobacterales; family JALSRD01; genus JALSRD01. The sequence goes on from CAYZCL010000072.1 coordinate 20,011, forward strand.
GCGAAATGGGCCGGGGAACAACTTTCATCATTTTTTTACCCTTTGGACCTGCTGAGGGGGAAAAGTAGATGGATCCTTTGCGCAGCATCCTGTTTGTAGATGACGAGACCAAGATTCTGCAGGGGCTAAAACGCATGCTGTGGCCCATGCGCAAGCGTTGGCGTATGTATTTTGTCAACAGCGGGAAAAGCGCACTGGAGGTACTCGACCGGCACCCGATCGACGTCGTGGTCAGCGATATGCGTATGCCGGGCATGGACGGCGCGCAGTTACTGTCCGAGGTCCAGCGCCGGCATCCCCAGGTAGTGCGTATCGTACTCTCCGGGCATTCGGATCAGGATCTGACGCTCAAGGCGGTATCTCCGGCGCACCAGTACCTCTCCAAACCCTGCGAAGCCAAGCTGTTGATTTCCACTATCGATCGGGCGTGCGACCTGAATGATCTTCTCTCGCGGGACAACCTGAAGCAGGCCATCTCGCGTATGGACTCGCTTCCCAGCCTACCCACGCTGTATGCCGACATCATGGACGAGGTTCAGTCGCCGGACACCTCCATCCAGCAAGTCGGGAAAATCATTGCCCGTGACGTGGGCATGACCGCCAAGGTGCTTCAACTGGTCAACTCCTCATTCTTCGGCCTTGCCCGGCATATCATCGATCCGGTGCACGCCGTCAACCTGCTCGGCCTCGACACCATCAAAGCGCTCGTGCTGACCGTGGAAGTGTTTTCCAAGTTCAAAAGTGACACTCTTCCGCTCGCTTTTGTGGAAGCGCTCTGGCACCACAGCCTCTTTTGTGGTGAATTGGCCAGGCGCATCGCAAAGCAGGAGGGCATTGCCAAACCGGTCGTTGACGACTGCTACATGGCGGGATTGCTGCATGATGTGGGCAAACTGGTGCTTGGCACCAACCTTGCGCAAGACTATCGGCGGGTGATCGACCACATGAGCCAGCAACAAGTGTACGCCGTTGAGGCCGAGATGCAAATATTCGGAACCACCCACGCCGAAGTAGGCGCCTACCTGCTGGGCCTTTGGGGACTTCCGGAAACGATCGTCGAAGCGGTCCTTTATCATCATTTTCCGCACAATTACGCCTCGGACGATTTCGTGCCGCTCAGCGCGGTGGTAGCAGCCGACATGCTATCAAACGGCGGCAATCTGCGCCCGGATCCGGACGATCCCGCCGCTGACAACCAATTAACCTATTTTTCCCGCATCGGTGCAGCAGACAAGCTTGCATCTTGGGGACAGCTGCACGATCAGGTGAAAGAAGAGGTGAGCTGAATGAAAGGGAAGATACTCTTTGTAGACGACGAGCAGAACATCCTGGATTCTATGAGGCGGCGGCTCCACGGCAAATTCAAGGTCGTCACCGCCCTGGGGCCGGAAAAAGGCTTGCACGTCGTGAATACTTCAGGCCCTTTTGCCGTCATCGTGTCGGATCTGCGAATGCCGATAATGAACGGTATCGAGTTCCTGTCACGCGTTCGGGAGATATCGCCGGACAGCGTGCGAATGGTGCTCTCGGGAAACGCCGACCTGGCGGACGCCATCGATGCGGTCAACGAGGGCAACATCTTCCGCTTTCTGGTAAAACCTTGCTCCAGCATGTCACTGATGAAATCACTGGAGCAGGGTGTCGAACAGTACCGTTTGGTGACGGCCGAAAAAGAACTTCTCGAGAAAACCCTCAAGGGCAGCATAGAAGTTCTCTCCGACGTGCTCTCCATGGCCAGCCAGGACGCCTTTGGCCGGGCGTCGCGTATCAAACGTCACGTGCGGGAAATCGCAATCCATCTTGGCGTTAAGAACACGTGGCAGATGGAAACAGCCGCCATGCTTTCCCAGATAGGCTGGATTGTACTTTCCAGCGACATCCTGAAGAAAGTCTACCTAGGGGAGGCCCTCACGGAGGAGGAACAGCAACTGTTTGACATGCAGCCGATGATGGCATCGGAGTTTCTGAAACACATCCCACGCATCGAGGAAGTCTCGCGCATCATCGCCTACCAGGAAAAGCATTTTGACGGCGGCGGTATTCCCAGAGACGTCCTCGCCGGAGACCAGATACCCTTGGGTGCCCGCATCCTGAAAGTGGTCCTGGATTTCGACATCCTCGAGGCACGCGGAGTCCCCAAAGCCAACGCATTGTTGCGAATGAAAAAAAAGAAGGGTCTGTATGACCCGGGTGTCCTAAGCGCTTTCGAGGCCATGTTTGGGATCGAATCCAAATACGAAGTCAAGGAGCTGGCCATCGCCGAACTCGAGCCCCACATGATACTGGGTCAAAACATATACACCACCAGTGGAGCGTTGTTGATCACCAAGGGAAACGAAATCGGACGGGTGGTGCTGACTCGCCTGAAAATGATTGCGGAAACCACCCGGATCAAGGAACCCGTACGCGTTTTTATCCCTCTTCGTTTATGATTTTTCCCGAAAACGGGAATTCACCGATCAAAAATGCAGGCCGTCCGTGATGATTCACCATTTGCCTCTTTGGTATTTGTGCTTTATGGTATAGTTTTAAGGAATATTTAACCAAACACCGCTGCTAAGATAATCCCGTTGCCTTTGCAGCCTCAAAACATGTACCGTAAGAGGTATACCCATGGATTCTTCGAGCAGCTCCCTGCCCCCCCCTGATCAGCCCCCCCCTTTGTTGCCGGTCGATACGGGCTCGTATCCGCCCCCTCATGAACCCGGAGACGTGGCGGGCCTTGTAATTGACGCCTTGCATTATCCGACTATGATCATCCGCCCCGATCGCACCATCGTGTTTGCAAACCGCTCGGCTTGCGACATGGGGGCGGGGATCGGCCGTCCCTGCGCAAAAAGCTTCGGTCGGGGCCTGTCTATGCCGCATGAGGCCGGAAACCACACCGATGGACATGCTCACGGCGCGCCTCGAGGCGCAAACGAATGCAGTTTCTGCCTATTCGACGAAGCAATGGCGTCCATGAAATTTCAAAAAACATTGGTCGAGGACGCCACAAGCAGGTGGTGGGATCTTTTCTGGGTTCCCTTGGCGAAAGATCTGTGCCTGCACTATGCCGTCGAGGCCACTGAGAGAGAACAGGCACGGTGCCGGGCAAAAAAACTGCAGCAACGCCTTGAACGCACCATCCAGGCGGTTCCCGTAGGTGTCGGCATGGCGAAAAACCGGGTATTTCAGTGGGTAAGTAATCCGTTCGCACAAATGGTGGGCTACAGTCCTGAAGAGCTGCAGGGGCAAAATGCGCGCATTCTCTATGAAGATGATGCGGAATACCAGCGTGTGGCCCGGGAAAAATACCACCAGATTGAAATCAATGGGGTCGGTGAAATCGAAACACGCCTGCGCTGCAAAGACGGCCGGCATATCGACGTCCTGCTGCGTTCGGCGGCTTTCGATAGCGGGGATCTCTCCCGGGGAGTCGTATTCACGGTTCTCGATATCAGTGCGCGAAAAAGGGCTTTGGAAAAGCTGAAAAAAAATGAACGCTATTACCGTACCCTCATCAACAGCTTGCAGGAAGACATCGTCATTATCGATCGTGACCTGCGAATCAGCGATCTCAATGTCGGGGCCCTGAAAACTTTCGGCCGTACCCGCACGGAGATCATCGGTATGCCCTGTTACCGTGCGTTGCACGGCGCCGAACGCCCCTGCTTCGAAGACGGCACCCCCTGCGGCTTCAAAACCGTTTTGGAAACCGGAAAGCCTGTACGCCAACAGCATCGACACCGGCTCCGGGATGGATCAATGATATGGGTCGACACCCTTTTTTCTCCCATCCGTGACGACCAGGAACGTATCACCCACGTGGTAGAGTCCGTACGCGACATTTCAGTCTACGTGGAGCAACAGGAAAACCTGCAACGGCAGAAAGTCTTTCTCGAGGCCCTTCACAAGACGACACTGGACATCGTCAGGCACCGCAATCTTCCGTCGCTGCTCAAGGTCATTGTAGAACAGGCCGCGTTGCTGGCTGGGGTACCCAATGCTTTTCTGCATCTGTACAATTCGAAGGAGAAAGTTCTCGAGACCCGCGCCGCCTGTGGTGCCTACCATAACCTGATCGGTTACCGCATCACGCCTGGAGAGGGGATTTCCGGCATTGTATTTCAAAAAGGATCTCCTATGTATGTCGAAAGCTACCGGCAATGGCCCCGTCGACTGAAGGACGAAATTTTCAACGACATCAGCGCCATTGCTGCGGTCCCCTTGAAAATGGGCGACGAAGTCGTCGGTGTGCTCGGTTTTTCACACAACGAGCCGGGCAGGCAGATTCCGCAATCGGCGCTGCCGGTTCTCGAACGTTTCGCCACGCTCGCCATGGTAGCCATCAGCAACGGTCGATTAACCCATCGCCTCCAAAACGAGCTCAACCGCCGGCACCGCCTGGAGAGAGAACGACGCGAAGTAGAGGCACGGTTGCATCAGGCCCAGAAGATGGAAGCCATTGGCACGTTGGCCGGTGGTATCGCCCACGATTTCAACAACATCCTTTCGGCCGTAATCGGTTTTACCGAGCTTTGCATGGATGACGCGAAACCCGGCACTCTCCTGAAAAGGAACCTGGAAGAAATCCTTCAGGCAGGCCTGCGCGCCCGGGAACTGGTCCTGCAGATACTGACCTTCAGCCGACAGTCAGAAAGTGAAAAAGTCCCTCTGCAGGTCAATCTCGTCATAAAGGAAGTACTTAAACTGCTGCGCGCATCCCTTCCATCGTACATCGAAATCATTGAAGATCTTGATTGCGAAGCCGTTGTAATGGCCGATGCCACGGGAATTCACCAAATCATCATGAACCTGTGCACCAACGCTTTTCATGCCATAGGAGAAAATGACGGCATTCTGAAAATTGCGCTTCACACCATCGGCATGGATAAAAGCGCCGCCAAACGGCTTGGTTTGGAATCAAAAGGGGACTATCTGCGCATCAGCGTATCGGACAACGGATGCGGTATTGCGCCGGCGATCCAGAAAAAGATTTTCGACCCTTACTTTACGACCAAAGAGAAAGACCTGGGCACCGGCCTGGGGTTGGCCGTTGTACGCGGCATCGTCGCTGATTTCGGCGGGACCATCACCGTAGAAAGTGAACCCGGCAAGGGCAGCGAATTCACCGTCTACCTGCCTCTCGTGAAGCGCCACCAGCCGCCATCGAAACGATTGGAACCCAACCTGCCGACCGGCAACGGGCATATTCTTTTTGTGGATGACGAACCCGCTATGGGAACCATCTGCCGGCAATTACTAGAAAAACTGGGCTACCAGGTAACGACCCGGACCAGCAGTCTCGAGGCGCTCGAACTGGTGCGAGCCGAGCCCCGGCGCTTCGACCTGATCATCAGCGACCAAACCATGCCGCACCTGACCGGCGATGCACTGGCCCGGGAAATCACTTCCTTCTGTCCGGATATACCGGTAATTCTATGCACCGGTTTCAGTGAAAAAATATACGAGAAAAGCGCTCAACAGCTGGGCGTTTGTGATATCTTAATGAAACCACTGGTACGCTCCGAACTCGCCCAAGCCTGCGCACGGGCGCTGGCCGGCAAAAAAACAACATAAAATCTCCAGCGCATGGGGGTGGCTGAAGGCTTTTGCCGCCGCCAACACAGCCTGCGCTTACCGTGCCCCGACGGCGGCGTTAATTCGCGGTGACATGGGGGATGGATTCAGTTGAAAAATTGCCCGATACTTTCTACCACGTATGCCTGCTGGTCGGCGGTAATTTCCGGGTAGATGGGAAGCGCCAGGGTTTCGGCGGCGGCGCGCTCGGCCGCCGGGAGCGGCGTGACGGTCACGTCCATGCCGGCGAAACACTCCTGGCGGTGCAGGGGTACGGGATAGTACACCTCGGTGCCGATGCCCTGCGCCTGCAGCCATTCACGCAGTTCGTCGCGTTTCTCCGGCACCCGGATGACGAACTGGTTGTAGATGTGGCGGTCCTGCTTTTCGGCCGGCAGCGTGACGATCCCCAGCAGGTCCGCGTCGGCGAAATACCGTCGGTAGCGGGCCGCGTTGTCCCGGCGCGCGGCGGTCCAGCGGTCGAGGTGCCGGAGCTTGATCTCGACGACGGCGGCCTGCAGCGCGTCCAGCCGGAAGTTGCCGCCCACCAGCTTGTGGTAGTACTTGGGCCTGGCCCCGTGGCCGCGCAGGATCTTCAGCCGGTCGCTCATCTCCTCCGACGAAGTGGTGACCATGCCTCCGTCGCCGAAGGCCCCCAGGTTCTTGGACGGAAAGAAGGAGAAGCAGCCGAAGTCGCCCATGGACCCGGCCCGCCGGCCGCGGTACTCGGCCCCGATGGCCTGGGCGGCGTCCTCGATCACCACCAGCCGGCGCTGCCGGCTGATCTCCAGGATGGGATCCATCTCGGCGCACTGCCCGTAGAGATGCACAGGGATCACGGCCCTGACCGCGCGGCGGCGGGAGGCCGGCAGCCGCGATAGGGCCTCTTCCAGCTGCGCCGGCGACAGGTTGTAGCTGTCAGGCTCGATGTCGACGAACAGGGGCACGGCGCCTACGCGCACCACGGAGCCGGCGGTGGCGAAGAAGGTGTAGGCAGAGGTCACCACGATGTCCCCTGCCCCGATGCCGGCCGCCATCAGTGAAATCAGCAGGGCACTGCTGCCCGAAGAGACGCCCACGGCGTGAGCCGTGCCGCAGTATTCGGCGATGGCTTTTTCCAGACGTTCCACCCGCGGCCCCAGGATGAACTGCTGGCTGTCGAACAGCTCCGTGACGGTCTGCAGCACTTCCCCGCGGATGGTCTCATACTGCTTCTTCAAATCCAGCAAAGGCACCTTCACGGGACCACCCTCCTTCTGTTTCCGGGTTGGACAACACCCCCCAAGCCGTTTATCGGAAATTTTTCGCAAAGCGTGAGCCGCGCTCCCGGCGGTCAGCCCGACCCCACCACAATCAACGTGGCGCTCTCTTTTTCGGCGTTGACGACACCCACGCGCCCACCGACGGCTATCTGTCGGCTCTCTCCCGGGCCGAGCGTCTCCTGCCCGTTTTCGTCCTCCAGGGAGATGCGCCCGTCGTGGACATACAGATGAAGCGGGCCCTCCACGGCCGGCAGCTCCAGCCGGGCGCCGGCGTACACCTCCAGGCGCTCCACCACCAGCCCCTGCCGGCGCTCCAGCTCGCACGTGCATCCCCAGTGGCGGTACACGGTCTGGTGCTGCCGGAATTCCCGGCGGCCCTGGGCCTTGAGGCGCTCCACGATGATCTTGACCTCGCGACTGTTCTCCAGGTCGGAGACAAAGACCGCGTCGGGCGTCTCTACCACCACCAGGCCGCTCAGGTGGTTGACCGCCACCAGGCGCCGGTGGGAGGTGATGAAGCAGTTTTCCGTCTGGTGGGTGATCACGTCGCCGTTGATTACGTTGCCCTGCGCGTCTTTTTCGCAGTAGTCGTAGAGTGACTTCCATGAACCGATGTCGCTCCATCCGAAATCCGACGGCAGCACCACGCAGTTGTCGGTCTTTTCCATGATGGCGTAGTCGATGGAGATGTCGGGCAGCCTCGCATAGTCCTCCAGGCCAACCGAGTCGCCTCGGGCCGCCAGCTCGGTCATCTGCCCGTACAGCTCCGGCTGCAGCCGGGCGTAGGCCTCGCAGATCACCGCCGTGCCGAAGGCGAACATACCGCTGTTCCAGTAGAAG
>CAYZCL010000073.1:0-83975 GCA_964476595.1 uncultured Desulfobacteraceae bacterium
GTCCGGAAAACCGGGAAAGGTTGTATTTTTTTAACAGGCCGTAGAGGCGCGCCTGGGAAATGCCCGAGAGCCGGCTGGCTTCGTGACGGTTTCCCTGAGACAGTTTCAGCAGCATCCGCAGGTAGTTTTTTTCAAATTTAGCGCGGTATTCGGCCAGGGTCGGAAAATGTTTGCCGGTATCGAAATGTTTTGCGATGGAAGCGGCCTTTACGTCCGGCCGCCGCTGCTCGTATTTCAGGTGAGCCAAGCGGTATTCGGGGGGCAGATGTTTAGGGAAAAGTATCGGGTCCTGTTGCGCCGCGGCGATGGCGAATTCCAATGCGTTGATCAGTTCGCGCACATTTCCGGGCCAGTGCTGACAGTTGAGCACGTCCATGAATTCCGGCGATATGCCTTTGGTCTCGAAACCATAATCCCGGCAGAGCTGGTCGACCTTGCGGGTCGTGATTTCGTATATGTCCTCTTTCCGGTCGCGCAGCGGCGGAATCTTGATTTCGATGGCACGGATGCGGAAAAACAGGTCTTCACGAAAGCGATTTTCCTTGACCATGCGGGCCAGGTCCTGGTTGGTGGCCGCCACCAGCCGAAAATCCACTTCAATTTCACGGACGCCTCCGACGGGGCGAATGCGATGCTCCTGCAGCACCCGCAACAGCGATTTTTGAACGCGAAGCGAGAGTTCACCGATTTCGTCGAGAAAAAGACTGCCCCGGTTGGCTTGGCAGATCACACCTTGCTGTTTTTTCTCCGCCCCGGTAAAAGCCCCCCTCTCGTGTCCGAAAAGGGTGCTCTCCACGAGCGTGTCGGGCAGGGCCCCGCAGTCCAGAACGGCGAAGGGGCCTGCGGAGCGGTTGCTGTTGGCATGGACGGCCCTTGCAAACAATTCCTTGCCGGTGCCGGTTTCTCCGGTGATCAGAATGGATGCTCTGGTGGCAGAGGCCCTGGCGACCTCTTCCAGGCACCCGAGAATGGCCGGGGACTCGCCTACGATTCCGAGGCGTTTAAGGGTCACCGGGATATGGGTCGGATCTTTTTTCCCGCGGTACTGCAGGGCCCGCTCGATGGGTAACGATACTTCCGCCAGGATAAAAGGCTTCTCCACATAGTCCCATGCACCGTATTTAAACGCCAACTCCGCGCCGCGGTAACCGCTGGTCCCGGTGATGATGATGACTTCCGGACGGGAGGAAACCTTCAGCAGGTCCGGCAAGATCTGAAGCCCGTCGCCGTCGGGAAACTCCAGGTCCAGCAGGACCAGATCGAAATCCCGCTGCCGCGCCAGCCGGAGCCCGTTTTCGAGCCGGGTGGTCGTACACGGACGGTGTCCCATGCTTTTTACCAGTTCCGACAAAATCGTACAGATTTGTGGATCGTCGTCGATGATCAGAATCTGGGACATAACGGCAAGTCTCTCTTGCTGGAAAAACCGCTGGCGCCGGCATACCGGGATACCGGTTTGCAACCGGGTTCAGCCGCTCCGGGCGCCCCGGGCGTGTTGATCGTCGTACTCCGGCAGCAGCACCTGAAAAGTGGTTTTCCGCCCCGTTTCGCTTTCCACCAGGACAGCGCCTCCCATATCCTTGACGATGCCGTGGACCACAGCAAGGCCCATGCCCGAGTTCTCCCGGCGATTCTTGGTTGTGAAAAAAGGATCAAATATCCGGTTGATGATTTCCTCCGGTATTCCGTGGCCGTTGTCGCTGACTTCCAGACACAGGTAGCGTCCCTTGCGGATATTTTGCATCGACGAGAAGTCACTGCCTTCCAATTTGGCTCCTTCCAGGCGAATTTCCAGCAGGCCGCCCCCGGCATCCATGGCCTGCACGGCGTTGAGGCACAGGTTCATGACGACCCGATGAATCTGGATGGGGTCTGCGATCACCTTGCCGTCCGCCCGGACGATGTGGCAGACGGTCCTGATACCGGGAGGCACCATCGTTTTGAGAAAAACCAGCGATTCCTCCAGGATTGGTGCCACACGAAGGGGCCTTTTTCGTATCTCGGCCTGATGGCTGAACGTCAGGATCTGTTTGACCAGACTCCGAGCCCGCAGACCGGCCTGCAAGGCGGTCTGGAGGAGATCGTCTACGGCTTCGCCGCGGGCAAGCTGCATGATGGCTAAATCGGTGTTGCCCAGAATGGTGGCCAGCATGTTTTTGAAGTCATGTGCGAAGCCGGCGGCCAGCGTCCCGATGGCTTCGAGTTTTGCGATACGCTGCATCTGGTCTTCAAGCTTCTTGCGGTCGGTGATGTCTTCAACCAAGCCGTCGAAATACATGGTTCGCCCGTCGGCATCGCGGATGGCATGGGCCGTGACGGAGGCCACCAGGGGCGATCCATCCCGTCGTTTCAACTTGATCTCCCTGTTTCGCAGGAATCCCCGTTGGATCAATTCCCGTGAAAAGGCCTCGCGTTGTCGGCGGTCGGGATACAGCCGGGCGGCCGGCAGTCCCTGTACTTCTTGCGCCGAATCGTAGCCGAACATGTGAACGAACGCGGTGTTAACCATCAGGAAACGGCCCTCCGGTCCGGGCTCGGACCGGAACAGTCCCACCGGCAGATCTTCCACGAGTCGGCGGTAGCGCTCCCGGCTGGCTTCCAGCGCTTCGGTTCTCTGGCGCACTTTCTCTTCCAGGGACCGGTTATAGCTTTCCAACTGGCGTTGAAGCTGGCCGATGCGCAGATGGGTGGTCACCCGGCTGATCACCTCCTCCACGTGGAAAGGTTTGGTGATGAAATCCACGCCGCCGGCCCGAAAGCCCTCGACCTTCTTGTCGGTTTCTTCCAGGGCGCTGATGAAAATGATGGGAATATCGCGGGTCGCAGGGTCAGCTTTCAGGCTTCGGCACAGATCGTACCCGTTCATGTCAGGCATGAGCACATCCAGCAGGATCAACTCGGGAGGGACAGCCTCGATGGCCATGAGCGCCGATTGGGCATTGAGAGATCCCCTTACGGAAAACCCGTTGTCCTTAAGGAGGCTGGAAAGCGTTTTCAGGTTGTTGAGGTTGTCGTCGACGACCAATATGTCGCCCCGACTTTTTTGGAGTGGCGGTTGGTTCATTGTGTCGCTTTTGGCTGAATGGCGAAAAAGGTGCATCCCCGTGCCCGGCAGCCGATGGTCGGGGCGTTCCGGGCGCACCGTGTACGTTTGTCGGGTCAACTCCCGAAGAGTAGTAAAGCAAATACCATACCATTGAGCCGGTTGCAATCTGGACCGCTCGGCGGCGCAGGGGTGCGATCGGCAGGGTTTGGACCGTGGGCCTTTCCGAAAAACCGCCCCCCCTTTAACGGCGGAGAAGGTGCGCGGCCGTGGTGGAGCGTTGGGGATAGATTCTTAAAAACAAGAATCGTGCATTCCCAGAAGTGATAAAACGGGCTCCGCATCCCGGTGTGGAAGTCCCTGTCGTGGATGATAACTATCGACCATTACAGGTGATATCCACAGGCGCACTAATCTGGCACACATAGTGCTTCATAAAGTAGCCACATATACCGCTTACCGGCGCGATAACCGCATTTGCAGGCATTTCACTTCACAGGGGACGAGATGAGCTGGTTTTTATTGAAACGGATAATCAGGGCATTGTTCACGGTCTTCATCGTCACATTCATCATCTTTGTGCTGATCCGGGTGATTCCCGGAGACCCTGTTCGGATGATGGTATCCGGAACCGCGCCCAAAAGCGCTGTCGAGGCGCTGCGCAAGGAACTCGGCTTGGACAAACCGGTGGTCCTCCAGTTCGTCGATTTTATCAAAAAGGCCGTGGGCGGGGATTTCGGGGAGTCCTTTTTCCGCAGCAAGCATGGCGGCGTCGGCGAATCGGTGGGGGGGTCTTCGGCTCATCGAATGGACATGGCGAAAAAGGGCACCGAAGGGATGAAGTCCATCGAAAAGGAGGCGCACGCCAGAGCGTCGGTAAGCGGACTCATCGTGGAACGGTTTCCGCTCACCTTCGAACTGATCGGGCTGGCCCTGCTGATCGGGCTATCCGTGGGAGGCATCCTGGCACTGGTGGGTGCCCGCCGCGAACGCATCGGCCAGAAGATCGAGATTGCCACCGTTTTTCTACAGTCCTTTCCCAATTTCTGGTTGGCCATCATGGCCATCCTGTTGTTCTCCGTCAAACTGAACCTGTTTCCGGCGGTGGGCTATCGGGGTTTCAAAAGCATGGTGCTGCCCTCTACGGTGCTGGCCTTGACCCTCATTCCGGCGGCGTTCAAAACCATGTACGAATCTTTAAAGGACATTTTTTCGAAACAATTCATTGCCGGCATGCAGGTCCGGGGAATCCCCACAGTCAAAATCAATCTGCACATCGCCAAGCATTTTCTGGGATCCATCGTCACTTTTCTGGGGCTGCAATGGGGCCCCCTGTTCGGCGGTGCCATCATCATCGAGTATCTGTTTTCATTGCCGGGCATGGGAACCCTTTTCATTTACGCGGTGCTGCAGCGGGATTATCCGCTCATCGTCGGTGGCGTCATCGCACTTTCAGCGCTGTTTGTCACCCTGAACTTAGTGGCGGACATCCTGTACGGTGCCTTGGACCCCAGGGTGCGTGAGTGGTCTTAATGCGTCCCCGGAGCCCACAGCAGCAGCCCTGTAGATCTGAGAATTTCCACCGCGTCAGAAAGGAGGTGAGACGTGCAACCTTCGGACTACCCGTTCAGGGGGTCCGGTCCGGCAAGAAATTTGTGAGGATCGTTTGTGTTTTACTGTAATCGGGTTCATTGTTGAAAGCAGCAGTGAGCCTTCAGCCCGAGGAGACCGAAATGAAAAAAACAATCCTGTTCAGCCTTGCCGCCGTTGTCGTGACGTTGAGCCTGTGCCTAATCCCGGCTTACAGCGTTGAAGACAGGGACGTATTCCGGTTTGCATCCGCCGAGCCGCTGACCGGCAACTGGGACACCACCAGCCACACCATTTTAGCGCAAATCGGAATCGAGAACCACATTTTCGACAAGCTGTTTGCAGAACCTTGCGGCGTGGACAACCCCAGCAAGCTCATCCCGGCGCTGGCCGTGTCCTACAAAAGGGTTGATCCACTCACACTGGCGTTCAAGCTGCGCAAGGGTGTCAAGTTTCACGACGGCACCCCGTTTTCAGCCAAAGACGTCAAGGCTACCCTGGACTACTACTCCGATCCCCAGAAGCCGGGATTCGGATGGCTTCCGGGCAAACTGGAAACCAAGGTCGTGGACAACTACACAGTGCACGTCAAGACCGAAAAGCCGGTAGGTTCCCTGATCTACTCCCTGGGTCTGGTGAGCATCATGTCCGCGGCGGACATCGCCAGTGGTAAAATCAAGGACCGGCCCAACGGCACCGGTCCATGGAAATTCGTTAAACAGGAAGGGGACACAACCATCCTGGCCGCCAATGCTGATTACTGGGCTGGTCCGCCGAAGCTGAAGGAGTTTCACTGGATCTATGTGCCCAACTCAAGTGTACGGCTTTTCGGCCTGCTCAGTGGCGAATACGATGCTATCGAAAGGGTGGAGTCCGAGCACATCGGTAGCATCGAGGAAAACAAGAACACCGCTGTCATTAAGGCTCCCTCGGTGGAGAACAAGTGGCTTATCTTTCGGTGCCAGAAACCGCCTTTCAACGACGTGCGTGTACGCCGAGCCATCTCCCACGCCATCGACCGCGAGGGCATTGTGCACATCCTGGGAGCGGCCGGGAATCCTGTGGCCGCCCATATCCCACCGGCCAAATTCGGCTATGTTCAATGTCCCAACAACATCAAGTACGATCCCTCCAGAGCCAAGAAACTCTTGGCCGAAGCCGGGTACAAGGACATGAGCAAGTTCCCCACCCTAGAATACATCACCTCCACCGGCTTCTATCCCAAGACCAAGGAATACGCCGAGTACATCGCCGCTTCCCTGGGAACCATCGGTGTCAAAGTCAAGCTCAAGGTGCTGGAGACCGCGCCCTGGCTCGAATCGCTGTACAATCCGGAGGCCGGGCACATGATCGACACCGGTTGGTGTTCCGGAACACCCGAACCGGACCAGATCATCCGGACCATTTTTCACCGCAGCACGAAGCGCATGACCTTTATCGACGACAAGGAAATCAGCGATAGCCTGGACAAGGAACAGGCGGCCGTCAACCTCGATGAGCGCAAGAAGATTCTGCAGACCGAAACGCTTCCGCTGCTCATGGAGAAGGTGCCCGCCCTGCCGTTGTTTACCTCGGTATTCATCTGGGGATACCGCACCAACGTAAAGAACTTCAAGGGATGGCCCTCCAATTTCTTCTACCTCAAGGATATCGAGAAGCCTTACGGCAAAAACGACGTATACAAGGAGTAAGCTTCTGTCCATTTAAAAGCCGTTTTCAGGCGGTTCGGAAGTACTTTAATCGGGCCGCCTGATCCTTGAAAGTCTCAGTAAAGGGTTCCAGGTTACGCGCCGGCCGTGCGGCGGGGAAGGGCTGTTTGCGGCATGGCGGGAGGATTCTATCCAAACCATAAAGTTCAAATGGGTAGTGGAATGATGGAAAGTATTTCGCAGACTCGAGAACATAGGCAGCACCCCTATCAGACAGCCCGGGCGCTTTTTGGGGACAAAACCTTTCTTGTCAGCACTCTTGTGCTGGTGCTGATCGTGCTGGCGGCGGTGTTCGCGCCGCTGATCGCATCGCACTCCCCGGACCAGATGGATATTCGCGCCCGCCTGACACCACCGCTATTCTTCGGGCAAAAGGCTTCATTCAATCACCTTTTCGGCACCGACAGCCTGGGAAGAGATATCGCCTCGCGCATTTTGTTCGGGCTGCGCACTTCCATCATGATCGCATTTTTCTCGGTGATGATCATCTTCGGAATCGGTATCTTTGTGGGATTGCTAAGCGGTATCTATGGCAAGGCGGTCGATACCGTCATCATGACCATGACCGACATCCAGCTTTCGCTTCCCCTGCTGGTGATTGCCGTTATTCTGCTGGCGGTGGCGCCGCCCACCATCCTTTCGATAACCGTGGTCCTGGGCATATCCGGGTGGCCGATCTACGCCCGCGCCACGCGTTCCAATGTGCTGCGGGAAACCAAAAAGGATTACATTCTCGCCGCTAGGATCATGGGCGCTTCCTCCTTCTGGGTCTTGAAAAAATACTTTCTGAAAAATGTCGTGCTTTCCACGCTGTCTTTTGTCGTGCTGGAGTTCGGGTTGATGATTGTGTGGGAAGCACTACTGAGTTTCATCGGCATCGGCATCCAGCCGCCGAGCATTTCTCTGGGGACGATCATGGGGGACGGACTCAACTATCTCATCAACGCTTGGTGGATCACTACCATTCCCGGTTTGTTCATTACCGTGATCACCATTTCCCTGAGTTTCATGAGCCGATCCATCGTCAAGACCCTTTCGGCATGACCCCCACTCAAGGAGCAGGAGCGACTCAATGAATCACACACTTCTGGAGGCTAGCAGGATCAACGTCGTCAGGAAGGATCCCGGCGGGGGCGAAAAAAAGCTGATCGATGAGCTTTCGTTTTCCCTGGATCGGGGCCAAACGCTGGGGATCGTCGGTGAGAGCGGCAGCGGAAAGTCTATCCTGGTCAGCGCCATCATGCACATCCTGCCGCGCACCTGTATGCTCAAAAGCGGAAAGATCTTCTTCGAAGGAGACGACCTCTACCAGGTTTCAAGGGATCATCTGGATACGATCCGCGGATTTCAGATCGCTATGATCAGCGACAACCCGCTGGAGATCCTCGATCCCATATGCACCGTTGAAAAGCAGGTGCGCGAGACGATCATGGCCCACAACCCGGGCATGTCCAAAAACGCCGTCATTGAAAGGGGATTATCCATTTTCAAAAGTCTGCGGATGCCCGATCCGGAAAAAATGATGCACAGCTACCCTTACCAGCTTTCCGGCGGTATGAAACAGCGTGTCGCTATCGCCTTGGCGCTATGCGGGGACGTGAAGCTACTCATCGCCGACGATGCAACCCGTTCGTTGGATGTGACCGTTGCGGCCCAGATTGTCGAGATCCTGCGCAAGATGAAACAGGACAGTCAGTTGAGCATGATCTGGATTTCCAACAGCCTCCCGGTCTGTTCGCTGCTGGCCGAACGGATCATGATCATGTACGGCGGCAAGATTCTCGAAATCGGACCCAAGGAAACCATCCTCCGCTCTCCCCGTCACTTCTACACCGAGAAAATGCTGCAGGTGACGCCCAAATCTAAAGGCTTCGAGCGGGATCAGAAATTTAAGGGATTCAGGGTCAAAACAGGAGGGACGGCGCAGAACAACGAAAGCGGCTGCGAATTTTCGGCCATCTGCGACCATGCCAGGGACCGGTGCAGTGTGTCGTCCCCGGAGCTGAAGCAGATCGGTGAGGGGCACCGCTGCCGGTGCCATTTCGTGTGAACACCACAGGCAACAGGGAAAGACCACATGAGTGCCAACGACATCATCCTCGACATTGAGGACCTGTACAAGGATTACCAGCTACCGCGCAAAAACATCTTCGGCAAACCCAGTTACGTGCACGCCGTTCAGGGCATCACCATCCAATTGGAAAGAGGCTTGATCTATGGTCTAGTGGGCGAGTCGGGATGCGGGAAGACCACCCTGGCCAAGATGATCGCGGGCGTCGAAATGGCCACCCGCGGCGACATACGGTTTGACGCCGAGCACCTGATCAAATGCGACACCACGGGAAGACAGAGGGAAAATTCGCGGCGAGTACAGCTGATCCTGCAGGACGCCTATGCCGCTCTTCCACCCAAGCGAACCGTGGAGCAGATTCTCAACGAACCCTTGGAGATCCACGGCCTTGGTGATGCCGCCGAGCGGAGAAAAAAAATAGAGGCGACCCTGGAGATCGTCCAGCTGCCCCTGTCGGTGCTTTCGCGCTACCATCACGAACTCAGCGCGGGCGTTACACAGAAGATCAATATCACCCGGGCGCTGCTGTTGGATGTGGACCTCATTCTGGCCGACGAATCCATCTCCAGTCTGGATCCCATCAGCCGCATCGAGATCATGAACCTGTTTCTGAAACTCAACGCCAGTCACAGGCTGACCCTTGTTTTCATTGCCCATGACATTTCGACGGTGCAGTTCCTGTGCAACAAGGTCATCGTAATGTACCTCGGGGTCTGTGTCGAGCACGCCGACAACCCGGAAATTTTCGTTAACAGCATGCACCCCTATACCCAGGCCCTGATGAATGCCGTCCCGACACTGGAAAAGGGACTTACCGGGGAACCGCTTTACGTGTTGGAAGGCGAAGTTCCCAGCCCTACGGAAATACTGCCGGGGTGCAATTTCTATTCGCGGTGCACCCATCCGGCCAAAGACGAACAGTGTCGGACCTGCAAGCCGGCCCTGGCCGAAAAAAAGGCCGGACACTTGGTCAGCTGCTTCAAAGTGTAACCCGGAACCGGCTTCCCGACGTGGGGCCGGTTTAATCCCGTCAAACCTGAAACAGTCCATAAGAGGAGCCAATGAGCGTACATCCGAAACATTACCTGTTCTGCCCGGGGCCGGTGCTGGTGGCCCCAGAGGTTCAGCTGGCCCTGATCCACAAGCAGATTTGTCACCGCGTGCCTGATTTCGAGGCGGTGATCCAGAACACACAGCAGGGATTGCTCGGGATCTTCGGGGCCGATGAACGGTACACCGTCCTGATGATCACCGGTTCCGGCACGGCGGCCAATGAAACCACCCTCTCGTCGGCTTTCGGAGCGCGGGACAAGGTGCTGCTGGTCAACAACGGTGTCTTCGGCGACCGGCTGGAGACATTGCTTGATATCCACGAGGTGCCCGCCCGGGTGGTTTGCTACCCTTGGGGAGAACCGGCGCGGGCCGAAGATCTGGAGCAGGCCCTGCATGAGGATGCCGACATCACCGCCATTGCCATGGTATGCCACGAAACCAGCACCAGTGTCGTCAACCCGGTGACCGCCGTGGGCCGGCTGGCTGAAAAGTACGGCAAACGGTATTTCGTTGACGCCGTCAGCGCCCTGGGCGGAGAGGACCTGGACGTCGTTCGGGATCACATCGACTTTTGCACATGCTCGTCCAACAAGTGCTTGGCCAGCCTGGCCGGAGTAGGCATCATCTGCGCTAAGAAAAGCGTTTTGCAAAGCCTGCCTCAGACAAAGCCACGCAGCGCCTATCTGAGCCTGCGCAGCCTGCACCGCTTCTCTGAGAAGTTGCACCAGACGCCGAACACCCCGTCGGTCACCATGTTCATCGCACTGGAAGCCGCCGTCCAACGGTTGCTGGACGAGGGGCTGGAGGGTCAAATCGACCGATACCGGCGGTGTGCCAGAATCATCCGCGAGGGGGTGCGCACCATGGGCCTGAAGACGCTGGTCGACGACGACATCGCCTCCAGCACGGTGACTTCGGTTTTCCTGCCGCAGGAAGCCAACCTGGGGGCGTTCATCCGGTCCCTGGAAGACCAGGGTTTCACCGTGTATCCGGGCAAGGGTCCGCTGCTGGAAAAGAATATGTTCCAGATCGCCAACATGGGACGTATCGACGAAGACGACTGCCGCCTTTTTCTCGATGTCATGGCCCGTACACTGGAGCGCTTCACATGAAAAGCGACTGCATCCTTTCTTACGATTTTGGCACCAGCGGCGTGAAAATCGCGCTGGTCGATCTGCATGGATCCCTGATCGATTCCGAAATCGTGCGCTATGCGCTGCTGACGCCCCGCCCCGGTTGGGCGGAACAGGATCCCGATAAGTTTTGGACGGCCGTGTGCCGGGGAACCCGTGATGTGGTTGCCCGTGGGGGTCTGTCGCCGCAGAGGGTTGTTGGAATGGCTTTCGGCACACAATGGAAGGGAATCATCCCGCTGGATGAGCAGGGACGGGTGCTGCACAACGCCATCATCTGGCTGGACGGTCGGGCCAAAGCGCAGGCCAGGAAACTCAATGCCCGGCTGGGGACGGACGCCTTTACCGAAAGAGACTACTGGGCGCGATTGATGTGGGTGCGCGAAGAACGTCCGGACATCTACGATCGGACGGAGACTTTCCTGGAAGTCAATGCTTTCCTCAAATACAAGGCCACGGGGGTTAAAGCGGTCGACCTGACCAATGATTTCATCCATCATCCGGATCCCGACACCCAGCGAGCCTACACACGGGTGCTGGCGGCCGCTAAACTCGATACGGACAAGTTCCCCCCAATGGTTATGCCGACGCAGAAGGTAGGACAACTGACTGCCGAAGCCGCCGCAGACATGGGGCTGGTAGAGAATATTCCTGTTTTCGGAGGCTGCGGCGACATCCCGGCCATTGCCATCGGGGCGGGCTGCAGTACTGTCGGCAGCGCCCATATCTACCTGGGCTCCTCGGGCTGGCTGGCCGTCTCTGTGCCCAGGAGAAGACCCGGCGTGGGAGAACTTTACCAGGCTTTCGACAAGGGCAAGGAATTGTTGTTGTATGTCATGCAGGCGGCCTGCATGGCCCAAAACTGGGCCGTGAAACAGCTGTATCGAAAGGAGCAGGAACGGCTCGCGGACGACGTTTTTCGGTTTGTCGACCGGGATATCGCCGGTGTAGTCCCGGGGTGCGACCGGATGATTGCCACCCCTTGGCTGCATGGTGAGCTGCCGCCCCTGTCCAACGAAGCGCGCATGGTGTTTTTCAACATTCACAACCTTCATGACCGGCGGCATATGATGCGGGCGGTCATGGAGGGAATCAGTTTTTCGCTGCGCTGGAAGATCGAAATGTATCGCGCACAGACCGGACAGACGCTGGATGCCATCCGGGTGGTCGGCGGAGGGGCCAACAGTAAACCGTGGATGCAGAGCCTGGCCGGTATCCTCGGCATACCCGTCGTTATCCCCGAAAATGCGGCCCATGCCGGCGCCATTGGTACGGCCTACTGTGCCATCGTGGGGTTGGGGATCTGTCCAGACCTCGATACCACCGACAGGATGATTCGAGAAGATAGGGTGTTTTCTCCGGACAGCGACTGCCGGGCACTGTACGACGAGCTCTTCGGTGTATACAAGGATTTGTATCCATCCACGCGACACCTGTTTGAGACGCTCAACCGGTCAAGATGAGTCGGCCATGAAAATCCTCGTTTGCGAATTCAACCAGGAGAGCAATTCCTTCAACCCGGACATCACCGGGATGGATAGTTTCGAGTATTACGGCATCTGCGAGGGAGCGCAAATGCTGGCCAGTCTGAAGGGAAAACCCCGTGCGGTGGCCGGCATGTTCGATGGCATCGCGTACGGTGGCGGTACCGTCGTGCCGGCCTGTTCTATGTATTCCCAGAGCGGGGGAGCCGTCGCCCATTCGGTCCTGGAGTGGTTTCTGGAAAAGACCGTTACGACCATCCGCCAACAGGGGCCTGTGGACGGGGTGCTGGTTTCCCTGCACGGGGCCACCCAGACCACGACTTGCGACGATGCTTGCGGGATGATCCTCGAGGTGATCCGCGCGCGGGTGGGGCCGGACGCCGTGATCGCTGCCTCCGCCGATCTGCACGCCAATATTACCCGCAGGATGGTCGAAAATGCCGATTTTATCTGCGGTTTTCATACGTATCCGCACACCGATTATTATGAAACCGGCGTACGTGCCGCAAAGCTGGCCCTCGCGCGCCTGCAAAGGAAAGAAAAATTGCATCTGGTGCGCGTGGGCATTCCTATGATCGTGCCGGCCAACGGTTACGCCACCTTGGAGGGGCCCTTTGCGGAACTGATGAAATTCGGTCAGTCCCTGGTGTCTTCGAATCAACTGGCGGATTTTTCCATCTTCATGATGCAGCCCTGGCTGGACGTGGCCGAGGGCGCTTCGACCGTTATTACCGTGGCCAAGGATAAAGAGACGGCCGAAAAGCACGCCATCGAAATGGCCATGCGCCTGGTGAGCCTGCGCGATGCGTTCCAGCCCCGGATGTATTCCATCGACGAAGTGATTGCACTGGCCGAAAATCCCGACACTCCCAAACCGGTCATCCTGGTCGATAGTGCGGATTCCTCCAATGCTGGCGCCGCCGGAGACAGCATCGCGGTTGTCGCACGAGTAATGGAAGCCGGCTCGCAGGTCCGGACGGCTTCGGTTCTCACCGACGCGCCGGCGGTCACGCAGGCCCACATCCTCGGTGTAGGGCAAAAAGCGGTGTTTTCACTGGGCGGTACCCGGGACCCGGTGCACAATCGGTCCATCCGGGTGGAGGCGACTGTCAAGTCCCTGCATGACGGGGTTTTTACACAGGAGGGCCCGGCCGGCCGGGGCATTGTCATCAACGTGGGGCTGACGGCCGTGCTTTCCATTGCAGGTGCCATCGATGTGGTCGTCTGTCACAAAGTGTCCGGAAACGGTGACCCCCAGCTCTACCGGGCATTCGGCATTGAGCCCCAATCCTACGATCTAGTGGTGGTCAAGGCATGTTCTTCGTTCAAGGCGGCCTATGGGCTCTTTGCCGGCCTGATCTGTCCCGCCCACACACCGGGGGCGGCCGCGGTCGATCTGTTGTCACTGGATTACCGAAAACTGCCGCGCTCTTTTTATCCCTTTTCCCGGTTGGACAACTATCGCATCAACGATGTTATCCATGGGCGTCCCGGCGGGCCCGGCCGTGGCTTGTAGGCCTCGCTTAAGGATCAAAGCGTTGCCGCAAAAGTCTCGGCGAGGTAGCGGACACGGGAGGTTCGGTCGCACGCCAGCGCCTCGGTGGCCAGTTCCCGGCAGCGGCGGGTGTCCAGCCGCCGTACCAGCGCCTTGACGTCGGCCACGGCCTCCGGCGCCACGCTCAGCTCGTCGACGCCCAGGCCCAGCAGTACGGGTACGGCCGACGGGTCGGCGGCCAGTTCGCCGCATACGCTCACCGGCCTGCCGTGGGCGCGGGCGCCCTCTATCGCCTGTTGCATCAAGCGTAGCACGGCCGGATGCAGGGCGTCGGCGTAGGCCGCCAGGTCCGGGTTGCCGCGCTCGGCCGCCAGGGTGTACTGCGTCAGATCGTTGGTGCCGATGCTGAAAAAGTCCACGCGTGCGGCCAGTTCGGCCGTCAGCAGGGCGGCGGACGGGGTTTCGACCATGATGCCCACCGGCAAAGGCCAGCCATGTTCGCGGCCCTCTTCCTTCAGCCGCCGGTGCGCCGACGCCAGCAGCGAGCGGCAGCGTTCGACTTCCTCCACGGTGGAAATCATGGGGAACATGAGCTTCAGGGGGCCCGTGGCGGCGGCCCTCAGAACGGCCCGCAGCTGTATGCAAAGCAGCTCGGGACGGGACAGGGAGAAGCGCACGCCGCGCACGCCCAGGAAGGGGTTGGCCCCGGCCGGGGCCGCCAGGCCGGCGACGGGCTTGTCGCCGCCGGCGTCCAGGGTGCGCACGCACACCGTTCGTTGGCCCATGACAGCGGTGATTTGCCGCAGCGCTTCCAGTTGCGTATCTTCGTCGGGCGGTTCTGTGCCGGTCATGTAAATGAACTCGGTGCGCAGCAGGCCGATGCCATCGGCCCCGTTGCGCTCGGCGGCGCGGGCCTCTGCCGTCCTGCCGGCGTTGGCGGTCACCGCCACGTCACGGCCGTCGGCGGTCCCGGCCGGCTGCCGCGCGGTGCGGCGGTTTTCCCGGCGCCGCACCTGCCATCGGCGCTGCCGGGACCGCAGTTGTTCCACCACATCCGCCGGCGGGTCGATCCACAGGCGGCCGCTGAAGCCGTCCAAGGCCAGCCGGGTTCCGGGCGCCAGTTGCAGGACGGCTTCAGGCGCCCCGGCCACGGCCGGTATGTCCAGGGCGCGGGCCAGGATGGCGCAGTGGGAGGTGGGACCGCCGGCCACCGTGACCAGGCCCAGCAGTTGCCCGGTTTCCACGGCCGCCAGGTCCGCCGGCGAAAGATCGCGGGCCGCCAGCACGGACGCCTCGGGAAGGACCGTGCCGCCCCTGGCGGAGCGTCCCGCCAGGGCCAGCAGCACCCGGCGTCCGATGTCCAGCAGATCCTCCGCGCGCCGGCGCAGGTAATCGTTGCAGAGCCTTCCGTAGTCCGCGGCCATCTCCGCCACGCTCCGGTGCCATGCCAGGGCGGCGTTGGCCTTTTCCCCGAAAATGGCGTCGCGGGCACGCTGCAGCAATGCAGGGTCCTGCAGCATCAGGCGGTGGGCTTCGAAGATGGCGGCCTCTTCGGCCCCCAGGCGCTGCAGCGTCTGGCGCCGCCGGGTGCGCATCTCGCTTTCCACCTGCGCCAGGGCGCGCTGCAGCCGCTCCCACTCCTCTTGCGGGTCGGCGATGCGCTGGTTCGGGACCTCGGGTACCGCCGGGCGGTAGACGAACAGGGGGCCCACGGCGGCGCCCGGCGAAACCGCCAGCACTTCCATGGCCGGCGCCAACCCGGAGGACTCGGCCGGCGGCGGGGCCGGAAGCGAAGCGTCGCCGACAGCGTCCGGCACCGGGTTTTCCACGACCTCCCGCACCACGGACAGGGCCCTTTGGGCCTCGGTGCCGGCGGCCGACACCACGATTTCGTCGCCCCGGGCGACGTCCAGCAGGGCGATGCGGTTGAGGCTGTCGGCCGGCACCGGTTCCCGCCGGCCGCCGGCCTTTGCGATGTGGACGCGGGCATCCAGTCCGGCCAGGGCCTGCACCAGGCGCGCGGCCGGCCGGGCGTGCAGTCCGTGGGGGGTTCGCACGGTGAGGCGGGCTTTTTGCCAGTGCTGGCCGTCGGTCTCACAGGGCGGGAAAAGGGACGGCGATGGCGCCGGGGGTTCGGGGCCGTCCAGGTGCTGTTTCTTGGGCGCCAGCCCGAGGGCGGCCTCGCGGCAGACGGTCTCCAGGTTGCTGCCCAGGCCGATCTGGACGGCGGCGGCTACGGCGCCCTCCACCAGGGGGGCGCTGCACAGGCGCACGTTGGTGCGCTTTTCAGGGTCCAGGAACTCCAGGGCCGTTTCGGCGCTGAGCACGGCGCTGCCCAGGTCCATGAGCACCACCACGCCCCCCGGCCGGTAGACCGACTCGACGGCCGCCAGGATGTCCGTGGCGTCGGTGCCCAGATCGGCACGGTCGTCGCCGATGCCGCCGGCGACGGCCAGCGGGAGGTCGGCCCCGGCCACCCCGCGCACCAGTTCGGCCAGCGCCTTGGCCAGCGCCCGGCTGTGGGAGACGAGGACCAGGCCGATCATGGTGGGGTGTTCTCCTATTCCCGGTTCCAGGTGTCGGCGGCCGCCCGGATCATCAGAAAGGCGGAGGTGGCGCCGGGGTCCTGGTGGCCGATACTGCGTTCGCCCAGGTAGCTGGCGCGGCCCTTGCGGGCCAGCATGTCCACCGTACTGCGCATGCCCTCCTCGGCCGCCGCCGCTCCGGCCGACAGCACGGCACGCATGTCGCCGTTGCCCGCCGCGGCGCGCTGCATGGCGGCCACGGCCGGCAGCAGAACGTCCACCATGGTCTTGTCGCCGGCCCGGGCCTTGCCGCGGTCGACGACGCCCCGGGTGCCGGCGTCGAACAGCGCCGCCACGTCGTTGGCCGCCAGTTGCGTCTTGCCGGCGCACGCACCGGCGGCGCGCAGGAAAAAAGTGCCGTACAGCGGGCCGGATGCGCCTCCCACGGTTTTTATCAACGCCATGGCGGCGGTCCTGAGTACGGCCGCCATGTCGGCGGGTGGGGATTTTTCAATGGCTTCGACCACCGCGGCGAACCCGCGGTCCATGTTGATGCCGTGGTCAGCGTCTCCAATGGCGGCGTCCAGTTCGGTCAGGGCTTCCCTGTTTTCGGCATACACCCGGTGCAGTTCCCGCAACCAGGCCAGCAATCCTTCCCTGTCGACGGTTTCCATGGCGGTTTTCCTCAGCAGCCCCAGCGCAGGCCGGGTGTCAGTACCGGCGCGTCCCACAGCGCGAGCATCTCGTCGTCGGCCCGCAGCAGGGTGATGGAACAGCCGGCCATCTCCAGAGAGGTGATATAGTCGCCCACCAGGCGTCGGGCGATGGTGATGCCGCTGTCGCGGCAGATACGCTCGACCTCGTGGTAGATCAGGTAGAGTTCCATCAGCGGCGTGCCGCCCATGCCGTTGACCATGGCGATGACCGCGTCGCCGCGCCGGAAGGGCAGGTCCGACACGACGGCCGCCATCATCATGGACACGATCTCCCGCGCGGCGGCCAGGGGCCTGCGCTCGCGGCCCGGCTCGCCGTGGATGCCGATGCCGATCTCCATCTCGTTCTCGCCGATGTCGAAGGTCGGCCTGCCCGCAGCCGGCACAGTGCAGGAGGTCAGCGCCATGCCCATGGAGCGGCCGTTGGCGGCCACGCGCCGGCCCAGGGCGGCCAGGGCCGCCAGGTCCATGCCTTTCTCGGCGGCGGCGCCGCAGATCTTCTCCACCAGCACGGTGGCCCCCACGCCGCGTCGGCCGGCGGTGTAGAGACTGTCCTCCACGGCCACGTCGTCGTTGACCAGCACGCTCTCGACGGCCAGGCCGTCTGCCTGGCACAGCTCGGCGGCCATCTCGAAATTCATCACGTCGCCGGTGTAGTTCTTGACGATGTGCAGCACGCCTGCGCCGCCGTCCACGGCGCGGCTGGCAGCCTCCATCTGGTCGGGTGTCGGCGAGGTGAAAACCTCGCCCGGGCAGGCGGCGTCCAACATGCCCCTGCCCACGTAGCCGCCGTGCAGCGGCTCGTGGCCGCTGCCGCCGCCGGAGACGATGCCCACCTTGCCGGCCACGGGCGCGTCGGCGCGCACCACGTAGACCGGGTCGAAGTGGACGCGCAGCAGTTCGGGGTGGGCGGCCGCCAGCCCGGCCAGCGACTCCCTGACCACGTCTTCGGGCCGGTTGATGAGCTTTTTCATGGCTTTTTCCCCAGTGCCTTGAGCTTGGCGTCGATGAGCTGTTCGTTGGAGAGGCGCAGCAGGGTGGCCAGTTTGTGCATCAGGTAGTTCTCGTACTTGTCCATGCGGCCGTCCACAAAGACGATGCGCCACAGCATCTCCATGATCTCCAGCTTCTCTTCGGTGCTGTAGTTTTCGTTGATCAGGTTGGTGAAGTGCCAGTAGTCGACGCTTTCCTTGAGGTCCTTGTCGGCCTCGGCCAGCAGGGCCTCGGCGTGTTCCGGCGAGAGGCCGTACTTCTCCTTCAGGATGTCGATGACGGTATCCAGTTCGGCGGGAGTGAATTTTTCGTCGATGCGGCCCATTTCCAGAAAAAGCGCGCAGGTGGCCACCCGCACGTCGCGTTCACTGTGCGGACGTGAAGCCCCTGCGCCGGAATGGTCGGCTTTTCCGAAAAAGCGTTTCACGATGTCGAGCATGGTTGTGTTCTCCCCGTGTGGCGATGGTTGACGATTGCGATCGCCGCTGCTCTGCGGCGGCCGGACCCGGACGGCGTTGCGGGAGGCGCTATTTCACGAGACCTGCTTCTTGGTAGAGTTCGCGCATGCCGGGCTTGTTGGCGAAGATCTCCTCCTGGGTGAGCCCCTCCAGTTCGTGGGGGAAGACCAGCCACCGGTTAGTGGCGTGCAGGTAGTAGTGGGGCTCGATGTCGGTCTGGTTGTTGTCGGGCTTGTACCAGGGCGTGGCGATGCGGATGTCCTGGGGAAGGTTGCGGCGCATCTTTTTTTCCAGGGTCTCGATGACCGCCTTGATGCTGTTGCCGCTGTCGAAGACGTCGTCCACGATGAGCAGGCCGTCGTCCCAGTTGGCGTGGCGCACTACGTATTCCAGCCCGTGGACGCGCACGGTTTTGTTGCGCTGCCCAATGCCGGTGTAGCTGGACGTCCGGATGGCGATGTGGTCGGTCTTGACCCCCAGCTGGTCCAGGATTTCCTGGACGGCGATGCCCACCGGGGTGCCGCCCCGCCAGATTCCGATGATGAAGCTGGGCCGGAAGCCGCTCTTGAAGATACGGATGCCCAGCCGGAAAGAGTCGTCGAGCAGTTCTTGAGCCGAGATGTAGCGTTTCTGGTCCATGCGGTCCTCTCCGTAAGTGGCGTGTGGCCGGGTGCAACGAGCGCCGCCGGAAAGCCCCACCCCGTCGTCCGCGGCAGGGTGGGCCGGGTTCCCCCGGCACAACGCCGGCAGCATACATCACTTCGTGCCCGTGGATCAATGCCCGAGGTGAACGCACCGCAGGCGGTGCGCCGGACGGCGTGTGCGGCTATGCGCGGTCTTTGAGGATGGCTTCCAGTTTTTCGGACAGTTGGCCGATGCTGAAGGGCTTCTGCAGGAACCCGTTGCAGCCCCGCCTGAGGATTTCTGCTGCCTGGCCGTTGAGGCTGTACCCGCTGGAAAGCAGTACAGGGACGTCCGGCGCCAGCCGGCGGATGTGGTCGAAGGCCTCGCCGCCGCCCATGTCCGGCATGATCATGTCCAGGATCACCAGGTCGATGTCGCCCGGGTGTTCCCGGATGAAATCGATGGCCTCCCGCCCGCCGCCGGCGCAGTGCACCCGGTAGCCCAGCCGTTCCAGCATGGGGCGGTTGACATCCAGCACCACCGACTCGTCGTCCACCAGCAGAATGGTGCCCGATCCCCGGCGCAGTTTTTTTTCGGCCGCCGGGGCGTCGGAAACCCAGCCTGCGGCGGCCGGCAGGTAGATGTTGAAGGTCGATCCGTATCCCTTCTCGCTGTAAACGTTGATGAACCCATTGTGGTTTTTTATAATGCCGTACACCGAGGCCAGGCCCAGGCCGGTGCCGCGGCCCATTTCGCGGGTGGTGAAAAAGGGGTCGAAAATACGGCTCCTGGTGGCCTCGCTCATGCCGGTGCCGGTGTCGGTGACCGAGACACGGACGTAGTGACCGGGTGCCGCGTCGTGCGACTCGGCGTAGGATGCGTCGATTTCGATGCGTTCGGTTTGCAGATACAGGATCCCCCCGCCGGGCATGGCCTGCCAGGCGTTGACGAACAGGTTCAGCAGCACCTGTTCGATCTGGGCCCGGTCCGCCGCCACGGGGGGCAGCTCCGGTTCAAACTTGGTTTCGACGCCGATCTCCTTGCGCGTGCGGGCGAACATGCCGAGGCATTTCTCCGCGACGCGGTTCAGGTCGACGGGGGCCACCTCAAACTTGCCGCCGCGGGCGAAGCCGAGCAGCTGGCGGGTCAGGTCGGCGGCGCTCTTGACGTACTCCTCGATGCCCCTGAGATGCTCGTAGTGGGGATGGCCGGCGTCGATGCCCGAGAGCAGCAGCGACGCCCGCCCCTGGATGCCCATGAGCAGGTTGTTGAAATCGTGCGCGATGCCGCCGGCCAGCGTACCGATGGCCTCCATTTTCTGGGCCTGGATGAGTTTTTTCTCCAGGGTCTTCTTGTCGGTGATGTCGCGGCCCACACCCACGATGGCGGTGACGTTGCCGCTGTCGTCCAGCACCGCCTTGTCCGCCCAGGCCAGCCAGCGCCAGCCGTGCACGGTCATGGCGCGCTGCTCCATGTAGGCGGTGTAGGGCGGCTGCGTGAGCTTGCGCATGGCGCGCTCGGTGGCGGCCCGATCGTCCTTGTGCACCAGGGGCATGAAGGAACGACCCAGCAGTTGCTTTTCGGTTTTGCCGAAAAGGTCGCAGTAGCTGGGGCTGACGAACAGGAAGCGTCCCTCCAGGTCCACCTTGACCACCAAGTCGGTCTGGTTCTCCACCAGCAGGCGGTACTTCTTTTCACTGCGGATCAGCTCGGCCTCGGCGACTTTCTGGCGGGTGCGGTCTTCGAAAATGGCCACCAGTTCGCCCGAGGGCAGCTTGAAGACGTAATTCTCCACCCAGATGCTGATGCGTCCGTCCTCGTAGCGCGACACGGGGTAGCGGCGGGACTTGCCGGTCCGCCACACCTGTTGCAGTACCTCCAGGAATCCCAGTTCGCGGACGGCCGGGTAAATTTCCGTAATGCGGCGGTTCAGGTGATCCCTGCGGTGGATACCGCCGAGACGGGCGCCGGCGCGGTTGATGTCGCGGAAGACGAAATCTTTCCCGCCGTCGACGGCTTCGTAGATGGCCATCCCGCTGGCGGCGTGCCGGAAAACCTCTCGGAAACGCTGTTCGCTGTCGCGCAGGGCGTTTTCGAGGTTCACCTGCTCGGTAACGTCCAGTCCCAGTTCGATGGCGCCGGTGACCTTGCCGTGCTGGTCGAAGGTCGGGTATCCGCGCAGCAGGTGGGCGCGTCCGTCGGCGGTGATGACCCGCGCCTCGGCCGGGCGACGGGTGCGCATGGCCTCGAGCAACGGGCAGTCGCGGCAGGGCGTTTGGCGGTGATACCAGATCTCGTAGCAGTGGCGTCCCACCATATTTTCCGGCGTTTCGCCGGCGGAAGCGGCGGAGGCGGCGTTGGCCCACAAAACACGCAGGTCGCGGTCCTGGCAGACGATCATTTCCGTCAGGGCGTCGAGGATGGATGGGATGTCCTGGGCTTGCATCTCGGTTTCCCTCCGTGACGGGGGTGATATTCTTTATCGGCCGGTCGGGAATAGAACAGTAGGTTATTTTCAAGATTCAATGTACCACATTTGTTGACAGAAGGCCAGGTTTGGGGGTAGTCAGTAACCTGATGACGGCAAACAGCATCAAGGTCGACGGCCTGCGCAAGGATTTCGGAACCCTGCGGGCCGTGGACGACATCTCCTTCACGGTGGCTGAAGGCGAGATATTCGGCTTCCTGGGGCCCAACGGCGCCGGCAAGACCACCACCCAGCGCCTGCTGACCGGTGTGCTGCGCCCCACCGCCGGCGACATCCGCATCATGGGCTGTGACCTGCGCAGGGACCCCGCGGCGGCCAAGCGGCGCGTGGGCGTGGTGCCGGAGAACGCCAACCCCTACCGCGACCTGTCGGCGTGGCACAATCTCATGCTCATGGGGCGACTGTACGGCATGCGCCGGAAACGGCGCGAGCAGCGGGCGCTGGAACTGCTGACGTTCTTCGGGCTGCTGGACCGCCGCAAGGCCCGGTGCAAGACCCTGTCCAAGGGCCTCAACCAGCGCATCAGTCTTTCCATGGCCCTGATCCACGACCCCCGGCTGCTGTTCCTGGACGAGCCCACCTCCGGCCTGGACGTGGAGAGCACGCGCCTGATCCGCCGTCTCATCATGGACCTCAACGCCAGGGGGGTCACCGTTTTCCTGACCACCCACGACATGCAGGAAGCCGCCCGGTTGTGCGACCGGGTGGCCATCGTGTACCGCGGGCGCATCGCGGCCATCGACAGCCCCGATGTCCTGCGGGCCGATTTCAGCGGCGCCCAGAGCGTGGAGGTGGTCTTCGAAAAGCCGCCCCGGGACCCGGCGGCCCTGGCGGGGCTGGGGCCGGTCAACGAGGTCCGGCGGGAAAAGGAAAAGTACATCCTGTTCACGGACCGCCCCGGCGAGGTGGCCTGCCGCGTGGCGCTGCTGGCCCGCGAGCGCGGCCTGGGGCTGCGTTCCCTCAACACGCGGGCGGCGCGCCTGGAGGATGTTTTCGTCCACCTGACCGCCGGGAAAGGATCGGGAAATGGCGGGCGGTAGGTTTCTGTTGCAGGTTCGCGCCGCCCTGGCGGTGGCCGAAAAGGACATGCGCATCTATTACCTGAAGCCGCCGGTGCTGATCTTCGGCATCTTCTTCCCGGTGTGCCTCTTCCTGGCCTTCGCCTTCGGCCGCGACATTCCCATGCCCGTGCTGCTGCCCGGCATGTTGGGCATGACGCTGTTCTTCTTGTCGTCTTCCACCTCGCCGCTGGTGGCCCCGTGGGAAACCCTCAGCCGCACCCTGGAGCGGCTAGTCTCCACCCCGGCTTCCATTGCGGCCATCGTGGCCGGCGACATCTTCGCCGGGGCCGTGTACGGCATCGGCATCTCCCTCTTCCTGCTGGCGGTGAGCGTCGCCGCCCTGGGCATCGTCCCGTTGCACCCGCTGCTGGCGGGAGTCGACATCTGCCTGTCGGCGGTCTGCTTCTCCGCCCTGGGCAGCCTCATCGCCACCCTGCCCACCGACTCGCCCGGCAACATCATGCTGGTACTCAACGTCATCCGGCTGCCGCTGATCTTCGTCAGCGGCGTGTTCGTGCCCCTGGGGGACATGCCGGCCTGGGGCCGCGCCATCGCCGCCGGCTCGCCCCTGACCTACACCTGTGACCTGGCGCGCCAGGCGCTGCTGGGCAGCGGCCATTTCCCCGCCGCCCTTTCGCTGGGCGCACTGGCCGCTTTCACCACAGGGTTTTGCGCCCTCGCCGTCTTGCTGCACGCGAAAAGCACCCCCCGGCGCCTGGCCTGACGCGGGGCTTTTCGGGAAAGTCCCGCCAACCGCCGCGGGCGCCTCTGCACCGCCGCTTTGCACCGGCTGCTGCGGCGCAGCCCGGCGTTTCTTTTCACGTTGCCGTATTTGCCGAATCTGCCTGCCATGGAGGTTCCTCCTTCGACCGGCGGTCCGCGGCGGCCGAACAGATGCGCCGATAGCCGCCGCGTACCCCGGTTTTTGAAAAAACGATCTGCCACAGCTGGTTGACGCGCGCCCGGAAACTGCCGGCGCTGGAGAGCAGAAAGTAGACCCACATGCGGTAGAAACGCTGGTCGTAGTCCTTGGCCAGGCGGTGCCAGCCGCGGGTGAAGTTGCGGTGCCAGGCCATGAGGGTGGTGTCGTAGTGCGGCCCGAAGCTGTGCCAGTCCTCGAGCACGAAGAGCCCCTCGGCGGCCGAGGCGATCTGGGCCGCCGACGGCAGCATGGAATTGGGGAAGATGTAGCGCTCGATCCAGGGGTCGGTGGAGCGCACCGAGGTATTGCCGCCGATGGTGTGCAGCAGGAAGAGACCCTCCGGCTTCAGGCAGCGGTGCACGATTTTCATGAAAGTGCGGTAGTTCTTGCAGCCCACGTGCTCGAACATGCCGATGGAGACGATGCGGTCGAAGCGCTGCGCCAGCGATCGGTAATCCTGCATCTCGATGCGCACGGGCAGCCCCCGGCAGTAGTGCCGGGCGAATTCCGCCTGCTGCCGCGAAACCGTGATGCCGATGATCGTCACTCCGCGGGTCTCGGCGGCGTAACGGGCGAAGCCGCCCCATCCGCACCCGATGTCCAGCACCGTCATGCCGGGCACGAGGTCCAGTTTCCGGCAGATCAGCTCCAGCTTTGCCGCCTGGGCTTCGTCGAGCGTGTCGGCGTTCTCCCAGTAGGCGCAGGAGTAGTTCATGCCCCTGTCGAGCATGACGGAGAACAGCCGGTTGCCCAGGTCGTAGTGGTGCCTGCCGATGTCGAAGGCCCGCGAGCGGCGCTGGCGGTTTGTCAGCCGCGCCCGCAGTGCGGCCCACAGGACCTCCCGGGAAAGGCGCGCTTTGCGGTCCAGGCCGGCGCGCAGGATGCGGTCGAAGAATCGGTCCAGCGACGCACAGTCCCACCAGCCGTCCATGTAGCTCTCCCCCAGGGCCAGGGAGCCACCGGCCAGCACCCGCTCGTAAAATGCCCGGTCGCGGACGCGGATGTCCCAGGGCCGGTCGCCGTCCACGCGCACGTCGGCGTCGGCCAGGAGCTTCCGGATGACCCGTTGCGCGTCTTTGCGTGGCATGTCACAGTCCCCTGAGCCATGCGGCCGCCAGGACCGCCGCCACCGTCAGTAGGGCGGCGGTCTGGATTCCGGGGCCGGGCGGCCGCTCGACCTGCAGGCCGTAGAGTCCGCCCAGCAGCAGGCCGCTGAAAAACCCGAACAGGTGGGCCGTCAGGTCCGCGTTCTTGGAGGCACCCAGCATGGCCAGCAGCGCCAGCCCGGCGGCCAGGGGCAAGAAGGCCTTGAAGCGCCGGCCCGGCCGCCCGATCCTGCTCACCAGCTGCAGAGCCGACAGAATGCCCACGGCGCCGAAAACCGCCGTGGAGGCCCCGATGGACAGGTGCCCCACACTGTAAAAGTAAGCATTGGCCAGGTTGCCGGCAATACCCGCGGCCAGGATCATGAGCCAGCCCACCCCCCATCCGGCCACCGAGCACACGGCCGTGGCGAACACGGCGATGCCCAGCAGGTTGCCGGCCAGGTGCACGGCGTCGGCGTGCAGCAGTAGGGCGGTGGCGCAGCGGTAGAGCTGTCCGCGCTGGATGAGGCCCGAGGCGGCGCCGTAGACCCGGCTGTAAGCGTTGAGGCCGCCGCCGTAGACCACCGCCAGGTGGCAGGCCAGCAGGATCAGGGCGCCCCACAGACCGGCGGTCGTGCGGCCGTACTCCCGCAGCAGCGGCGGGCCGCCGGCCGGGTGCCGCGGCCGGTTCTCCTCCCGGTAGACACGGATAAGCTCCGCGGCGTCGTCGGCGTGCGTTTCGTCGACCCATAGCTCGCAGTCGAGCGCAATGCCGAGGATGCGGCTGTCGATATTCGCCGAGGCCAGCACCAGGGCGTAGGTGTCGGCCTGTTCCCGGCTGAGGTTTGCCAGTATTCGAACCATGCGGCTGCCTTTCGCCCCCTTGGGGGGATGGCCGGTCGCCCGGGGAAACGCGCGCTATTTCCAGGTGATGCGCGGCGGTTTGCGCCGCGGCAGGCGATGGTAGATGAAGCGCGGGTAGCCCACCATCAGGGCGCCGAAAGTGGTGTGCCCCGGCGGTAGTTCAAGGGCCTCGCGCATGGCCGGCCAGAAGTTGCCGGCGGCGTTGAGGTATCCGGCCCAGCAGGCGCCTAGGCCGAAAGAGACGGCCGCCAGGTCCAGGTAGGTCAGCGCGATGGTGCAGGCCGCCGGAGCCGTGCGCTCGTCCTTCTGGGCATGGGCCACCACCAGGTGCGGCGCTCCCCGGCAGATGCGGTCTTTCCCCTCGGCTTGGGCGGCGACCACCCGGTCCAGGTGCATGGCCTCCGCCAGGGGGGACCCCTCGGCGATGAGATGGCGCATCCAGTCGATGACGATGCCGTTGAGGCGCTCGATTTCTTCCCGGTGGTAGATGACCCGCCAGTGCACCGGCTGCCGGTTGTGACCCGACGGGGCGTGGCTTGCGATCCCGATGAGCCGCGTCAGCGTCTCCCGCGGCACTGGCTTCCTGCGATAGTTGCGTATGGACCTCCGGGAGCGCAGGAAGTGCTCGGCCTGCTCCGGGTCCGGGATCCGCTCGGGGTGAAAGGGCGGGCAGTCCGCCGGGCCCATCACGCGGTGGGTCGCGGCGTCGCGGGGGCACACCGCCACGCAGTGGCCGCAGCGGATGCAGAAATCTTCGCCCCCCGCCACCATGGCGGGCAGGGCGCCCTTTTCGGCAAATGCGATGATGCCGGCGGGGCAGGCGGCGATGCACCGGCCGTCGCGGTCGCACCGGTCGGGATCAACGGTCAGCATTGTCATGGGCATCTCCTGTGGGAAAAGGGTTCGGGTGCTGCGCTTTTCCTCCGGCGGTCCGGATGATCACGCACCCGCCGCTGCCGTAACCGAACCTGCGGAACAGCGGGTTGTAGTCGGCGCTCAGCGAACGGTAGAAGACGTCCAGCCCGACGCGGTAGGGACCGGGAGCCTCGGGGTCCACGTCCAGCAGGCTGACCAGGGAGTGGTGCGCGTCGAAGGCCCCCACCGGCGAGATGTGGGGAATGTGCAGCGTGCGCAGCACCTCGCCCTGGTCGAAATGGGCGATGACGATCCGGTCCCCCCGGCTTTCGAACGATGCCAGGTGCCCCGCCAGCGCCCGTCGGATGCGGCCGGCCCGCCGGGAATCCTTGACGGCCCGGAGCACTTCCACGCAGCGGTATTCGATGCCGTAGGCCTTCAGGCTGCTCTCGACGATGCGGGCCAGCAGCGGCAGGGGCAGGCCGCGTCGACCATTATCGCCCGCGGGGCTCATGCGCTGTTTCCAGTGGGCCGTGCCCACCGTGTCCAGCAGTTCGGCCTGGGTCACGGGCCGCGTCAGACGCCCGTTGGTCTCCAGCAGCGCGTTGATCACGGTGGCCACAGTGGCCACCGAACAGGAGGCGGCGTTGAACTGGCGCACGTAGTGTTTCCACAAGGCGCATTTCAGGCCGTTGCCCGTTTCCGGGCAGGCGTTTTGCAGGGGCTGCACCAGCGGCCGTCCGAAGGCCCCGCGACCCGCGGCACGCTCGAACAGGTGGCACAGGCGAAGCCAGGCGAACAGAACGCTTCTGAGCAGGCGCATGGGCAGATCCGTTTCAGGAGATGGCCACCGTTTCCGCGGCGGTGGCCCGCAGCAGCTCGGCGGCGGTCAGTTCCATCATGGCGTCCAGGTCGCCGCCGCCGCCGAAGATCGTGTCCTGGCGGGTGACGGCCGGGTCGAGCAGCGTGCGCAGCTTTCGCCGGTGGCCGAAGGGCGGCATGCTACCCACCACGAAACCGGTGATTTCCAGGGCCTGTTCGGCGGTGGCGAACTTGACGCGGCGCCGGCTCATGTCGAGCGCGGCGGCCAGTTTGCGGCGGTCCACGCGGGCCAGGCCGTTGTTGATCACCAGCAGGGGCAGGCCATCGGCCACGAAGACCAGTGATTTGATGATCTGGTCGGTGGCCACCTTCAGCACCCGGGCCGCGTCTTCCACTGTGGCCGTGTGCTCGTCCAGGCGCAGGATGGCGGCCCGGATTCCGTTGCGTTCGATGTAGCGCTGCAGGTCGGCGCTTTTCAAGGGTGTATTCATGCCCCTGAAAATACATGCTGCACGTCCGGGACGCAAGCTTTTCGGCAGGCGGGGGATGTCGGGGGGATCGTCGGGCGGACGGGGGAAGCGCCCTTTGCGGGGGCGGCGTGCCTTCGCACCGGACCGTGGCACCCTCTTCCCGGACCCGTGCGGCCCGTTCCAGTCGACGGCTTCACCGGCGGTAGAGCCGGTAGAAAAACAGCCCGTTGTAGCCCGGGTTTACGGAAAAGCCCTTGACCGAGGAACGCTTGACGATGCGGCTGCGGATGTCGGCGTAGAAAATGGCGGGGGCGTCCTCGACGATGAGCTTCTGCGCCTCCTCGTAAGCCCTGATAGCGGCGGGGCGGTCGGTGCCCTCCATTTTTCGCCCTTTTTCGATCAGGGCATCCACCCGGGGGTTGGAGTAGTGCGAGAGGTTGAAGATCGCCTTTTCCTCGGTCTTGAACATGCCGGTCAGCCAGTCGCCGGGGCTGGGGTAGGTGGGCCACCAGGTCATGGACTGCAGGTTGGGGGCCGTTTTCAGGTTCCTGGCCTTTTCCCGGATGGTGCCCCAGGGACCCGGCAGCAGGTCCAGTTCGACCCCGATCCTGGCCAGGTTGGCCTGCAGCAGCCGCGCGCAGTTTTCATACTCCTGGGAGGCGGCGATGTAGGCCAGGGAGAGTTTGAGTTTGTCGGCGGGAATGCCGCTTTCCCGGATCAGCCGGGCGGCCTTCCTGAGGTTGAAATCGTATTTGGGCAGGTCGGGATTGTGTCCCCACATGGTCATGGGTACAGGGCCATCGCCTCTGGAGGCCAGACCGTGGTAGATGGACTCGATGACCGCATCGTAGTCCCAGGCGTAGCAGAGGGCCCTGCGGATCTTGAGATTGTCGGTGGGGAATTTCTGCGTGTTGATCAGGAACATGGTGTTTTTCCACGAATTGGGGGTGAGTACTTCGACCCCGGGGGCCTTCTTCAGGGCCTGCAGGGCGTCCACCGGCACCAGCGAGGCGAAATCGGCTTCACCGCTCTTGATCATCCGGACCTGGGTGGATTTTTCACGCACCACCTTGATGATGATATGGTCGAAGTGCCTGCCGGACCAGCCGCCCCAGTAGTCGTCGAACTTATTCAGTACCACCTGTCGGCCTTTTTCCCAGGAGGCCACCCGATAAGGGCCGGTGCCGGCGTCGTGGCCTTGCATGAACCAGCCGGTGCCCTTTTCGGCCGACCTGGGGGAGAAGATATAGGCCCCGTACTGGGAGGAGGCGATCAGGTCGATGGGGGCCGGTTCCCTGAGAATGAACTGCACGGTGAAGTCGTCCACTACCTTGATTTCTCCGACGGCCGACCAGATGTAGTGGGCCCCCCTCTTCATTTTCATGGTGCGCTCGATGCTGTGTTTGACGGCCGCGGCGTTGAAGGGTTCGCCGTCGTGGAATTTGACGCCCCTGCGTAGGTAAAAGGTCCACCTCAGGCCGTCGGAAGATTTTTCCCAGGAGGTGGCCAGGGCGGGGCGCAGCTGCTTGACTGATCCGGGCGGATTGTACCACACCAGCGGCTCGTAGACCCCCTGCAGCATGATAATTTCCATGGAAAACGCCACCGAGGGGTCCCAGTCCCCGATGTCGGCGTAGGCCGCATAAACCAGGGTGTCCTTCGAACCACCGGCGGCCAGCCCCGCCGTGGGGGACACCATCAGCACCACTATGAGAAAAAGACATGCGGCCTGTTTCATGATCCTCCTCCTTTCTCGGGTCGCAGGGACAGCCTCCGGCAGGCGGCCGCAGGTGATACCCATATAATATCATACGAACATATTTGCCAGCCGCTTTTTTTGCAGATGCTGTTGCCTGACCCTGCGGAAGGGCAGGGGCCATTGCTTGCATTCCCGACCCGTTGCGGTTATATATAGCCCCAGTTTTCAAGGGGAGCGGGTGCCGCCGGCATCCCGGCAGGCAGGGGAAACTCTACGATGGAGGTAAGCATGGCCAAGGAAAAAGTGAAACATCTCAATGGCGTACTGGCTTCGTTTTTTGCCCATACCGGGCACATTTCCAAGGATGACGCCAAAGAGATCAGCGGGCTCAAGGAACACGAATTCGAGAAGGCCTACGAAAAGGCGGCGCGTATCTCCGAGAAGGTCATGACGACCGAGGGCGAGAAACTGGACAAGTTTCTGGAGCACTTTGCCAAGGAAATCGAAGAGGTCATGGACAACTTCGGCGGCAAGCTGTTCAAGTAGAACCGCCTCGTGCGGGCAGGAACACCAGACGGGGCCGATGGCACCTATTTGACCCAGTGCAGCACGTTGCGGATCACGCACCAGCGCGGTTTCTTCTTTTCGGCGCCTTTGCCCAGGATCCAGCGGTCATAGGCTTCACGGGCACGATTGCTGTTTTTCATGACAGTCAGCCAGTTGTTGAGGTAAACCAGCAGGTTCTGGTTGCCCATGGCCACGCCGTAGCCCACCGGGAAGGTGGAGATTTTGGGTTTGGGAATCACCACGCCGTACTTGGGGTAGAGCAGCGACCAGGCAGACCCGGCCTCGGCGCTGATGGCCAGCGCGTCCCACGTACCGATGTTGCCCTCGAAGAACTGCAGGTACGAACTGATGGGCTCGATGGTAGCCTTGGGAAAGTTCTCCTTGATGCGTTTGATCAGGTACTCGTCGTTGAGCACGGCGATGGTCAGGTCGTCGCGCTGGCGGATCTCGTCGATGTCGGCGAACTCCTGCTTGCGGTAGTCGGGCACCACGAAGGAGTAGGTCAGCTCCAGGCTGGGGTTGGTGAAGCTGATGTGGTCGAAACGGCTGGGGGTCATGGCCACCCCGCCCATGGCCACGTCGATCTGCCCCTTCTGGATCATTTCCACCAGCCGGTCGTAGCGATAGGGAATGAAGACGATGTCGATCCCCATGTCCTGCTGCAGCTCGTAGGCCATGTCCACGTCGTAGCCCACCAGTTCCCCGGCCTGGTTGAAAAAAGTGAACGGCAGCGCGTCTTCGCTGTAGCCCACGTAGAGGAATCCGCGTTTGCGGATCTGCCCCAGTGTGCTGGGCTTGCCGGGGGCCGGGGGCAGCTTCTCGGCGCGTTTGTAGACCTTGGCTTTGAGGGGGACGTCCAGCACGTGCATGCGTTCGAGCACCTTATCGCGGTCGTACTTGTTCTCAACGGCGAAGTCGAAGTAGATGCGGCAGAGGAAGACGGCCGCAAGGCTGGCGATGACACAGATCACCCCCACGTGAATGACTTTTTTGAGGTAGCAGCGTCCCGTTTCCGTCATGGCACTGGTGGTCAGCAGCGTGAACACCAGCAGGTGCATGGCCGCCAGCAGGGTGGAGGTGCGCCCGTTGATGACGCCCGTCACCACGTAGAGCTGGTACATGTCTGCCGGCAGGTGCAGCAGGTTGAGCATGAACGGCAGGGCCACGTCCACCCCGCCGAAGAAGGACAACAGGCCGGAGATGACGAAAGTGGGATACTGATTGAGCGCCAGGCTGCTGCCGGTGAACCACCCGGCAAAGGGGATGAACAGCAGCATAATGAGCTTGCCGGTGTTGGGGAAGTTGAACGACACGGGGATCATGACGTCGATGTAGATGTCGGTGTCCTCCCGCTCCATGTCGTACTGCTTGAACAGGGTCTTGCAGGCCTCGGTGAGCACCGGCAGCACCACGAAAAGGTTCCCTGTGGTGAAGGCTGTGATCAGCGCGTCGCGCGACAGGCGCATGATGTCGCCGTACTTGAAGGGCGTGCAGGGCTTGAGCAGCAGGGGAAGAATCAGGAAGCACAGCAGCAGCGCGGCCACGTTATAGCTCACCAGGTAGACCTGCAGGCGGCCGAACTCCTCCACGCTCATGGTGCCGGCGGCGCTGGCCGAGATGGCGAAGACGCCGATGGGCGTCAGTTTAACCACCATGCCGGTCACCTTCATCAAGGCCTCCGATGCGGTGCCCAGGGTGGCCAGGAAGGTGTCCTTCTTCTTGATGCCGATAACGGCGATGCCCACCAGCAGGCTGAACAGCACCACGGCCGGCACGATGTTGTTGGCCATGGCGTTGAAGGGGTTCGACGGGATGTAGAGGCGCAGGTAATCGATCTTGGGTGGCGGCTGGACCATGGAGGTGGAGAAGAAGGAGGCCGACTCCCACTTGGGAAACGACAGCGGCATGAGCAGGATGATGGCGAAGACGATCACCCAGAACATCAGCTGCAGCACGCCGGCCTTGACGGCCAGCATTCCGGCCTGGTCGTAGCGCAGACTGCCGATGGCCAGGATCAGCGAGACGATGATGTAGGGCAGGATGGTCATCTGCAGCAGGCCGATGAAGGCGTTGCCGATGATTTCCAGGGGCGCGCAGTATTCGCCGAAGAGGATGCCGCTCAAGATGCCCAGCACCACTCCCAGCAGGATGTAAGTGGAGAGGGTGAAGCGCTTTTCCCTGTGACGCGTTGGTTTCGCCTTCATGGGTCCTTCCGGTGGCCTGGGGCCGGTGCCGGGGTCGGCAACGGGTGCCGGTATTCGGCCCCCTCTACCACAAAGCCCGTCGCCTGCAAAGCGCAAAGTGATGGCGGCCGACGCGCCCGGTCCGGGAAACAGCCGGCAGGCACGGCTTTCAGCCGGCGACGGAGGTTCCCCGCGGCCGCCCCGTGCCGACGGCGCTGCGGCCTGTAAGGTTTGCCCCCGGCGGGCGACAGAATCTGCCGGGCCGGGGACATCCGACGCGGTCGGCGGGGCGGCGGCGACCCGGCGCGCGACGGCCGCCCGCAACGCACCGACGGCCTTTGAAGCGCCGCCCGTCGAGACCGGGCAGGCGGTCCGCCGGCCGTCACGGCCCGTTATTCCAGGAAATCACGATGCAGATACCCGAAAACATACATCGATGGAAGCGCCTCTCGTGGGAAGAGACGCCGATTTACGTGTACCCCGAAGGGCCCGACTGGCTGGTGCCCAGCCCCAGCGGTGACCGGCTGTTGCGGCACCTGGCCGCCGGGGGGCATCCCCGGGAGCCGGCGGTGCTGTCGCAAAACGGCGACAGTGCCATGGCGCTGCTGCGCACTGAGCAGTTCCTGTCCCTGATCCCGCGAGCCAACGGCCGCCCCTACCGGGGGCGGGGCGCGGTGCTGACGCTGGAACGGCTGCGCGAGTGCTGGCTGCACATCACCGACCGCTGCAACCTGGCCTGCCGGCACTGCCTATTCGCCTGCTCCGCGGCCACCCGCACCACCCTGCCGGCGGCGCGCATCGCGCGCGTCGTGTCCCAGGCCTATGCGCTGGGAACGCGCGTTTTCTACCTCACCGGCGGTGAACCGCTGGCGCACCCGGAGATCGATGCGGTCTGCCGGGAGATCCTGCTGGCGCACGACGACACCCTGCTGGTGATGCTCACCAACGGGCTGCTGATCCCTTCGCGGCAGAAGCTGCTGACGTCCCTGCCCGCCGACCGCCTGCACCTGCAGGTCAGCGTGGACGGCCTCGAAGCCGTCCACGATCGGCTGCGCGGCCGGGGCGGCTTCGCGCGGCTGGCGGAGATCATGGCGCGCCTGCCGGAACGGGGCCTGCGGGCGTCGCTGGCCATGGCCGTTCACGCCAGCAACGTGCACCAGATGGCCGACGTGGTGGACCTGGCCGCCCGCTGGGGGGCCGTGTCGGTGCACTACCTTTGGCTGCTGGTGACCGGCAAGGCGCGCCCGGCGGACTTCGTGGCGCCGCAGACCCTCTTTGCCCGCCTGGCCGACGCCCGGCAGCGGGCCGTGCGGCGCGGCGTCACCATCGACAACATCAGCACGCTGGAGTCACAGGTCTTCTCAGCGCCGGGCACGCGCCACGACCTGGGCAACGCCGCCTGGGAATCCCTGGCCGTGGGCCCCGACGGGCGCGTCTTTCCCACGCCGGCCCTGGTGGGGCAGGACGCGGCCTGCGCCGGTCACATCGACCGCGGGCTCGAACGCGTGTGGCGCGCAAGTCCCCTGTTCGAGGACCTGC
This sequence comes from uncultured Desulfobacteraceae bacterium, assembly GCA_964476595.1. GTDB lineage: Bacteria > Desulfobacterota > Desulfobacteria > Desulfobacterales > JALSRD01 > JALSRD01. Next base: position 33,447 of record CAYZCL010000073.1, read on the forward strand.
GCCGCCGTTCGCTGGTGGACGTGCCCCGTTACGCGCGCAACCCGCTGCGCTTCCTGGTGGGCGGCGGCGACATCGACCACAGCTTCTACGCCGGCGGCGATTTCATCGGACACGACCCCTACGTGCCGCTGTACAACCGCGTGGCCCTGTGGCGCATCGCCGCGGCCGCCCGGCGCGCACGGCGGATGCCCTGGCCCCAGGTGCGGCTGAAGATGGGCGACCGTCTGCTGCAGTGCCACAGCGCCGGCGACGGCGTGGCGCTGACCCACGCCAACTGCGTGCTGACCCTTTCGGCCACGCACCGCGTGGTGGGCGACTTCTACGCGCGGGCGGCCCGCGAACCCAGGACCGACATCCGCAACCCGGTCTGCTATCCCGAGGACGACGTGGCACACATCCCGGCCGAGGCGCGCGTGCGCTCCTACGGCTGCGGCAGCCCGGTGATGGACGCGGCCCTCGCCCCCGGCGAAACCGTGGTGGACCTGGGCAGCGGCACCGGCGTGGAGTGCTTCATCGCCGCGCGCCAAGTGGGCCCCCGGGGGCGGGTGGTGGGCGTCGACATGCTCGACGACATGCTGGCGCGTGCGCGCGCCGCCGCGTCAAGCGTCTCCCGGCAGCTGGGTTACGACAACGTCTCCTTCCGCAAGGGGTACCTGGAGGACCTGCCGCTGGAAGATGCCTTCGCCGACGTCGTGCTGTCCAACTGCGTCATCAACCTCAGCGAGGACAAGCGCCAGACCCTGGCCGAGATCCACCGTATCCTAAAGCCCGGCGGCCGCCTGGTGATCTCCGACGTGGTCACCGACCGGCCCTTTGCGCCGGCCATCGCCAACGACCCGGTCCTGCGCGGCGAGTGCATCGCCGGCGCCATGGTGCAGGACCGCCTGCTGTCGCTGCTGGAGGCCGTGGGCTTTGCGAACATCCGCCTGATCAAACGTTTCTTTTACCGGCGCGTGCGGGGGCACACCTTCTACTCCCTGACGTACGCCGCCGTGCGTCCCGCGCCGCCCGTGCGGCGCAGCGTAATCTATCCCGGCCCCTACGCCGGCGTGGTCACCGACAGCGGCCGCCTGCTGCTGCGCGGCCGCAAGACCGAGCTGGACTGGAGCGAGCAGGTCGACGACGCCGGCGCCATCCTGCTGCTCGACGAGGCGGGCAGCGCGGTCAACACCGCCTCGGAAAACACCTGCGCCTGCCAGGCGCCCCCCGAGGCGCGCGGCAGGGACGGCGGCGGGGCGCCGGCCGAGGCGCTCATCCCGGCCGCCGACCGCTTCCTGACACCCCCGGGGAAGTCCCGGACCGGCTGCATGCGCTGCGGCGCGCCGCTGGCCTACCTGGAACGCGACCGGCCCGAGCGCTGCGTGTTCTGCGGCGAGGTCGGGCCGGCCAACGCGGTGTGCGAGAAGGGGCACTTCGTCTGCGACCGCTGCCACAGCCGCGATGCCGTGCACGTGGTGCGGCATCTGTGCCTGACGTCCACCGAGACGGACATGATCGATCTACTCAACCGCATCCGGCGGCACCCGGCGGTGCCCATGCACGGGCCGGAGCACCACTTCGCCCTGCCCGGCGTGATCGTGGCCGCCTACCGCAACAGCGGCGGGGCCGTCGGCGAGGCCGAGATTCTGTCGGCCATCGCGCGCGGGAGCGGCGTGCCCGGCGGCAGCTGCGGCTTCTGGGGCGCCTGCGGCGCGGCCCTTGGGGTGGGCATCGCCTTCGCCCTGCTGCTGGAGAGCAACCCCGTCAAGGCCGACCAGCGCCAGATCGCGCAGCACGTCACCGCGCAGCTGCTGCAGGCGTCGTCAGAGATCAAGGCCGCCCGCTGCTGCCAGCGCGAGACCTGGATGGCGCTGCAGAAGGCGGCCGAGCTGTCGCCGCTGCTGCTGCCCGTGCCGCTCACGGCGGACGGAAGCACGCGCTGCGCCCAGCGGGGCCTGAACAGCGAGTGCGCCGGCCCGCAGTGTCCTTATTACAAGGCCTGAAAGCGGGAGCATCGCAGATATCGGCGGGTATGGGCTGCCTGCCCGCCTCTCCCGCCCACGGTTAGCCCCCGATGATGGAGAGGCGGCCGCAGAAAGCATGCCGACGGCCGCCTGCAACTGCCCGGGGCTTGAAGGACTGCCTTCTTGACGGGCAACCGGGGGGCGTGTATTTTTCCGACGTACAGGCCTGTGGGAGACACAGGCTATTGCCGGAATGATCACGACGATACGGTGATCGTCGATCTGTCCAGCCCCCGAAAGGAGCACGCCATGCCCGACGCCCGCTACGCCGCGCTGGCGGCCGAGCTGTGCCGCCGCATTCCCGAAAACCGCCTCTTCACCGACCCACTGCGCACTTACGCCTTCGGCACGGACGCCAGCTTCTACCGCCTCACGCCCCAGGTGGTCGTCAAGGTGCGCGACGAAGCCGAGGTGCGGCACGTGCTGGCCGCCTGCCGCGAGCGATCCCTGCCGCTGACCTTCCGCGCCGCCGGCACCAGCCTCTCGGGACAGGCCCTGAGCGACTCCGTGCTGGTGCTGCTCGACGAGGACGGGTGGCGCCAGAGCCGCGTGTCGGCCGACGGCCGCCGCGTGGACCTGGGCGTGGGCCTGCTGGGCATCGAGGCCAACCGGCTGCTGGCGCCTTACGGCCGCAAGATCGGGCCCGACCCGGCCTCCATCAACGCCGCCAAGATCGGCGGCATCGTCTCCAACAACTCCTGCGGCATGTCCAGCGGCATCACCGAGAACAGCATGGGCACCCTGGCCGGCATGCGCCTCGTGCTGGTGGACGGCACCGTGCTGGACACGCGCGACGCGGACAGCCGCGAGGCCTTTGCCCGCCGGAGGCCGGACATCGTCGCGGGCGTCGTGGCGCTCTCCGAGCGGCTGCGGGCCCGACCCGACCTGGCGGCGCGCATCGCCCGCAAGTACCGCATCAAGAACACCACCGGGTACAGCGTCAACGCGCTGCTCGACTTTACCGATCCCGTCGATATCGTCGAACACCTCATGATCGGCTCCGAGGGCACGCTGGGGTTCATCGCCGAGGCCGGCTTCCACACCGTTCCGCTGGCCCGCCGCCGCGCTGCGGGCCTGCTGCTCTTTCCGGACATCGCCCACGCCTGCCGGGCCGTGGAGATCCTCAAGAACTGCCGCGTGAACGCCGCCGAGCTCATGGACCGCGCGGCCCTGGCATCGGTGCAGGACAAGCCCGGCATGCCGTCCTACATCCGCGAACTGGACGATTCGGTTGCGGCCCTGCTGGTGCAGACCGAGGCCGACAGCCGCGGGGCGCTGGAGGAACAGGTGTCCGCCATCCTGGCGGGGTTCGAGGGTTTTGCGCGGGCACGCGAATTCGTCTTCACCGACGACGAGGCGCAGATCGCGGCCCTTTGGAAGGTGCGCCAGGGCATTTTCCCTTCGGCCTGCACCGGACGCCCCGGCGGCACCACCGTGATCATCGAGGACATCGCCGTGCCGCTCGCGCACCTGCCGGCCTGCCTGGAGGACCTGCAGCGGCTCTTCGGGCGCTACGGCTACCGCGATACCGTCATCTGGGGCCACGTCTTCGACGGCAACGTGCACTTCGTGCTGACGCCCGACTTCACCGACCCGGCCGAACTGGACCGCTACCGGCGCTTCATGGACGAGGTGGTCTCGCTGGTCGTCGACCGCTACGACGGCTCGCTCAAGGCCGAGCACGGCACGGGACGCAACATGGCCCCCTTCGTGCGCCGCGAGTGGGGCGACGAGATCTACGCGGTGATGCGCGACATCAAGGCGCTCTTCGACCCCGACAACCTGCTCAACCCCGGCGTGATCATCAACGCGGACCCCGAGGCGCACCTCAGGGACCTCAAGCCCATGCCGGTGGCCCACGAACTCGTGGACACCTGCACCGAGTGCGGCTTCTGCGAGCGCAGCTGCGTGTCCCACGGCCTGACCCTCTCGGCCCGCCAGCGCATCGCGGTCTTTCGCGAGATGGCGCGCCTGGCCCGCAGCGGCGAGGACCCCGCGCGCCTGGAGCGCCTGCGGCGCGACTTCGCCTACCAGGGCGAGCGCACCTGCGCCGCCGACGGTCTGTGCGCCGCCACCTGCCCGGTGGAGATCGACACCGGACGCCTGATCAAGGCGCTGCGCGAAAACAACGCCGGTCCCCTGGCCGGAACGGTTGCCTGCAAGATCGGTGCGCACATGGACGTGGTCACCGCCGCCGCCCGCGGCGGCCTGGCGCTGCTCGACCGGGCCCACGGCCTGCTGGGCGGCCGGCGCATGGCCGCCGCCGCGCGGGAACTGCACAGGCTCTCGCAGGGGCGCCTGCCCCTGTGGACGCCGGCCATGCCGCGTCCGGCCGCGCCGCCGGTAATCAAGAGGCGCACGGCGCACGCGCGGGTGGTCTACCTGCCGTCGTGCATCAGCCGCACCATGGGGCCGGCCTGCGGCGAGGACTGGCCGCCCCTGGCGCAGGTGACCCACGCCTTGCTGGAAAAGGCCGGCTTCGCCGTGGTCTACCCGCGGCGGATGGCGCGCCTGTGTTGCGGCATGCCCTTTGCCAGCAAAGGGCTGCGGCAGGCCGCGCGCGAGCGTGCGCGCGACATGCAGCACGCCCTGCTGGAGGCTTCCGACGGCGGCCGCCTGCCGGTGCTGTGCGACACCAGTCCCTGCCTGCTGCACATGCGCGAGACCCTGGACAGCCGCCTCGATCTGTACGAACCCATCGGTTTTACGCTGTCGCACCTGGCGCCGCGCCTGCACTTTGAAAAGCGTCCGGGCGCCGTCGCCGTCCACACCGTGTGCAGCGCCCGCAAGATGGGCCTGGAACAGGACTTCCTGCGCCTGACCGGCATGTGCGCCGAAAAGGTGGTGGCCCCCGAGGTCAACTGCTGCGGCTTCGCCGGCGACCGCGGTTTCACCGTTCCCGAGCTCAACCGCCACGGCCTGCGCCGCCTGAAACAGCAGTTGCCGCCGGAGGTGACGGAGGGCTATTCCACCAGCCGCACCTGCGAGATCGGCCTGACGGCCCACGGCGGCATCTCCTACCGCTCGATCCTGTACCTGGTGGACGCCGTCACGCGGCCGCGCTGAACCGCAGTGTGAAAAACCGGTTGCAAAACAGCGGTGCGGCCTTAATTTGATTACAGGCCCGCTTTTATTCGACTCAGGCACAAGAGGAGGTGTGAAATGGCACGGAAGAAGATTCTCATGCTGGTGGGTGATTTCGTGGAGGACTACGAGGCTATGGTGCCCTACCAGATGCTGCTGATGGTCGGCCACAGCGTGGACACGGTGTGCCCGGACAAGAAGCCCGGCGACAGCGTCAAGACCGCCATCCACGATTTCGAGGGCGACCAGACCTACTCGGAAAAGCCCGGCCACAACTTCGCCATCACGGCCGATTTCGACGCGGTGGACCCCGCCGCCTACGACGGCCTGGTGATCCCCGGCGGGCGGGCCCCCGAGTACCTGCGGCTCAACCCCCGCGTGCTGGAGATCACGCGTGCTTTCGCCGCCGCCGGGAAACCCATCGCCGCCATCTGCCACGGCCCCCAGATCCTGGCCGCCGCCGGCGTGCTGGAGGGCGCCGCCTGCGCCGCTTACCCGGCCGTGGGACCCGACGTGGAGACCGCCGGCGGCTCCTGGGTGGCCAACAACGACACTTTTTCCAACGCCCACGTGGACGGCAACCTGGTCACGGCCCCGGCCTGGCCGGCGCACCCCGAGTGGATCCGCAAGTTCCTGGAGGTGCTGGGCACGCGCATCGAACCCTGAAGCGCCGAAACCCGGTCCCCGCAGGGAAGCCTCCCCCGGAGAGCGGCATCCCGCCCGCCGGCGGGGGGTTTTTCATGAAGCGCCTGCCGGGCCGGCGTGGTTCAGAACTGCTTGAAGATACGCGCCAGGGGCCGTCCGGGGGCCTCGATGCGCAGGTCGTGAAAATAGCCGTAGGGGGTCTGCACGGTCTCGTAGCCGGCCTGCGCGAGGCGGTCCTGGGCGCGGTCGAGCAGCGCCCGGGCGGCGTCCGGATCGGCCTTTTCCTCGGCCAGGTGGGTGAAGGAGTGCAGGATCACCCGCCGGATGTCCCACTTGCGCGCCAGCCACTTGGCGTTTTTAACCAGCTTGGTTTCGGCCGAGCTTCCCCCTTGCACGTCCCCGGGTTCGACGTGCACGAAGGCCACCACCCCCTTTTCCCAGTCCGCCGGCTCGGCCGCCGGGGCGTCTTCCAGGGTCTTCATGGCCGGCTGCCAGGCGAAGCGCTCGCAGTACCAGAACAACACGCGCATGAATTTCTCCTTCCGCGGTGAGTGATCGCTAGGCGGCACGTTCGACGAGACGGCCGTCCGCCAGCTCGGTGATCCGGTCCGCCACGCGGTGCACCTGGTCCAGGTAGTGCGAGACCATCAGGATGGTGCAGCGCCGCTTGAGGTGAATCAGGAGCTTTTCTATCACCCCGGCGGCGGCGGTGTCCAGAGAGGATGTGGGTTCGTCCAGCAGCAGGACCTCGGGTTCCAGCACCAGGGCGCGGGCGATGCACAGCCGCTGCTGCTGGCCGCCGGACAGCTGCGTGGCGTCCGCATCAAGGCGGTCCCTGACCTCGTCCCAGAGAAAGGCCGAGCGCAGGGCGCTCTCCACCCGCCGCGCGATTTCGCCGGGCTTGCGGCGGCCGGCCAGCCTGAGGGGAAAGGCCACGTTGGCGGCGATGCTCATGGGCAGGGGGTTGGGGGTCTGGAACACCATGCCCACCCTGCGCCGCAGGGCGGGCAGGTCACAGGAGGGCGCGTAGATGTCCTCCCAGCGGTCGCCGAAGCGAATGCGCACGCGGCCGCTCAGGCGGGCGCCGGGCACATCCTCCCAGAGGCGGTTGAAGACGGTCAGCAGGGTGGACTTGCCCTTTCCCGAAGGCCCCACGATGGCCGTGATGCGGTGCGCCTCGAAGGCGGTGCTGATGTCATCGAGCACCTTGATGCCCCCATAGGAAAAGGACAGGTGCGAGACCGTGATCTTGGCCCGGCCGGCCGGTGGCTGCGGGTGATTCACGCGCGCATCCTCCCGGCGGCGCGGCGCGCCAGGCGCCCCTGGATCAGGAAGGAGAGCGAAAAGAGCACGGTGCACAGGATCAGCAGGATGACGGCGGCGCCGTAACCGTCGGCCAGTTCGCGGGCGTCGGCGTACTGCGAAGAGACGGTGTAGATGTAAAAGGGTAGGGCCTCGTAGCCCGACCACAGTGAACGGGGCAGACCGGCGCTGGCCACCACCCCGGTGAGCATGATTACGGCCGTGTCCTCGGCGCAGCGGCCGATGGCCAGCACGGTGCCGCTGACGATGCCGGGCAGGGCCCGGGGCAGCAGCACGCGGGAGATGTTCTGCCAGCGGGTGGCGCCCAGGGCCGGGGCGGTGCGGCGCAGGGCGGCGGGGATGCCCTCCAGCGCCATCTGGGTGGTGCGGATCAGGTAGGGCAGCACCAGGAAGGCCAGCGAGAGCGCCGAGACCATCAGGCAGGGATACAGCCGCGGCGCCAGGGTGCGGTGCAGGAAGATGGTCACCGAGAAGCCGAAGAACCCGATCACGATGGACGGCGTGGCGGCCAGGATGTCGTAGAAGTGCCCGAAGACACGCCGCGTGTGGGCGCTGCAGTACTCCGCCAGGTAGATGCCGGCGGCGATGCCGACGGGAACCGCCAGCGAGACCGAGAGGATCACCAGCAGCAGGGTGCCGGCCACCGCGGGGAAGATGCCGTCGAAGACCTGCCGGCGCAGCAGCAGGGCGTCGAGCGGACCGACGTCCCCGAAAATCAGGGCGCCGTCCAGGCTGCCGGCGCCTTTCATGACCAGGTAGCCCAGCAGCACGGCCACGGCGCCCAGCAGCGTCAGGCCGCACACCCAGGCCAGCGCCACGGCCAGCTTTTCCAGGAAACGGTTCATGCTGTACGCCTCTCCCCCCTCCGGCCCATGATAGCCACCGCCGTTACCGCTGCGGTGGTCATGAGATAGAGCACCAGGCCGCAGGCGAAGAGCGTGCGGAATTCCAGGCTGTCGAAATCGGCGGCCGTCACCAGGGCGATGTGGGCCGGCAGGGTGCGGGCCGAATCGCTTATCGAACCGGGCACGGCCACGGCGTTGCCGGCCACCATGAGGGCGATGAGGGTGTCGCCCATGGCGCGCCCGAAGGCCAGCACCAGGCCGCAGCCGATGCCGCGCAGCGACCGCGGCAGCACCACGTAGAGCAGCTTCTGCACCGGGCGGCCGCCCAGGGCGTCCACCGCCCGCAGGTACGCACGCGGCACGCGCGCGAAACTGTCGGTGAAAAACAGGATCATGGTGGGCGAGACGACCACCGCCAGCAGCAGGGCAGCCGAGAGGATGCACATGCCCGAACCGCCGCCCAGCCAGCGCCGCACGAAAGGCACCAGCAGGAAGATGCCCACGAAACCGTACACCACGGTGGGAATGCCGGTCATGATCTCGGCCACCCCGCGCAGCAGGCGTGAAAAGTACTTCTTGTCGTCCGCCAGCTGGACGAGCGCCGAATATCCCAGGCTCAGGGGAAACCCGAACAGCAGCGCCAGCGAGGCGATCCAGACCGTCCCCACCATCATGGGATAGATGCCGTAGAGGCCCTGGTCGGGCAGCCAGGGCCGGGTGAACAGGTTTCCCAGCCGCCCCTTTTCCACCAGCGGAAAGCCCAGGTACGCCATGAAGACGAAGATCAGCACGCTGACCGAAGCGCTGGCCAGCGCCGCGGCCCGCAGCAGCCACTCGATGATCCGCTCGGCGCGCATGTCAGCGGACCGGGATGAAGCCCTTGTCGGCCGCGATCCGCTGCCCCTCGGCGGAGAAGAGGTAGTCGATGAAGGCGCGTGTCAGGCCCCGGGGCTCGCCGCGGGTGTTGCTGTACAACCCGCGGGCCACCGGGTAGCGGCCGCTTTTGACGTTGGCCAGCGTGGGGCGCACGCCGTCGATGGCCACCGGAGCCACGCCGTCGTCGATGTAGCCCACCGACACGTAGCCGATGGCGCCCGGGTCGCCGGCCACGGCGGCTTTCATGGCGCCGTTGGAGATCACGAAGTTGGCCCGGGGAGAGATGGGGCCCCTGGCCAGGGCCTTCTTCCAGAACACCGCCCGCGTGCCGCTGGCCTTGTCGCGGGTGTACAGGTCGATCCCGCGGTCCGGTCCGCCCACGGCTTTCCAGTTGTCGATGCGGCCGGCGAATATTTCGCGCAGCTGCTGCGCCGTCAGGGCGCGCACCGGGTTGCGGGGGTTGACCACCGCGGCCACGCCGTCCACGGCCCACTTGAAGAGCTTGAGGTCATACTTTGCGATCTCTGCGGGTGTCGGCTTGCGGCCCGAGTTGCCGATATCCACCAGGCCTTCGCCCACCTGCTTGATGCCCACACCGGAACCGCCGCCGGCGACGGTGATGCGGATGCTGGAGTTGAAGCGCATGATGCGCTTGGCGGCCTCTTTCATCACCGGGATGTGGGCCGTGCCGCCCGAGATCTTCAGCGTCCCCGAAAGCCCCCGGAAGGCATCCAGATCGCCGGCCTGCAGAGGGCCTGCGAGCAAGAACGCCGTCAGCGCCGCCATCGCCAGGAGAAGCCATTTTACGGTTCGGGTCGATTTGCGCATGGTCAGCAGTCTCCTTTCCCCTTCTTTCGTTTTCCCCCAATGGTCGCCAGTAGGTGCGACGTCCTCGCTTTTAGCGCCGGCGATGGGCAAAGTCCAATCGATAATATAGATGGAAATATATGCTTAATATAGAAAAATTCTATTGACATGGGGGCAGGGATCGATAGGGTAAGGGGTGTACCCCATCTGCGGGGCGGCCGTGTCCGGCGGGGAAAACGAGAAGGGGCGTGGAATGGACATCTGGCAGCTGGGCATATTCTGCAGGGTCGTGGAACTCAAGGGGTTTTCGCGGGCCAGCCGGGCGGTGCACCTGACCCAGCCCACCGTCAGCAGCCACATCCGTGACCTGGAGCGGCACTTCGGCTGCCGGCTCATCGACCGGCTGGGCGGCGGGGCGGTGCCCACCCCCGCCGGCGAGCTGCTCTACCGCTACGCCCGCCGGCTGATCGCCCTGCGCGACGAAATGGAAACGGCCATGGCCGAGTTCCAGGGAAAGATCCGGGGCCGGCTGAAAATCGGCGGCAGCACCATCCCGGGCGGGTACATCCTGCCGGGGGTCATCGGCGCTTTCAAAAAGGCCTACCCCGGCGCCTCGGTGGTGCTCCAGGTCGGCGACACCCGCGGCATCGTCGCCCGCATCGCGGCCGGCGAGATCGAGCTGGGCGTCGTGGGCGCCCGCACCCGGCAGGCCGGCATCGCACAGCGCGAACTCATCCGCGACCGCATGCGGGTCATCGTGCCCGCCGGCCATCGCTGGAAAAAGCAAAGGTCCGTAACACTTTCGGAACTGCGGGAAGAACCCTTCATCCTGCGCGAAGAGGGATCCGGGACGCGCAAGTCCCTGGCCCTGGAAATGGCGGGAAAGGGATACCGGCTCGACGACTTCAACGTGGTCGCTGAGATGGGCAGCACCGAGGCCGTCGTGCAGGCCGTCAAGGGCGGGCTGGGCGTCTCCATCCTCTCTCCCATCGCCGTGGCAGAGGAACTGCAGATCGGGAGCCTCCGGGCGCTGGACGTGGCCGACCTGAACCTCACGCGCCACTTCTACCTCACCACTCACCGCCGCCGCACCCGCTCCCCCCTGGCCGAGGCCTTTATTTCCCACCTAGGGACGTCCTTAAATAACTAAATAACTCGCCGTCTGCCGTCGTCGTTGGGCGTTTTCCGCCGCGTTGCCCCTGCAGCCGAGTGGAATGGCAGGCCGCATGACCCGGCGGAAGCGGGCGGCGAAGGGCGCCGACGGCTCACATGCCGACGGCGGCTTGGGATCGCCCCTTGCCTCCGACAATCTTTACTTGACCGCCGGAGCGCGGCCACATATCATGTTATTTGTTGGAAACTATTTCTCCAGCCAACGCAATCCAACCCCAAGCGTCAACCGAAGTCAAAGGAGGACAACCCATGAAGAAACTGCTGATTTTCGCGCTGTGCATGTTCTTGGCCACGACGGCCTTTGCGGCCGACAGCGCCCAGCTGGAAAAGGCCAAGGCCGAGGGACAGGTGTCGTTCTACGCCAACATGACCGCCATCCAGCCCATCATGGACGCTTTCAACGCCCAGACCGGGCTCAAGGGCAGGTACACGCGCATCTCGACCTCCAAGTTCCTGCCCACGGTGCTCACCGAGTTCCAGGCCGGAAAGCTCATGGCCGACGTGCTGCAGGCGCCGCTGCCGGTCATGGAGATGCTCAAGGCCAAGGGCGTCCTGACGGCCTACAAATCACCGGCCGCCGCCGGCTACCCCGACTGGACGCGCAAGGACGACACGATCCAGGTGTTCGGCATCGAATACGTGGCCCTGATTTACAACAAGGACCTGGTCAAACCCGCCGATGTGCCCAAGCGCTACGAGGACCTGACCGATCCCAAGTGGAAGAACAAGATCGTCATGGCCAACCCCGCCACGCACGCCACCACCATCGCCTGGCTGGTGGGGCTCAAGGAAAACGTCTTCAAGTCCGAGGCCGAATGGATGAAATTTCTCAAGGGACTGGCCGCCAACCGACCCATGTTCGTCAAATCCTTCGGGCCCACCCCGGCGCCCATCGAGAGCGGCGAGAAGCTCATCGGCATCTCCATGCCCAAGTACATCATCACCAAGGCCCCGGCGCCGCTGGACTGGGCGCGCGTCAGCCAGCCCCTGCTGGGAACGCCGCGGGGCATCGCGCTGTCCGCCAGCGCCAAGCACCCCAATGCCGCCCGGCTGTTCATGAACTACTGGCTTTCCAAGAAGGCCATGGGCATGCTGGCCAGGAACGTGGGTGAATACGTGCTGGCCCCGGGTGTCTTTCCGCCCATCGACGGCATCGACAAGGCCAAGGTGATCCCCATCCGCACGCTGTCGGACAAGGAAATCCGCAGCTGGGGCGCCAAGTTCAAACAGATCTTCAGCGCCTCGTAACAGGCCCGCTCCGGGTCCGACCGCACGTCCCCCTGCGTGCGGTCGGACCGCCGACACAGGCAGACCGACATGGAAATCCGAATTCGAAACGTCAGCAAGCACTTCCACTCCAGCGGGCAGCTGATCAAGGCGCTGGACAACATCGACCTGACCATTCCGGCCAACCGCATCTTCACCCTGCTGGGGCCCAGCGGCTGCGGCAAGACCACCCTGCTGCGCTGCATCGTGGGACTGGAGTCGCCCGACAGCGGCGAGATCGAGATCGGCGGAGAGACGGTCTGGTCGCGGGAGCGGCACATCTACGTGCCCACCGAAAGCCGCGGCCTGGGCATGGTCTTCCAGACCTACGCCATCTGGCCGCACATGGACGTCTTCAACAACGTGGCCTACCCGCTGCAGACCCGCGGGCTGCCGCGCGGCGAGATCCGCGAGCGGGTGGCCCGGACGCTGCGCTTCGTGCAGCTGGAGGGTTTCGAAGACCGGCCGGCCACCAAGCTCTCCGGCGGGCAGCAGCAGCGCGTGGCCCTGGCCCGCGCCCTGGTGGCCGAGCCCAAGGTGATCCTCTTCGACGAGCCGCTGTCCAACCTGGACGCCAAGCTGCGCGAGGAGACCCGCAAGGAGCTGCGCGCCTTCCTGACCGACCTCGAGATCACCGCCGTGTACGTCACCCACGACCGCATCGAGGCCCTGGCGCTGTCGGACATGGTAGCCGTCATGAACCACGGGCGCATCATCGAGACCGGCACGCCGCGGCAGATCTACTTCCACTCCACCCATCGCTTCGTGGTGGATTTCATCGGGCGCACCAACCTGATCGACGCCGTGGTGACCGCCCGCCGGGACGGCCTGACCCTGGTGGACTGCCCCTTGGGCAGCGTGGCCTGCCGCCGCCACGACGAATTCGCGACCGGTGACCGGGTGACGCTCTGCCTGCGCCCCGAGTTCATCCGCTTGAAGCGCGGCGACGCCGCGCATGCGCAGAACGTGTTCAGCGGCCGCATCGACGAACTGGTCTTCATCGGCGAGGCCTTCGAGGGCGAGATCACGGTCAACGGCCTCAAGCTGTTCATCAAGACCGAGCCGGACTCGGACATCCGGGCCGGGGACACGGCCAGCTTCACGGTGGACCCCAACAACTGCATCCTGGTTTCGAAGTAGGCGAGGCGAAGCTCATGGGCGACCGCAAATCCTTCCTGACACCGGTACTGATCGCCGTCGTCGGTTTCCTGACCGTGTGCCCGGTGATCATGCTGGTCTTCGGCAGCTTTTCCACGGGCCTGGGGGCCTTCGGCCATTTTACGCTGGACAAGTACATCCAGGTCTACACGAACCCCGAGCTGGCCGGCATCATCTTCAACACCATCGTCTTCGTGCTGGGCTCGTCGGCCGTGGCCACCGGCCTGGCGCTGCTGCTGGTCTACCTCAACACGCGCACCGACATCCCCTTCAAGTTCCTCTTCCGGATCATCTCCATCATCCCCATGATGATCCCGCACATCCTGTTCTCGGTCAGCTGGGTGCTGCTGCTGAATCCCTCCAACGGGCTGATCAACCTGTTCCTGCGGCAGGTGCTGGGGCTGGAAAACGCGGCCATCAACATCTACTCCCTGCAGGGCATGATCCTGGTCGAGGGGCTGCTGGACCTGCCCATCGCCTACCTCATCCTGGCGCCGGCCATGGCGTCCTTCGACGTGGCCCTGGAGGAGTCCTCACGGGTCTGCGGTGGAAGTACTTTGCGCACCCTTTTCCGGGTCACGCTGCCGGTGCTGCGGCCGGCCATCCTGGCGGCCTTCATCCTGTCGCTGGTGCGCAGCCTGGCGTCCTTCGCCGTGCCGTCGGTCATCGGCATGCCCGGGCGCATCTACGTGCTGGCGACCCACATCTACCAGTCCATCGCCACGGGTTTCGCCGCCGACTTCGGCAAGGCCGCCGCCATCGGCATGAGCGTGCTGGTGACTTCCATCACGCTGATCTACCTCTACCGCTACCTGACATCGGAGAGCGAGAAGTACGTTACCATCTCCAGCCGGGGCTACCGTCCCACGGTGATCCATCTCAAGGGCGCCCGCTACCCCCTGTTCGGCGTGGTGGGCATCCTCTCGCTGGTGCTGATCGTGCTGCCGGTGCTGGTGCTCTTTTACACGTCGCTGGTGCCGTACTCCATGGTGCCCAGCATGAAGGCCTTTTCCATGATGAGCTGGAAGCACTGGATCGAGGTGATCCACGACCCCATCTCGATCCTGTCGCTCAAGAACAGCGTCTTCCTGGGCGTGGTGGGGGCCACCCTGGGCATCACCCTGTCGGTGTTCGTGGCCTACGCCATCGTCAAGGTGCGCTCGCACGCCTCCGGCATCCTGGAGAGCCTCTCGTTCCTGTCGTTTTCCTTTCCCGGCATCGTCATCGGCGTGGGCTTTATGTGGTTTTTCGTGCGCACGCCGCTCTACGCCACCATCTGGGCGCTGCTCATCGGCTACATCGCCACCTACCTGCCTTACGGCGTGCGCCCACTGACCAGCGCCTTCATCCAGGTCCACAGCCACCTGGAGGAGTCCTCGCAGGTCTGCGGCGCCGGAGCCTTCACCACCATGCGCCGCATCGTCATCCCGCTGCTGATCCCCGGTATCGTCTCGGGCTGGATCCTGATGGCCACCATGTTCGTGCGCGAGCTGACGCTCTCGGTGGTGCTCTCGCGGCCGGGCACCGAGGTGCTGGCGGTGCAGATCTTCCGCTTCGCCGAAGACGGCCTTTGGGGCCAGCTCTCGGCCCTGGGCATCATGATGATCTTCATCTCCACGACGCTGGTCATCCTGGCCACCCTGGTGGGCATCAAGTTCAAGCCCATGGAAGAGAGTACCTGACCGCCGAAATTCAACCCGCATCGCGCCGTTTTTCGTCCCGGGACGATTGCGTCCGGATATTATACGTCGTATAGTAAGTTACAACATACTTTAGAGAGGTCGGGCGGCATGATCGACGACATCGAAAACTGTCCCTGTTCCGGCAAGAACATGAGCAACCTGGCGGCCCCCTGGATTCTGCTGACCCTGTTCAGCCGGCAGGGGCTGCACGGCTATGCCATCAAGAAGATCATCGAGGGCTACATCGCGGAGTTCTGCCCGGGACTCAACATCACGGGCCTCTACCGCCACCTGAACCTTCTGGAACGGCGGGGGGTGCTCCGCTCGCAGTGGGACACGGACGGCAAAGGCCCCGCCCGGCGCCGGTATTTCCTGACCGAGGCGGGCCAGGAGTGCCTGTGGCGCTGGCTGAACACGCTCAGCAACCAGGCGATGCTGATCGGAAGGTTTTTCGACCGGGCGCGCGAGGTGCTGCCCGCGTCCCACCTGCCGACCGTCCGGCTGGAAAAGACGCCGGACACCTGACCACGCGCCCGTCCATCGCAGAGGAGGCGACTTCATGGCCACACCCCGCAAGTTGAAGACAAACAAGACCGTCCGCCTGATTTTCACCGGCGGATTCCTGGGCTCCGGCAAGACCACCGCACTGGCGGCACTGGCACGCGACCTGGTCCGGCGCGGCCTGCGCGTGGGCATCATCACCAACGACCAGAGCGCCAACCTGGCCGACACCCTCATCGTGCGCCAGATGCTGGGAGAACTGGGGGTTCCGGTTGAGGAGGTCGTCAAGGGCTGCTTCTGCTGCAAGTTTGATGAACTCATCGACCAGATGGAGAAAATACTGGCCCACGAACCCGACATCCTGATGGGGGAACCGGTGGGCAGCTGCACCGACTTCGTGGCCGCCGTGGCCAACCCCATCAAGATCCACTACGGGCGGTCTTTCGTCTTCGCTCCCTTTTCCACCATGGTCGACGCCCAGCGGGTGCGTGAACTGCTGCTCAAAGAGACGGCCACCACCTTTCCCGAGGAGGTGGCCTACCTGTTCCACAAGCAGCTCGAAGAGGCGGACATCATTGTGCTCGCCAAGTCCGATCTCTTGCAGGCCGAGCAGATCGAGCGCTATCTCTCCGTGCTGAAGCGGAAGCTCCCCGGCAAAGAAGTGATGGCGGTTTCGGCCAGGACGGGCGCCGGAATGTCCCGGTGGCTCGACCGGCTGCTGTCTTCGCGCCCGGGGGCCGACACCGTACTGGCCCGGCTGGATTACGACGTCTACGCCCGGGCCGAGGCGGTGCTTGGCTGGCTCAATGCGGCCGTTCGCATCCGTAGCGACAATCCTTTTGCACCCGCCGACGTGCTGTGCACGGTGATGGCTTCGATCCGCGATGCGCTCCGGGCGGAAAACGCCGGTGTCGGCCACCTGAAAATGATCATCACCGGCGGCGGGCGGTCCATGTGGATCAACCTGACCCACCTGGACGCCGAACCCGCCGTCAGCGAGACCCGCATGGCGGAAATGGCCGGCGCCACCCTGATCATCAACGCGCGCGTGCACCTCGCGCCGGAGGATCTCGAAGCGGTGGTTCGCGCGGCGCTGGAAGAGCTGGAGGCAGCGGCTGGACTTCGGGCGGAGATAGAGGACCTGCAGTGCTTCAGTCCCGCTTACCCGGACCCGCCCTACCTGTCCCGGTCCCCCGCGTCCGGGGGGCAATGAAGAGGAGTCCGGTCATGCTCAACATCGAAGTCATCGGCCTCGACCCGCCGTGCCGCAGGTGCACCGAACTGCTGGAAAACGTCAAAGCGGCCGTGGCGCAGGCCGGTGTCGAGGCCCGTGTCGAGAAAAAGTGGGCGCTTTCCGAGGAAATCCGCGGCAAATACGGTCTGCTGCTGAGTCCGGCACTGGCCATCGAGGGGGTCGTCGTGGCCCAGGGCAAAGTCTACCGCACCGAGCGCATCCTCGCGCTGCTGCGCTGACGGCAAAGACGGGGGGACCCATGAACGATCAGAGCGCCGCCTGTTTCGGGGAATTTTTCGGCACCTTCATCCTGGTGTTTTTCGGCACCGCCGTCGTCGCCGTGGCCGTTCTGTTCCAGGCGCCGCTGGGACTGGTGCAGGTGGCCGTGGTCTGGGGTATCGGGGTGACGCTGGCCATCTACGCCACCCGGCACCTCTCGTGCGCCCACCTCAACCCGGCGGTTTCGCTGGGCATGGTGCTGGCCGGCAGGATGCAACCGCGCCTCTTTGTGCCGTACTGCTGCGCCCAGCTGGCCGGCGCGGCGGCAGCGGGCGGCATGATCCTGCTTCTGTTCCATCCCTCCATCGCGGCTTTCGAACAGGCCCACGGTATCGTCCGCGGCACACCGGCCTCGGTGCGGACCGCCATGCTGTTCGGGGAATACTTTCCGAACCCGGGTTTCCAGATTCCCTGGTTCAGGGTGTCGCTGCCGACGGCCATGCTGACCGAAGGGCTGGGGACCTTCCTGCTGGTTTCCATGATTTTCCTGCTGACCGAAGGCTGTAACGTGGGCCGCCCCACGGACGCCATTTCGCCGGTGTTCATCGGCGCCACGGTGGCGGCCCTGATCGCCGTGACCGCGCCGCTGACCCAGACCGGCATCAACCCCGCCAGGGATTTCGGCCCCCGCCTGGTGGCCTATCTGGCCGGCTGGAGACAGATCGCCATTCCCGGACCCCGGGGCGGCTTTTTCTGGGTGTACATCGCAGCCCCCCTGGCCGGAGCGGCGCTTTCGGCCCTGTGTTTTCGGTTCGTGCTGAGCCCGCTGATGACGGCCCGCAACCGGGTGACGACGTGCGATTGCCAAGAGCCGCAAGCGGGCTCCTTTTGAAAGGCCTGAAGGGCTCACGTCGGGACGAAAAAAAAGGGGGGACGTCGTCCCCCCGGGTTGTCGGTTTTCAGCGGGTCGGACGACCCGCTTTGGTCAGCAGCATTTTTCGAAACGGCAGCTGCTCATCTCGGTGTCCTCGCAGCACAGGGTGCCCACGGGGCACCCGCAGTCGTCGACGACGTAGTAACAGCACTTGCAGCCGGATGCCGATTTGCAGCTCTTTTTCTTTTCGTCTCTGTCACTCATGATGGCACCTCCTCATGTCGTTACACGCGGCCGCCCGGAGCGCCGGACGGTTCGTTGCGCGAGTGGATCCGGGGGACGTCCGGATATGCTTCCGGTGTCCGCACCCGGGTTTCCCGGATACCGGACCGGCGTTCTCGTTCTGCTTCGCGATCACGGTCGATGCATTCGCCTGCGTACCTGCCGGTGCGGTCTCTCTCGCGTATGTCACTCATGGGAAACCTCCGGTCATCGAAGGGCTTCACGTGTGGTTACAACGGCCGGGTGGCCTCCCGGGGGAAGCCGTCCCTTCTGATGGAATACCACTAAGTGGTATGCATGAGCCCAATATGATCACCCTTTGCCCGCTGTCAAGCCTCGCGGGTCGCATGCGCCGCCGGGGCGGACGGCCAGGGCCCGTGCCCCGTGAGGCCGGGCGGGAACCCGCGGGCCGCCGGCCCTGAAAAGCGGGCAACGCGCCCGTTCCCCAACTGCGCACCGCCGGTGCCCGCCCGCCCCTCCACCCCCCGTGCAGGCAACCCGCGAAAGGCCGCGACATTCATCACGCCGCCCGTTGTTTGCGATTGCCCCGCCAGCCAGCGGCTGTGTGGTTGATTTAAGCCGTCGAAGGGGTATAATGATCCCAAACCGCGAAGCCGCCGCGGAGGGATCGCCCGCAAACCGATGCGGGAGGCCGCTTCGCCGTGCGGGGCACGGTTATTGAATAATTTAAGGACGTCTCCCATGAAAATCGTGCACACGGCGGACTGGCACCTGGGGCGCTCGCTGTACGGGCGGCGGCGCTACGAGGAGTTTGCCGCTTTTCTGGAATGGCTGGCGGAATGCCTGGCCCAGCAGCGGGCGGACGTGCTGCTGGTGACCGGCGACGTGTTCGACAGCAGTACGCCCAGCCACCGCGCCCAGGCGCTGTACTACCGTTTTCTCTTCAGGGTTCGGGAGACGGGCTGCCGCCACGTGGTCGTCACGGGCGGCAACCACGACTCACCCTCTTTTCTCGACGCTCCACGCGAGCTGCTGCGCCACATGAACGTCCACGTGGTAGGCGCCGCCGCCGGCGACCCGCGCGACGAGGTGCTGGTGCTCGCCGACGGCAGCGGGGCGGCGGCGCTCATCGTTTGCGCGGTGCCCTATCTCAGGGACCGCGACGTGCGCACGGTGGCCCCCGGCGAGAGCCCCGATGACAAGCAGCGCAAGCTGGTCGAGGGCATCGCGCGTCACTATGCGGCCGTCTGCCGGGAGGCGCGTCAGCGGCGCGACGCCCTGGAGCGGCCCGTACCCATCGTGGCCACCGGGCACCTGTTTGCCGCCGGCGGCCGCACCGTGGAGGGCGACGGCGTACGGGAGCTCTACGTGGGGTCGCTGGCGCGGGTGGGCGCGGACGCGTTCCCCGCCTGCATCGACTACCTGGCGCTGGGACACCTGCACGTGCCCCAGACGGTGGCGGGACGTTCGGACATACGCTACAGCGGCTCCCCGCTGCCCATCGGGTTCGGCGAGGCCGGGCAGGAAAAGTCCGTGCTGCTGGTGGACTTCGACGGCCTGCGGCCTGCGGTCACCCCCGTCGCCGTGCCGTGTTTCCAGGAGCTGGTGCGCCTGCAGGGCGGGTTGCGGGACATCCTGGCGCGCATCGCGGCACTCAAAAGCGCCCGGAGCCGGGCCTGGCTGGAGATCCTCTGCGACGACGGCGCCGCCGCCGGCGAACTGGCCGCGCGGCTGCAGGCTGCCGTGTCCGACAGCTGCCTGGAGATCCTGCGCATCCGCAACCCCGGGGCCGTCGAGGGCGCCCTGGCACGGCAGGCCGACGGGGAGACCTTGGAGCGCCTGGACGTGCACGAGGTCTTCCGACGCTGCCTGGACGCCTTCGAGGTGCCGGCCGAGCGCCGGCCGGAGCTGCTGGACACCTACGGCCGGACGCTCACCGCGCTTTACGAAGAAGATCCCCGGGCGGAGTAGGGCGCCGGCATGCGCATCCTCGAGATCCGTTTCCGGAACCTGAACTCGCTGGCCGGCGAGTGGCACATCGACCTCACCCACCCGGCCTACAGCGCCGACGGCATCTTCGCCATCACCGGGCCCACCGGGGCCGGCAAGACCACCATCCTGGACGCGCTCTGTCTGGCCCTGTACGGCGCCACGCCGCGTCTGGGCCGGGTGACCAGGAGCGGCAACGAGATCATGTCGCGCCACACCGGCGGGTGCTTTGCCGAGGTGGTCTTCGAGACGCCGGCCGGGCGCTTTCGCTGCCACTGGAGCCAGCACCGCGCCCACCGGAAACCCGCGGGCGAGCTGCAGGCGCCGCGCCACGAAGTGTCCGATGCCGATTCGGGAGAGTTGCTGCAGTCCCGCCTGCGCGACACCGCCGCCTGCATCGAGGAAACCACCGGCATGGACTTCGAGCGCTTTACGCGGTCCATGCTGCTGGCCCAGGGGGGATTCGCCGCCTTCCTGCAGGCGCCGCCCGACGCCCGCGCCCCCATCCTGGAGCAGATCACGGGCACCGGCATCTACAGCCGCATTTCCATGAAGGTACACCAGCTGCGCGCCGGGGAACGGCAGCAGCTGGAGCGCTTGACCGCCGAACTCGAGGGACTGTCGCTGCTGTCCGGGGAAGAAAGAGCGCGGCTGACACAGGCGCTGGAAGCCAGCGAAGGGGAAGAGGCCGATCTGGCACAGCGGGTGGCGGCGCTGAAAGAGGACCTCGCCTGGCGCGAGGCGCTGCAGCGGCTGGAAGAGGAACATGGGGCGCTGGAGGCGCGGCTGCAAGATCTGGCGCGGCGCAAGGAGGCCTTCGCGCCCCGGCGCCTGCGCCTGGAGCGCGACCGCAAGGCCCGCGAGCTGGAGGCCGACGCCGCCCGCGTGGCCACCCTGGCGGCCGCGCAGGAAAAGGACGCGGCCGCCCTGACCGCCGCCCGGGAAGAGCTGCCGGAACTCGAAGGCGCCCTTGCGCGCAAGGCCGAAAGAGAAAAAAACGCCGCCCGGGAGGTGGCGGAGAAGCGACAGCGGCGCCGGACCCGGTCCGCCGTGATCCGCGAGGTGCGCGAAATGGACGTGCACATCGAAAACCGGCGCTCGCGCCTGGCCGCCCTGGAAGGCGCCGTCGCGGAGGCCGAAGAGCAGTGCCGGAGCCACCGTGAGGCCGTCGAGCGGCTGACGGCCGGGATAGCCGAGCAGCGGGCGGCCATCGCCCGGATCGATGCCTACCTGGCACGCTTTTCCGCCGACGCCGGCCTGGTGGAGAACATGGCCGCCATCGGCCGCCTGTTCGAGAGCCTCGACGTGCAGAACGCGCTGCTCTCCGAAAATCAAAGGGCCCTGGCCCAGGCGGCCGCCGGACGGGAAGCCGCGGTGCGCGAGGAAGCCGGGAAGGCGGCCGCGTTGCGCCGCATCGAAAAGCGCCGGCAGCGGGAGCGCGATGCCTTCGAGCGGGCCGGGGCGGCCCTCTCCCGGCTGCTCGAAGGCCGCCGGCTGTCCGACTGGCACCGGCGGTCGGCCGATATCAAGGAGCGCATCGTCCTTCTGGAGCGGCTGGCCGAGGTGCTCGCCCACCGGGAGCAGATCCGCCGGGAAACGGACGAGGCCACGGACCGGATCGCCGCGTTGGAAAAGGAAAGCGCAGAGCTGGCCGAGGCTGTCGCGGCCGCCCGGCGCCTGGAGGCGCTCCTGCAAGAGGAGGTGCGGCACCTGGAAACCGAGGTGTCCCTGCGCGTGCGCATCCACGACCTGACCCGGGAGAGGCGCATGCTCGAGGACGGCAGGCCCTGCCCGCTGTGCGGTGCGACGGAGCATCCCTATGCCGCCGGAAACGTTCCCGAACTGGACGAAAGCCGTGCGGCGCTGGAGGGCGCCCGCCGAAAACTGGCCCAGGCCGCGGCCGAGGTCGGCGAACTGCGGGTGCGGCAGGCCGGCGTCTCCCGGGATCTCCGGCAGGCCCGCGAGCGGCTGGACATGCTGGGCCGGGAACTGGCGGCCGACGGGAAGCGCTGCCGGGAGCTGTGCTCCGAAATCGCGCTGGACGAGGCGGCGACCGGCGGTACCCGGGAGGTCGAGGCGCAGCTCTCGCGCCTGCGCCGGGAGATGGCGGCGGTTTCCGACACCATCGACCGGATCGAGACCGCCACGGCGGAAAAGGAACGTCGGCGCACGGCCCTGGAGACCGGCGAACGGGTGCTGGCCGATGCGGAAAAGGCGCGCCAGGCGGCCCGTCACCGGCTGGACACCGCCCGGCGGGAACACCAGCGGCTCGAGCAGGAATGTAAAACGGCCCGGCAGCGGCTCGACGACCTGCTCCGGGAGGCACGCCGCACCCTGGAAAGCTACGGCGTGGACGAGGTCCTGCCGGAACGCCTGGACGAACTCCTGGCGTCGCTCACCGAACGGCGCGACAAATGGCGGCGGCGCCTCGCCCGGCGGCAGGAGAGTGAAAAGATCCTGGCGGGACTGGAAAAGGACCTGGAAAAACAGCGCGCCCTGCTGGACGGCCGGGAAGAGGCGCTGCGCAGCCGGCGCCGCGAGTACGAGACGCTCTCCCGGGATCTGGCGGAGCGGGTCGCAAAACGACGGGCAACCTATGGCCGCCGCGACCCCGACCGGGAGGAGCGCCAGCTGGCCGACGAGGAGCAGGCGGCCGTCGAGGCCCTGGAAGCGGTGCGGCAGGAGATCGCCGCCCTGGCGCAGCAGGCCGGACGCGTGAAGGAGCACATCCGCCTGCTGACCGTCGCCACCCGCGAGCGGGCCTCCGAACTGGCGGCCGCCCGCAGCCGCCTGTCGCAGGGCCTGCGGCGCAGGGGCTTTGCGGACGAGCAGGATTTCCGCTCGGCCCGCCTCGCCGAGGAGGAACGCGAGGCGCTCAACCGCGAGGCCCGGGAGCTGGAGCAGGAGGAAACCCGGCTGCGGACCCGGCTGGCGGACAGGAAGGCCGCCCTGGACGCCATGCGCGGGGAGAGGACCACCCGCGAGCCGGCGGAGGAACTGGCCCGCAAGCTGTCCGCCGCGGCGGACGCGCACGCCGAAGCCCAGCGGCACATCGGCGCCCTCCGCGAACAGCTGGAGCGCGACCGCCGGCAGCGACGCCGGCGCCGGACGTACCTCGCGCAGATCGAAAAACAGCAGAGGGAGTGTGCCCGCTGGGACGCCCTGCACGACCTCATCGGTTCGGCCGACGGCAAGAAGTACCGCAATTTCGCCCAGGGACTGACCTTCGAGATCATGATCGCCCACGCCAACCGCCGGCTGACGGGTATGACGGACCGCTACCTGCTGGTGCGCGACCGGCGGCAGCCCCTGGCACTCAACGTCATCGACAGCTACCAGGCCGGCGAGATCCGCTCCACCCGGAACCTCTCGGGCGGCGAGAGTTTCCTGGTCAGCCTGGCGTTGGCGCTGGGGCTCTCCCGCATGGCCAGCCGCAACGTGCGCGTGGATTCGCTTTTCCTGGACGAGGGCTTCGGGACCCTGGACGACGAAGCGCTGGAAACGGCCCTGGAGACCCTGTCCGGCCTGCAGCAGCAGGGCAAGCTGATCGGCGTGATTTCCCATGTGCCGGCGCTCCGGGAGCGCATCGCCACGCAAATCCGGGTGATCCGCGGACCCGGCGGCTGCAGCCGTATCGAGGGGCCCGGCTGCTGTCGGGCGGACGGGTAGAGTTCTCCGAAGCCCATTATTTTACTTGCATTTTGCGCTTGTTTTGCCGAATTAGGGACTAGGTGTGGGAGCGGCGTTTTTTCGGGTTCTCGAACCGCTTTCCGCATCCGGGTATCCGTGGAAAAGCCGGGAATGGGGGCAGATCACTTTTTCCGGGTGTTGTGAATGCAATGCATGGTCGCCGGGTGTAAGCGCATGGCCTACAAGGAGACGAACATGAAGAAGATCATCATCGGCAGCCTGCTGGGCGCCGGCGCCGGGTTCGGCATTAGCAGGCTGTTCGCCTGCGTGGGCGGCGGCTGAGCGCTGTTCATGAACCCGTTCATCGCGCTGATCCTGGGCGGCGTGATGGGCGGTGTGCTGGCCTCCGGTGGAGAGCCGCAGAAGAATACCTCCGGAAGGGATGCTTACGGGGTAAAGGATGAAACGTTGAGCCAGAACAATCCGGGGACAGAGAGAGGCGATTGATGATACCGACAATGACGAAACCTTTCAGGTTCAGTTTTTTTTTCTGGATGATCATGTCACTGACAGGTGCCGTTCTGCCCGGTTCCCTGCATGCAGGTGCAGTGCTGCGTTCCGATCTGTCATGGATACGAAGCTGGGGATACCAGTTGCAAGGCGCCGATGTGCGACAGCTTGCCGAAAGCCCTTATGACCTGCTGGTAATTGATTACTCCAGGGATGGAACCGATGCCGGCGCCTATACTCCGGCAGAGATACGCCGTATTCAACACACCGGAAAGCTTGTCTTGGCCTACATGTCCATCGGCGAAGCCGAGAGCTATCGATTTTACTGGAAAAATTCGTGGGAAACGGCGCCTCCTCGCTTCCTTGGTCCCGAAAACCCTGAATGGGAAGGGAATTTCAAGGTTCGCTACTGGCGCAAGACTTGGTGGAAACAGGCCTTGCGGCCTTTCTTGGATCGAATTCTGGCGGCCGGTTTCGATGGTGTCTATCTGGACATTATCGATGCCTACGATTTCTGGGGCCACCACGGTTTGAAGGTCCGCCGCAGTGCCGATCGGATGGCCCGGCTGGTCGTTAAAATTGGTAAATACAGCCGTTCGCGTGCCGGCAGCCGATTCATCATTTGTCCCCAGAACGGTGTCGGTCTCATTGACGATGCTTCCAGGAAATGGCGCAGGCGGTACTTGGAATCCATCGATTGCATCGGAGTCGAAGATCTTTGGTTCAACACTTGGAGCCCGGAGGATCAGGTTTACCGCCTAAAAATGCTGACCGCTTTCGACCAGGCCGGGAAGAAGATTTTCAACGTAGAGTACATTGCTCCCGGAAAGTACGACGAATATGACACTAAGGTGGAGACGCATCGACCGCTTGTGGTGCCATATGCCGCAGACCCGGATCGCGAATTGGACGAGTTGCTGATTCATGGGGAACGACCCTTTTTCACCGACAAAATGGATCTATGGCGGGGTGAAACGCTGCTGCGGGGAGCCGATGTGTACCAGCGCAGGGTGTACCCGGAGCTTGATGGCCCGGATTTTCTGGGAAGCGGCCCCGTGGGTCCACCCTATAGCCAGACCGATTTCGACCGCTTGGCGGGTATGGGCGCCAA
This sequence comes from uncultured Desulfobacteraceae bacterium, assembly GCA_964476595.1. GTDB lineage: Bacteria > Desulfobacterota > Desulfobacteria > Desulfobacterales > JALSRD01 > JALSRD01. The sequence continues at coordinate 58,620 of CAYZCL010000073.1, forward strand.
CTTGGTGGTGATTTCGCATCCCGGGCTTTACAGCGAAAACGCGGACTTCAGCCTGGACGTTGCGATTCAGGACAATCTCGACAGGCTCGTGGAAATGGCCGCCCGCGCCGATTTGTTCGTTGTGATCGCTCTGCGTACGGGACCGGGGCGCAGCGAATTCACTTTCCTGCTGGAGGACCTTGGCAGGTGGTTCGATGAGCGTTACCTAAACGATTCGCTTTGGCAAAGCCGGGAGGCCCAGAATGCTTGGGTACGCATGTGGCGGCACGTGGCGCAACGTTACCGCAATAATCCCGTCGTGGTTGGATACGATCTGATGGTCGAGCCTAACGCCAACGAAGTGGGCAGCCATGCCATCACGGATGCATTGGATATCTGGGAACCGGATGTCTTCTACCGGCAATACCGAGGATCCCTCTATGATTGGGCTCCCCTCTACAGGCGTATCACAACCGCGATTCGGGAAGTCGACCCCCGCACTCCCATCCTGATCGGCGCCATGGGATACAGCGCCGTCGACTGGATGCCCTATCTAGAGGTCACCGATGATTCCCGAACGGTGTACACTGTCCACCAATACGCACCCGAGACATACACCCATCAGGGGAAAAGGCGCAAACGAAAATACCCCGGTCGTTTTGACACCGATGGAGATGGAATCCGTGAACGGTTCAATCGGGCTTGGCTGGACAGCCTTTTGACAATGGTCGACGAATTCAGCCAACAGCATGGCGTACCCACGGCTATAACCGAATTCGGCGCCATGAGGTGGGAACCCGGTGCGGCTCGTTTCATCCACGACCAGATGGGCCTTTTCGAAAAACGCAACATGAATCATGCCATCTGGTTGTGGGAAACCTCCTGGCAGCCATACAATCGGCTGGAGGACGCCTTTAATTTTCGTCATGGGCCCAAGCGGGGCCGACATGCGGAGGGTGCCGGCGGTGAACTGCAGCGCGTAATCGGCAGCTACTGGCGCCGAAACTGGGTGCGTCCCTCGGGGGTAGACTTCAGATGACCATCGCTTTTATCCTGGGCGGCACCTGCTTTGATGAATCCCTTGACAGGAAAAGCTGGGAGTTGTTTTAGTGAGTATATGCCCAAAAAAAGAATGTAAACGACGGGCCAATAAACGGCTGTTTAAGGAGGAGCAAGATGCCCCTGTATGATTTCCAGTGCAGAGACTGCGGAAAGACCAGCGAGATCCTGATGACCGGCAGCGCCGATGCGCCTGTCTGCCGCCACTGCGGCAGCGGCAACCTCGAAAAGCTGATGTCGGCCCCGTCGTCGCTTTCCGGAGAAGCCCGCCAAGGGCTGCCGGGACCCGGCGACACGGCCTGCTGCGGCAGCGCACCCGGTGCCGGGAACTGCGCTGGTCCGGGCAGCTGCTGCGGCCGCGGGCCGGCATGAGACCGGCGGGGCGGCCTCAGCGTACTTCGTCGATGCGGCGGGCCAGGAAGGCGGCCGCCACGCGATTGCCTTCGGGGGTCAGATGCCCCTCGTTGGGGTAGTACAGGCGGACGTCCTTTTCATGGCTGTAGCGCTTGAGGTGTGCGGCCAGGTCGAGGACGGCAATACCGTGGCGCCGCGCGGTGTCGGCCAGGCGCCGGCGGAAAAAGTCCTGAAACTGGGACGAGTTGGATCCCGGACGCTCCACGAACGATCGGCCGGCCAGCAGCACCAGCACGAGCCGAGCCTCGTTTCGGCGGCACAGGGCACGCGTCTGCTCCAGTAAGGCGTCGTAAAGGCGCAGTGCGCCGGCGAACCGCTTCGCAAAAACCGGGAACAGGTCCCGGCGCTCGGTTCCCAGGCCGAGGCTGCGCTGTACCAGCTGAAAAAGCTCGGTGTTCCCGATGCGCCGCAGCAAGGTGTTGCGCTGCGGCGGGAGCTCGCCCAGCACCACGCGGCGCAGGTCGACGGCGGCCTGCCCGGGTGGCTTGGTGACATGCGGCACGGGCACGTTTTTAAGCACCAGCTTGCCCCCTGCCAGCTCGAAATAGGGCTTGGCGTGGTCGGCTTGCAGCGGGAAGGGCAGCTGGTTGTCGAAAAGGTCGTTACCCAGGTAGGTCACCAGCATCACCACGCGGGGGGTGAAATCGAACACTCGCCTGCGCAGCAGGATGTACTCCTGGTCGGTGCTGTATCCCGGCACGCCGAAGTTCAGGTACAGCCGGCCGGCGGGGGCGGATGCGTTCAGGCGGGCCACGAAGGTGTCGGCGTCGTTGGCACCCAGGCCGAAGGTGAAGCTGTCCCCCACCACGGCGTAGCGCACCCGCCCGCCGCCGCGGGCGTCGAAATTCCCCCGGAAGCCATAGGCGTTGGTGCTGTAGCGCACGTCGAAGTCGTGATGGCGGTGGCCGCCCTGCCAGCGGGGCGCCAGCTTCCAGCCCAGGTGGCTATCGTAGATCACCAGCCCCGGATCCATGGTGTCACTTTGCTGGATGGATTTTTTCTGGTAACGCAGGAAAAGCTCAGCCCCGGCCAGGGCCACCGCCAGGCTGCACAACACCACCACCCCGGCGTAGAGGATACGCCGGGGCGTTGAGATCGTCGTCGCGGTGGGCGCTTTTTCGGGCCGTGCAGGAGTCACGGGCACACCTTCGGCAGGAGTGGACAGGGTCGGTCCCTATCGGGGTCGGGCCTCGACTCCAGTTTATGCCAGAATCGCGACCCGGTTTCAAGCACCGATTCGGCCCACGCGGCGGGGATCAAAACCCTTGCCCGGGAACCGTCGTGATGATACAAAGCGGCATCATGACGGCTATTCTCGGAATTTCCGCCTTCTACCACGATTCCGCGGCCGCCCTGGTCGTCGACGGACGCATCGTGGCCGCCGCCCAGGAAGAGCGTTTCACACGCATCAAGCACGACAAGGATTTCCCCCGTCACGCCCTGGAATACGTGCTCGCCGAGGGCGGTCTCACCCCGCGGGAGCTGGACTACGTGGGGTTCTACGAAAAGCCGCTGCTCAAGTTCGACCGGCTGCTGGAAACCTACCTGGCTTACGCCCCCAGCGGGTTCCGTTCCTTTTACGAAGCCCTGCCGGTGTGGCTGCGCGAAAAGCTTTACCTGCCGCGCCAGATCCGAAAGGGCCTGGGCGGCGGGTACCGCCGGGGCATCGTCTTTCCGGAGCACCACGAGTCCCACGCCGCCAGCGCCTTTTTCCCGTCGCCTTTCGAGGAGGCCGCCATCCTGACCCTGGACGGCGTCGGGGAGTGGACCACCACCAGTTTCGGGGTGGGGCACGGCAACCGCATCGAACTGCGCAGCGAACTGCGGTTTCCCCATTCGCTGGGACTGCTGTACTCGGCCTTCACCTATTTCTGCGGCTTCCGCGTCAACAGCGGCGAGTACAAGCTCATGGGCCTGGCGCCTTACGGCGAGCCGCGCTACGCGGACCTCATCCGGGAGCACCTCATCGACATCCGCGAGGACGGCTCCTACCGGCTGAACATGGCCTACTTCAACTACTGCCAGGGCCTGACCATGACGTCCGCGCGCTTTCACCGGCTGTTCGGCGGGGCGCCGCGTGAGCCGGAGACCCCGCTCACCCGGCGCGAGATGGACCTGGCGGCCTCCATCCAGAAGGTCACCGAGGAGGTCATGCTGCGCACCTGCCGCCACGTGCACGCGCGCACCGGCCTGCGGCGGCTGTGCATGGCCGGCGGCGTGGCCCTGAACTGCGTGGGCAACGGTCGCATTCTGCGCGAGGGACCCTTCGAGGACATCTGGATCCAGCCGGCCGCCGGGGACGCCGGCGGTGCCTTGGGCACGGCCCTGTTCATCTGGCACCAGTTGCTGGACAAGCCGCGCCGGCCCTGCAGGCCTGACCAGCAGGCCGGTTCTGCCCTGGGACCGGTGTACGCAAACGACGAGGTCGAAACCTTCCTCCGCAGCCGGGGAGCCGTCTTTCGGCGCATCGACGACGAGCGGACCCTGCTGGACACCGTGGCGCGTCTCATCGCCGAGCAGAACGTGGTGGGCTGGATGCACGGGCGCATGGAGTTCGGCCCCCGCGCGCTGGGGCACCGCAGCATCTTGGGAGACGCGCGCAGCCCCGAGATGCAGTCGGTGATGAACCTGAAGATCAAGTTCCGCGAGTCTTTCCGGCCCTTCGCGCCGGTGGTGCTGGCCGAGAAGGCCGGCGACTACTTCGACATGCCCCGCGGCAAGGACAGCCCCTACATGCTGGTGGTGGCGCCGGTGACCGCCGACCGCCGGCGGCCGGTGGAGCGCGACGCCAGTGGCCTGGAGAAGCTGGGGGTGCTGCGTTCGGACATTCCGGCCGTCACCCACGTGGACTACTCGGCGCGCGTGCAGACCGTCGACAACCAGCGCCACGACCGGTTCTACCGCCTGATGAAAGCCTTCGAAGCGCGGACCGGATGCCCCGTGATGATCAACACCAGTTTCAACGTGCGCGGCGAACCCATCGTCAACACGCCGGCCGACGCCTACCACTGCTTCATGGGCACCGAGATGGACGTGCTGGTGATCGAGGATTTCCTGCTGCTCAAGGAAGAGCAGCCCGAAGAAAACCGTCCCGAAACCCAGTCGTACCTGTCGCGTTTCGAACTCGACTAGGAGGGGAGCGACCGCACCATGGCAAAACTGATCCGAGTCAACCGCAACCCGTCACCGGGCGAACTGCGGCTTTTCGGCCTGCTGCTGACGGCCGCACTGGCCGCCGTCGGCTTCATGCTCTACCGCCGCGGCGGCACCCCGCTCTGGCCCGCGGTGCTGGGGTGCGCCGCCGGCCTGGCGGCGCTGCCGACCGCCGTCGCCCCCGGCGTCCTGCGCTACCCCTACCTGGGGCTGACCTACGCGGCCCTGCCCATCGGTATCGTGGTGTCCACGGTGGTGCTGCTGGTGATTTTTTTCCTGCTGCTGACGCCGCTGGCACTGGTCTTCAAACTCATGGGGCGTGACCCGCTCCAGCGCCGCATGAACCCCGAGGCGAAGAGCTACTGGCACCCGCGCCGACCCGCCGGTGAACGGCGGCGCTACCTGCGGCAATACTGAGGTCCCCGGAAGAGGAACCCATGAACGAGAAAAACGACGCGACCCCGCGGGACGAGGAACAGGAGACATTCGAGGAGGCCGTCTCCCGGCAGAGCCCGGGGATGGCGCGCGAGTTTATCGGCTTTCTCGCCCAGAACAAGAAGTGGTGGCTGGCGCCCATCATCGTGGTCATGCTGCTGCTGGGCCTGCTGGTGTTCCTGGGCGGAACCGGGGTGGCGCCCTTCATCTACACCCTGTTTTGAGACCGGTTTCGGCTTTCGGCCCCGGCCCCGGGGAACGCATCGGCGGCGTGGCGGGGTGCCGGTGCGCCGCGCTTTTTACCGGTTCTGACGCAATCCATGACTTGAGGTGTGCGCATGCAGGCAGAGGCACTGCGTTTCGAAAAACAACTCATCACGGCCCCCTACGTCCACCCGGACGGGCGGGCGGTGCAGGGCCGCATCGAGGTGCGCACCAGCCCGGTGACCGGACGCGCCAGCCGCATCGCCTTCAACCGCGCCAAGGAGAAAGAGGCCGGTACCGACCGCCTGCCGGACCCGCCGCCCGACGCGCAGCGCAGCGACGAGTGCCCCTTCTGTCACCCGCAGGTCTACCGCATGACGCCGCGGCTGGACCCCGCGCTGTTTCCCGAGGAACGCCTGGTGCGGGGCGATTCGCTGCTGTTTCCCAACCTGTTTCCCTACGGGCGCTACTCGGCCGTGAGCCTCTTCGGCCGGCGGCACTTCGTCGAGATCGGCACGGCCGACGTCCGTTCCTACACCGACTGCTTCATCAACTGCGCGTGCTACCTGCAAATCCTCTACCGCAAGGACCCGCGGGCGCGTTACATGGCCATCACCCAGAACCACCTGCCCAGCGCCGGCGGCTCGCTGGTGCACCCCCACCTGCAGGTGCACGCCGACCGGGTGGCGCCCAACTTCCACCGCTTCCTGGAAAAGCGCTGCGCGGAACACCACCGGCAGACGGGCGGCCACCTGTTCTCCGACTACTTGGCCCGCGAGACGGCCGACGGCGGCCGTCTCATCGGGCGCACCGGGGACTGGCACTGGCTGGCGGCCTTCGCGCCCGAGGGGTTCTACGAGATCTGGGGCATCCTGCCGGGTGCCTTCTCGGCGCCGGAACTGGACCTCGCGGCGTGGGAGGACCTGGCCCGCGGCGTCATCAACACCCAGCGCTTCTACCGCAGCCTGTGCCGCAACGGTTACAACCTGGGCCTGCTGTGCCAGCCGGGCGGGCAGGTGGAGCCCGAACTGCGCGTGGTCATCCTGGCGCGTTCCAACTACGCCGCCTGGGTGCGTAACGACCACACCGGCTACGAGGTCATGCTGGGCGACATGACCACCTTCAGCGCCCCGGAGGAAACCGCGCGCCTGGCCAGGCCCTTCTGGAACCCGCGCTGAGCGTTTCAGATTCCCCGTACGGCGGCAAGCCCGAAAATCGCCCGCCCCGGGCGCCAGCGGCGGGCGGCCTGCCTTACGCTCCTATCGGAAAACGGGTGCCTGCGGGGCCTACATCAGGAGGCGCTTTCGCCACCCGGCCGAGAGCCGCCGGAACGCCAGCGACGGCAGGCGGTTGGCCGCCAGAAAATCGGGCAGCTCGCGGCGGTTGCCCTGGGACCACCAGCCGCGCAGGATGTCACCGGTCTTTTCGGCAAACAGCCAGTCGTCTCCCGCCGTTTCCTGCAGGCCGGCGTTCAGCGAGGCCTCGGCCATCCAGGCCATGAGGTAGTCCAGGGCGTAAAACTCCGGCACCAGGTCGAACAGGTGCCCGTCCGGCTGGTAGTAGAACCCCGTGTGGCGTCGCATCAGCTCGGCGTAGCGTTCTCCGCTGGACAGGTCCCCGCTCGCGAACATCTCGTACTCGGCTAGGAACTTGGCGCCGTAGCGGCGAAACAGCGATAGGTTGCGCAGCTGGCGACGGCGGTCCATTTCATCGGCCAGACCCGCCTCGACACCGGCGAATTCCGTGAGGAAAGACGGTGACAGCACGCATCCCTGCAGCAGGAAAGCCCAGGCCTCCGAGAGGCTGCAGCCGGTGGTCATCTCGCGGTCGGTGACGGGCAGGTCGGCGGAAGTAAAGGCCGCCGACAGTCCGTGGCCCAGTTCATGAAAGAGGGTCTCCAGGTCGATCCAGCCGCCCTGGGGACGCATGAGGATATGAATCTCCTGCGGGGTCTGCAGCACGAAACACATGGCCTGGGCCGTGCGGGATTCCTGCGGCAGCAGTTCGATGTACAGGGCCGGCAGGGCCTCCAGGTCGATGCCCCAGCGGTGCAGGGGGGCGGCCTGCTCTATCAGCGGCCGCCGGGGAAAGCACGCATCGTAGGCCGTCATGGCCAGCAGGTGGATGGCATCGAAGCGCGTGGCTTCCTCCAGGGGGATGTCGAAGCGCTCGCGGCACCAGCGCTCCATGCCGTCGAAGTAAAAGTCCTGCGTTTCGGCCAGCATCTGCTTTACGCGGTCGTACCAGAGGCGGTAGTCGATGTGCTTTTTTTCCGTGCAGTAGGCGATGTAGTCCGGGTAGCCGAATTCCGAGGACAGGATCTCCAGCAGGTTTTCCCAGTACTGCCGGGCAAAGGGCGTCAGGAAACGGCACAGGGCGCGGGTTTCTTTCTGAAGTACTTGACGCTGGGCGCGGGTGCTCTGCTTCTGACACCAGGGGATGATCTGCCGGAAGTAGATGTTGCGGCCGTCCACCTGCGCCGCGGCGCCGTGGATCCAGGTGCGCAGCTCCACGTCGCTGGCCAGCAGTTCGCGCTGCAGGAAGTGGTCGATGAAGCAGTGCCGCAGGCGGTGGGTGCGCCTGTCGGCCGGGGCGCCGTCCAGGGTTTCGAGGGTCTGCGGGGCCAGCAGGGCACCGGACCGGCCGTAGCATTCGGACATCTGCACAGCGCCGCCGTCGCCCCGCCACTGGTCCAGGGAGGCCCGGCGCCAGCCGAGGGTCAGTTCGTAGAGCCCGCGCTCGATTTCGGACAGGTCGGGTTCGGATTTCATGAGAAACCATTCTCCACAAGGGTTCAGACTACAGGGTATCATTTCGGGACCGCTTTTGAAAGCCCGTTCTGCCGTCCAACGCCGCGTGTCCGCGCTTTTCTCTTTGACATGCAGGCCGGCCTTTTTTAATATCGGGACATGGCGGCGCCCAGGCAATCGATACTCATCGTGGACGATCACCCCCTGTTCCGGGAGGGGCTGCGGGCCATCATCACCCGCGACGGGCGTTTCGAGGTCGTCGGCGAGGCCGGCAGCGCCCGCGAGGCCCTGCGGCTGGCCAAACGCCTCAAGCCCAGCCTGATCATCGTGGATATCTCGCTGCCCGACCGCAGCGGCATCGAGCTGACCAGCGAGCTGCGCCGTAAGCTTCCCGAAAGCCGCATCCTGATCGTCAGCATGCACTCCAAGATCGATTACATCGCCGAGGCCTTCCAGGCTGGCGCCACCGGGTACGTGGTCAAGGAATCGGCCGCCGAACGGCTCATTGACGGTCTGGAGACCATCGCCGGCGGCGAGTATTTCCTGGACAGCTGCGTCTCCCACGAGGTGGTCAAGCGGCTCATGCAGATGCCGGCCAAGGACGCGCGCATCGCCGATGCCGGCTACGGTTCGCTGACCCCCCGCGAGCAGGAGGTCATGCGGCTGCTGGCCGAGGGGCTGAGCGTCAAGAAGATCGCCGAGAAGCTCTTCATCAGCCCCAAGACGGTGGAGAACCACCGGGCCAACATCATGAATAAACTCGACATTCATAGCACCGTCGAGCTGATCCGCTACGCCGCGCGGCTGGGGCTCATCGACCTGGACCTGTGGCGTTGAGGGGGCGTCACCGCAGCCGGGAAAATTCCCCCCGGCCGGGCAAAATTCCCACCCAAATGAAGGTATTCCCCTATGGACAAAAACGTTCGCATGCGTCATAGATAAAACAACGAGAAGTTCATGCTCGAGTGGAGTTGCGCAGGCAGACCCGCATTTGAGGACCGACAGCAGCCGAGGACGACACCGATGATGAGCGAAGATTTTTCCCTGGCCGGACCCCGCCGCAGGACCCCCCGCCGCCGTCGCCGCAAGAGGCCCCAATCTTTCCTGGACACCACCGCTATGGTGCGCTCGTTGCAGCGCCGCGAGGGGCGGCGCGACTGTTTCCGCCGTCCCGAGTTGGAGTGCTGCGACCCGCAGTGCCAGTGGTGGGATTACTGCCGGAACCGGGAGTGAGCGCCCAGGTCCCCGGGGAGATCGCAGGCGGTATTCGCACCGGGTGACCCCCGGTGGGGATGCGCGGGCCGGCAACACCTCCCCGCCCGCCGACCGCGATGGCCCCGGCGTCGTGCCGATGGGGCGTTGACGGCGGGGGCGCGGTCCATTACAATCAGGCCATACCAGGGGCGTTTCTTTCAACCCGGTCGTTTCCAGGAAAGTGCCGCACCATGCGTCTTTACGACTTGAACGAGTTTTTCAAGCTCTCCTCGGTTCTCAACTACAACCTGAGCGCCGCCGCGCTGAACCGTCAGAACGTGCTGATGTTCATCACGGCGGACAAACCCCTGGCCGACGACCCGCGGCGTCACCAGGAGTACAACCTGATCCTGCTTGACGCGCTGGAGTACCTGTTTGCGGCCTACCGCAAGAAGCGCCGCCGCCTGGGGCCCATGGCCGTGCTCCACCCGCTGCGGGCCACGATCCTGTTCGCCCGCTCGGCCGAGCGGCTCAACTACCTCAACCTGATCAGCGTCATGTTCCACGACGTGCTGGAGGACATCCGGCCCCAGGACTTCGCCGACATCAACTGGCGCGAGATGGAAACGCGGCTGTACGCACTGCTGGAGCGCATGCCCTCCGGCGACGAGGCGGTGCTGCTGGAGCGCCTGGAGGCACTCACCAAGCTGGACGGCGAATCCTACTACGCCTACATCGGCCGCCTGTTGAAAGATGCGCGCCGCATTCCCGACGTGGTGCTGATCAAGCTGGCCGACCGGTTGGACAACACGCTGGACATGCGCGTGGACATCCAGGACCCCATGGAGGGCGTCGATTTTTTTGAGAACATGTTCCAGATCCTGTTCGTGCGCAATTTCCCGGGTTACCGACCGGATTTGAGCCACCCCATGTCCTCGCCGCTCAACGGCGCCAAGCGCCTGTACCAGCTTTTTAAAAACGCGGTGCTGCTCTCGCTCATCCGGCAGTACCCCGTGGACGGCGACCGCGCACGACTCAGGACGCTTTTCGACGCCGTGGCCGAGGCCAGCCTGAGCGAGGCCCAGCGTACGCTGCTGCACCTCATGGGATACCACTTCCAGGCGGTCGCCGGCCAGCGCCGGCTGTTGCTCGACGCCATGGAATACTGTTACAGCGGCCGCGGCTCGGTGGCCACCAAGCCGGGCAGCGGGCGGGACCTGGACGGGTTGTTTGCCGGCTATTTCGGCCCCCTGAACTCCGGGGAGCGCAATCGCAGGCTGGCCGGGCTATACAAAGATAAGCCCCTGATGATGCAGGCCTGCATCGCCTTCATCACCATTTTCCTGAGTTTTCTGAACGACGAGACTTTTTTCGTGGAGGGCATCAGCACGCGCGGGATCTCGCCGCGCTGAGAGGACCGCCGTAAAATGACCGACAAAGCCACCATGCGGGCGCTGCGGGAGCGAGTGGCCGCCCTGGAGGCCGAACTGGCCGGGCGGCGAGACCGTCCCGACGGCGACGAACTGGACTACCGGCTGGCGGTGGAGAACGCCAACGAGGCCGTGGTGGTCACCCAGGACGGCCGTTTCCGCTACGTCAACGCCAAGGCCGTGCAGATCTCGGGCTATTCGCGGCAGGAACTGCTCGACCGGCCTTTCCTGGACTTCGTGCACCCCGACGACCGCAGGCAGGTGTTGCGTCAGCGCGCCTACCCCCCCGACCGGCGGCACCGGGCGCGCCCCTTCACCCTGCGGCTGGTGGCCAGGGACGGGCGGGTGCGATGGCTGGAGTGCCAGAGCATCCGCATCCTCTGGCAGGGGCGCACGGCCGTGCTCAGTTTCCTGAGCGACGTGACCGTGCGCCAGCAGGCCCAGGACCGCATCCGCAGCCTGTCCCAGCAGCTCATCCGCGCCCAGGAAAAGGAGCGCCAGAGCATCTCCTGCTACCTGCACGACCGGGTCGCCCAGGACTTGTCTTCGTTGCTGATCACCGCCAAGACCCTGCTGGCGGATGAGCCGCACGTCGGCGACGACACGCGCGACAAGGTGGAGCGCATGTGCGAGGTGCTGCGCCAGTGCATCGACGCCGTGCGCAACCTGGCCTACGACCTGCGGCCGCCGGTGATGGAACAGCTGGGCCTGGCGCCCGCCATCTACCAGTACTGCGAGGATTTCAGCAGGGAAACCGGCATCTGCGTGGATTTCACCTCCGCCGGCATGGACGCCCTGGACCTGGCCGCCGAGACCGAGATCAACCTTTACCGGCTGGTCCAGGAGGCCCTCAACAACATCCGCCGGCACTCCGGCGCCTCGCGGGTGGCGGTCAAGCTGATCGCCTCGTCGCCCCACATCATCCTGCGTGTCGAGGACAACGGCAGGGGCTTCGACGTGGAGGAGCAGCTGATGCACGCCTCGGAGAACAAGCGCATGGGCCTGGGCGGCATGGTCGAGCGCGTCAGCCTGCTCAAGGGAAAGCTGCGCATCGAGTCGCGCCTGGACCAGGGCACACGCATCTTCGCCGAGGTGCCCATCGGGTAGCCCCGGAGGGGACGGCGGGCGGCCCCGGCAAGGGCGGTACCGCAACCCGTCAGCCCGACGTCCCGCCGGCCGGGTAACTGCCCAGGTTCTTGAGCGAGAGGGTCATCTCCTGCATGCGCGTCAGCACCGCGGCCACGTTCTCGTCCGCCAGCGATCCCTCGAAGTCCAGGAAGAAACTGTAGTTGCTGGGATCCGAACGCAGGGGCATGGAGGCGATGCGCGTCAGGTTGATGCCTGCCTCGGCGAAGAGCTTGAGCACGGAGTAGAGTTCGCCGGCTTCGTGGGCCACGGCGAAGATGATGGAGGTCTTGTCGCCGTGGCCGTCGTAGGCCTCCCTGGACAGCAGCAGGAAGCGCGTGGAGTTGGAGGCCTCGTCCTCGATGCCCTCCTTGATGATGTCCAGGTCGTAGAGCTCGGCGCACAGCGCACTGGCGATGGCGGCCGAGGCCTTGGGGTTTTCGCGGGCCAGCATCTTGGCGGCGCCGGCGGTGTCGTAGTAGGGCCGGGCCTCGAGCTTGTTGCGCAGCAGGAAGTTGCGGCACTGGGCCAGGGCCTGGGGGTGGGAGTAGACCACGCGGATCTCGCGGTAGTCGGTCTCCTCGGTGGCCAGCAGGCAGTGGTTGACCGGCACCTTGATCTCGCCGACGACCTTCAGCGCGGTGGTCGTCAGCAGGTCGTTGACCTGGGTGACGGCGCCCTCCAGGGAGTTTTCCACCGGCACCACGCCCAGGTCGAAGTCGCCCTCCTCGACGCCCCGGAAGACGTCGACGAACTCCAGGCAGGGGATGTAGGCGCCCTCGGGCACCAGGCCCCGGGAAGCCACCTCGCCGTAAGCGCCGTGTTCGCCCTGGAAAGCCACCAGGGGGCGGTCCTCTTCCTGCAGGCGCCGGCTCTCGTCGATGATGGCCTTGAGCAGCTGCCGGGAAAAGGAACTTTTCACCAGGTCCAGGTTCAGGCGGTCCATGCGGGCCAGCGCATCTTCCTCGCGGGCCGCGTCGGTGTCCGATTTCTGCAGTTTCCGTGACAGCAGGGCCAGCCCCATGCGTTCCTGCAGCAGGACCAGCAGTTCGCGGTCGATCTTGTTGATCTTCTTGTGAAGTCCTTCCAGTTTCATTTTTTCACCTCGGCAGAGAGAGTTGTGGCCCAATGGGTCAATCCGGCAGTCCGTTCATGAAGTCGCACAGCGGGCGCAGGCGCCCCATGAGGTCGGTGAACATGGGCGGCGTGAGGGCCTGGGCCGCGTCGCACAGGGCCTCTTCGGGACGGTGGTGTACCTCGATGATCAGGCCGTCGGCGCCGGCGGCCACCGCCGCCAGGCTCATGGGGGGGATCAGGCTCAGCCGGCCGGTGCTGTGGGTCGGGTCGATGATGATGGGCAGGTGCGTCAGCTCCTTGATGGCGGGCACGGCGCTCAGGTCCAGGGTGTTGCGCGTGTAGCGCTCGAAGGTGCGGATGCCGCGCTCGCAGAGGATCACGTTGGGGTTGCCCTCGCTGAGGATGTACTCGGCGCAGTTGAGCCACTCCTCCAGGGTGGAGTACATGCCGCGCTTGAGCAGCACGGGGCGCCCGGTCTGTCCCACCTCCTTGAGCAGCGAGAAGTTCTGCATGTTGCGGGTGCCGATCTGTAGCACGTCGGCGAACTCGGCCACCCAGGAGACGTCCCGGGGGTCGATCACCTCGGTGACGATGGGCAGTCCCGTCTCGCGGCCGGCCCGGGCCAGCAGTTTCAGGCCGCGCAGGCCCAGACCCTGGAAGGCGTAGGGCGACGTCCTGGGCTTGAAGGCCCCGCCCCGCAGCATGTCCGCCCCGGCCGCCTTGACGGCCCGCGCGGAGGCCATCATCTGCTCCTCGCTCTCCACGCTGCAGGGGCCGGCGATGACCACGAAATCCCGGCCGAACGCCACGCCGGAAACGTCGATGACGGTGCGCGGCCGGCTCTCACGCACGGCTAGTTTGAGGTTTTTCATTTTGTGCTCCCTGGTTTGAGGTCCCCGAAAGAAAAAGGGCCCCGGGTTTCTCCCGGGGCCCCTTGAAAACAGAAAACCCCGGGTGGTGTTGAAGTCCACCCGGGGTCGACAACGTCCGAAGTTCGGCGTCAACCGTCCGGATGAACGCTTCTAAAGCCGAAAAAGAAGCGTTCGAAACGAAAAAAGCCGGTTTTCCAAAAAGTCGGTTTCATCTTTTTTTCTCCACTGGCCGGTATCCACTTAGCCGCGTCGCGGCGCGAATGTCAATGTTTTTTTTGGTACGGCCGACAGCCGTTTTCATAAACTCCAGCCGGTAGGTCAAAGGGAGAACCCCGTTTTGAGGTCATCCCATGAGACGCGCGTTTCGGAATCGACGCAGGCCGCCCGGGCAACTCTCAAGTATGGACAATCAGTGCATCGCTTTTTCCGAAAAAGCATGTATATCGCTGGAAAAAGACTTTCTACGAATTGCCAGGCCGATGCCAAATCCGGGTTTGGGAATCAGGCCAGTCGTTCGTTGTCGGAGCCTGCCCGCCTGTCGCGCTCGAAGCCGATGAAAAACGACAGCAGGGCCGGTACCACGAAGAGGGTGAAGACGGTGGAGACCGCCAGGCCGCCGAGCAGCACGCTGCCCAGGCCGCGGTAGAGTTCGCTGCCGGGGCCGGTGGAGAGCACCAGCGGCAGCATGCCGAAGAGACTGGTGGTGGCGCTCATGAAGATGGGGCGGATGCGGGTGCGCACGGACTCCAGGATGGCTTCGGTGCCGGCCAGGCCGTTGTAGCGCACGTTGTTCAGGGCCTGGTGCACGATGAGGATGGCGTTGTTGACCACCGTGCCCACCAGGATGACGAAGCCCAGCATGGTGACAATGTCGAAGGACTGGGGCGCGATGAAGCGGTTGACCAGGTCGAGGCCCAGGAACCCGCCGGCGCCCGCCAGGGGCACGCTGAAGAGGATGATCAGGGGATAGAAGAAGTTTTCGAACAGCGCCGCCATGAGCAGGTAGATGATGACGGTGGACAGCAGCAGGTACCACTGCATGGCCGCCAGGGCCTGGGAGAGCTTGTCGGCGTTGCCGCCCACCGTGACCGCCACCCCGGACAGCTTGCCGGCTTTGTTCAGGCCGCCGATGATGTCGCGCTGGATGGTTTCCATGGCGGCCTGCAGGGGCACTTCGCGGCTGGGGGTGACCTCCAGCTTGATGTTGCGGCGGCGCTCGAGGTGATCGATCTGCGTCATGCCCTGGCTGTACTGCAGACGGGCCACGTCGGCGATGCGGATCAGCCTGCCGTAGCCGTTGGCGATGGGGCTGTCGGCGATGTCCTCGGGGGCCGTGACGTGGCTCGGGTCGGAACGCAGCACGAGGTCGATCTTCTTGGCCTGCTCGGGCTTGTACTCGCCCACCTTGCGGCCGTCCATGATGACGTCCACGTAAAGGCCGACCTCCTCCTCGGTCATCCCGTTGGCCACCACCCGCGAGCGGTCGGGAACGAAGTTGACCTCCGGATAGCTGTTCTCCAGCGAGGGCACCGGCCGCACCTGGGCCCCGGGCATGCGTTTGCGGATGGCGCCGAACAGGGTGCGCGCCGCCTGGATGATGGTGTCCACCGAACGGCCGGAAACGTCGACCTCCACCGTTCGGCCGCGGCCGATGCCGCTCTGGAAGATCCCCGACTGGATGCTGACGCCGTAGATGCCCGGCATGCTGTGGATGATGCGCGTGAACAGCGGCATCATCTCGCGGGCGCGGGTCTCGTGGGCGCTGATGGCGCCGAAAAGCGTCATGCGGTCGGCCGACACGTAGAAGATGTTCTTGATACGGGGGATGCCGTCCTTGAAGTCGCTCTCGTAGTAAGGTCGCGTGGCCTTGAAGATGAAATCGCCCAACTGCCGGCGCTTGGTGATGGAGTAGCCCGGCGGCGGGATCAGGATGTTGAGGATCAGGTTGCGGTTGCCCTGGGGAAGGTACTCGGCCTTGGGCACCAGCAGCCAGGCGGTCAGGCAGGCCGCGCCGGTGAGGATCACCACCGTGGCCAGGCGCGTGGCCGTGTTGCGGATCGACAGCCGCGAGAGGTTCACCAGCGCGTCGGAGATGCGTGCGCCGAACCGGCCCAAGGCGCCGCCCTTCTGCGCCTTTTTGCGGGCCAGGCGGTAGAAGAGGTGGGTCATGGCGGGGATCACGGACACCGACACCAGCAGACTGATGAAAATGGCGAAGGTGATGGCGATGGCAATGTCCTTGAAGAGCTGGCCGGCCTCCTCCTGGATGAAGATCACCGGCACGAATACCGCCACGGTGGTGGCCGTGGAGGCCAGCACGGCGCCCCACACCTCGCGGGTGCCGTCCAGCGAGGCCGCAAAGGGGCTCTTGCCCATGTTGCGGTGGCGGTCGATGTTCTCCAGCACCACGATGGCGTTGTCCACCAGCATGCCCACCGCAAACGAGATTCCCGCCAGGCTGACCACGTTGAGGCTGCGGTTGAAGATCCACATGAAAACGAAGGTGCCGATCACCGAGATGGGGATGGCCAGGGCCGTGACCAGGGTGGAGCTGACGCTGCGCAGAAAGAGCAGCAGCACGCCCATGGCCAGCAGACCGCCGACGATCACATTGCGCTTGACGATGGACATGGCGTTGAAGATATACGGGGTCTGCTCGTAGACGATTTTGAAGCGCAGGTTGTTGTCGGCCAGCAGGCCGGTGTTGAGCCCCTCCACGGCCCGCTTCATGCGGCGGGTGAGGGCGATCACGTTGGCGCCCTGTTCCTTGCGCACGCCCACCACGATCACCGGCGTGCCGTTGTGCATGACGGCCGTGTCGTTGGTGGCGTAGCCCATGCGCGCCTGGGCCACGTCGCGCAGCGAAACCCGGTGGAAGCCGTCGTTTTCCAGCAGGATGTCCAGGGCTTCGGCCGGGCTTTGGAACTGGCTGACGGTGCGGATGCGGTAGTTCATCTTGTGCATGCCCAGCAGGCCGGCCGACACGTTGCGGTTGGCGGTCTGCAGGCGGTTCATGACGCGGGAGGCGGTCAGGTCGTGGCGGGCCAGGGCCTGGGGTGAAACCACGATCTCCAGCTGCTTTTCCGATCCGCCGAAGACGAACAGGGAGCCCACCCCGGGCACGCGCTCCAGGTGCTGGCGGACCTCGTTTTCGAAGAAGGTGCGGTAGGTGTCGATCTTCTGCGGCGGCCCCTTGCGGGTCATGAGCACCATCCAGATGACCGGCGAGCTCTGGGCGCCGGAGGCCGTGATGACCGGTTTTTCCACGTTCTGCGGGTAGCGGCGCACCTCGTTGAGCTTGTTGGAGACGCGCAGCAGGGCGGCGTCGATGTCGGTGCCGACCTCGAAGGTCAGCGTGATTTCGCCCATGGCGTTGAAGCTGGAGCTCTCCATGAGGGTCAGGCGCTGGATGCCCTTGAGCACGTTCTCCTGCTCCTCGATGATGTCCTTCTCCACCTCGTAGGGCGCGGCCCCGGGCCACACGGTGGTCACCGTGATCTGGGGCGCTTCCACGTCGGGCGTCAGTTGGACCGGCAGTTTGCGCAGACCCACCAGTCCGAAGAGCACCACCAGGATGACGCCCACGGCCACCGAAACCGGCTTGGAGATGGAGAATTTGATGAAGTCCACGGCTACCGGTCCCCGTCGGTCTGAGGAGGTGGATCGGATTTTCGTCGGGTTGCCGCTGGGGCGGTCACGGCTGTCTTCATTTCCGGGCCTCATCCCCTCCTGGCTTTGAACCGCACATAGCGCCGGACAATTCTCTCCAGCAGCGGCGGCCGCCCCCCGGGTGCATCGCCGCCGGCCGCGAGGCGCACATCGGCCAGGTCGACGGCCTCACCGCCGGGGGCGTACAGCTGCGCGAACAGGTCGAGCACCTGTTTCCTGACCATTTTCCGGAAGGGCACATGGGCGATCATGCCGTAGGTGGCCGCGCTTCCCGTTTCGGCCAGTTCGGGGTGCGCCCGCACCGTTTCCACGGCGGCGGCCAGGTCGGCCAGATAGTCGGACGACACTGCGCCGTGGATGGGGGTCACCATGGCGTGCAGGGCGTCGGGCATCTGCAGGCGGTCGATGTGCCATCCCCGCTTTTCCATCTGGTCGCCCACCGCGAAGATGTCGACCTCCGGGTCCCTCGAACGGTAGGCGAGCAGCGGCCCCGACGGTTCGCCGACAATCTCCAGCGGGTCGACGGCTGCGATACCGTTCTTCAACGCATCGAAGGCCGCCAGGGTTTCTTGCGCCAGCCGCACGTAGCCCTGCTCGCCGAACTTTTGCATGGCCGCCCAGGCGGCGGCGTAAGCCCCGCCGGGCCGGGTGCCCAGCAGGGCCGCCGACGCGAACACGCCGCCCGGCCAGTCCTGGTGCACGAACATCTGGTGCTTGAGCAGCTCCAGGCGCCGATAGGTGATGGTGGAGGCCCCCTTGGCGGCGAAGCCGTACTTGTGCAGGTCCGCCGAAATGGAGGTCACGCCCGGCACCCGGTAGTCCCAGGGCGGCAGGCTGCGGCCCGCTTTTTCCATGAACGGCAGGATGAAGCCGCCCACGCAGGCGTCCACGTGCACGGGAACGCCGCGGTCCGCGCCCAGGCGTCCCAGCTTCTCGATGGGGTCGATGATGCCGTGGGGGTACCCGGGGGCCGACCCCAGGATCATGACCGTGTTGCGGCTGATCTTTCTCTCGACCGCCGCGGTGTCGACACAGAAGTACTCGTCAAGCGGCGCAAAGACCGGCTTAACGCCGAAGTACTCGGCTCCCTTGAGCCACGCCACGTGGGCCGTGACGGGAAGTATCATCTCCGGCTTGCGGATGCCCCTGCGGGCGCGTCCGTAGTCGCGGTAGGTCTTGACCGCCAGCAGGCAGCTCTCGGTGCCGCCGGAGGTCAGCACGCCGCAGACCTCCCCGTCCCCATGGAAGAGTTCGGCGATCATGGCGATGATGTCGCTTTCGATCTTTTTCAGGCTTCGGAAAGCGGTGGGGTTCAGGCCGTTGGCCGGGGAGTACAGGGCATAGGCCCGGCTGATGAAATGCTCGTGCGCCTCGTCGAGGTAGTACACCAAGCTCCAGGTCCGGCCGCGCCGGTAGTCGGGGTCGTCTCTGCGCAGGGACGCCAGCTCCGCCAGGATGTCCTCCTCGCGGCGCCCTTGCGGGGGCAGCGTCGGCCTTCTCACGGTGAACCTCCCACCTGCTGCAGTACCAGCGCCAGCGAGATGCCCAGGTAGTTTCCGAGGGCGTAGCCGATGATGCCCGTGGTGATGCCCGAGAGCAGCACGGAGGGGTTCTTGAGCACGCCCGCCACCATGGGCACGAAGGGCGGGGAACAGATGGCCGACACCGAGGTGACCAGAAAGGTGTCCGTGTCGATGCGAAAGAGCTTCGACAGCAGGGCGTGCAGCGCCATGCTGCCGAAGATGGAGACCGACACGAAGAACAGGATGGTACCGTCGAGGTGCTCGAGGCGCTTGAGGTCGGTCATGGAGGCCACCACGAAGCAGAAGATGTAGATGATGTACATGCCGACCTGGAAGCTCTTTTCGATGTGCCGGACGCGGGGAACGAAGGAGAGCAGGATGCTCAGCGTGGTGATGGACAGGATCGTCACGGCGGCGGCGCGGTCGGCCGGGAACCAGGCGCTGATCTGCAGCGAGGCGGCGATCACGGCACCGGCCAGCAACAGGGCGCCGGCCAGGGGCAGCAGGATCTTTGCCGAGAAGATGCCCCGGTAGGCGTTGGCCGATTCCGCATCGCAGGAAACCGTTTCGCGCGGCTCGCCCGCCGGGTGCCGGAAGGGGGGCAGGAAGCGGTTGAAGAGGCGCTGCCCCACCGAGAGAATCAGGAGCAGGTACAGCAGGCTCAGGGCCGCATCGTAGGTGTGAAAGAGGATGTAGGTGGAATTGTCGACGGACAGCGCGGTCTTGATGGCCGCCAGGTTGGGGGTGCCGCCGGTGTACACGCCCACGGCCATACCGGCCAGCTGGTAGGCGCCCGCGTCCCCCCGGTGACGCAGCGCAAAAAAAGCCAGGGTGCTCACCGCCAGGACGGCCGCCACCGCCAGCAGCATGGAAACGATGGCCTTGCCCGCGATGGCGAACCACTGGCGCACGTCCATGGAAAACAGCAGCAGCGGCAGCGACAGCGCCACGGTGGCCTCGGTAAGAGCGGACTGCAGCGGCAGGACGGCGCCGGGCAGCACGCCGGCGTTGCCCAGTACGATGCCGCCGGCATAGCACAGCAGCACGGCGCCGATGGCGTCCAGCACGCGGTAGCGCGCGGTGAGCCAGAGCACCCCCGCGGGGAAGAAGAGGGCGGTGATGACGAAAGCGGTGTTCATCGATCAGGGCTTCCCGGTGATTTTGACCGGCTGGTCCGGCCGCAGGCGTTCGTTGCCGTCGACCACCACCGGCATGCCAGCCACGATGTAAGGGGCGGCCACGCCGACGTACTCGCCGTCCACGGCGGCGATTTCCACCGGCAGGATCCTGGCGCGGCCGTCCTTGACGGTATAGACGAAATCCTTGCCCTGGAAACGCACCAGGGCGTCGCGCTGGATCATCCTGAGCTTCCTGCGCGGGCTGGACGGCACGTTGACGGCCGCCGACATGTTCATGATGACGTCATCGAAATAGGGGATGGCGATCTTGATCTGGAAGGTCTTGCTGCGGGGGTCGGCCACCGGCACGATGGCCGTCAGGCGGGCCTTCAGCGGCCGGTCCAGGGCGGTGATGACCAGCGAAATCTCCTGCCCGGGCCGGATGAAACGCACCAGGTTTTCGGAGACGGCGGCCCGCACGATGGTGCTTTGCACCGACCCCAGCAGGCACACCGGGGTGTCGCGCGAGACCCACTCGCCGACGGTCTTGTGGCGTTCCAGGATCAGGGCGTCGAAGGGCGCCCGGATCACGGTCTTTTCCAGCTCCAGCTGCTTTTTCTCCAGCCTGCGCTGCAGGGTGCGCTTCTCGACCACCAGTTCCCTGAGGGTGTCGGACAGGTCGTCGTAGTCCTTCTGGCTGGTGACTTTCTGCCGGTAGAGGCTCTCCAGGCGCTTGAGGTTGCGGGCGGCGTTTTCGATCTTGATCCCGGCCTGCCGGATCTGCTGCTCGATGATCTCGATGTCCTTGCGGATGAAATCCGGCGAGAGCCGCAGCAGCACGGTGCCTTTCTTGACCACCGCGCCCTCGGTCATGTCCTGCCGGATCACCAGTCCGGAGATTTCCGGGGCCAGGCGCGATTTTTCGTCGAAATCCACCATGCCCATGACGCGCACGGTCTCGGCGATTTCTTTTTCGAAAACCCTGACGACCACCACGTTGGCCGGCGGCGGACCGGCCGCGAAGGCCGTCAGGGGCACGAGCAGCAGCACAACGGCAACAAGGGATCTCATGGCAAGTTTCCCGTGCAAGAGTCGAGTCTACGCATTCTTAGTGCCTGGCGGGCCCAAAGTCAATGAAAGCCGTTCGGGATGTGAAGGCCGCGCAGGCAACGCCGGGTGCGGTGGATGCCGCCCCCTCATGGCCGGCGTACCCCCGGGTTCGGCGGACAGGCGGCCGATGCCGACCCTGAAGGGAGCGGGCCGGCGGCGGCCGCCCGATCGCGATCCGGCCGTGGCTGCGGGGACGTCCCGGACGGGAAACCGTCCGGCATTTAAGTCTTGACAGGAAATTCCGAAAAATATAGTTAGGATCACTAATATTTTGAATATTGAATAATTAGACTCTTTTCGTAATTCGGGGGGCCCCTTCCATGCCCAACCAGGACCTCATCGAGCAGGCGCGTTACATTTTCAGGACCGGCAAGCTGATCCGCGACCGCATCTTCCGCATCCACACCCGCCTGCTGGCCCAGGACGCCAGCCGCGGAAAGTACCGCGAACTCTCCATGCCCCAGGTGCACGCCATCATGGTGGCCCGCGACCGCGGCCAGGCCACCATCACCGAGATCGCCGGCGTGCTGGGGGTTTCGCTGCCCTCGGCGTCGGCCATGGTGGACCGACTGGTGGAAAAGGGCATCCTGATGCGCCGCCATGACCGCCGCGACCGGCGCCGGGTGCTGGTGTCGGTGGCGCCGCAGGCGGTGCGCGAGATCGAGAAGATCAACGACACCATCCTGCAGTCTTTCGTCGACCTGGTGGAGAAGATCGGCCCGGAAACCACGGCCCAGTGGTGCGAGGTGCTGCGGCGCGTCAACCAGGTGCTGGAACAGGAACCGCCTCAGCCCCAGACGTCCACATCTGCCGGAGGAGCCAGCCGTGAGTGACCGCAAGCCCGCCGCCAACCTGTTGATTCGCCTCGTCATTTGCGCCGCCGTACTGCTGCTCGGGATCGCGGGCATGAAGGTGCTGACCAGTTTCAAGAAACCGCCGGCCGAGAGCCGCAGGACCGAACCCGCCCTGCGGGTCACGGTGACCGCCGTGCGGCCCGTTGACTTCGCGGTGCGCATCACGGGGTACGGCGAGGTGCGCACCGTCGTGTTTGCGCCGCTTTCGGCCGAGGTGGCCGGCCGGATCGAGGCGGTCCACGAGCGGCTGCACGTGGGCGAGACCATCGCCGCAGGCGAGGTGCTGGTGTGCATCGATGCCGCCAACTATGAGGCGGCCCTGCGCCAGGCGCAGGCCAGCGCCGACCAGCTGCGCCAGCGCATCCTGCGGCTCCGGGAGCAGTCGGTCATCGACGCCCGGCGGCTCAAGACCCTGCAGCGCAGCGCCGAACTGGCCCGCGGTGAGTTCGAGCGGCGCCGCCGGCTCTACGAGCGTGACAGGGTCGGCAGCCGCAGCGCGGTGGACACCGCCGAACAGAGCTACAACACGGCCCGCGACCGGGCCGACCAGGTGGCCGAAACCGTGAAACTCTACCCGCTGCAGATCGCCGAGGCCGAGGGGGCCCTGCGGGCGGCCGAGGCGGCCCTTTCCCTGGCGCGCAAGAACCTGGCGCGCTGCGTGGTGCGGGCGCCCTTCAACGGGCGCGTCAAGCGCAAGTCCGTCGAACCGGGCCAGTACGTCACCCCCGGAAAACCCCTGGTCACCCTGGCCAACGACGCGCTGCTGGAGATCCAGGTGCCGCTCAACAGCCGCGACGCCCGCCGGTTCCTGCGCTTCGAAAGCCGCTCGAGCGACGACCCCGGCGGATGGTTCAATCGCCTGCAACCCGTGGACTGCCGCATCCGCTGGACCGAAGACCCCGGCGAGCACGTCTGGAAGGGGCGCCTGGACCGCGTGGTGCGTTTCGACGACAAGACCCGCACGTTGGTGGTGGCGGTGCGCATCAGCGGCCGCGACGCCCGCGGCAGCCTGCCCCGCGGACTGCCCCTGGTCGAGGGCATGTTCTGCTCGGTGGAAATTCCCGGCAGGGTCCTGAAGCACGTCTTTGCGCTGCCGCGCTGGGCGGTGACCTTCCAGAACACGGTCTACGTCGCCCGGGACGGCCGGCTCAAGACGGTGCCGGTCAAGGTGGCGCGTATCCAGGACGACCGCGTCTACGTCTCCGAGGGCCTGGCACCCGGAGAGCAGGTCATCACCACGCGCCTGATCAACCCCATGGAAAACAGCCTGCTGCAGATCGTGCCGGGCAAGGACGGCGGGGGGGCTTCATGAAGCGCATCATCGCCGCCTTCACGCGCAACACGGTGTTTGCCAACATCATCCTGGTGCTGTTCTTCCTGGCCGGCTTCCTGGCGGTGCGCCACATCATCAAGGAGACGTTTCCCGAGTTCTCCCTGGACATGATCGCCATCACCGTGCCGTACCCCGGCGCAGACCCCGAGGAGGTCGAGGAGAGCATCAGCCGCAAGATCGAGGACGTGCTCGAGGGCCTCGAGGGCGTCAAGCAGTACACCACGCGCTCCATGGAAAACGAGGGCACGGCCAACATCGAGGTCAAGAAGGGCTACGACGTGCAGGAGGTGCTCGAACGCATCCGCAGCAAGGTCAACGCCATCTCGACCTTGCCGGTGGACGCCGAACGGCCCATCATCACCGAGGTGATCCTGCGCGACACCGTCATGGTCATCGACCTGTCGGCCGACATGGACGAACGCCGCCTCAAGGAGTGGGTGGAAAATATTAAGGACCGCGTCCAGGACCTGCCGGGCATCTCCCGGGTGTCGGTCTTCGGCGCCCGCGACTACGAGATCTCCATCGAGCTTTCCGAGGAGCGGCTGCTGCAGTACGGGCTGACCATCGATCAGGTGGCCGAGGCCATCCGCCACAGCAACCTCAACCTGGCCGGCGGCACGCTGCGCACGCGCGGCGAGGAGATCCGCGTGCGCACCGTGGGGCGCCGCTACACGGGCAAGCAATTCGCCGGCATCGTGGTTCTGGCCGGCCCCGGCGGCGACCTGGTGACCCTGGACCAGCTGGCCGTCATCCGCGACGGCTTCACCGAGGACCCCATCCGGGCCGCGGTGGACGGCAGGCGCGCCATGCTGCTGATGGTGTCCAAGACCCACGAGGAAGACGCCCTGGCCATCTCGCGCACCGTCACGGCCTTCATCCGCGACCTGCAGGCGCGGCTGCCCGCCGGCGCCGTGGCCCGTATCCTGTACGACAGCACCGACATGCTGCGCGCGCGCATCAACCTGCTGCTCAAGAACGGCGCCCTGGGCATCGCCCTGGTGTTCCTGCTGCTGTGGATCTTTCTGGACCTGCGCCTGAGTTTCTGGGTGGGCCTGGGCGTGCCGGTCTCCCTGGCCGGCGCCCTGGGCATCCTGTGGGGCATGGGCGGCACCATCAACATGATCTCGCTCTTCGGCATGATCATGGTGCTGGGCATCCTGGTCGACGACGCCATCGTGGTGGGTGAGAGCATCTACGTGCACCGCAAGCGGGGGCAGCCTCCCTTTGCGGCCGCCGTGGAGGGCACCGCCGAGGTGGCCATGCCGGTGGTGGCGGCCGTCACCACCACCATCGTGGCCTTCCTGCCGCTGTACTTCATCGGCGGCATCATGGGCAAGTTCATTGCCATCCTGCCCGTGGTGGTGATCGGCGCCCTGGTGATTTCGCTGGTGGAGTCGCTGGTGCTGCTGCCGGCACACCTGAGCCACCTGCCGGACCTCAACCACCGCGGCGACCGGCGTCGATCGGCCTGGCGGCGCGGCGTGGACCGCTTTCACCACATGACCAGCAGCGGGCTGGAGTGGATCGTCAACCGCGTCTACGAGCCCTTTCTGCGAAAGGTCCTGTTCTGGCGCTACATCTCCTTTTTCACCGCCATGGCCGTGCTGATGCTGACTTTGGGCTTGGTGCGCGGCGGATTTACCAAGTTCGAGGTTTTCCCCGAGATGGACGGCTTCGTGGTCACGGCCCACGTGGAGTTTCCCAACGGAACGCCGCCGCGGATCACGGAGCAGGCCGTCGAACAGGTGGCGGCCGCCTTGGTGCGCCTGAACGGGCGGCTGAAGACCCTCAGCGGCGACCCCATGCTGCGCCATCGCCTGACCCTGGTGGGCCAGACTCTGGAACAGATGCCCCGCACGGGCCCCAACGTGGGCAGCGTGCAGGCCTTCCTGCTGCCCTCGGAAAAGCGCGGCATCCACTCCAAGGACATCCTGGTGGCCTGGGAAAAGGAGGTGGGGCCCATCGCCGGCATCAAATCGCTGACCTTCGAAGAGATGGAGGCCGGCCCCCCCGGCGCCCCCATCGAGGTCTGGCTGCAGGGCCACGAGATGCCCGAG
>CAYZCL010000074.1:0-16572 GCA_964476595.1 uncultured Desulfobacteraceae bacterium
CCCGTGGGTACCGGCCCTTTCGTGCTCAAGAAGTGGATCCGTGACAGCCAGATCGTTCTGGAAAAGAATCCCCATTACTGGATGCCGGGACTCCCCAGGCTGGACAAGGTGGTGATGCACATCATTCCCGAGCGTGCGGTAGGGGTGCAGGGGCTGGTGTCCGGCCAGATCGACGTGGCCTACACCATCGACAAGGATGACATTCCGATCCTCGAGAGCAGCCCGGATGTGACGGTCGACAAATCGCTATCGTCCCTCATCCTGGTCATGGCCATGAACTGCAGCCACCCGGTGCTCAAGGACCTGCGCGTGCGCCAGGCCATCAACTACGCCATCGACAAGCAGAAGGTCCTGGACATCGCCTACGGCGGCGGCAAACCCATCGGCACCTTCATGGATTACGGCAACGCCTACTACGAGGACTTCACGGGCCTGTACCCCTACGACCCGCAGAAGGCCCGCAAGCTGCTGGCCGAGGCCGGTGTGGGCAAGGACACCGTCCTCAAGCTGTTTCTGCCCCAGAACTACGAGATGCACGTCAAGGCCGGCGAGATGTACCAGGATATGCTCAAGAAGGTGGGGCTGAACGTCAAGATCAAACTGGTGGACTGGTCCACCTGGATCAGTGACGTCTACCGCGGCGGCAAGTACGACCTGACGGTGATCGGGCACACCGGCAAGCTGGATCCGGACGGCACCCTGGCGGGTTACGGCACGGCCGGCCGCTACGTCAAGTGGATCAACCCGCGGGCGGCCGAACTGATCGCCAAGGCGCGCGAGGTCTCCGGTTTCAAAAACCGCAAGAAGCTCTACGACGAAGTGCTCAGGATCATGGCCCAAGAGGTTCCCTTCATGTACCTGGGATCCTCTTACCGGTACACGGCCGTGCGCAAGAACGTCTCCGACTTTCGCATGACGCCCAAGCTGGACACTTTCGACTTCCGCTGGACGGTGAAGAAATAGGTGCAGGCCGTCGTGCGGGCGCAACGCAACATACTCCTGTACCTGTCCGTGGGATACCTGCTGATCCTGGGTGCCGCCGCCGTGGCGGCGCCCCTGATCGCGCCGTACCCGCCCACCGAACAGCACTTGGCCGACCGCTTTCAGCCGTCCGGCCGGCAGTACCTGCTGGGAACCGACAACTTCGGCCGAGACATCTTCAGCCGCATCATTTACGGCTCCCGCTCGGCCCTGATGGTGGGTATCGTGGCCGTCACCATCGCCGTGGCGCTGGGTTCGGCCGTGGGGCTGGCGGCCGGGCTGGCCGGACGCGCCATGGACAACTTCCTGATGCTGCTGATGGACAGCCTGCTGTCCTTTCCCACCATTTTACTGGCCATCACGGTGGTGTCTTTCCTGGGCTACGGGCTGCTGCAGGTCATGCTGGCCATCGGCATCATTTTCAGCCCGGTCTTCGCCCGCCTGGTGCGGGCCGAAACCCTGGTGATCCGGACCGAGTCGTACGTGGAGGCCTCGCGCTCGCTGGGCAGCTCGACCCTCAAGATCGTTTTCAAACACATCATTCCCAACCTGCTGGGCAAGGTCATCGTGCAGGCTTCCATCACCTTCGCCCTGACCATCGTCATCGAAGCCTCGCTTTCCTACCTGGGGCTGGGCACGCAGCCGCCCAACCCCAGCTGGGGGCTCATGCTCAAGGACGCCCGCAACTACCTGGTGCAGGCACCCTGGATGGCGATCTACCCCGGCCTGGCGCTGGCCGCCACGGTGCTGTGCTTCAACATCCTGGGCGACATCCTGGCCGAGAAACTCAACCCCAAGCTCTAGGCGCGCCCGGCCGAAAGCGCGCCGCCGCGAGAGGTGCATGTTGAACATCGGAATCCTGTCAGACATCCACGTGGACCTGGAGCATGAAGACCCCCGGCGGGTCCTGGATCCGCTGGCCGACGAGATCCGGCGCCGGCAGGTCGATCTCATGATCATCGCCGGTGACGTGACCAACGACTACCGCCTGACGCTGGAGAGTCTGGCGCGCGTCGAACGCCGTTCCGGCGTACGCTGCCTGTTCGTGCCCGGCAACCACGACATCTGGAACGAGAAACACCCCGGAAAAAACGCTTGGCAGATATACGAGGCCCTCAAGGCTTTTGACGGCAACTTGGCCAACGGCCCTGTGGTGCTGGCCAACGGCTGGGTGGTGATCGGCGACCTGGGATGGTACGACTACTCCTTCGGCAGCGACATGTACACCCCCGAGGAGTTCGACCGCATGCAGATCGGCGGCCGCCTGTGGCAGGACAAGGTCAAGGCCGTCTGGGGAATGGCCACGGTTGAAATGCACCAGTACTTCTATGACAAACTGGAAAAGCAGCTGCGGGACCACAAGGGCGAAAAGATCATCCTGGTGACGCACGTGCTCCCCATCCGTGACTTCACCGTGTTCGACCTGGGCCCCGCGTGGGACTACCTGAACGCTTTCCTGGGCAGTCGGCAGTACGGCGAACTGGCGCTGGAGTTCGGCGTGGCCTATTCCATCAGCGGCCACGTCCACTACCGCCGGGAAGTCCAATACGAAGGCACCACCTTCATCTGCAACTGTCTCAACTACCTCAGCCAGTGGCGGGAAAACCGAAACCCGGCGGTGGAAATCGCCAGGGCCTTGAAGGTCATTGATGTCCCATGATCAGGGCGGACCGCCAGTGGAAAGATGGGGGTGGTTCAATCCGGTTTGCATGAAAGAAAATGGGGGCGGAACATGAAAATGGTCAGAATGCCCATGCTTTTCATTGTATTTGCGATCCTCCCGGTTTTCATTGCCGGTCACTCATGGTCGGCAGAAAAATATCCCCAAGAAGGGCTACGGACTGGAAAAGATCCTCTGCCTTCGCAGATGGTCAACGATCAGATCGTCATCATTTCCGAATATGATCTTGATGTCTCCGAATGCATACACAAGTGCCTGCAGAGAAATCAAATGGTATCAATGGGCAGCGAAGTGATTGAAAAGCGATGCCGGCAAGCGTGCGCGTTTGAAAAAGCGATGTCTCTATCACGGTCTTCCGAAAAGAAGGCGCGTGCGGACGGAATCAGGAAACTGTGCGCCTCTGGAGACAAAAGGGCCGTGAAGCCTTTGATTCAGGCCCTGAGAAGAGATTTCAAAGAAAGGACCGGGTTGTGGGCTTGGATCATTCCAGCGTTGGCAAAATTCGGTGATTCCGCAGCGGTTCCCGTACTCATCGAAGGCCTTGAGATAGAAGATGAATATTGGCTGGGAAGAGAGGCGGCTGCCCGTGCCTTGGGAAGAATTCGTGACCCCGCAGCTGTCCCGGCACTTGTTGATGCCTCTTGGCGCGGTGATACCCGAAGCGCCGCCATCGAGGCACTGGCCGCATTTCGAGACGTACGAACGATTCCCGTCCTGGTATCGGCCCTGGATCCGGGAGAAAACAGGGAAACAAGAGAGGCGGCCATAAACGGCCTCCATCGATTGGGAAAGCTGGCGATACCTGCTCTGATCGAGGCATTTTCCGAATTCGGACCTGAACACCCGGAGAAACAAAAGCGGTTATGGCTCTGCCGGTTGCTGGGCGAAAGCGGTGATGAACGGGCCATCCAGAAGCTGAAGGAAA
The DNA here is from genome assembly GCA_964476595.1 of uncultured Desulfobacteraceae bacterium. Lineage (GTDB taxonomy): Bacteria > Desulfobacterota > Desulfobacteria > Desulfobacterales > JALSRD01 > JALSRD01. The sequence goes on from CAYZCL010000074.1 coordinate 3,588, forward strand.
GCCTGAATGACCCGGATGCGGCCGTGAGAAAATGTGCGGCAGGGTATACCCGAAGCAAGTGAGGTATCGAGAGAAATGAGGTTTTTTCGAAACAGATCCCCGAGAATGCTTTCCTCACGGGCCAGAAAGCTTCTTGCACGTGGCAAGCGAGAGCCAATAGTCGTATCAGGCGAAAAAGCCAGGGCCCTTTTCCGGAAATTCGATATCGTCCCAAGAGAGCGGCTGGTGGAGTTTGAGTGCCGCTGGGGAGGCTGGAAGTATCCGGTATGGGGTGGTCGCTATGCCGGCAGGATCGGGTTTTTCGAAGAGCATGAAGCCGGGATCTACGACGGCACCATCTTTGAAGACAGGGGGATGTTTCTCTTCCAGTGCGCCGAACAGGATTACGAACAGTTCTTCACTTTGATGGACGAAGATGGCAGGATATTCGAATGGCGGGGAGAAGGCACACAACCGCAGCAAACATCCGATTCCATTGTTTCCTATATAGAATCCCAGGCGATGTTTGAGACGCTTTTTGGCTTTCCGCAGTGGTTGTGTATGCGGATCGAAACCGAGATGCCCCCCCAAGAGCTGGCCGGGGAGTTGGGCCTGAACCCGGTGGTCGAAGCAACCGACAGTTTCAAAAGCTGGTTTGCCGGCAGTTCGATCACCATGCAGGTTCAGGGGAATCAGCGCTCGGGGAATGATTTTTGCGCTTCTGTATGGCTGCATGCACACAGTAGAAGCTCGGCCACAGAAGTTCGGCAACTTTCCCCGGTCCTGGGATATCGGATCAAAAGTGAACGCCGTTATCTGTGAACGTGCATTCCGCTCCCCCTGAACGGTATTCATATGAATCAACTGTCGCCGTCATGGGGAAGTAAAGACCCCTGGTTCGACATTGAGAGCCTCGAGATACTCCAGCTGCACCGGCGTCATCGGCTTTGCAAGCTGTCCGTGGTTGCCGGAACTGACCACGAGCACACGCAGGAAACTGGTGGTCATCATAAATGCGGTCGGCTTTCTCAGCCGGCTGAGAGAAATCAACCCGGACTCGAGCTTTTCGGTTATCGGCTGAAAGCGCCGTCAGCGGTTTTCCGGCCAGCGACCGTAGAGCGCCTTGGCCAGCAGGGCGTCGCGGCCGTAAATGTCGCGGTTGAAGTGCACCAGGCCCTGCATGTCACGCCACACCGTCTGGTAGACGATGTGGATGGGCAGCGGTTTTTTCAGCCGTACGATGGTGTGTTCGCCGCTGGCGATGATGTCGTCGACCCGCCGGCGGTCCCAGCCCTGCGCCTTTCCGCCCAGCACGTAGACCGCGAGTTCCCGCGGACGGCTGACGCGGATACAGCCGTGGCTGAAGGCGCGCTCGGGACGCGAGAAGAGGTTGCGCGCCGGCGTGTCGTGCAGGTAGACGTTGTAGGTATTGGGGAAAACGAATTTCACGTAGCCCAGGGCATTGGTGGGTCCCGGGTCCTGGCGCAGCTTGTAGCGGTTCATCTGGCGCGGCGTGATCTTGTCCCAGTCGATGGCCATGGGGTCCAGTTCCACCGCGTCGGCACCCCAGCCGCTGAACAGGCGGATGTTCTCCTTGGCGAGGTAGCTGCGGTCGCGCCTGAGCTGGGGCAGCATTTCCCTGCGCGCGATGCTGGGGGGGATGTTCCAGTAAGGGTTGAAGACGATGTACTTGATGGCGTCGCTGAAAACCGGCGTTTCGTGGTACTGCTTGCCCACCACCACCGGCATGTGTATGCGGACCTCGTTCTCCTCGATTCCGGCCAGAATAAACCCGGCGATGTCCACGATGATGTAGCTGCGGCCCATGTCGTTGCTGACCCAGCGCCAGCGTTCCATGCTGAGCTTGATGGTCTCGATCTTTTTTGCCAGCGGGATGTTCATGGCCGCCAGCGTGTCCCTGCCGATGATGCCGTCGGTTTCCAGCGCGTGGCGGTACTGGAAGCGCTTCACGGCGTCTAAAAGCGTTTCGCCGAAGAAGTTGACGTTTATCGCGTCCACCGGCAGGTCGCCGGTGGCGGCCAGTCGGCGGCGGATGAGCGGCAGGCGCGGATCCCGCATCCCGGGCTTGAGCACCGGTCCGGCTGGAATGCGGGGCCAGCCGCCGTCCTCGGCGATACGGCGGTAGCGCGCCAGGGTGTGACGCAGGAAGCAGTAGTGCCGGTTGATGGGCGGCAGGGAACGCAGGAATTTGCCGATGTCGGGTGCGTTCAGCGCGTCGGTGACGATACTCAGGGGGTCGAGTTGCTCATCGGCGGCATGGGCGAAGAGCGTGGGATTGTTCTCATGGGGCTGCACGCGGCCGTCGTGGACATCGGCGGCATAGGCCACCAGCCCGAGGGTCAGCAGAATGTCCAGGCTGGCCCGGGTGTTGGCGTCCCTGCCGGGCCACAGGCGGGAGAGCTGTTCGATGCCGTAGTCCATCGGTTCCAGGCCTTCGCGGCCGGCGTCTTCCAGCGTGCGGTAAATCGTCTCGGCCCGTTGCGAGGGACCCTCGGGCGTCATCCACAGCGGTCTGAGACCCAGTTCCTCGTATATCATGACCAGGGCCCGGTCGATCCTGTTCGAAGGGATCTGGTGCCACTTGAACCCCAGGGAATCGGCCGGGGTGCTCATGAGCTGCTCTTCCAGGGCCTGCTGCAGGCCGAGGGCCGATGAAGCCACGGGAGACAGGAACAGGACGGCTGCTGCCAGCAGCACGGTCAGGCAACGGCGGGTGCGGTTCGGCATTCTCTTCTCCGGTTGAGCATGTGGCCCCGGTAAGGGGACCGGCGGAAAACCAGTTGCGGGCACCGATTGACACCGGCGCCATTCCATGTAAACTCTGGCTGGCGGATCGCTGCAGACGGCATGTATCGATCGTTTTCAGGTCACGGAAGAAACGGGATCCGCAGGCTTTCTCCCGGGGCCCTCAACAGGCGGTAAAAAGCGCAATGCCCCCATTTAGCAGAAGATTTTCCATCATTCAACACCTGAATGACCGCTTCCGGTTACTGGTGCGGGAGGCCTCAATGCGGCGGCCGGCGGTGGACGACGACCGGCCGTCAGCGGAGAAGGTCATTTTCCTGCACATACCCAAGACCGCCGGCACCTCGGTGCGCCAGATCGTCAAGAAGGAATACCCCGGGCGGCAGTGCCTGTTCATCTACTCGCACAGCCCCGAGTTCCTGGCATCCCTGCAGCCCCGGCTGCCTGCGGCGCGTGCGGTTTACGGTCACGTTTCTTTCGGTATCCACGAAATATTAGGAATACAGGGGCGTTACGTGGCATTCCTGAGGGATCCTGTGAGGCGGGTGATTTCCTTTTTCAACCACCAGGCCCGCAAGCGGGACAGTGAGTTCTACCACCGCATCCGCAATGGCCTGACCCTGCGCGAGATGCTGCGGTCCGGAATCTGCCACCAGGTGAACAACCACATGGTGCGCATCATCAGCGGTCACGAGGGGGTCGAACCCGTGGATGACGAGGCCGTGCTTCGTCAGGCGTTGTCCAACATCGAGCGGCATTTTGAAATGGTGGGCCTGGTCGAGCGACTGCCCGCCTCCGTGGCGCTGCTGGGCGCCAGGCTGGGGTTCCGCCGGCAACACCGTATTCCGCGGCGCAACGTGAACCTGCGTCCCCGCGCCGGGCACGTGGATGAGGACACCCTGGCGGAGATCCGGGCATACAACCGCCTGGACCGCATGCTCTACGCGCATGTACAGCAGTGGTTCCAAGAGGAGGTGCGCTCGCTGGGATTGGAACCGGGACATGCGGAGGACGGCTAGTGATCTGCCTCCGAAATCGCGCAGCAGCAATTGGCTGCCGTGCCCGATGATAACGCCCTGGCCGCGGCGCGCGACCTCGTAAATCACGGCGTAAAGCATTTCACGGTACAGCTCGGGCTTGCGATTGAGGATGCGGTCGAAGAAGCCGGGCGCTTTTTCGTTGAGGTGTTTCACGTCATCGTTGATACCCATCTCCACGGTGATCCGCCGCAGTCGATTGTCATAGAGGGGCAAGTCCAGGCGCCGGACCCGTTCGCGGGCGATGGCTTTTCCGGTTGCTTCCCCGGTAGGGGGAGATGGTGATCAGCGGCATATTTTCCTCTCATTTCAGACTTCCACACTCGGCGCCGACCATCGCGTCGTGCGCTCACCGCGCGGGTTCGCCGGTATCCCCCCTTCGGCTGGATCGGGTGCCGCAGCGTGGGGGTTTTTCCTTGACGGATTATAAATTAGCTGTAATGTATTTACAAATGGCCGCACGCGGCGACGCGATGCCGAAAGGCCGGTTCCGCGGCGCGCTGCGACGCTGTCGGAGAAGACTTCTTAACGCTTTTTACCCTCCAGGTCGAGCCGTGACCGCGAAAGGAGGTGGAAACACACTCGTATGGCCTTTTTCGGTCTTTTGTCGTCATAACCCCTGTACTGGACAGCAAGGAGGAGCAGAAGTCATGACAAGGAAAAGCGTTTTTCTATTGGTGGCTGTCGTATTTGCCTTCATCGCCATCTTCCCCCCCGGTGCCTGCGTCCAGGCCGCAACGGTCAAACTGACCTACTCCAACTTTTTCCCTCCCACCCATATCCAGAGCAAGCTCGCCGAGCAGTGGTGCCGTGAAGTCGAAAAACGCACCAACGGTGCGGTCAAGATCGACTACTACGCGGGACAGACCCTGACCAAGGCCCGCCAGTGCTACGACGGCGTGGTGGAGGGGCTCTCGGACATCGGTTTTTCGGTGCTGGCTTACACCCGCGGACGCTTTCCGGTCATGTCGGCGGTGGACCTGCCCTTGGGCTACACCAGTGGCCGCGCCGCCACGGCGCTGGTCAACATGGTCTACGCCAAGTACAAGCCCAAGGAACTCAGCGACGTCAAGGTGATGTACCTGCACGCCCACGGCCCGGGGATGATCTTCACCAAGAGCAAGCCGGTGCGCAGGCTCGAAGACATGAAAGGGCTGAAATTCAGGGGCCACGGCACCAGCGCGCAGGTGGTCAAGGCGCTGGGCGGCACCCCGGTGCCCAAGCCCATGCCCGAAACCTACCAGATGCTCCAAAAGGGCGTGGTCGACGGCGCCGTCTACCCCATGGAGGCCAGCAAGGGCTGGAAGCTGGCGGACGTGACCCGTTACTGCACGGCGGATTTTTCGGCGGCCTACACCACTTCCTTTTTCGTGGTCATGAACAAGGACAAGTGGAACGCACTGCCGCCCGAGGTGCAGAAGGTCATCGAGCAGATCAACAAGGAGTGGGCCGTCAAGCACGGTCAGGCCTGGGACGACAGCGACATGGCCGGCCTGCGCTATTTCCTCAACAAGGGCGGACAGGTCATCGGCCTGGACGCCAAGGAATCGGCGCGCTGGAAGAAGGCCGTGGCGCCCATCGTCGGCGATTACGCCAAAAAGCTGGACAAGAAGGGCTTCAGGGGCGACGAGATCGTGGGGTTCATCAAAACGACGCTTGAAAAACTGCAGAAGTAGCGCGCCGCTTCCATGTTCAAGATCGTCGACTGGATTTCCGACAAACTCAAGATCCTCGGGGCGGTCTGCCTGGTGGGCATGACTTTTCTGACCTGTGCCGACGTGGTGAGCCGCTTCTTCAATCACCCCATCTTCGGTTCGGTGGAACTGGTGGGTTTCATGGCCACCCTGACCGTGGCCCTGGCGCTGCCCTACACGCACAGCGTGCGCGGGCACATCGGGGTGGAGATGGTGGTACGGCTGTTCTCCAGGCGCACCCGGGCCGTCATCGAGCTGTGCACCAGCACGGCCAGCGTGATCCTTTTCTCGCTGGTGACTTGGCGCATGGCCCTCTATGCCCGCACCATGAAGGCCTCCGGGGAGGTCTCCATGAACCTGGAGTTCCCCGAATACGTCATCATCGCCCTGGTGGCCTTCTGCTTCCTGGTGTTCGTGCTGACCATCGTCCGGGACGTGCTGGCCAATATCGAAATCCTGCGAGGCCGCCGATGAGCCCCACCATGATCGGCATCATCGGCATCCTCGTCATGCTGGTCCTGTTCATGACCAACATGCCGGTGGCCTACGTCATGGCGCTGGTGGGCTACGCCGGGTTTTCGCTGTTGATCTCGCCCAAGGGCGGCCTGAACCTGCTGTCGCGCAACATCTACGAGGCCTTCTCCTCCTATGGCCTGACCACCATTCCGCTGTTCATCCTGATGGGACAGATCGCCTTCAACAGCGGCATCAGCCGGCGGCTCTACGACACGGCCTACAAGTACTTGGGGGGCACCCGCGGCGGGCTGGCCATGGCCACCGTGTCGGCCTGCACGGCCTTCGGCGCCGTGTGCGGCTCGAGCCCCGCCACGGCCGCCACCATGGCCACCGTGGGGCTGCCCGAGATGAAGCGTTACAACTACGCCGACGAGTTGGCCACCGGGTGCGTGGCCTCGGGCGGGGGCCTGGGCATGATCATGCCACCCAGCGTGGTGCTGATCGTCTACGGCGTGCTCACCGAACAGTCCATCGGCGCGCTTTTCGTGGCCGGCATCTTTCCGGCCATTCTCATCACCATCCTGTTCATCGCGGCCATCTACCTCATCTGCCGCCGGGATCCCGGCCAGGGGCCGCGGGGCGAGAAGTTCACCTGGGGCGAGAAGCTGCGTTCGCTGACGGGCATGATCGACACCATGGCGGTGTTCATCCTGGTGATCGGCGGATTGTTCCTGGGCCTCTTCACGCCCACCGAGGCCGCCGCCGTGGGCGCCTTCGGGGTGCTGGCGGTGTCGCTGATCCGTCGGCAGCTCACCTGGCAGGGATTCGTCAAGGCGCTGTTCGAAACACTGCGGACATCGTGCATGGTGATGCTGCTCATCGCCGGGGCCGTGATTTTCGGCAAGTTCCTGGCCGTCACGCGCATCCCCTTCAACATCGCCACCTGGATCGGGTCCTTCGAGCTGCCGCCTTACATGATCCTGGGCATGATCATCTTTGTCTACTTCGTGGGCGGCTGCGTCATGGACGCGCTGGCGCTGGTGATGCTGACGATCCCCATCTTCTTCCCGGTGGTCACGGCCTTGGGTTACGACCCCATCTGGTTTGGCGTCATCATCGTGCTGGTGACCCAGATGGGCGTCATCACCCCGCCGGTGGGTATCAACGTCTACGTGGTCTACGGCGTGGCCAAGGGCGTGACCGGCGGAGTTCCCCTGGAGGCCATCTTCCGGGGAATCGTCCCGTTCCTGGTGGCGGTCGTGGTGGGCATTGTCATCATGGTCGTCTTCCCGCAGATCATCCTCTACCTGCCCAACCTGATGTACTAGCCCGGGGGGCGGACCACCCGCGGGCGACTGCCCCGCCGGGAAAGTTATTGAATTACTTAAGGACGTCTCCTGCCTACTTGAGAGTGAGCGTTTCGCCCGGCTCGGGTACCATGGCATCGAAGCCGCGGTCGCGCAGGTGATCGGCGAAGGCCAGGCTCTGGTCCTCTTCGCCGTGCACCACGGCGATTTTTTTGACCCGCAGGTTGGATTCGGTCAGAAATCGCATCATCTCGTTCTTGTCCCCGTGGGCGCTGAAGCCGCCCAGGCGGATCACGTGGGCCTTGAGGGGGTATTCCTTGTTGAGTACCCGCAGCAGGGGCGCATCTCCCCTGCGCCCGTCCTGCTCGTATTTTTCACCTTCTTCCAGAATGCGTCGACCCAGGGTGTTGCGGGCCATGTAGCCCACCACCAGGATGGTGTTCTTGGCGTCGTGCATCTTGTAGCGCAGGTGATGCAGGATGCGCCCGGATTCACACATGCCCGAAGCCGACAGCACGATGTGGGGTGTCTGGTCGCGGGTCAGGGCGATGGACTCGTCCACGCTCTGTGTGAAGTGGATCTGGGGAAAGGAGAAGGGGTTCTGGCCCTTTTCCAGGAAAGTCTTGTGGGTGTCGCGGTCATAGACCTCGGGGTGTTCGCCGAAGACCTTGGTGATGTTGGTGGCCAGCGGGCTGTCCACGTAGACCGGCATCCTGGGGACCTTGCGTTCGTTGTAGAGCTCGTGCAGGATGTAGAGCAGTTCCTGGGTACGTCCGAAGGCGAATGAGGGGATCAGCAGCGTGCCGCCGCGGTCGTAGGTCTCGTTGACCACCTGGGTCAGGTGCGGGCGCAGGTCCACGATGGGTTCGTGGGTGCGGTCGCCGTAAGTGCTCTCCATGATCAGCAGGTCCAGGTCAGTGTCGCCGTCGTCGAAGGAGAGGGTGGGGTCGCGGATGATGGGCTTGTCGAAGCGCCCCAGGTCACCGGTGAAACCGATGGTGAAGCGGCGGCCGTTTTCTTCCACCTTCACGATGCTGACGGCCGATCCCAGGATGTGGCCGGCGTCGTAGAAGGTGACGCGGGTGTCGCGGCCCACGGTCACCGATCGGTGGTAAGGACGGCCGTCGAAAGCGGATATGGCCTGCTGGGCGTCGGCGGCGGTGTACAGGGGCTGGACGCTCTCGAGGTCGAACTTGGCCATCAGTTCCAGGATACGTTGCGAGTCGATGCGGTGCCCGTCTTTCTTGAGGTACTTCTTGATACCGCCGTGGTCCTTCTTGATGCCCAGCTTGCGCAGCTTTTTTTCCTCCAGGCTGGAGAGGTAAGATCGCAGGGTTTTGTAGTTCAGGTAGTCGGCGTCCGATTCCTGGATATGGGCCGAGTCGGCCAGCAGGTATTCACAGGCATCGGCCGTGGCCCGCGTTGCGACGATGCGTCCGGCGAAGCCGTTACGCACCAGCAGGGGCAGGCGTCCGGAGTGGTCGATGTGGGCGTGGGAGAGGATTACGTTGGTCAGTCCGGCGGCGTCGACGGGCATCTCCTTGTTCCAGCGGGCGCTTTCCTTGCGGTGGCCCTGGAACAGGCCGCAGTCCAGCAGCACGCGGTCGTTGGCGGTGGTCAGCAGGTGCATGGAACCGGTCACCTGGCGAACGGCCCCGTAGAACGTGATTTGCATGGTGAGATCCTTTCGGTGATTCGGTGGCAAAGGCGGCACCCGGCCGGGAGCGCCGGAGCATCCACCCGTAGGACGGGGGTGTCGACTTCAATGACGATGTTATAGGCATCCCGGTCGGGGCTTGTCAACACGACGGCCGCCCGCCGGGGAAACCGCAGGTAACGATTCGCGTGGTGCATGACGGGGCACACGGAGCGCAGACGACGCCTGTTCACCCCGGTGGATCATGCAACTCGCGATTTCCCGAAGTTCCCGGGGGCGAGCCGCAGGGGAGGATCACTCCAAGAGGGCCGTTATTCGCGGTTGCCGGGGTGCCCCTGCCACCAGGCGATGACGGATCCCAGGCGTTCGAAGCGGATGCCGGCCGCGGACTCCAGCCGGCGCGCCCAGCGTCCCAGGCTGGCGGCGTGATGGATGATCAGCGGCGTGCTGTGAGGCGGCAGGATGTCGACGTGCAGGTTGTAGACCGCCGCCGTGCGCCGGATGTTGGTGTCGGTGGTGTCCGTGTCCCACGGTGTCGGGTGGATGAAGCCGTGCAGGCCGCCTTCTTCGCGCAGGTACCCCAGGGTGCGCGGGTAACGGGACTTGAGTGCGCGCATGAGCCGCACGGCGGCCAGGTTGGTTTCGGTGTTCAGGCCCTTGTTCAGGTTCCCGAGGATGGTGTCGTCGAAAGACTCGAAGCCCACCGAGGCCAGCAGGATGCGCACCTGCCGGGATGCGGCCGCCTCCAGGGCACGCACCAGCGCTTCACGGCCGCGCAGAAGCCAGTCGGCCCTCAGCGTGAGGTTGACCTGCGACAGCGCCAGGCCGTGGCGGTGACAGTCCTCCAGCAGGGCCGGCAGACCGGGCAGCGGGTTTTCGTTGATCAGTTCGAAGCACACCTTGCGCCCGTCGGGGTTTTCAGGCAGCGAGGCGATCTGGGAGCGCACCGTCTCGGCGGACAGGGCACCGGTAAAGCCCTTGTCGGCGGCCACGTCGCAGAAGGCGCAGCCCCGCATGGACAGGGACAGCGGCGGCAGGCCCTCGAATCCGGCCGGGGGATCGATGGCCACCGTGCGCGGGCGGGCCGCGTAAGGGCAGCCGATCTGCTGCAGCACCTGGGCCGAGGTGATCTTTACCGGCACCAGGCGTGTGCCCCGGAGCCGGAGGAGGGTGGCGCCCCAGTGCACACGGCCCAGGAAGGTCTCGTCCCAGGGGGCGGGGGGCACGCAGCGGATTTTTCCGTCGTCGTCGCGCCACACGAAACCCGGCCGCCGGCGCCATGTGTCGCCGTCGGGGTCGCGCAGCCAGGGCAGCAGCTGCTCGGCCGGACCCTGCAGGGCCAGTTCGAAACGGTCGTGCAGTCCCTGGAAACGGTGGCCGTGGCGCCGCCGGCCGGCCTCGCCGGCGAAGTCCACCGCCGCCTGGGGACCGGCGAGCAGCGTGCGGACGCCCTGTCGGTGCAGATCGGCGGCCAGCCGGAAGAGGTCCGGGCGTCCGGCCAGGGAGGAAAAGGCCACCACCGGCCGACGCGTGTCGAACCAGTGGGAGAGGGCGGTTTTCAGGGCGGCGGGGTCGTCTCCCCGGCAGACCCCCACCACCCGGCAGTCCCAGCCGGCCCGCTCGTTGATGACGGTGGCGGCCATCTGGGGACCCAGCAGGCCGTGGCCCCGTTCGGCATCGTAGTTGGCCACGATGACCATGGCCGGACGGCCGGGTGAGCGTGTCATGGTGTCCTTCCCGGGCGGCACGTCCCCATGTCGGCGGCTTGCCAAGCGCTGGGATCGGCACTATATATGGAAGGTGTGACGCCTCGTTTCATGGGAACACCGGACCCCGGTACCGGCCGCGGCTCACGGAGGACGCGGGGCGTCGAATGCGGGCCGGTCCGCGGTGGGAGGATATTGTATTGGGCATCCAGATTCACCTGCACAGCACCCATCGCCGCCACGCCGACGGGCGGGCGCAGGTCGAGGTCGAGGGCCGCACCGTGGGCGAGTGCCTGCAGGCCCTCGTGGCGCGTTACCCGGACCTGAAACCCGTGCTTTTCACCGAAAACGGGCAACTGCGGCGCAACCTGGAGATTTACCTCAACCTGGAGAGCGCTTACCCGGACGAGCTTTCCAAGCCGGTGGCCGACGGCGACCAGATCCATGTCACCGTCATGTTGACCGGCGGCTGATTTGCCAAGCAGAACGGCAGCCGCCTCTATGGGCGGCTGCCGTCTTGCGTTTCTTCTTTCATTCCTGAAAAGCGGTCGTAAACCGGGCAAATCGTGAAGGGCTACCCCTGCAGGGCGGCCGCCTTGCCCTCGGCGGTCTGCAGGCGCTGGGCGGCGGCTTTCTTCTTCTGCAGGCTCACGTCGCCGGCGTCCACGAACTGGATGCACTGCACCTCGCAGAAACGCACGCACTGGGGGTCGCCGTCGCACAGGTCGCACTTGATCACCCGACGGTCGATGGTGTCGAAGTGCATGGCGCCGAAGGGACACACCGACACGCAGGTGCGGCAGCCGATGCACAGCTCGTAGTCCACCTCCACGCGGCCCAGCTCCTCGTTGTGCGAGATGGCCTTGGCCGGGCAGGCGTTGAGACAGGGCGCGTCCTCGCACTGCTGGCAGGTCATGGGTACGTAGATGCCCTCGTCTTCCCACTTGACCACCCGGATGCGGCTGCGGGCCGGGTTGGACACGTGGTCGTGGCGCACCGCGCACACCAGTTCGCAAAGCCGGCACCCGGTACATTTCTCGTAGTCTATCTTCAGCACTCTGGCATTCGCATGCATGGGGTCTTTCTCCTTTCCTGACACCGGTTACAGCAGATGGGACGGTTCCTTGTCCAGGCCCAGGCGCTTGAGGGTCTTCTTCAGCGGCCGGCCCTTCTTGTCGAGCCCCTTGTGTTTGTAGAACTCGTCGATCATCATGTTGAACTTGTCGCGGTCGATCTTGCGGCCCACCACGTCCGGCGCGCCCCGCAGGCAGGGTTCGTCGAAGTAGCGGTGGTTGAGGGTGTCGCCCTTTTTCAGGTCGTCACGGGTGAGGCCCTCGCGCAGGTTGAACAGCCGCTCGATCATGTTGCAGCGCTCGGCGATGTCCCACAGCTCGGTGGGGGTGAACTCGAGGCCGGTGTTGAGGTAGATGACGCGCGGCCAGTCCTCGAAATTGGGCAGTGTGGCGCCCAGGAAGACCGTGTGGTACTTGCAGATACCCAGGCAGTCCACGGCCATGTAGCAGTTCTCCTGCCAGAAAACCTGCCAGGCCTTGCCCTCGTAAGAGGTGTGCTCGGAGCTGAGCGGCCCGTCGTAGGCCACCGGGTTGCTGTAGATCTTGCGCAGCACCGGTTCCGGCAGGTGGTAGAGGTCGATGGCCGGGCGGCTGCGCAGGTGGTCGGAACCCCGCGAGGCGGTGGCCACGTTGAGCGCCAGGGCCGGCGTGGCGCGCTCGTCGGAGTGCAGGTTGTTCATGCCCTTGACCTGGATGAGGTAGTCGAAGGAATTCTTGCCGATTTTCTCGGCCGCCGGGATACCGCCGTCGGCCAGGACGTCGCCCAGCCAGCCCTTGCGCAGGCAGATGCGGTGGATCATCTCCAGCAGGGCCTCGTCGTTGCCGAAGCGCAGGTCCAGGCCGTCGGTCTCCTTATTCGTGATGATGCCCAGCTCGTAGAGTTCCATGGCCCAGGAGATGATGCTGCCGATCTCCAGGTTGTCCACGCCGTACTGGTCCACCAGGTGGTTACCGGTGAGTACGGTCACGGCGTTCTTGCAGTCCGGCTCGCCGCCGAAGGCGCCCTGGGAGGTGTACTCCGGGCCCTCGTCGTACTTGCCGGCGTAAGGACCCGAAGGGATCTTGTACTGGGCGCGGCAGTGCACCTGGCAGCCGAAGCAGCCCGTCATGTGGTAGGGGCCGATGGTTTCGGTGGCGATTTCGTCCAGGCGCTCGGGTTCGATGTCGTCGGCGTATTCGCACTGGTTGTACTGGAAATTGCGCGTGCGGATCCCGCCCCAGGAGTTGGTGGCGCCCCAGATGAAGGGTGTGCCCAGGGTGCCCTGGGTTTGGTTGACCTTGGCACTGGTGATCTGGTCGATGAAGCGCTT
>CAYZCL010000075.1:0-54621 GCA_964476595.1 uncultured Desulfobacteraceae bacterium
GCACGAGGATCCCAGGAAAAGCAGCCGTCTGACCCTGCTGTTCCAAGCGGCTCGAATGACATTGTTTTGGATGGCCAGGTTGGAGCAGATGAAATCGGCGGGGAAGGAATCATTGGCCAAAATTCCGCCCACTTTTGCTGCCGCTAGAAAGACATATTCGGGTTCGGCTTTGGAAAAAAAAGCCACCACTCCCGACTGATCTTCGAGATCCAGCTCCGCATGCGATCGCACCACCAGATTATTGTAACCCCTTTCCGACAGGCTGCGCACCAGCGCCGAACCCACCAGACCACGATGGCCGGCAACGTATATCCGAGCGTCCTTTTTCATTTTCTTTTCCACGTGTTGATCGGTTACCGCGCTCACATGTTGTCCTCAAAGGAAGGCACGATGCGGTGTCCGTTTTCAATGCACAGCTGTTCCAGTCTTGCTTCTTCCAGGTCATGGATCACCATCTCGTGAACCATTTCTTCAAAACTGATCTGCGGCTCCCATTGAAGCTTGCGGCGGGCCTTCTCCGGGTTTCCCAGCAAGGTTTCCACCTCGGTGGGCCTGAAATAGCGCGGGTCCACCTGCACGACCACCTGCCCCGGGGTTAACGTGGCCGCACGCATACCGGCGGCATGCGCCGGCGGCGGGACATCCTCGACCTTGTCGATGATCCCCCTTTCGGCTACGCCGTCGCCCCGCCAAGTCAGTCCAACACCGATGGAATGAAAGGCGCGTTCACAGAATTCCCTCACCGAGTGCTGTTCTCCGGTGGCGATGACGTAGTCGTCAGGTTTCTCCTGCTGCAGGATCAGCCACTGGGCCTTGACGTAGTCCTTGGCGTGGCCCCAGTCCCGCAGGGAGTCCAGATTCCCCAGGAAAACCCGATCCTGAAGCCCCAGTGCGATGCGGGCGGCTGCCCGGGTGATCTTACGGGTAACAAACGTCTCCCCGCGGCGGGGCGATTCGTGGTTGAAAAGGATCCCGTTACACGCGAAAAGCCCGTAAGCCTCCCGGTAGTTGACCGTGCACCAGTAAGCGTACATCTTGGCACAGGCATAAGGGGAGCGGGGGTAAAACGGTGTCTGCTCGGTCTGGGGAACCTCGCGGACCTGACCGTAAAGTTCAGACGTGGAGGCCTGATAGAACCGCGTGCTTTTCTGGAGCCCTAAAATACGGATGGCCTCCAGCAGCCGCAGAGTGCCGAGTGCGTCAACATTGGCTGTGTATTCGGGTGAATCGAAAGAAACCTTGACGTGGCTCTGAGCGGCCAGGTTATAAATCTCGTCGGGTTGTACCTCCTGAATGATGCGGATCAGGTTGCCCGAGTCGGTCATGTCGCCGTAGTGCAGGAAAAAACGGACATTTTCCTCGTGGGGATCCTGGTACAGGTGATCGACGCGTTCGGTGTTAAACATGGAACTGCGGCGCTTGATGCCGTGAACCTCGTACCCCTTTTCCAAGAGCAGCTCGGCCAGGTAAGCGCCGTCCTGTCCGGTGATGCCCGTGAGCAGTGCGCGCTTCATCGTATTTTTTCTCTCTTTCGGTGACATTTTTAAAAAGCCCCTGCCATCGGCGGGAGGTCACGCATCGCCGGTGGGGGTGTACACAGGCAACCGGTCGGCCGGAATTTCTGCCAGGGGCGGGTATTTTTCGTCCTTGTCCGACAGCAGCGGTGCTTCCACCGGCCAGTCGATGTCCAGCCGGGTGTCGCACCACAACACGCCTCCTTCGCATTCCGGGTGATAAAAATCGCTGCACTTGTACAGAAACAGCGCCGTTTCACTGAGCACGGCAAACCCGTGAGCGAATCCGGGCGGCACGAACAACTGCCGCTTGTTCTCTTCCGAAAGCCGCACCGCGGTCCAGCGGCCGAAATGCGGCGAACCGCGACGGATGTCGACGGCCACATCGAAAACCTCTCCCTGAAGAACCTGGACCAGTTTTGCCTGCGCGTGAGGAAGCTGGTAGTGCAGACCCCGCAGGGTCCCCCGCCGGGAGAACGAAAGGTTGTCCTGCACGAACTCGGGCAGCACTCCCGATCGGCTGTATTTCCGACGGTGGTAAGTTTCCATGAAATACCCGCGGTTGTCTCCGAAGACATCGGGCTCGATGATTTTAACTTCAGGAAGGGAGGTTGCGGTCACTTTCATGTATTAGCCTCTTCAGCTCCAGGGCGTCGTCTGCCGCACGTCCAGGGAAATGAGGTCTCGGAAGTACTCGATGGTGCGTTCCAGACCGGTTTCAAGATTGGTTTCAGGCTGCCAGGAGAGTTTTTCCCTCGCCAGTGAAATGTCCGGCCTGCGGCGCATGGGATCGTCCCGGGGCTGCTCTTGAAACCGGATCTGTGCGTCGGACTCGGTCAGGGAGATGACTTTCTCGGCCAGTTCCAGAATGCTGCACTCGGCCGGGTTTCCCAGGTTCACCGGTCCGATGAAATCGGACGGTGCGTTCATCATCCGCATCAGGCCCTCCACGAGGTCGTCCACATAGCAGAAAGAACGGGACTGCTTCCCGTCGCCGTAGACGGTGATGTCCTCTCCGGCGAGCGCCTGAACGATGAAATTGCTGACCACCCGCCCGTCGTTGGGGTGCATGCGGGGCCCGTAAGTGTTGAAAATGCGCACCACGCGGATATCCACACCGTTCTGCCGGTGATAGTCGAAGAACAGGGTTTCGGCGCAGCGCTTGCCTTCGTCGTAGCAGGATCGCGGCCCGGTGGTATTGACGTTTCCCCAGTAGTCTTCGTTCTGCGGATGGACCTGGGGGTCTCCGTAAACCTCACTGGTGGATGCCTGCAGAATCCTTGCTTTGACACGCTTGGCCAGCCCCAGCATGTTAATGGCGCCCATAACGCTTGTTTTGATAGTCTTGACCGGGTTGTGTTGGTAGTGCACCGGTGAGGCCGGGCAGGCCAGGTTGTAAATCTGATCAACTTCCACCAGCACGGGTTGGACCAGGTCGTGGCGCAGCAGTTCGAAGTTGGGGCGCTGGAGCAGGTGGGCGATATTGTTTTTGGTGCCCGTAAAAAAATTGTCCAGGCACAGCACGTCATGCCCATCCTCCACCAGTCGCTCGCACAGGTGCGACCCGAGAAATCCAGCGCCCCCTGTGACGAGAATACGCAGCGTATTGTGAAATCTCATGGCGTTTCCCCCTGCTCAGGCCTGCCGGTCCTGAACGGATTGCGATTCATCGAAGTGGGTCAACGGTGTCTTTCCAATGGCGTAAACATTGAAGCCGATCTCGAAGAGCTTCTCGTGATCGACGACGTTGCGCCCGTCAAAGATAAACGCCGGCTTGACCATGTCATCATAAATTTTCTGGTAGTCGAGCCGCCGGTACAAATCCCACTCCGTCATGACGGCGATGGCGTGTGCACCCCGGGCGGCTTCGTAGGGATCCTGCACGAACGAAACCCGCCCCTGTTCGACGTGGCCGAGATCCAGCCGGGCATTGTCAAGCGCCTTGGGATCGGAGACGATCAACTCGGCCCGCTCCTCCAGCAGCCGCCTGCACACGTGGATGGCAGGGCTTTCACGCGTGTCGCCGGTGTCGGCCTTGAAGGCAAACCCCAGAATACAGATTTTCTTTTCCGCCAGCGTGTTGAACATGGCCGTCAGCATACGCCGCACAAAGCGTTCCTTCTGGTACTCGTTGATGTCCACCACGCTCTTCCAGTAGTCGGCCACATCTTCCAGCCCGTAGTGCCGACAGATGTAGACCAGGTTCAGGATATCCTTCTTGAAGCATGAGCCGCCGAAGCCGATGCTGGCGTTCAGGAAACGCGATCCGATCCTGCCGTCGCGGCCCACCGCCATGGCCACGTTGCGGATGTCGGCCTCGGTCTTTTCACACAAAGCCGATATGGCATTGATGGAAGAAATCCGCTGTGCCAGGAAGGCGTTGGAGACCAGTTTGGACAGCTCGCTGCTCCAAATGTCGGAGGTGATGATGTTCTCTTCCGGAACCCAGTTGCGGTAGATCTCAACGATCTCCTGGCGTGCCCGCAACCCGCTGGGGGTCAGCCGTGAACCGATCAGCACACGATCAGGCTTTTCCAGGTCCCGTACGGCGGTGCCCTCGGCCAGGAACTCGGGGTTGGAGAGCACTTCGAATTGGATACGGCTCTCCCTGGATTTCAGAATACGCTCCATGGCCAGCGCCGTTTTGACCGGCAGCGTGCTCTTTTCGACAATGATCTTGGGCGAGCGGGCGCATTCCAGGATCTGCCGGGCGGTTTTCTCCCAATACTGCAGGTCCGCCGCCATGCCGGCTCCCAGTCCGTATGTCTTTGTAGGGGTGTTGACGCTGACGAAGATGATGTCGGCTTCCCGGATGCCCGCTTCGATGTCGGTGGAAAAAAACAGGTTCCGCCCACGCGTGGCTTCCACTAGCTCCTTGAGGCCCGGTTCGTAAATGGGCAGCCGGTCCGAATTCCATTGGCTGATTCGCTCCGGATTGATGTCCACCACGGTCACCTTGTAGCGTGGGCACTTACGGGCGATCATGGCCATGGTGGGCCCCCCGACGTAACCGGCGCCGATACACAGAATCTTTTTTTCGAATGCGGCGTTCATTTGGTTTGCAACCCCTTTCTTTCGATTCGACGGAATCGTCCACCATGTTTCCGTCTGTTCAGGAAAGGACGACGATTTTCCATTCCGGCACGCCTGCCCCGATGATCATTCCACGGATCCGTTCTCGCTGCTCCACGGCAGTGATCAGGATGCGGTCGAAATCCAGTTCCGCAAGCCTTGCCGGTGCCAGAATGCTCCGACCGAAAAATTGATCTCCCGCATGCCGATCATCCACCATGGCCGTCAGCTCCAGGGAAGTGTCCCGGAGTGAGATATAGGCGATCTCGGCAAAATCTCCTGTGCCGAAAAAAACCATGCGTCGCACGCCTCTCTCGTCCAGCGACAGGAACAGCTGCCGCAGCTTCTGTCGGGCCTCTTTGAAATAGCGGTAGGAAGACTGGATGTACTCATAGGTGAGTTGCGTTTTTTCCGCCGCCCCCTTGGGTGTCAGAATGTACTTTACCCGGTTTTTGGGGATCGTCGTGATCTTAAAATACCCCTTTTGGGCCAGTCTTTTGATGAAAGAATTAACGAGTCCCAGTGAAATATTGAGTTTCTTGGCCAGATCCCGCTGGCTGGGTGTACTGACCCGCTCGATCTCCTCGAGAAGCTGAAGCGTGCGCAGATCCTGGTGATCCATGATAATACCGGTTGTTATATCAATTGGTTAGGATATGTATAAACATAGCTCCGCCCATTGGGTTACATCCCCCAAAAAAACAGAACATGTTGTTTTTACAGGTTTTTATGTAATTTTCACCGGGATTTTGTTCAGTCTTTGAACATGTATCGAAAGGGTTGTCAAGCAAAATATCCACAAGATGTGGAAATATCGGGACCGGCTGGAACGATATCTCGCGCAGGGAAAGATTGAGAAGGCACGAAGGAAACGGTTGCGAAAATGGGCCTGCCGCCTGGAGGAGAAATGTTAGGTGGAACGTGAGGTTTGGAGCGTGAACAAAGCCCCCCGGTTGAAGGCCGGGAGGCTTTAGTAAGGGAAATGGTTATTTTTTAATTGGATAGCTCCACATTGTCGATCATACCGCTGCCGCGGATACGCATGTATTCGATCTCCTTGATATCGACGCCGGGTTGCGCTAAGTGGAGGTCATCCTCGAGGTTCCGGTCGAACCGGATCCACTCGCCCTGCATCGTTTCCGACCCGAGCCCGAAACGCACCTTTTTGCGGTGGCCCAGTCGGTCGACATCCCTGGGTTCATATCGCAGCAAACGGGTACCGGCACTGGTCCACACCTCAAACTCGATCACGTATCTTTCCGCAAAGTTCATATCGAAACGAACCCGGTGATGAGCCCCGTTGCGCCACGGCGCACCGTAACGGTTGGACAGCTGAAATCCGATTTTCAGCCTCCTGCCGCTGATTTTCACGACTTGGCCCTTTTCGGGATCGTCGATACTTTCGATACTGGCCAGGTTCGGTTTGCCCTTGTAAACCCGCCATCTGAGCAACAATCCATTCTCTTCACCGGCTTCGTAGCACACCTTTTGGGGCACATCGGAATTATCGCCAGGGTTGGTATTCATTTCAATTTCCTGTCCATCACCGATGCCGTCGTTGTCACTGTCGAAATCCAGTACGTTGCTGACACCGTCACCGTCTTTGTCGTCAGGAAGGCCCGTACCGTTCCAGTACACCACCTCGGAGAAATCGTTGATACCGTCACCGTCGGTATCCACGCGATGCGGATTGGTTTTGTATTCCTCTATTTCTTCACGATCACTGAGCCCGTCTCCATCCGTGTCGTGATCGTTAGGAATAGCTGCCATCAGCTTGACGTCGTCGACCAGCCCGCTGCCCCGGACCATGAAACTGTCGACTTCGGCGATTCGTTCGCCCGGCTGTGCCGTTTCCAGGTCGCTCTGCAGATCGCGTGCAAAGCAGTACCAGTTCCCATCGGTAATATCCGAACCCAGTCCGAACCGTACCCTTTTCCCCCTTCCGAGTCTGTCCTTGTCCGCCGGTTCATAGGTGAGGATCCGCTTTTTGCCGGAAGCAGTCAGTACAACGATTTCAACTCTGAATCTGCCGGAAAATTTCATGCGCCAGGAAATGTTGAAAAGTTGGGTGTTTCGCCAGGGCAGGCCGTAGCGCCGCTGTAACGTGAAGCGGGTTTTGAGGCCTTTGCCGGTAAGCTTGATCACCCGTCCGTCTTGCGTATCGTTTTCCACGTTTTCGATGAAGGCACTCGCGATTTTACCGCCCCTGACACCCCAGCGGTCGATGCTCCCGTCCTCAGCGTCCTCGTACACGACGACCGCTGGCTGCGAGCCGTTGGAGGCCGGATCACTGCCATTGTTGATCTCATCGCCATCCAGAAACCCGTCGCCGTCCACGTCGGGATTCAGCAGGTACTCGGGGTGTTGCTTTCCCCAGTATGCCAGTTCGGCGCCGTCGTCGATGCCGTCCCCGTCCGTGTCGGCCACCTTGGGATCCGTGCCGTAGCTCAGTTCGAGCACGTCCTGGAGGCCGTCCCCGTCGGTATCCAGCGGGGTGTACTGGACCTCGTTGGAGTCGGCGCTCTCATTGCCGTAGTTGTCACAGGCCCGCACCACAAAATAACAGGTTTCGTCGTCCGGGATCGTTATGGTACACGTGGTCTGGTCCCCGGTCCACTTGGGAGAATCGTAGTCGAAGCTCTCCCCTTCCGTGCGGCAGAAAAGCTTGTAGAAGATTCCCGACTCGTTGCTGCCCTCCCAGGCCAGAGTCAACGACATATCTGCGGCCGTGGCCTGGATTGCACCCAATGTCACCATCCACAACATCAGGGCAGCAAGGGACAGGTAGCGACGAAAACAGAAAGCGTTGGATCGCAGAGTTGAACAAAACGAAAAAGGTACACGCATCATTATTCCCTCCAAAGAAAAGACTTTGAATTATCAGAGGGAAAGTGCGGCTGAATAAGCCTTTCGGCAGCCCGGCTGTCATAGCACTCGACCTTAGACCCGTGGCTTTGCGTCCCCGACTTTCACCGGGTTTGCCCTTTCGCTCTGACTTGCCGTACATACGATGCAATCCCAATGCCAACAAATTCTCACCGTCTATACCATGTGTATCATACTGGATTCATACCCAATTATTTGTACCGTAAACCAGGTGACTCCTGCCCCCGAAAGGCACGGACAAGTGAAATTACCTTTTCGATGTTCGGATTACCATGTGAGAATGTGAAGCGATGGCCCACATGCTGAAGGCGTAAACCGGGGACCTGAGTTACAAAGACCGGAAAGGAATACTTCCCATTCGGTCGTTCGTTTTCTTTCGGCCCATCCGACGAACACCTCCAGGGATCTGGGAGCCTTCCGCAAAGCGCTCTTGTTGAAGATTCGAAGAGGAGATAAATTATTTCTTTCAGAATGTTGAACAATTTGCGAATCGTGAGAAGGTAATCGACTATTGATGGTTCCGTCCGGCAGGTGAAGTGTGTTTGAAATGATTGCAAAATTTCAGCGTTGTCCTGTATCGACATCCATCGCGGACGACGATGCGCTGGAACTTGGGATTGGCGGGAATTCTTTCCACCACCCCTTCTGCCTGCAAATGTGGTGAGGAGGCTCGGCCACGGGTCATCGGGGTGGCGAAAACACCCGGGTACCGGGGTAAAATTTGGGAAAAAACGAAATGGTGGATCGAGTTCTGCTCTCGATTGCCGTTATCCTGATGGGTTGGACGCCGCGCGGACCTTCCAGCCTGTTCTGTTGATTTTCTCGGCTATCCGCAGCTCAACGGGGCGCGATCAGACGTGTACCTCGACCTCGACGGTCATCTCTGCCTGCAAATCGGCTACTGGTCTTCGTCCAGAAAAAAAGAAGTTGACGCTCAACGGCCCGGGGTATCGTGAGCCTGCCGGCGGTGCGGACGGCATCGGCATCGGGGACGACGAAGTCGGGAACATCCGCGGAAAATCGGACTCTTCATCCGGTTCGGCACGGGGCTCTACGATGCGCATTTCTCGCCCGTGGACGTATTTCTCGAGGTCGTCGAAATCACCGACCTGTTCTTCAGTGATCACGCTTCCGGATACAACGAAATCGGATTCTTCGATGTTGCGACCCGCAGTGGATCGAATGTCCTGGAAGAGGGTCTCGGGTATTTCCAGCAACGGGACCCCCGGAAGCGCAACACCGCTATCAGCGGCACCCGGGGCGAATACGCCCTGAAGATCAACCGGGTCGGATCGGAGCTGTCTTTCTGGTCGAAAGAGCCCGCGTCGACGTGGGCCTCTGTTTTTCCGGAGCTGGGCCCGGAGAGGTACAGGAACAACGTTCGGTGCGCGGGATTTATTTCTGGCCAGCGGCAATCCCGGAAACGCCCACGGTTGCCTGTTGCTTGCGGCCCTGCTCGTGTTGGGCACGGCGGCGCACGGATCCCGCCGCCCTCACCCTCCCTGCGGCTGACGCACTGGCTGCCGTCTTCCTTTGAAAAAGGGGCGCGCCGAAAAAGCTGCGGCGGCGCCCCTGACGATCAACCGTGCGATGTCTTCAGTCGTCGAAATCGCCTTCGGGACCTCGATCACTGTCCAGGCGGGCAGCCTTTTCGATGATTTTTTCGCGGGTCCACTCGGCAGGGTCCTCGATGCGGCCCACCTTGGGGCCGGGGTCGTGGCTGCCGGCCTTGAGAATGGCTTCGATGGCCAGCGGTGCCGTGTCGGCGGCGTTGAAAACATTGACCAGCATGTTGTATACGAATTCCTCAACGCGTTTGACCATGCGTTCACGTATTTCACGGGGCTGCCCCAGCAGCTTGTTTTCAAAGGGCAGGTTCAGCTTTTTGTAGTTGCCACCCTTCCAGCCCTGTTTTTCGGCGTAGGCCACCATCTCGGCCCACATCTCCTCGGTGACGCCCTCGCCCTTGACCTTGATGAAGTTGCCGTCTTCGTCCTGCTGGGCGTTGCCGTAGTCGTTGACCTCCAGTCCCCACGAGATCATCTGCAGGGCCGTGGCCACATTGGCTTTGGTGGTGCGCGTCTTGGCGGCAATTTCCCGCAGCCGGTCGGAGCTGTTGCCCGAGGTTCCGTGCTGTGCGCCGGAAACCTTGTAAGGCGCCAGCGCGTCGTGGATCTGGGCGGTCAATTCCACCTGGATTCCCTGCCCGCTGGCCTCGATCCCATGGGTGGTGCCGTTGTTCAGTGCGATCCAATCCGGGAAAATATCGTGGGCGTTGAGACCCTGGATCTGGAACAACGCTTCCTCCACCGTGGACAGTCCCTCCTTGCCCTTGATCTCCCCGACCTCCGTCTCCAGGCCGGCCCAAACCGGGACGACCTGCGAAAGTTCAATGTTAGCCAGTACGTTCTGATCATTGGGCAGATGGGAGGCATCGATGGCGATGGAGGTCATACCGGCTTCAAACAAGGTCGGGATCTCGATCCTGGCCGGCGCGATATCCGCCTCTTTCTTGATACCGTAATGGTCGGCATGGATGGCCACCGGGATGGTGATGCCCAATTCGTTGCACACGGCGTCCACCTGCCGTGCGATGTTCCAGTAATTGACGGCACAGTATGCCGAGGCACCGCCTTCGGAGCGGGCGATTTCGATGATGATGGCGGCATTGGCCCGCTGGGCCGCAAGCAGGGCGCCGCGGATGACGAAGTGGTTGCGGCCGTTGGCCGCCATGGCGATGGCATGCCCTTTTTCCAGCATGGCCCGGTCGACATATTTGCCGCTCACCAGCAGGGCGCGCGAGTTGGGAAACAGATTGACCACGTTGGGCGGACGACCGATCTTGACGGCCTTTTCGTAATCCGCTGCCGAGACTCCAGTCTTGTCAGGCATGAGACACCTCCTTTTGGGTTCGATTGTGTGAATGGATCGCTTCGATCAAAAAATAAGTATTCCCGGCGGCCCCTTCGCCGCAGTGTCCCTTATCCCCGTCACAACCGGCAAAGGGAAACCGCCTCGGCTACGCCGCAGCGGTCGTGCGAAGACACCGTCCGGAATCGCCGCCGCATCTCCTGCGGTGCGTTGGCCACCACGATGCCCTGTGCCGCCCACTCCAGCAGGTCGACGTCGTTGTAATCGTTGCCCACGGCCACGACGCGTTCGCGCCGCACGCCCAGTTCTTTGCACAGCCAGCGAACGGCATGGCTCTTGGAAACCCCGTCGGGAAAGATCTCGACCCATATCGACCGATGGTCCAGCGGCGAAGTAGTGCGAATGACGCTGAGCCCCGCAAGGCGCCGCCGAATGCGCTCGAAGAGGTCCCGCCGGCCGGCGGGCAGCACCGCCAGCACCTGGCAGGCGCGCCGTGGCGCACGACTGCCGTCCAGAGAGCTGCTGAAGGGCCGATACAATGCGATGCGCCGGTCGAAATCCGGGTTGTCCCGGCCGGTGCGGCGATAGCGGAAAAAATGGTTTCGCGGTATCTCGCTGTGGACCATGAAGTCCAGCTGCATCGCGTCCAGCAGGCGGACGACCCGGTCGACCTCTTCGGCCGAAAGGCCCGCTTTGCGGATCACCCGCTTGCTGGCGGCGTCCAGAACGCCCGCCCCGCAGGAAAAAACGACGTAGTCCACGGGAAGGTTGCCGGCACTGCTGCGCTGAAGCGAGTAGAGCGACCGCCCCGTGGCGACCACCCGCAGAACCCCCCTGCGGGCCAGCCCGCGTAGCGCCTCCCGATCCGCCTCGGACAGGGTTCCGTCCGAACGCATCAGCGTGCCGTCGAAGTCGGTCACAAAAAGCCCCGCCGGTTTTGCCCCCTGCACCGTGGTCACGTGCCTTTCCCGCCGGCCGGCGGGCCGATCCTCGCATCCCGAACCGCCGCACCGCCGAAATTCCTTGTTTGATGCCGGTCGCCCGGCTTGCGGTAATATAAACAGGCCGCCGCCCCGGGTCAACAGAACTGTTGACCCTGCCCAAAAATATAGAGGACTAGAACTCTATACTTGACAACAGGCGGTGGTCTTATTTAAAGGTTACATGAGGTTGTGTTGCAGGCAATTTTACCGAATCTCCCTTACCGCCGTTTCGTTCACGGCCCAGGATTTTACCGTCATGCTGAATTTCCTCTTCAAGAAGGAACACCAAGTCGAGTCGCTGATCTACGATTATCTGGATACGCTGAAACAGACCCAGGAGAATTTCCTCAAAGCCTTCAAAGTCTGCCTTAGGAACCCCTGCGACGACAACCTGGATTTCCTGATCGCCCAGACCCACAAGTTCGAGTCCAAGGCCGACGACATCCGTGAGGAAATCAAGCTGCTGATGTACGGCAAGGCCCTGATTCCCGACTCCCGCGGCGATATCATGGGCCTGCTGGAGTCCATCGACGAGATTCCACGCCTCTTCGAACATGTGCTTTACATGATTCAGACCCAGCGGATCTTCGTCCCGCCCGAGCTTGAACCCGATATCAGCGAACTGGTGCGCATCAGCCTGGAGTCCTGCGACCTGGTGGTCGAGCAGGTCGTTGCGCTGCTCAAGAAAAAGGAGGAAGTGCGGTCCCAGATGGACATCATCGACACCAACGAGAGCCACTGCGACCACATCGAACGCCGCATCATCAGCAGGGTCTTCGGCTCCGATGACATCGACCCCTTCCTGAAACTGCAGATCAAGGATCTCGTGGTGGAGATCGGCAACATCTCCGATCAGGCCGATCGCGTCTCCCGCCGCATCAACATCATCAGCATGAAAAGGCGGGTTTAATGTTTTCCATTCTGGGGGGCGTATTTTTGGGATGGTCCCTGGGGGCCAACGACGCGGCCAACGTTTTCGGCACGGCCGTGGCCTCGCGCATGGTCAAGTTCTGGGTGGCGGCCGTACTGGCATCGACATTCGTCATCGCCGGGGCGGTCATCTCCGGTCAGGCCGGCATTCACACCCTCAGGGGGCTGACGACTTTCAGCATCCAGGGGGCGGTGATCTCTTCGGTGGCCGCCGCCCTGACGGTCACCATGATGACCGCCCTGAGCCTGCCGGTGTCCACCTCCCAGGCCGTGGTGGGTTCGATCCTGGGCATCGGGTTCCTTAACGGCAACCTGAATTTCGCCGGTTTCGGCAAGGTGGTGGCCTGCTGGTTCGGCACCCCGGTGGGGGCCGCGCTGGCGTCGCTGGTACTCTACTACGGACTGGGCGCCGTTTACAACCGCATGCGGATGAACCTGTTCGACTCCGACATCCTGATCCGCATCTGCATGATCGTCGCCGGGTCTTACGGCGCCTATGAACTGGGTGCCAACAACGTCGCCAACGTCACCGCCGTCTACGTTGCCGCCGGCATGCTCAGTGTACTGGCGGCGACGCTCATCGGCGGTTGCAGCATCGCGCTGGGAATCGTCACCTTCAGCCGTCCGGTCATGGAGACGGTGGGCAAGAAATTGGTGCGGTTGGATCCCTTCTCGTCGCTGATCGTGGTGCTCTCACTGGCCGTGACGGTGCACTTCTACACCTGGCTGGGAGTACCGGTATCCACCTCCCAGGCGGTCATCGGCGGCGTTCTGGGCATCGGTCTCGTCAAAGGGGTCCAGACCGTGAGCCGGCGAACCCTGAAGCACATCCTGCTGGGGTGGTTTCTGACGCCGGTGGTGGCCAGCTTCCTGGCCATGGCGATCACATTTGTCGCCCATTTGAAGTACATGCCGGCGGGATGAGGGGTTGGAGGCGGCGTCGGTGAGGGGATTGATCATCTTCGACATGGACGGCGTGCTGGTGGATGTTTCGGCATCCTACCGTGAAACCGTCCGCCGTACGGCGGCGCTCTTTTTCTCCGAGGCCCCTTCATCCGGGCGCCTGCCGGATCCGCTGTTTTCGCTGAAGGACCTGGCCGCCGTCAAACAGAGCGGCGGCCTGAACAACGACTGGGACCTGTCCCGCACGGTGTGCGCGCTGCTGTTTTCGCGGATTTCAGTGCCCCGCGTATCGCAGGCGCCGGATCCCTGGCTGCGCTACACGCAGACCATGGCCCGCTGCGATGTCGCCCCGCTGGCGCGTTTCCTGTCCGGGCACCGCATGCCGCTGAGCACCCTTTTCGCCCGCGAGGCCCATCGCGGCAGCGCCTTCGTGGACGGGCTATACACCGGCGATGTGGGCAGCGGCAATGTCATCAAGCAGATTTTCCAGGAAATCTACCTGGGCCGCCGCGTCTTTGCGGAAATCTATGGTGTGCCGCCCCGCATGACGGCCGGTGAAGGCCTTTACCGGCATGAGTCAATGATCATCGGCAAAGACGTGCTGCAGCGCCTGGCCGACGCCTACCTGCTGGCCATCGCCACGGGCCGTCCGGCGGCGGAGGCCGCCCTGCCGTTGCGGCACCACGGTTTGGCAGGGCTTTTTCGACGGGTGTACACCCTGGACGACTGCCTGGCGGCGGAAGCGGACTTCCGTACCGAAACCGGTCGCACGGCGTCGTTCTCAAAGCCTTCGCCCTTCATGCTCGACCGCGTCGTCGAGGAACTGGGGGTCGCCGGGCAGCGGGTATTCTATGTGGGAGACATGCCCGACGACATGACGGCCGCCTTGGCTTCCGCCTTCGGCGTGACGGCGGTGGGATTTTCGGCTTCGGCGCCGGACCCGCAGCGGCTGCGCAGCGACCTGGAACGCGCCGGAGCCCATGCCGTGGTTGCATCGCCGCAGGCCTTGGAGACGTTTTTCCTGCGGGACACCGCGGCGTAACCATCTCCCGGTGGGGTGTCGTCGGGTCCACGCTCAGCAGATGACTTCACCGGGACCGAAGAGCTCCGCGTAGTTCTCCTGCTGCCGGACGTAGGATTCAAAGTCCTTCTCCAGCAGGAAACGCGATATCATTCGGTTGACGACTTCGGCCGTGTCCACGTGGTAATGCCCTTTGTGGTCTCTGCCGGTAAACGCCTTGGCCATGGAGACGATGTCCTGCAGCGAACGGGTGCTCATCTCGACGGTGGCGTTGACGACGATGGTGTCCTGGGAACGTTTCATGAATGGGTGCTCCGTCTTTTGGTTTGACAGGGACCGGTAAAATGTACCGCCGGCCGTTTTCTTTCGTCGGCCTCGATTCGTACCATGAGAGAAATAGCGCATAAGCCCGACACAGACAAGCTTCGAATCGGCGTGATATCCGATACCCATGGGGAGCTGGACGGCGCCGTAGTCGCGGCGCTCAAGGGGGTGGACCTCATTATTCACGCCGGCGACATCGACACCCCCGAACTGCTCGCGTGCCTGAAGCAGACCGCACCTGTGACGGCCGTGAAAGGCAACATGGACCGCGGCCGTTGGGCGGGCGGCCTGCCGGCGGCGGATGTCGTGCAGGCCAGGGGGAGCCACATCTATGTGCTTCACGACCTGCAGCGGCTGGACCTGGACCCAGGTGCAGCAGGATTCCGCGCGGTCGTCTGCGGCCACACCCACCGGCCGGCCATCCAGCGCCGCGGGGGCGTGCTTTTCATCAACCCCGGAAGCGCCGCCTACCCCCGCTGGGGCAGCGATCCGTCGGTGGCGGTGCTGGAGTGCAGCGGTACCCGAATCGAGCCCCGCATCATCTTCATTCAATCTCAACACAGGAGTCCGGTTTGAAAATCGTCGACCCGTCCAACCCCATTCCCAAGTACCTGCAGATCAGCGCCTGGCTCAAGGACCTCATCCAGTCCGGACGATTCGAGACGGGCGAGAAGCTGCCCTCGGAGATCGAGCTTTCCAAGATGTGTGGCGTCAACCGCAACACCCTGCGGCAGGCCATCTCCAAGCTGGTGGCCGAGGGCATGCTCTACAAGCGCCGCGGCAGCGGGACTTTCGTTTCCGCCACCGACGATGTGCCGCTCACCCACCGCCTGACGCGCATTTCCAGCTTCCGGGACGACCTGGCCGAACTGGGCATCCGCGAAAGAACGCGGCTCCTTAAAAAGGGGCTCGAGACCGCCTCCGATGACGTCGCCCGGGCCCTGGTGCTTCCCAAGGGCAGCCAGGTGGTGGTCATCCGTCGGCTGCGTATCGGCAACGACACGCCGCTGATCGTGGAGGAAAGCTACCTGCCGCCGGCCATGTTCAGCCGTATCCTGAAGATGAACCTCACGGGCTCTCTTTACAAGCTGATCTCCGAAAAATTCAACATCGTACTGGCCCGCAGCGAGCAGAATATCCGTGCCGTCAACCTGAGCCGGCAGATTTCCCGCCAGCTCCGTGTCGAAGAAGGCGCCGCCGGTCTTTTCATGCAGAGCCTGACATTCGACGACAACAACGTTCCCGTGGAAATGCTCTACTCCTACTACCGCGGCGACAAATATGTTTTCGAAATCGAGGTGGGCCATTACCACCTGCAGGACGAAGCGCTTTGAACCTGTTTTTTGCTTGACAACCCGAAACGTGTCGACTATACCCAAACTTGTCTATACATCTATAACGGTAAAGGCATTCAACAAAGGAGGAAGTCCATGGGAAACAAGAACCTGCTGGAGAAACTGGTCGATCTGAGTCCGGGGATGGAGATCTGGTGGGATTCGTCTCCGGTAATCTTCGAGAACTGGTGCAACAAGATGATGTCTAAGTATCCTGCGCAGGCAGGGGAATTCAAGGAATACTTTGCCCGCATGTACAACGCGGAAGATCCTGAATCGCAGCTTTTCCGGGGGGTCACCACCAACCCGCCCCTCTCCCTGCAGGCCATCCAGGACAATCCTCCCATGTGGGAGGAAGTGGCCAAGGACATGATCGCACAGAACCCGGGCATCGACACCGAGACACTGTTTTGGAACCTGTACAAGGAAGTCGTCCGCCGCGGTTCGGAGATGTACCTGCCGCTGTTCGAAAAATCCGGCTACAAGGAGGGCTACCTCTCCGGCCAGGTGGATCCCCGCAGCGTGTTCGACAAGGACGCTATGCTGGAACAGGCCCTTGAAATCGCTGCCATCAACCCTAATGTGATGATCAAGGTTCCCGGCTCCAAGGAAGGTTACGAGGTCATCCGTGAACTCACGGCCCGCGGCATCCCGACCAACAATACCTTGACCTTCGTGTTGCCCCAGCTCATGGATTGTGCCCGCACGGTCTACGAGGGCCTGGAGATCGCCCGCCGCAACAACGTCGACCTGAGCAAGTGGCGCTCGGTGATCACCCACATGGAGTCCCGTTACGGCGACCTGGGAGGCCTGCGGGACTTCGCCGCCGAAGTCGGCGTGGAGCTTTCCGAGGCCGATGTGCGCCTGGCCGAACTGGCCATTTTCAAGAAGGCCTGCCGCCTGCTCAAAGAGCACAACTACCCCAGCAAAATGCTGTCCTGTTCCCTGCGGCTGGGCCCCACCGTGGACGGCACCGTGAAGCTGTGGCATCTGGAGGAAAAGACCGGCGCCGACATCGTCGTCACCTGCCCGCCGGGCTTCATCGAGCAGGTCCTGACTTTCGACGACCGCGACAAGATCGTCTTCGAAGAAGACCGCATCAGCCAGGGCATCCCGGAAGAAGTGCTGGAAAAGCTGCTCAAGATTCCCTATTTCGAACGCGCCTACCGCATCGACGGCTACACGCGTGAGGAGTACAACAGCCTGCCGCCGCTGGTGAAAACCGCCGATCAGTTCTCCAAGGCCACCGGTGAAATGGTGAATTTTGCCGCCGAGTGCCTGAAAAAATACGCCTAACTGCATACAAGGAGGCTAGCATGAATGTTGGAGTTCTGAAAGAGATCAAGACCAAGGAGAACCGTGTGGCCATGACGCCCGCCGGCGTCGAGCAGATGGTCGCCGCCGGTCACCAAGTGAGCGTCGAGGCCGCCGCCGGCCAGGGGTCGGGCTTTTCCGACGATGCCTACCGCCAGGCAGGCGCGGAAATCGTATCATCCGCCGCTGCGATTTACGAGAGCAACGACATGATTATGAAGGTCAAGGAGCCCCTGCCCCAGGAATACGCCCTGGCGCGCAAGGGCCAGATCCTGTTCACCTACTTTCACTTCGCGGCCGACGAAAAGCTGACCCGCGCCATGATGGACTCGGGATGCATCGCCATCGCCTACGAAACCGTGGAGGACCGCAGAGGCACTCTGCCGCTGCTGACACCCATGAGTGAAGTGGCCGGCCGCATGGCCATCCAGGAAGGGGCCAAGTACCTGGAGAAAACATACGGGGGCAAGGGCGTCCTGCTGGGCGGGGTTCCCGGCGTGGCCCCCGCCAGGGTAATGGTCATCGGCGGCGGCGTGGTCGGTACCAACGCGGCCAAGATGGCCTGTGGTCTGGGCGCCCAGGTGTACATCCTGGATACCAACCTGGACCGCCTGCGCGAACTCGACGACATCATGCCTGCCAACTGCATCCCGCTGGCTTCGGGCCCCACGGTCATCCGTGAACTGCTGCCCGATATGGACCTGGTGGTCGGTGCCGTGCTGGTCCACGGGGCCAAGGCGCCCAAGCTGATCAGCCGCGACATGCTCAAGCTGATGCAGCCCGGTTCGGTGCTGGTGGACGTAGCCATCGACCAGGGTGGCTGCATCGAAACGGCCAAGCCCACCACGCACGACGATCCCATCTACGAGGTGGACGGCATCATCCACTACTGCGTGGCCAACATGCCGGGAGCCGTGTCTTCGACCTCCACCCGCGCGCTGACCAACGCCACCCTGCCCTACGCCGTGGAAATTGCCAGCAAGGGGTACAAGCAGGCCGCCCTGGACAATCCGGCCATCGCCAAGGGTATCAACATGATCGATGGGAAGGTGACCTACAAGGGAGTGGCCGACGCCTTCGGTCTGGACTACACCCCCTTGGAAGACGTGCTGTAAACGAAAATATAAGGGTATGTGAATCAACAACCTTTTTCCCAATTTGAAAGGAGACCGAAAATGAAAGAGCTCAAAGACTGGTTTGTCCCCTGGCTGCACACCGCCAGGGTCTATGACCCCAGCATCCTGGATGTGGCTTGGGCCAAGCCCGATCATGCCCGCCTGATGCTCAACGAAAACCCCATTCCGCCTTCGGACAAGGTGGTCGAGGCCGTGGTCAACGCCGTCAAGCACGGCAACCGCTACCCGGATAGCGGAAAGCGCCTGCGCACCAAGATCGGCGAGATGTATGGCCTGGGACCTGACAACGTGGCCCTTTGCAACGGTTCGTCCGAGACCATCGACGCCATGATGCGCCTGTTCCTGAAGCCCGGTGACGAGATCATCATGTCCAACCCCACCTTCGGGCTGTTTCCGCCGCGGGCCGAGCTGTGCGGCGGAAAGGTCGTCCAGATTCCCGTCCGCGAAGAGGACCTGCAATACGACGTCGACGGTATGCTCAACGCCATCAATGAACGCACCAAGCTGATCCTGGTCATCAACCCCAACAACCCTACCGGCGTTTTCATCGATGACGCCGACCTGGAGCGTTTCTGCGAGACCGGCATTCCGCTGTGCGTGGACGAGGCCTACAAGGACTACAACCCTGAAAGGCCCTCCAAGGCCGAGCTGATCAAGAAGTACCCCCAGGTGTTCCTGTCCGTCACCTTCTCCAAGGCCCACGGCTTCGCCGGCATCCGCTTCGGTTTCGTTCTCGGTACCGAAGAGATGATCGCGGCCTTCAACCGCATGTTCCTGCCTTGGAACGTGAGCCTCATGGCCATGGCGGCGGCCGAGGCCATCCTGGACAATCCCGAGGAAATCAGGGCCAAGGTCGAGCACAACAACCGCTGGATGCAGATTTTCTACGACGAAGCCAAGAAGCTGGGTCTCAAGCCCTACCCGGCCCACGGGAACTACATGCTCATCGATGCCTCCATGACCGGCAAGACCACCGCCGAGATCCTGCAGGCCGCCCTGGACATGGAAAAGGTGTTCCTCAAACGCATCGGCGAAATCCACGGCAAGTCCGGCTATTTCCGGGTGACGCCGGGCACCGACGAGGAAAACGAGCGCTTCCTTAAGTTCATGCGCGCTTACTTCGGGTAAACGACACCGGGGGATTCCCCTCCCGGCGTTCAAGAAGGCCATTCGGGGGCAAATCGAAAATCTTCGGCTTTCGCTTTGCCCCCCTTCCTGTCGACGGAGGGTCTGTGGACACCGCCTGCGGGCCCACGATCCTCCGTTGTTTTTTTCAAGAAACCCGCTTTCTTTCAACACACAAACCACACAGGTGAACCCATGGCTTTTCCAATCGATTTGACCGGCTACCAACGCCTTGAATTTCCGCTTTCCCAGGAAAGCCTCACGCCGGAACAGCTCGAGCAGCTGACTACCAACATCCGGCTGGTGAGGGACAGCATCATTTTTTTTACGGCCTACGCCAATGCCAGGGGACTGGGGGGACACACCGGCGGTCCCTACGACATCGTCCCCGAGGTGCTGATCGTCGACGCCTTCATGCGCGGCAACGACAACCTGGTTCCCGTGCTTTTCGACGAAGCCGGCCATCGCGTGGCCATCCAGTACATGATGGCGGCCCTCAACGGGTACATGCCCGTCGACCAGTTGCTGCACTACCGTGAATTCGACCAGGGACTTTACGGCCACCCCGAGCGCGACGACGAGGCCGGCATCTTCTTCAGCTCCGGGCGTCTGGGGCACCTCTGGAGCTATGTCAACGGCATCGCCATGGCCAATCCAGACAAGACCGTCGTGATGTTCGGCAGCGACGGCTCCCAGCAGGAGGGCTCCGACGCCGAAGGGGCCCGCTTCGCCGTGGCCCATAACCTGGATGTAAAGCTGATGATCGATGACAACGACGTCACCATCGCCGGCCATCCCAGCCAGTACATGCCGGGCTTTTCGGTCCGCAAAACCCTCGAAGGACACGGGCTGACGGTCGAAAGCGGGGACGGCGAAGACTATGCTGCCCTTTACGGGCGCATCCGGTCGGCCCTCACGCGCAGGGGCCCTCTGGCGCTGATCAACCACCGCAAGATGGCCGTGGGCGTGGAAGGCATTGAAGGGCTGCCCAAGGGACACGACGTCATTCCGGTGGATTTCGCGCGTGTTTATCTCTCCGCCCATGGACAGCAGGCGGCCGTCGACTTTCTGGATGCCGCCCAAAAAACGGGCGCCACGATCACCTACCGGGGCAGTTCTCCCGAAAAAGCCAAGAACCGCGACAACTTTGGAAAGTTCGTCTGCGAAATCCTGGAGAAAATGCCCGACCGCAAGGAACGCGTGCGTGTCATCGACTCCGACCTGGAGGGTTCCTGCGGCCTGCACCACATCCGCAAAAACTTTCCCGAAGTCTACGTCTCAGGCGGGATCATGGAGCGCAACAACTACTCGGTGGCCGCCGGCTTCGGGTCCAGTCCGGGCAAGCAGGGTATCTTCGGCACCTTCTCGGCCTTCATGGAGATGGTCATCTCCGAGATCACCATGGCGCGTCTGAACCGCGCCAATGTGCTGGCCCACTTTTCGCACGCCGGCGTCGACGACATGGCCGACAACACCTGCCATTTCGGCATCAACAATTTTTTCGCCGACAACGGGCTGCCCGAGGGTGACGAGACCCGGCTGTACTTTCCGGCCGACAGCCACCAGATGAAAGCCATGCTGGACGTGATTTTCAACGACCCCGGCCTGCGTTTCATCTTTTCCACGCGTTCGGCCACGCCGTACATCCTCGACGAGTCGGGAAACCCCCTCTACGGCGATGGTTACCGCTTCACCCCCGGGCGCGACGAGATTGTCCGGGACGGCGAAAAAGGCTACATCGTTTCCTACGGCGAAATGCTCTATCGCTGCCTGGACGTGGTAGAACGCTTCAGGGACGAGGGCGTCCGTGTGGGGCTGGTCAACAAGCCGACCCTCAACGTGCCGGATGACGAAATGCTTTCGCGCCTGGGCGCCGCCGGATTCGTGCTGGTGGTCGAAACACAGAATGTCAAGACCGGCCTGGGCGTCCGTTTCGGTTCCTGGCTGCTCCAGCGCGGCTTCAGCCCCCGCTACGCATTCATGGGATCGCAGCGCGAGGGCCACGGCGGTCTGTCCGAGCAGATCCCCTACCAGGGGATCGGTCCTGAAGACATCATGCGAAAGGTCAGGGAAATAATCTGACGTTTCGGAATCACAACACAAAAGGCCCGGTCTCTTTAAGGACCGGGCCTTTCTTTTCTGGCTGGAGGCGGCAACCAGATTCGAACTGGTGTATAACGGTTTTGCAGACCGTTGCCTTACCACTTGGCTATGCCGCCTAAAAAAATGGAGCGGGAAACGGGATTTGAACCCGCGACTTCGACCTTGGCAAGGTCGCACTCTACCACTGAGTTATTCCCGCTCGATGATGCCCTTTATTTAATCGTTCTTTGTCGATTTGTCAACCCCAAAATGCATGCCCGCTTCAAGGCCATCACGGCAGCCGCGGACAGGCATCCCGCTGGATCCGGTGTCGTCCATCCTGTTTCTCACCTTTGGAGCCGGGGCCTGCGAAGCACAAATAGTGACCACAGCGGTGCGTCCGGCCGCGTGAATGGGATTCTATCAAGGAGGGGTAGAACGGTTCCTGTCGATGGTCCCGCGATCCGCCTCCCGCCCGAAGGGACCCCTCTCATGAACCACAGCCTCGTGATGTTATAACCCCAATACCATAAATTATTTACTTTATTTCCCAAAAATTAACCAATTTATTACCCAATTTACCGGATCTACTTTATCCGGTATTGTCCAGTGATTCTGCATCAACTTCAACTTCCTGTTATATTTACTTATTTGCCATGCACCAATTATGTACTTTAAAAGTTTTGTTTTGGCACACACATTGCTTAAATTTACAGTCAAGTTTTAATGACTATTATGTTTGAAGATTTCGCATTCTTCTGAAATGAAACGTGGAACGAGGGAAAGTGGAGGCTTTTATGTTTAAGAGCAAACGGGTGTTATCGGCGCTGATTTTATCACTTGGGTTGGTGTTCCTGTGCTCGGGCCCATCCGTGGCCATGAAATTCAAAGGTGAAGCGTGGATAACACAACACTGGAACGGTACGCAAAGAAACCTGGATGAGACTTTTTTGATTATCAACAACACCGATTTTTTAAATACCTCAGGAGTCGCCGATACGGTGAAAGTTAAAAAGCTTTCGAGCACTGCATTAAGTGGTGCCCCCAGCTTTAACTACGCCAGCGGAACGCCTTATAGTAAAGCCAATGCCGATAATTATGCTTGGTTTGCGATCGACAATTTTGCCAATTCAAAATTTGACAAGAAGATTAGCAAAGCTTTTAATAAACTGGACAAAAAACTTCGCAAAGAAAATGCCAAGCAGAAGTTTGGAAAGAAAAAGCTCTGGAAAACCATCGATCATTTCGATGATTGGTATATCTGGAACAGCGATTTAGGACAAAAGTTTTTCAACAAGCACAAGTATTTCAAAATCAAGTTTAAAGACGCGAACGGGAAAAAATACAAGGCCAAGATCGCATTCGCAATGTTCATGAACAACGAAAGTGGGGCCCCTCCAACGGGAAGGCCCGTCTCCATCCCCGAGCCGGCCACCATGCTGCTGCTGGGAGTCGGACTGCTGGGACTGGCCGGCGTTCATCGCCGCTTCAAGAAATAGAAGCGAACCGGTCGCGCGCCGCGCGTCTACCCAAACCGTAAAAGCCGCCGTTGAAAAACGGCGGCTTTCTTTATTTCCTGTAGGTGACAGGGCGACACTGCGTTGCGTCCCGTTCGGAATCAGGGCTTGCGGTTTCCGCCTCCTGCCGCCCTCCTGTCTTTCAAAGGCCTCCCGGGTAATTCCCGAAAGCGTCGTCATCCGGCGGCGCCCACTCTCTTTCCGGTCGTTGCGCCACCAGGATCGATGATCAAATTTTCAGCAGCTTGCGAAAGCGGATGAAATAGTCGGCGCCCGACCAGATGGTGAAAATCAGGGCGGCCCAGAGGAACAGCCCTCCGATACGCTGCACCTGCAGCCCCAAAAAGTCGTAGTGGATCATCAGCGGTATGATGGCGGCGATCTGAAAGCCGGTCTTGTACTTTCCAAGGCTGGAAGCCGACACGTCGGCTTGGCTTTCGGCGATGAAATTGCGCAGTCCGGTGACGGCCAGTTCCCGGCCTACGATGATGCACACCATCCAGGCCGGCACCCATCCCAGTGCCGTCAGCATGATGAAGGAAGAGGACACCAGCAGTTTGTCGGCCAGTGGATCCATGATCCGGCCGAAAGAGGATTCCATGCCCCGCATGCGGGCCAGAAAGCCGTCGAAATAGTCGGTGATGGCCGCCAGCGCGAACAGCACGGCGGCGATGAAGGTGCAGGTACGGTTGGGAAAGAGCAGCAGGATGACGATCAGGGGCACTACGGCGATGCGGTACAATGTCAGAATATTGGGATTACCGAGAACCTTCTCCAGAACTTCCTTTTTTTTCATGGTTCCTGACTCCCCCATTTTCAAACATTGTTCCGAAAAGAAAGTCTCTTTCCGCCGGTAATCTTACAATTTCTTGCGCATCGTCCGGAAGATTGTCAAGCAAAACCTGCACCCTCTCTCCCAGTACCGGATGAACGAAATCGGGCGCGATGTCGCACAGCGGCTGCAAAACGAATCTGCGCCGATGCATGCGGGGGTGCGGCAGGACCAGCCCGGCCGTCTCGATGACGGCATCTTCGTAGAAAATGATGTCCAGGTCCAGCAGGCGGGGACCGAAACGCACGCGCTTGGGTCCCTGCCCCGCCTCCTGTTGGATATCCTGCAGGACCCGCAGCAGTGCGAAGGGGTCCAGTTCGGTCCGGATTTTGGCGGCCAGGTTGACGAACCAGTCCTGGTCCACGAAATCCACCGGTTCGGTCCGGTAAAAAGGAGATACCACCACCACACGTGTATCGGGCCGCTGTTCCAGCCTCAGGAGACCCGCGCGACAGTTGGCGATCTTGTCTCCGAGGTTGGCGCCCACCGACAGGTAGGCGGTCGACCCTTGCACGGTCCCCTGTGGCGGGTCAGAAACCAATGCCCCGCATTCTTTCCAGCGCCTCGCGCAGACGCGCCTCGTCGACGGTCAGGGCCATGCGCACGTACCCCTCCCCCGGCGTGCCGAACCCGTTTCCCGGCGTGGCCACGATACCGGCGCGGGTCAGCAGGTGCGTGGCAAATTGTGCCGAGGTGTATCCCCGGGGCGTCTCGATCCACAGGTAGAAGGTGGCCCTGGGGCGGGCGACCTCGAGCCCCAGGGAGCGCAGCCCGTCGACCAGCACGTCGCGTCGCCGTCGGTAGGTTTCCATGGATTCCCGGACACAGCCTTGATCACCTTCCAGCGCTTCGATACCGGCGATCTGCACGGCCTGGAAGGCCCCCGAGTCGATGTTGCTCTTGATTTGCCCCAGCGCCTGTACGATCTCGCTGCGCCCCACGGCGAAACCGATGCGCCAGCCGGTCATACTGTAAGTCTTGGAGAGGGAGTGAAACTCGATGCCCACTTCCATGGCCCCATCGGCCTGGAGAAAACTCGGTGGGCGGTAGCCGTCGAAACTTAGCTCCGTGTAGGCCGCATCGTGGCAGACGATGATGTTGTGGCGCCGGGCAAAGGCCGCCACTTCGTTGAAGAATGCCAGCGAGGCCGTGGCCGCGGTGGGATTGTTGGGATAATTGATGAACAGCAGCCGGGCACGCCGGGCGGTTTCTTCCGGGATGGCGGACAGATCCGGCAGGAAGTTGTTCTCCCTGCGCAGGTCCATGGTCACACTCCGGCCTCCGGCGAACTGAACGGCGATATCGTACACCGGGTAGGCCGGCGAAGGCACCAGTGCCAAGTCTCCGTTGTTGATGAAGGCCAGCGGCAGGTGTGCCAGTCCCTCCTTGGATCCGATCAACGTGACCACCTCGGTGGACGAATCGAGTTCCACCCCGAACCGCCGCCGGTACCAGGCGGCTACGGCGGCGTTGAAGCGCGCCATGCCCGAGTAGGAGGGGTAGCGGTGATTGGACGGGTCTGCGGCTGCCCGCTGCAGTGCATCGATGATGTGCGGCGGTGTGGGCAGATCCGGGTCGCCGACCCCCAGGTCGATGATGTCCACACCCTTGGCGCGCACTTCCTCCTTCTGGCGGTCGAGTTCTTTGAACAGGTAAGGCGGCAGATTATTCAGTCGATCGGCTTTTTCAATAGGCATCATCACTGTGTAGTCCTCCCGTATTCCTGATTCGCTTCACCGCGTGCCGCGAAGTATGTTGTACGGCCGGCCGGGCTCCGCCGGTCGTCGCCCCGCTTGCGCGCCGTCCGATCAGGGCCCGTGCCCGTTTGCCCGGCTCAGTACGCCACGGCCTCCGGGGTCAGCACCCCTTCGTAGATGACGCGTGCATCGCCCTCCAGCAGCACTTCCCGGAAAACGTCTGCGTGGGCCTCGAAAAAAACGGTCAACGCGGCACCTCCCCGGGGAACGAGGGTGACCGGGGCCTGCGCCTCCCCCCTCATGTGGGCCGACAGGGCCGCCGCGACGGCCCCGGTGCCGCAGGCCAGGGTCTCGTCTTCCACCCCCCTTTCGTAGGTGCGGATATCCAGCCGCCCGTCGGGACGCCGCGTGACGAAATTGACGTTGGTCCCCGACGGGGCGAACCTTTCGTGGTAGCGGATCTCTCGCCCAATGGTCGCGACATCCACGCTGTCGACGTTCTCGCACCAGAAGACCACGTGGGGCACGCCGGTGTCGAGGCTGTCGACCACAAAGGTTCCCGCCCCGGTTTCCACGCGGAGGTCGCGCACGATGTTGCGCGGTTCGGTCAGCTTCACGCGCACCCGCTCGCCCACCACCCGGGTCGAAATGATGCCGGCCGCCGTTTCGAAACGCGACATCCGTCCGGCAATGCCCTTGAGCCACGCGAAGCGCGCCGCGCAGCGGGCGCCGTTGCCGCACATTTCGGCGAGGCTGCCGTCGGAGTTGTAGAAACGCCACCGGAAATCCACCCCCCGGGCGTTCTCGATGAAAATCACGCCGTCGGCACCGACGGACAGTCTTCGGCGGCACACGGCAATCGTGAAGGCCGCCGAGGCCTCTTCGCCGATGCGCCCCCCCCGGTTGTCGATGAGAATGAAGTCGTTGCCGCTTCCGCTCATCTTGGTAAACGGCACGGTGACGCTGAAAC
This sequence comes from uncultured Desulfobacteraceae bacterium, assembly GCA_964476595.1. Lineage (GTDB taxonomy): Bacteria > Desulfobacterota > Desulfobacteria > Desulfobacterales > JALSRD01 > JALSRD01. Next base: position 26,512 of record CAYZCL010000075.1, read on the forward strand.
CGCTATTTTTCATGCAGCATTCCCCTTCAGGCCTCGGCGCTTATTTCACGAATGGCGGCAGGGACTCTCCCCGGATCAGGTCCGCCAGGGTCTCGCGCTTGCGGATGACATGAAAGCGGTCGTCCTTGACCATCACCTCGGCCACCCGCGGCCTGGAGCAGTAGTTGGAAGACATGCAGAAACCATAAGCGCCGGCACTCATGACCGCCAGCAGCTCCCCGGGTTGAAAATCCGGCATTTCCCGGTCCTGGGCCAGGAAATCACTGCTTTCACAGATGGGCCCCACAACGTCGGCCCGTATTTCGGGCCGACGCCGCCGGCGCACCGGCCGGATCTCGTGGTATGCTTGGTATAAAGAGGGCCGCAGCAGGTCGTTCATGCCGGCGTCGGTGATGACGAACTCCTTTTCCTCGCTGCGTTTGCGGTAGAGCACGGCGGCCACCAGGATTCCGGCATTTCCCACGATGACCCTGCCGGGCTCCAGGATCAGGCGCAGGCCGCTGCCCGCCATGACGTCCATGACGGCACGGGCATATTCCCCGGGGTCCGGCGGCTGTTCATCGCCGTAAGTGATGCCCAGTCCGCCGCCGACGTCCAGGTTGCGGATCTCGATCCCCTCCCCGCGCAGCCCCGCGATCAGGTCCATGAGATTCTTCAACGCGTCGCGAAAAGGCTGCACCTCGGTGATCTGGGAGCCGATGTGACAGTCGATACCCACCACCTTGACGTTCGGCAGGCGATCGGCGTGCCGGTAGGCCTCCGGCGCATCCCGGTGATTGATACCGAACTTGTTCTTCTTCAGCCCCGTCGAGATGTAGGGGTGCGTTCTGGGATCCACATCGGGATTCACCCGGATGGCCACCGGGGCGACGGTGTTGCGGGCGGCGGCCCGCCGGTCGATCAGGTCCAGTTCCTGGAAAGACTCGACATTGAACTGCAGGATGCCGCTTTCCAGGGCGTAGTCGATTTCATCCACGCGTTTGCCGACACCGGAGTAAACGATGCGCTCGGGGGCGAAACCGGCCTCCAGCCCCCGGTAGAGTTCTCCTCCGGAGACGATGTCCAGCCCGCCGCCCAGGTCGGCGAACAGCCGCAGGATGGCCTGGCTGGTGTTGGCCTTGGCCGAATAGCACACCAGGTGCTCGGTGCCCGGGAAAGCCTCCTGAACAGCCAGGAAGTGACGCCTGAGGGTGGCATGGCTGTACAGGTAGAAAGGCGTCCCCACCTCTTGCGCGATCCTGCGTACCGGCACCTGCTCGCAGTACAGTTCATCTGCAACGTAATCGAAATAGTGCATCGCGTTTACTTCTCTCCGTAGTTGAATTCAACCAGGTTGGAATCCTCCGACCCCACGTTGTTGGCTGTCACCGAGACCACTTTGTAGACGTAACGGTAGCCCTTCTCGAGTTTGTCGGCGTACCCGATGGTGGTGTCTCTGCGCTTGGACTCCGTGGTGGTGTAGGGGGAGACCCGCGCGATGCGCTGGAACATCAACGGACACCCCTTGCAGGGATCTTTGAGCGAGGTCTTGCTGCGGTAGACCACGAATCCCACGATTTCGGGCGATCCCTTGGCCAAAGCCGCCTTGGGCTGGCTCCAGGTCAGGTGCGCCCACCCGTTTTCGATGCGGTAGCTCAGGTCGGTGACCGCCGGCGGCGGTAGCTGCCGTGGCGGAACCGGCGGTCCCTTGACGCCGCAAGCGGCCAGCAGCAGCCCGAGCGCCGCCAGTGTGATGACCAGCCGGGCCAGCACCGCATTTTTCCATAGGCCCTTTCCGGCCGACCCACCGTGCAACACTCTCTGCATTTTCATGGCATCCTCCCTCACGTATTTGAATTCTCGGTCCGCAACTCCTCGCGAGCCCTCTGGATGGCGGCCACCACATTTTCGCGGGAGGTACCGCCGGCACTGTTCCTCCGGTTGACCACCTGTTCGAGGGACAGGGCGTTGTAGACATCTTCCTCGATGAGGTCTGAAAAGGCGCGCAGTTCGTCGAGTTTGAGCTGGTCGAGTTCACGGCCCTTTTCCAGGGCGTAGGCAACCGCCCGGCCCACACACCCGTGGGCTTCGCGAAAGGGCATGCCCTTCTCCACTAAGTAGTCGGCCAGGTCGGTGGCGTTGAGGTATCCCCGGCAGGCCGCCTCCCGCATGCGACGGTGCCGAAAGCGGAGTTCCGGAAGCATGGCCGCGACGATGTCCAGGCAGGCGCTCAGGGTGTCGACCGCATCGAAGAGCGGCTGCTTGTCCTCCTGCATATCGCGGTTGTAGGCCAGCGGCAGTCCCTTCAGGGTGCACAGCAGCGCAGTCAGGTGCCCGAAAACCGAGCCGCTTTTTCCGCGGATCAGTTCGGGTATGTCGGGGTTCTTCTTCTGCGGCATGATACTGCTGCCGGTAGCGAAAGCATCGGGCAGCTCGACGAAACCGAATTCCCGCGAGGACCACAGCACCAGTTCCTCGCACAGCCGGCTGAGGTGAACCATGCACAGGCTGGCGGATGCCAGGAACTCGACAATGAAATCGCGGTCGGCCACGCTGTCCATGCTATTGCGCGAAACCTGTGAAAAGCCCAGCAGCCTGGCAGTGTATTCGCGGTCGATGGGGTAAGTGGTTCCGGCCAGCGCGGCCGCCCCCAGTGGCATCACATCGATGCGCACGAGGCCTTCGCGCAGGCGCTGGGCATCGCGTGTGAACATTTCGTAGTAGGCCAGCAGATGGTGGGCCAGCAGCACGGGCTGGGCGCGCTGCAGGTGGGTGTAACCGGGCAGGATGACTGCAATGTGTTTCTCTGCAAGATCGACGAAACAGCCCCTCACCCGGCGGATCAGCCCCAGGATTTGCTCCACGGCGTCGCGCAGGTACAGCCGCACGTCCAGGGCCACCTGGTCGTTGCGGCTACGGGCCGTGTGCAGCTTGGCGGCCACCCGTCCCACGATTCGGTGAAGCCGGTCCTCGATGTGCATGTGGATGTCTTCGAGGCGGTCGTCGTACACCATTTCTCCGCGCTCGATCTCAAGGCGCACCTTCTCCAAGCCGTCCACCAGCGTCCGGGCCTCTTCTTCGGACAGGATGCCGCAGTGCGCCAGCATGCGGCAGTGGGCCACACTTCCCTGGATGTCATAGCGATAGAGACGTCGGTCGATACGGATGGAGGAAGTGAAAGCCTCCACACGCCGGTCGGTGGCCTCTCCGAAACGCCCGTCCCACGGTTTTCCGCTCATGAAACCTTCCCATCCCCTTTCAAGCTGTCTCCCCCGCCGGAGTTCCGGGGCCTTGCCCGTGCCGACTCCGGCATTTCCATTGCGCTGCTCGTCAGCACTCCAGCATTTTCTGAATCCGCAGCCGCAGCGCGTTGAGTCGGATGAAACCTTCCGCGTCCTGCTGGTTGTAAACCTCGTCGTCCTCGAAGGTGGCAAAATCTTCGCGATAGAGCGAGTAATCGGACTTGCGGCCGGTGACCGTGCAGTTCCCCTTGTACAGCTCGAGGCGCACCACGCCGCTGACCTGCTGCTGGGTGGCGTCCACCATGCCCTGCAGGATCTTCATCTCCGGCGAGAACCAGAAGCCGTTGTAGATCAGACGCGAATAATCGGGCAACAGGCTGTTGCGCAGGTGCAGTACTTCACGGTCCAGCGTGATGGACTCCAGCGCCATGTGGGCCGTGCGCATGATGGTTCCGCCGGGTGTCTCGTAAACGCCCCGGTTTTTCATGCCCACGAACCGGTTTTCCACCAGGTCCACGCGTCCCACGCCGTGTTTTCCCCCCAGCTCGTTGAGCCGCGCCAGCATGGCGGCCGGCGATAGTCGTTCCCCGTCGATGGCCACGGGATCCCCCTTTTCGAAGGTGATCTCGATGCTCTGGCTGCGGTCGGGGGCGTCTTTGGGGGACACCGTGTAAGTAAAGATGTCCTCAGGAGGTGCCGCCCAGGGATCCTCCAGTATGCCGCCCTCGTAGCTGATGTGCAGCAGGTTGGCGTCCGTGGAGTACGGCTTGGCGCGCGTGGCCTGCACCGGGATGCGGTGTTTCTCGGCAAAGGCCATCAGGGCGGTGCGTGAGTTGAGGTCCCACTGGCGCCAGGGTGCGATGATTTTGATGTGCGGATCCAGCCCCAGGTAGCCCAGCTCGAAGCGCACCTGGTCGTTGCCCTTGCCCGTGGCACCGTGGCTGACGGCGTCGGCGCCCTCACGGTGGGCGATCTCGATCTGCCTCTTGGCGATCAACGGCCGGGCCAGCGATGTGCCGAGCAGGTAGGTGCCCTCGTAGATGGCATTGGCGCGAAAGGCCGGGAAGACATAATCGCGCACGAAGGTCTCCTTGAGGTCTTCGATATAGACCCGCGCGGCACCGGTGTTGACGGCGTTGCGGCGCACCAACTCGAAATCGTCTTTCTGTCCCAGGTCGGCAGAAAAGGCGATTACCTCGCAGTCGTAGGTTTCAATGAGCCACTTCAGGATTACCGAGGTGTCGAGTCCACCAGAATAGGCCAGTACCACTTTTTTGATTTTTTCTTTCACAGAAAACTCTCCCTTGAACCGTGCATCCCGCCTGACGGCGGCTGTTTTTCCATTCTCCCCTGCTGCATTTCACGAATCGCGGCCTGCGGCGCAACCGTCGTGCAGCACTTCGTCCAGGCAGTCCACCAGCGCGTCGATGTCGCTCTTGGCGATGATCAGTGGCGGTGCGAAACGCAGGATGTCGCCCTGCACGCAGTTGATCAGGAATCCGCGCTGCATGCAGGCATCGACGACGGGGGCCCCCTCGATTTCCAGCTTGAGTCCCAGCAGCAATCCCAGGCCACGCACTTCCCGCACGCAGTCGTGGCGCCCGGCGATTTCTTCGAGCCGTTTCCGGAAGTAGCGCCCGGTCTGCCGGCAGCGGGCGACGATATCCTCCTCTTCGAAGGTCTCCAGCGTCGCCACGGCGGCCGCCGACACCAGCGGTGTACCGCCGAAGGTCGTGGCGTGGGCACCGACGCCGAAGGCGCCCATTACCTCCTCGGTGGCCAGCATGGCACCCATGGGCAGCCCGTTGGCCAGGGCCTTGGCCAGGGTCATGATGTCCGGCGGCACGTGCCAGTGTTGATGGGCGAACATCTCACCCGTGCGGCCCATGCCGCACTGGATTTCGTCGTAGATCAGCAGCGCGCCGGCGCGTTCGCAGATTTCCCGCACGCCTTTCAGGTACCCGTCGCCGGGAACCCTCAGGCCGCCCTCGCCCTGCACCGGTTCGATCAGCACGGCGCAGGTGCACTCGTCAACGGATTCCGCCAGGGCCGCCGCATCCCCGAAGGGCACGAAATCAAAACCTTCCAGCAGCGGTGCAAACCCCTTGCGGATCTTTTCCTGTCCAGTGGCCGACAGCGCGGCCATGGTGCGGCCGTGAAACGACTGTGCCATGGCGACGATGCGGCAGCGCTGCGGTTGCCCGCGATCCTGGAAATACTTGCGGGCCAGCTTGATGGCGGCCTCGTTGGCCTCGGCACCGCTGTTGCAGAAAAACACGCGGTCGGCGAAGCTGAGATTCACCAGTTTCTGCGCCAGCGTCACCTGCGGCAGTGTGTAGTAGAGATTGGAGACATGCCACAGCCTGTCGGCCTGCTCCTTTAGCGCCGCCACCACCCGCGGGTGGGCGTGGCCCAGGCTGCACACGGCGATCCCTGCTACGAAATCGGTGTAGGCCCGCCCCTGGTCGTCCCATAGAGTGCACCCGGAGCCCCGCGTGAGTACCAGCGGGTAGCGGGCGTAAGTGGCCGCCATCACACGGTCGGCCTGTTTCATGAGTTCGTTTTTCATGGGGTCACTTCCGTTCCTATTCCGCTGTCGGTGAAAAGCTCCAGCAGCAGCGCGTGCCGCCGTGTTCCGTTGATGATGGCCACCTTGCCGACGCCTTTTTCGACGGCGTCGACGGCGTGCCGGATTTTGGGAATCATACCGCCGGTGATCTCGCCGCTTTCGATCATGCGCGTGATGCCGTCGGCGTCGATGGAGGACACCAGCCTGCCGGCCGTGTCCAGCACCCCGTCCACGTCCGTCAGAAAGACCAGGCGTCCGGCCCCCAGCGCCATGGCGATCCGCGCGGCCACCACATCGGCGTTGATGTTATAGGTTTCCCCGCCACGGCCGGTTCCCACCGGCGCCACGATGGGAATGAACCCCTCGCGGTTGAGGGTCTCGATGATGTGCACGTCGATGCGGCTGACATCGCCCACCAGCCCTGCATCGACGCTTTCCAGCGGTTTGTCCGCCTCGGCGCGGTGCACGATTTTCAGTTTCTTCGCCTGGATGAGCCCGGCGTCCTTGCCGCTCAGCCCCACCGCCCTGCCGCCCTGGCGGTTGATCTGGGCCACGATAGCCTTGTTCACCCGGCCGCCCAGGACCATTTCCACCACATCCATGGTGGGTTCGTCGGTCACCCGCATGCCCTCTACGAAGGTCGAGCGGATGCCCATCTTCTCGAGCACCGAACTGATCTGCGGTCCGCCGCCGTGAACCACCACCGGGTGAAGCCCGATGAGTTTGAGCAGGGTGATGTCGCGGGCGAAGTCCTGTTTCAGCTGCTCGTCGACCATGGCGTGACCGCCGTACTTGATCACCAGCGTCATGCCGGCAAAACGCTGGATGTACGGCAGGGCCTCGATCAGAATGTCGGCCACGGTAGAGCCCGGCAAATGGGTGTTCATGAATCTCTTGTCCTGAAGTGGTGGTTTATGTTTTCTCTATATTCAGCTTTATTTTCTTTCTTTTTCGTTCGCGTCCACAGGAAAAGGCATCGCCGCCGGACGGCAGACAACGCGTTGCCGACCCCACCCCTCACAGAATATAGCGGCTCAGGTCCTCGTCGTCCTTGATGTCCCGCAGCTTGTCCTCCACGTAGGCGGCGCTGATGGCGATCTTTTTCTCCCGGGTGTCGGGCGCTTCGAAGAGGATGTCCTCCAGCAGGCACTCCATCAGGGTGTGCAGCCGGCGGGCGCCGATGTTTTCGGTGGACTCGTTGACCTCCTGGGCGATACGTGCCACCGCCGCCACGGCTTCGTCTTCGAAGACGATCTCCACCCCCTCGGTGCGCAGCAGCGCCATGTACTGCAGCAGCAGGGCGTTGCGCGGTTCGGTGAGAATGCGAACGAACTCCTCGCGCCCCAATGAATCGAGTTCCACGCGGATGGGAAAACGGCCCTGCAGCTCGGGGATCAGGTCCGAGGGTTTGATGGCGTGGAAGGCCCCCGAGGCGATGAAGAGGATGTGGTCGGTTTTGACCGGCCCGTACTTGGTGGTCACCGTGGAACCCTCCACCAGCGGCAGCAGGTCGCGCTGCACGCCCTCGCGCGAGACATCCGGTCCCTGGCTGGAATGGCTGCCCGCGATCTTGTCGATCTCGTCGAGAAAGATGATTCCGGCCTGCTCCACCCGTTCGATGGCCCGCTGCACCACGCTCTGGGTGTCCACCAGGTTCTGGGCCTCCTCGCTGGTCAGGATCTTCATGGCCTCGGCGACCTTGACCTTGCGCCGTTTGGTGGACTTGGGCAGCAGGCCGTCGAGCATGTCCTTGAAATTGATCCCCATCTCCTCCATGCCGACGTTGGAGAAAATCTCCACCATGGGCATGCTGCGGTCGGTCACATCCAGGTCCACGAACCGGTCGTCCAATCGGCCGCTGCGCAGCATGGCGCGCAGCTTTTCACGGGTAGCCGCCATCTGCTCGGCGTCGCGTTTCTCGTCTGTGGCGTTCTCGAGCGGGGAACCGAAGCCGTCCGAAGACACCCGAGGCGCCGGCTTGGGCAGCAGCAGGTCCAGCAGGCGCTCCTCGGCCACCCGACGCGCCTTGGGCTGCACCGCCTCCTGCTCCTTGGCCTTGAGCTTGTTGACCGTCAGTTCCACCAGGTCCCGCACCATGGACTCGACGTCGCGCCCCACGTATCCCACTTCGGTGAACTTGGAGGCCTCCACCTTGGTGAACGGCGAGTCGGTCAGCAACGACAGGCGCCGGGCGATCTCGGTCTTGCCCACGCCGGTGGGCCCGATGAGGATGATGTTCTTGGGAGCGATCTCGTCGCGCAGCTCCTCGGGTACCTGCTGGCGGCGCCATCGGTTTCGCAGGGCAATGGCCACGGACCGCTTGGCCTTGTCCTGCCCGATGATGTACTTGTCCAGTTCCTCAACGATCTGGGCCGGTTTCAGGTCTTCCATGTCGTATCTTTCTAAGGCACGATTCAGGCGAACTCTTCGACGGTGATCACCTGGTTGGTGTAAATGCAAAGGTCGGCGGCGATTTTCATGGCGTGTTCCACGATCTGTCGGGCATCCAGGCGCGTGTGGGCAACCAGCGCGGTGGCGGCCGCCTGGGCGGCCGCACCGCCCGATCCGATGGCCACGATGCCCGCGTCCGGCTCGATGACATCTCCGTTTCCCGAGATCAGGAACATGCGTGTTTCGTCCACGGCGATCATGACCGCCTCCAGGCGCCGCAGCACCTTGTCAGTCCGCCAGTCCCGGGCCAGTTCCACCGCCGCCCGTGTGAGATTGCCGTTGTAACGCTCCAGTTTGCCCTCCAGGCGCTCGGAGAGGTTGAGTGCATCGGCGGTTGCACCGGCGAACCCCACGATGATGCGATCCTGGTAAATCTTGCGAACCTTGCGGGCGTGGTGCTTGACGACGGTGTCGCCAAGCGTCACCTGCCCGTCGCCGGCCACCGCCACCTTTCCGTCCCGGCTGACCGCCAGAATGGTGGTGCCGTGGAAACGGGCCGAACGCCCGGTACTGCCTGTCGAATGGTTCATGCCTGCCGCTCCTTCTGCCGCCCGCACGACGCCCGTCAGGATCTCGGGTGGGCCTTGTCGTAGACGGCCATCAGCTGATCGATGCTTACGTGTGTGTAGCGCTGCGTCGTCGAAAGGTTCTTGTGGCCCAGCAGCTCCTGCACGGCCCGCAGGTCCGCCCCCGCATCCAGCAGGTGCGTGGCGAAGGAATGGCGCAGGCCGTGGGGCGAAATAGGCACCGACAGCCCGCACTGCCGGGCCAGTCGGTTGAGTATGCGCGCGATGCTGCGCGTGGAAAGCCGGTCGCCGTAGCGGTTTAGGAAAAGCGCCCCTCCGCCGGGTTTTTCCCCCAACTGCCGCCGGTAGGTTCGGATGGCGTTGACCGCCTTGCGGCCGACTGGCAGGACGCGCTCGCGGTTGCCCTTTCCCCTGACCCGCAGCGTGCGTCCGTCCAGATCCACGTCTTCCACGTTCAATCCCGCCAACTCGGCCACGCGCACACCGGCCGAGTACATGGTCTCGAACATGGCACGGTTGCGCAGGTCCAGCAGGCTCTCGGCCGGAATGGCGTCCAGCAGGCGAAACATGTCGTCGACGCTCAGGTGCCCGGGAATCCTGCGCGGAAGCTTGGGCGTCAGCAGAAACTCGGCCGGGCTGTTCTCCAGTGCGCCGCGCTTCATCAGGAAGGTAAAAAAAGACCGCAGCGTCGACAGTTTGCGGGCGATGGTGGAACGGGCGTTCTTCTTGAAGAGCCACCCCAGGTAGCCCCGCAGGGTCAGCGGGTCGATGTCTGTGATCCGCGGTTCCATTCTCCCCGCCGCGTCGCCTCTTCTGCGGCTACGCTCCGTCAGCCAGGTGTAAAATTCACCCAGGTCGCGTGAGTAGGCCCGCACAGTGTTGTCGGAATAGCCCTTTTCGGTGGACAGATGCCGCATGAAGGCGTCGCTCCAGTGCACCATCGTATCTTCGGCGGCGGTCATGGCGGGCAGGTCTCCGCCGCCGGCAGCGCCAGCAGGCGCCCGATCTCGTCCCACCCGCCGACTTCGGTGAAAGGGTGCGGCTCCCGGTTCCAGGGTTGCCGGAAAACGATGGGCGTGATGCCCGCCGCGTCCAGCGCGAAGCAGGTGTCCAGGCGGTCTTCCACGAAGTACTCGATGCCGTGCCGCAGCAGGACCACGGCCTTGTCCTGTGAAGTCCCGGTGGCCACTATTTCGAGGCTCTCGGAGGGGATGCCCAGGACTTCGGGGAACCACTGCCGGAGCGGTCCGGGATGCGGCCGGGCGGTCACGAACAGGACCCTGCCGTTGGTGCGCACCATGCATTGAAGCACCTCCGCAGCCCCCTCGTAAGGTTTCAGCGGGTGCCGGTAACGCCCCTCCAACAGCCGTGCCACGATGGCGTCTATCACGTCGGCGTCCATGTCGATACAGTCTTCCAGGTAGTAACAGGTGATGTCCTCGTGACGGATACCGGTGATCTGGTATTCGGATGCCGCGATGTCCAGAAACAGCCCCATGGTGTCGGCGACCACGCCGTCGAAATCAAAGGCCGTGCGGGCCGGGTCGATGTCTCTGACGGTCATGTCAGGTCAGGCCGCCCGTCGGGTTTTCTTTTTCAGCCGGATGATGCGCTTGCGATAAATGGCCGCCATCTTGGCATCCTCACGTTCGAGCGCTTTCTTTCGTTCCTGCTTCAGTAATTTGATTTTCTTCTTTATTTCCCGCACAGAGCCACTGGTGCGCTTGGTGGTGTCCTCGGCAATTCCGCGGGCCTTCTTGATGGCGCTGAGCAGCTCTTCCTTGTTCATACCGTAAACACCGGTGATTTCCGGAATATCCTTGGCGACTTCCCGCAGTTCCTTGGCCGTCATCTTGTCGAGCGGTTTCTCCTTGGCCTCTTTCTTTTTTCCACCCATTTGCGGCAAAACTCCTTTCTGATGGTTACATTGGCCCGTGGACCGGGCGCCTCTGTTTTCGGATCGATCGGTCACATATAAAACAGTCGTTTTTAGACTACATTCGCCCGGGCTGTCAATAGCCGCATGCCCCTTACAGGACGTTATTTCGAAGGCGCATTACCGGCCGCCGCTTTTTCTTTGGAGTCGAGCATCTGGATCAACGGCCGGAACAGGTCCATCGGGAACGGGAAAATGGTGGTCGTGTTGTTCTCGGCCGCCATCTCCCGCATGGTCTGCAGATAGCGCAACTGGAGCGCCATGGGGTGGGTGTGGATGATTTCGGCCGCCTCGGAAAGCTTGGCGGCTGCCTGGAACTCGCCGTCGGCATTGATCACCTTGGCCCGCCGCTCTCTTTCCGCCTCGGCCTGTCGGGCCATGGCCCGCTGCATTTCCTGCGGCAGATCGATGTGTTTCAGCTCCACGGTGGCGACCTTGATGCCCCAGGGGTCAGTATGGGTGTCTAGAATCTCCTGCAGGTGGGAGTTGATCTTGTCCCGCGCCGACAGCAGTTCGTCCAGTTCGGCCTGCCCGCAGCCGCTGCGCAAGGTCGTCTGGGCCAGCTGGCTGATGGCGTACTGGTAGTTCTCCACTTCGACAATGGCCTTTACGGGGTCGACGACCCGGAAGTAAATGACGGCATTGACCTTCACCGACACGTTGTCCCGGGTAATGACATCCTGCGGATCGACGTCCATGGCCACCAGGCGCATGCTGACCCGCACCATCTTGTCGATCACCGGGATCAAGATGATGAGGCCGGGTCCCTTGGCATGAATCACCCGCCCCAGCCGGAAAACCACCGCTCGTTCGTATTCGTTGAGAATGCGCAGCGATGTGGCCAGAAACAGTACCAGCAGTACCACGATAGCGATCATTGCGTACATGTTTGCGACTCCTCTCCTTCCGGCTCCAGCGGTGCCACCACCAGCTGCAGCCCTTCTGCGACCCGTACCACCCGCACCCGGGCGCCCTCGGGTATCTTGACCGTCGCGTGGGCCTTCCACAACTCGCCGTGCACCAGGACCCTGCCCTCCGGTTCCAGCGCCTGCTTCACGACCCCGACCTCTCCGATGAGCCCCTGCTTGCCGGTGCGCGGCCGCGCGCGGTGTGCCTTGAATGCCAGTGCGGCCACGGCCACGAAAAAAACCGAAATGACGCCGGCGGTGGGCACCAGCACCTGCAGCGACACCCGCAGGGGAGAAGGGCCCTCGTCGAACAGCATCAGCGATCCGAGCAGCAGTGCACAGACACCGGCGAGGCTCAGCAGGCCGTAACTGGTCACCTTGATCTCCAGGATGAAGAAAGCCACCGCCAGCAGGATCAGCAGCAACCCGGCAGTGTTGACCGGCAGGGTCTGAAAGGCAAAGAAAGCCAGGATGATGGCGATGCCCCCTACCACGCCGGGGAAGATGGCCCCCGGGTGGGAGAGTTCGAAGTACAGGCCGGCCAGGCCGATCATCATCAGGATGTAGGCGATGTTGGGATCCCCGATGCGCCGCAGAATCCGGGTTCGAAGGTCCTCTTCGAAAGTTTTACGTACCGCGCCGTCCAGCCGCAGTGTCCCCTTGCCCGCGATCAACCGGCCGTCGATCCGCCGTAGCAGGTCCTGCATGTCGCGGGCCACGACGTCGATGACCTTTTCCCTGAGAGCCTCGGTCTCGGTGAGGGCGGCACTCTCGCGTACCGCCGATTCCGCCCAGGCAGCGTTGCGTCCCCGCTTTTCGGCGATGCTGCGGGCCAGGGCGGCCATGTCGTTGAGCACTTTTTCGGACATCTTGCCGCCGATATCCCGTCCCCCGGCCCCCACCGGGTGGGCGGCGCCGATATTGGTTCCCGGCGCCATGGCGGCGATGTCGGCGGCAAGGGTAATCATGACCCCGGCCGAAGCGGCCCGCGCGCCGCCGGGGGACACGTAAACCACCACCGGAACCGAACTGGCGAAGATGGCTTTGACGATGCTGCGCATGGATTCCGCCAACCCCCCGGGGGTGTCCAGGGTGATCACCAGGCAGGCAGCCTGCCGCTGTTGCGCCGTCCGGATGCCTTTGCGGATGAAATCGGCCACCGCCGGGCTGATGCTGCCCGCCACCTTTAGCACCAGCACCTCGGGTGCTTTGGCCGCCGCGCCGGGTGCGCCGGCCGCCGCGAGCAGGCAGGCCGTAATCCCGACGACGAGAAGGATCATTTTCGAAGACCGCTTCATGGCTGGCTCCGGGTTCAGTGGCGGGGTCAAGTCCGCCGTTTCATTTCCCGCATCAGCAGCTGCATGTCCTGCCACACGTCACGCTTGCGCTCCGGGTTGCGCAGCAGGTAGGCCGGGTGAAAGGTGGGCAGCACGTTCCAGTCCCCCACGTGGTGCAGCCGCCCCCGCACCCGGGAAATGGGTGCCTCGGTTTCGAGCAGGGTCTGGGCCGCGACTTTTCCCAGCACACACACGAATCGGGGCGCGATGGCGCGCAGCTGACGGTGCAGAAAAGGAAGGCAGCTGGCGATTTCGTCGGGCAGGGGGTTGCGGTTGCCCGGCGGCCGGCACTTGACGATGTTGCAGATGTAGACCTTGTCGCGGCTGAGTCCCATGGCGCCGATGATACGCGTGAGCAGTTGCCCGGCGGCGCCGACGAAGGGTCGTCCGCTGCGGTCCTCGTCGCCCCCCGGCCCTTCTCCGACGAAAACGAGATCGGCGTGCGGGTTGCCCTCGCCGAAAACGATGTGACGGCGTCCCGCGCTCAGGCCGCAGCGGGTGCATTGCCCCAGATCGGCCCGGATATCCTCCAGGCGCTCCCGCCGGCCGCCGCCCGGGTGCTCCCCCCAGGCCTCGACCACGGCCAGGCTCTCGGGGCGGCACTGGAAACCGTTGATGCCCTGCGAACGCAACTCCCTGAGAGTTTCGCAAACCTCGGCGAGCAGCGAACCGAAGCGCGCGTCCGCAGGCGCACACCCCTCCCCTCTTTCGGAATTGCCGCCTGGGTTCGTCATGCCCACGCCTTCACCGGTCCCCGTTCTGCGCCGTGATCCGGGCCAGAACGTGATCCAGCAGGCAATGTGCCAGGTCTTCTTTGGCCATCAGCGGCAACCGTTCCCGCCGTCCGTCGCGGAACAGCAGCGTCAGGCGGTTGGTGTCGGCCTCGAAACCGGAATCGCTTGTGCCCACCCGGTTGACGGCGATCATGTCCAGATTCTTGGAAACCAGTTTCTGCTCGCCGTATTTCTCGAGCTCCCTGGTTTCAGCCGCAAACCCCACCACGAACTGCCCGCTCTTTCGCCGCCCGATCTCCCGGAGGATGTCTTGGGTGCGCGCCAGCTTCAAGGTGATTTCCGCGGGGCCTTTCTTCATTTTGTGGGCCATGCGGTCGGTCGGGCGGTAGTCGGAAACAGCCGCCGACTTGATGACAATATCGACGTCGGGCAGGCGGCCGAGCACGGCCTCGGCCATCTCCGCCGCGCTCTGCACCCGTACGGTCTCGACGCCCGGCGGATCCGCCAGGACGACCGGGCCGGTCACCAGCGTCACCCGTGCGCCCCGCTGCCGTGCGGCCTGCGCGATGGCAAACCCCATCTTGCCCGACGACGGATTGGAGACGAAACGCACCGGATCCAGGAATTCGCGGGTGGGGCCGGCGGTCACCAGAAGCCGGCGCCCCTCGAAATCCTGGGGGGTCACCAGTTCGACCAGTGCGTCGAAGATGCGCTGAGGGGCCGGCAGGCGGCCGGGACCCGTGGTGCCGCAGGCCAGTTCGCCGGTGTCCGGCGCCAGGACACGGTGACCGTAGGACGCCAGCCGCGCAAGGTTTCGCTGCACGGCCGGGTGCTGGTACATATGGGTGTTCATGGCCGGGCAGACCAGCACCGGGGCCGTCACCGCCAGCATGAATGTGCTCAGGGCGTCGTCGGCAATCCCCCGGGACAGTTTGCCCACCATGTTGGCCGTCGCCGGCGCCACCACCACGGCATCGGCCTCCTGCGCCCACTCGATGTGCCGGATGGCGGCGTCGGATCCCCTGAACAGATCGGTGCAGACGGCATATCCCGACAGAGCCTCGAAGGTGACCGTGCCCACGAAGCGGGTGGCGTTGGCCGTCATCATGACGCGCACCTCGGCGCCCGCCTGCCTGAGCAGCCGCAGCAGTTCGACGCACTTGTAGGCCGCGATACCGCCGCAAACGCCCAGGACGATCGACTTGCCTTCTACGGCCCTCACGAAGCCCCCCGGCGCCGGTGCTCCCTGAGCATGTTCAGGCAGCCGGCCAGTCCGCGTACATTCTGCAGCCGCAGCATCATTTCGACCCAGCGGCCGAACATCTCGGCCGTGGCCTCCTGTTGAGCGTTGCGGCCTTTTTCCATCTGCCCTTCCAGTGCCACCAGGGCCTGCCGGATTTCGGGCCGCCGACCCTCCCGGGCCAGCAGGTGACGGTAGATCTCGGCGGCCTCCCGGAGTTTTCCCTGCCGCGCGAGCAACCGCGCCATGGTCTCGGTGTAGAACAGGGGGTCCTGAACCATACATCCCCTCCCTTGGGTCTGTGGAATCTGCGCCGGGCGATGGTGTTCGACGCACCGTGCGCCGTATGCCATCGGTTTCAAAAAAAGGGCTGCCTTCCGCCGGAATCGGCCCGCTTCGGTCTCGGTCAGGGTTTCTGGGTCTTGCTCGAGCGGATGATGACTTCCCCCTTTCCCACCATGCCCAGCTCCCTTCTGGCGATATTTTCGATGTAGGCGGGATCGGTCTTCAGTCGCTTGATTTCGCGGTAGAGCCGCTGGTTTTCCCGCTCCAGCTCCAGGTTGATGCCGATCAGACGGCTGCGTTCGGTCTTGAGTTCGCGCAGATCGTTGATGCCCTTGTCGCCGAAAATAATAATCAGCAGCAGGGCGGCCAGCAGCAGCATAGACAGGTTCAGCAGCAGGGTCTGTCGCGACATCACTCCCCCCTGTCCCGGTCGAGAAACTGCAACATGCCGCGCAGGTCCCGGGGAAAAAGCAAGCGAAAGGCGACGCCGTAAACAACGATGCCGCACAGGATCAGGGCCGTGACACCGGCCAGCAGTACGCCGAAGCGGGTCTCGCCGGTCGCTGCCAGAATCCGTGTGAGCCACCACACGACGGCGCCCATGACCGCCGAACACAGCGCGGCCTTTACACAGAAAGACAGCCATCCCCTGCCCAACGACAGGTTCAGTCTGTTTCCCAGGGCTTTTGTCAGCAACATCAGGTTCACCATCGATGCCAGGGAGGTCGCCAGCGCCAGTCCGCCGTGTCCCATGGGCCCCATCAGCGCCAGCGCGGCCGCCAGGTTGAAGACGATGGAAACGACGGCCATCTTCACCGGCGTGGCCGTGTCCTGAAAGGCGTAAAAAACCGACACGACGATGCGCACGGCGGAAAACGCCCACAGACCGATACTATAGTACAAAAGCGCCGAGGCCGTCAATCGCACACTCTCCGGCCCGAAGGCGCCGCGCTGGAAAATCAGCGTCAGGATCGGTTCGCGCAGCACGATCAGGCCGGCCATGGCCGGCAGCGTAATGAAGGAGACAATCTTCATGGCATAGGCGAAAGTGTCGGCCAGCTGCCGCCTGCGTCCCTGCGCGGCCTGTTTCGAGAGACTGGGCAGCACCGCTGTGGCGATGGCGATGCCGAACAGGCCCAGGGGAAACTGCACCAGGCGGTCTGCGTAGTACAGGTAGGAGATGGCCCCCTCCGAGAGCAGGGAGGCCAGCAGGTTGCCGATAACGATGTTGATCTGGTAAACCGCGGCCCCCAGCATGGCGGGCAGCATGCGAAGGGCCACTTTCTTCAATCCCGGGTGATACAGGGGCGCCCTCTTCCACGGGGACACGCCCTTTTTCACCAGTACCGGGACCTGCAGCGCCAGCTGCAGCACGCCGCCCACCAGCACACCCCCGGCCAGGGCGAAGACGGGATTTGAGAAACGCGCCGCGAAAGCCACCAGGCAGGCGATGATGCCCACGTTGAGCAGGGCCGGCGCAAGTGCCGGCGCCGCGAAATGCCCCATCCCGTTGAGCACTCCCATGCTCAGGGCCACCAGACCGATGAAGATGATGTAAGGAAACACCAGGCGCGTCAACGTCACGGTCAGGGCGAACTTTCCCGGCACGTCGAGGAAGCCCGGCGCGATCAGCCGCACCAACAGCGGGGCGCACAGGATGCCCAGGGCCGCAACGCCCAGCAGGATCAACGTCAGCAGCCGGAAACCCGAACGCGCCATGTCCTCGGCCGCCCGGCGGTCGCCGGCTGCCAGGTATTCCACGAAAACCGGGACGAAGGAAACCGTCAGCGACCCCTCGGCGAACAGACGGCGCAGCAGGTTGGGCAGCCGGAAGGCCGTAAAGAAGGCGTCCGAGAAAAACCCGGCACCGATAAAATACGCCACCAGCACATCGCGCACCATCCCGAGAACGCGGCTGGCCAGCGTGGCGGCCCCGACGACACCCGCAGCGCGGGTCACCCGATAGTTTTCGTTCCGGCTGGACATGTCGGCTGCCCATCGTTTCGGCCGGCCCCGGAAGGGCCGTCTACGCTGAAGCGTATCGCCTGAATAAAAAGGGCCGCAAAAGGCGGAAAATTACTTGACAATCACGGCCGCATTCATTACAAGCAAGCGTTTAATTAATAGACCTTTTTTGAAATCTGTCTTCGGCCGCATCGCAAACAGGGCTTTTTGCGGCACGATCACCATTGAAAGGAGTTTTACAGTGGCCAACCACAAATCAGCGCTCAAACGCGCCCGCCAGAACGAAATCCGGCGTTTGCGCAACAAGTCCCTGAGGACCCGTACCAAAAACGTCATCAAGGAAGTCCGTGCCGTTTCGGCCGAAGGCGGCGCCGACGCGGCCCGGGAGAAACTCGTCAGGGCCCAGTCCGTAATCGACAAGGCCGCCAAAAAGGGCGCCATTCACAAACGGACCGCCGCCCGCAAGATCTCGCGCCTCTCGAAGCTGGTCAACAAGATTTCCGTATAGCACGTCCTTCAAACCGCAGGCGGATAGCCGGCACTGCCGCCGCGCTATCCGCCTGTTTTTTTTGCGTCCTCTTTTCCCGACGGCCGGCCGTTTCAGAAGTTTTCGGTCAGCCGGTCGTAAATCTTCTGCGCCATTTTTTTCGACAGGTCAATCAGCGCCTGCCGCCGGTTGGTCAGCGTGTCCTGCTTCAGGGGCGCCACGTCGTACTGCTGATTGGCCCGGATCCCCTTGGCGAACCACACCCGTTTTCCACTGCGGTCGTACACGGACACGTCCACGGTGATGATCAGCCGTCGCTGCTGGGTCTGCAGGTTGGAACCCCGCGAGATGGTCTGGGTGCGGCTGGACCGGATGACACCCTGGATGACGGCGTCGGCGTCCTGTTCGTTCTGAACGACGGCCTCCCTGCGGTTTAGCAGGAATTCATCCACCAGGTCGCTGGTGAACTGCGTCTCGATGGCCACGTCCGAGGTCTTGTTCTGAAACTGCTTGATGTAGACGGTTTTAACGCCCCCGGGAAGCTCTCCCCCTCCCCTGAAGTGATACCCGCAGGCCGACAGCCCCAACGCGACGACCATTGCCAGCACGACAGCCAATTGTCTCTTCAATGGAACCCCCTTCCGTTGAAAAACAGCGGTGCGCGCGCACCCCGCACCGCATCACACCTCAGACCACGATATTGACCAGTTTGCCCTTCACCACGATGACTTTGCGCACGGTCTTGCCCTCAATGAAGCGGGCCACCCGTTCCTGCGTCAGCGCCTTTTCCTTCAGGGTGTCTTCGGCGGTGCCGGCCGGCACGCTGAACCTGCCGCGCAGTTTGCCGTTGACCTGCACCACCACCAGCACGTCCTCTTCCCTGAGCGCTTCTTCGTCGTAGTGCGGCCACCCGCAGCGAAAAATGCTCTCCCGGTGTCCCAGGGCCTGCCAAATCTCCTCGGCGAAGTGCGGCACGATGGGCGCCAGCAGCCGCACGACACTTTCCACGGCCAGGCGCAGCACGGCCGGCTTCTGTTCCCCGCCGGCGTTCGCATCCATGCCGTAGATGCTATTGACCAGCTCCATGACGGCACTGATGGCCGTGTTGAAGTGAAAACGGTCCTCGATATCCCGCGTCACCTTGGCGATGGTTTGATGCGTCTTGCGGTACAGCGCTCGCAGCGGTTCCTCCAGCGCGGCGGCGTCCCCGTCGAAAGCGGTGGCATCGCCGATGGTATCCAGCCGTTCGGCCACCAGGCGCCACACCCGGTTGAGGAAGCGGAAGCCGCCCTCCACACCCTGCTCGCTCCACTCCAGGTCGCGTTCCGGAGGGGCGGCAAAAAGGCAGAAGAGGCGGGTCGTGTCGGCCCCATAACGCGCCAGCAGCAGGTTGGGGTCGATGACGTTCTTCTTGGACTTGGACATCTTCTCCACGCGTCCCACCACGACGGGCTGCCCGCACTTGCGGCAGACCTGCCCTGTGGATGCGTCCTCGACCTCTTCGGGAAAGAGAAACCCGTGCCGCGGGCAGGACAGCGTCTCCTTGCAGACCATGCCCTGGGTAAGCAGGCGGGTAAACGGTTCCTTGTACCCGATGAGGTCCATGTCCCGCAGCACACGGGTAAAATAGCGCGAGTAGAGCAGGTGCAGGATGGCATGCTCGACGCCCCCGATGTACTGGTCCACCGGCATCCAGTAGGCCACGGCCCGGGGGTCGAACATGCCCCCTTCGAAACGCGGGCTGCAGTATCGCTCGAAATACCAGGAAGACTCCACGAAGGTGTCCATGGTGTCGGTCTCGCGCCGCGCCTCGGAACTGCCGCAGCTCGGGCAGGTGGTGCGCACGAAACGCTCCAACCCGGGCAGCGGCGAGCGGCCGCCCTCCAGCAGGTCGGCATCCTCGGGAAGCACCACGGGCAAATCCGTCTCGGGCACCGGCACGATGCCGCAGGTCGGGCAATGGATCATGGGAATGGGCGCACCCCAGTAACGCTGGCGCGAAATGCCCCAGTCCCGTAACCGGTAGTTGACCGTTTGCTCCCCCAGTCCCCTGGCGGTCAGGTCGGCTACGATGGCCTCCATGGCCTCTGTGTTGGACATGCCGTTAAAAACGCCGGAATTGATCATGACCCCCGGGCCGGTGTAAGCCTCGGCCATGGTTTCGCCGTCCAGCGTTTCGCCCTCGGGCTGCACCACGGGAATGATCTGCAGGCCGTACTTGCGGGCGAATTCGAAATCGCGCTGGTCATGGGCCGGCACGGACATGACGGCGCCGGTGCCGTATTCCATGAGCGCGAAGTTGGCCGTGTAAATAGGAATGCGTTTCCCGCTGGCCGGGTTGATGCAGTAGGCTCCGGTAAAGACACCTTCTTTTTCGAAACTGTCGACCACCCGGGCGGAACGGTCCTGGCGGGCCATGCGCTCGACGAATTTCCGAACCCGGTCGGCCTCGTCGGTGCCGGCGGACAGCTTTTCCACCAGGGGGTGTTCGGGGGCCAGGCACATGAAGGTGGCGCCGAAGAGGGTGTCCGGCCGCGTGGTGAACACCTCGATGCTTTCCGACCCGCCCTCGACCTCGAAGAGGATGCGTGCCCCGCGGCTTTTTCCGATCCAGTTCTTCTGCATGGTGATGACCTTCTCGGGCCACCCGGGTAGCTTGTCGCAGTATTCCAGCAGGTCCTCGGCGTAGTCGGTGATCTTGAAAAACCACTGTTTGAGCTTTTTCTGGCGCACGGGCTTGCCGCAGCGCCAGCACATGCCGGCTTCCACCTGTTCGTTGGCCAGCACCGTCTGGCAGGGATCGCACCAGTTGACGAAAGACTCCCGCCGGTAGACCATTCCCCTTTCATACATTTTCAGAAAGAGCCACTGCTCCCAGCGGTAATACTCCGGCCGGCAGGTGGCGATCTCCCGGTCCCAGTCGTAGGAAAACCCCATGCGTTTGAGCTGCCGGCGCATGGCGCGGATGTTTTCGTAGGTCCAGCGCGCCGGGTGGGAGTGGTTGGCAATGGCGGCGTTTTCGGCCGGCATGCCGAAGGCGTCCCAACCCATGGGGTGCAGCACGTTGTAACCCCGCATGGTCTTATAACGGGCCACCACGTCACCGATGGTGTAATTGCGCACGTGTCCCATGTGGATCTTGCCGGAGGGATAAGGGAACATCTCCAGCAGGTAGTATTTCTCCCGGGTGGGATCCTCGGTCACCTTGAAAAGGCCGGTCTCTTCCCAGACGGCCTGCCACCTGGCTTCAATTTCTTCCGGATTGTATTTCGTGTTCATTTATGGGATCATACCCCTTCGATGTTAATTTACAGCGGTATGCCGGCGCCGCCCGCAACCAGTCCTCACATGCCACAAGATCGGCCGAATAGCAACCTATAGCTCGACACGGCGCGCCTGTCAAAAAAATTCGATTGACTTGCCCGTTTCAATCCCCTATCACCCCTTTAAAATAATAGAAAATAACGAAAAGATAAGGAATACACATTTCATGAGCAGCAAGATCCTCATCAACGCCATCGATCACGACGAGTGCCGCATCGCCAAAGTCAAGGATTCCAAGCTCGAAGAGTTCCACGTCGAGAGCAGTTCCCGCGAAATCACCCAGGGCAACATCTACAAAGGGGTCATCACCCGCATCGAGCCCAGCTTGCAGGCCGTTTTCGTCGATTACGGCGCCGAACGCCACGGTTTTTTGCAGCAGCACGAAATTCACAGCGACTATTACCAGGACTCGGCCAACGGCCACCGCTCCCTGCGGCAGCTGGTCAAAAAGGGCCAGGAACTGATGGTGCAGGTCACCAAGGACCCCATCATGAAAAAAGGAGCCATGCTGACCACCTTCATCTCCCTGGCGGGCCGCCATCTGGTGCTCATGCCGGGGACCGAAAACCGGGGCATCTCGCGCAAGATCGAAGACGAAAAAGAGCGCCAGCGGTTGAAAGAGATCGTGCATTCGCTGCAACTGCCCGAGGGCTTCGGCGCCATCATCCGCACCGCCGGCATCAACAGCACCAAGACCCAGATCACCAAGGACCTGCGCTACCTGCTGCGGCTGTGGAAAAACATCAAGGCCAGCGTCATGAAGGTGGAGACCCCCTCGCTGCTCTACAAAGAGCGCAGCCTGGTGGTGCGCTCCATCCGTGACAACCTGACACCCGACGTGTCCGAGATCCTCATCGATGACCCCGAGGCTTATAAGGAGGCGCTGGATTTCATCAAGATCGCCTCCCCCAAGCAGACCAAGATCGTTAAGCTCTACAAGGGCGACAAGCCCATCTTCTCCAAATTCCAGCTGGAAAAACAGATCGCCAGCATCTTTGAAAGCCGGGTGACGCTGCCCTCAGGCGGATCCATCGTCATCGAGCAGACCGAAGCCCTGGTCTCCATCGACGTCAACTCGGGCAAGGCCACCCAGAAGGACTCCATCGAAAAAACTGCCCTGCAGACCAACCTTGAAGCGGCCGAGGAAATCGCGCGGCAGCTTCGGCTGAGGGACCTGGGGGGCCTGGTAGTTATCGATTTCATCGACATGCGCGACGCCAAGAACAACCTCAAGGTGGAAAAGGCGCTCAAGGAGCAACTCAAGAGCGACAAGGCCAAAACCCGCACCGGCAAGATCTCGCGTTTCGGCCTGATGGAACTTTCCCGGCAGCGCATCCGGCCTTCCATCGAGTACGGCAGCCACATCCAGTGCAAGTGCTGTCGCGGCCGCGGGGTGATCCCCTCCCCTGAAACCCTCGGGCTGGCCTTCATGCGCAAGCTCAGCCTCGAAGCCCTGCGCGCCAAGGGACCGCAGCTGACGGGCATCGTGCCCACCGACGTGGCCTCCTACCTGCTCAACAAGAAGCGCCGCGAAATCCTGGAACTCGAGAGCCGCCGCAACCTATCCATCACCATCGAGGCCAGCGACGACCTGCAGCCTGGAGAGGATCGCATCGTTTCGGCTTCGGCCTAGGCACCGTCGCCTCATGCCCGGCCGCCGCAGGTTCGCAGATAGGTTCCTGCGGCGCCGGCCGTTGCATCTTTTTTCCCGCCGGTTCTCCAGCCGTGCGCAGCAGAAACCGGCCCGCCCCGCCCACCTGAAGGGGCCCGCCTCCTGCGGGACGCCGGCAGCGGCGGCGGAGACCGCTGCCGGCGACCGGCCTTCCGGTTCGTCGGCGCCGATTGACAGCCGCCGGCAAATGGAGTATCAGACGTTCAGGGAAAAGGAGGGAGCCATGGACGGGCAATACAGAAGCGATTCCGGCAGGGCACGGGGAGTGGTGATTTTCGTCGTGCTCGTCGTGCTGCTCCTGGCCGGCGTGTGGTACTGGTTCAGCCGGCACAACGCGACGCAGCGGGCCGCCGCCCCCGCCCGGCAACCACAGGCCGCTGCGCAAAATCAGGGCGCCGCTTCCCCCCAGCCCCAGAAAATCACCCAACCCGTTCCGTCTCCCGCCGTCATCGACCTCGACGACCTCCAAAACAACGCCCAGGCCCGTTCCCTCATGGATCGGCGCAAACAGCAGTACGGCGTCGACGCCGGTGTCGATGCCATCGTCAAATCAGACGAATCCATCAAGCTGGGCGGTATCACCATCCCCATGAGCGAAATACTCGAGAAAATCCGCATCAAGAAAGGGGATGTCATCGAGAAGAACCTCGACGAATCGCCCGAGCAACGCCGTTCGCGCCTGAGAAAACTGTTTTACAAGCGCCTTTCACAGGCCGAGGAGGCGTACCGCCGTCTGAAGCAGCAGCTTGCCGAAACGGACGTCAGCAGCAAGCCGGAACTGCACGCAAAACTGTCCCGCCGCCTGGCTGAACTCGAAGATACCTTGAAACGTTGCGATCGTCTCAAAGCAATCAATGCCCGCATCGAGGCGCTCAGGGGGGAAATCGAAACCCTCTCGGGAGGCGCGCGTGAAGCTGCCCGGGCAAAACTCAAATCCCTGCTCAAAGAACGCGACGCCCTCGAGGCCGACCTTCGCAAACAGGTGATGCCCTCTGACGGGGTCGAGGCTTACGGCGTCTATGTGGTGCGGCCCGGCGACAACATCTGGAATATCCACTTCCTCTTTCTGAGGGACTATTTCGCCCGCAAGGGAATCACCCTCTCCCCGCGCTCCGACGAACCCGACCCCCGGGGATACAGTTCCGGGGTGGGAAAGATCCTGAAGTTTTCCGAGAAGATGGTGTACATTTATAACATCCGGCAACACAAACTGGACGTGAACCTCAATCTGATCCACCCGCGCAGCAAGATCGTGGTTTTCAACATGGCGGAGGCGCTCTCGCTGCTGGACCAAATTGACTATCGCAACGTGAAGCATATCCGATTCGACGGGGAGACCCTCTGGATTCCCGCGGAGCAGTGACGGCCGATGCGGCCCCCTGCACCTCTCCCGTGCAAGCCCCCGCACATCATTTTTACGCCTCTGTTCGTCCCGGGGCGGGGACATGGGTCATGAAAATCAATTGACCTCGGCCCCGGTTTACAGTATAGCGCCTTTTTTAAGCTTTTCAGGGCCGCGGTCCGTCCGTTTCGCTTGCCTTGCATTTCAGGCGGTTTCGGACGGTTCCGAACACGGCCGGAACCAAAACCACAAGGAGGAACCGTTTTGATCAGTGTCGCCTACGCAATGGGACAGGCCGGCGGTGGTGGTGGCGCCGCTCAGGGTGCCGGCGGATTTGCGTCGTTTATTCCGCTCATCCTGATGTTCGTCATCTTTTATTTTCTGCTCATTCGCCCCCAACAGAAAAAGACCAAGCAGCACCGTGAGATGGTCAACAACCTGAAAAAGGGAGACCGCATCGTCACCAGCGGCGGGATCCACGGGCGCATCACGGCCGTGGGGGACACCACCCTGACGGTGGAGATTTCGGACAAGGTGCGCGTCAAGCTCAACCGCGGCAATGTTGCCGGTCTCCTGCAGTCCGCCAACCCGCCCGCCCAGCGGCCGGCAAAGGAAACCACTCCCGACAACAAGAAAAACAAATAGCGGCGGTCCGGGTGAAAGACACCCGGTAAGGGGTGACCAGCGTGACCGGTGGGGGTCGTCTTCGGCGACTCTTTTCGCCTTTGCCGCCGCGATCCGTGACGCCGCCCCGCAATCCTGCGAATCCAGGTGGTGTGACAGATCTGCCCGCCGGGCCTCCACCCAGCGGGCACAGTTTTGACGTGAAAGGAAAATGCGGTGAATCGATTTTCGTGGAGAACGATTCTGATATGTGCCGTGATCGTGGCATCGATCATCTACCTGCTGCCGACCTTCAATCCCGGCATCTGGCCCCACAAGAAGATCAACCTGGGCCTCGACCTGCAGGGGGGAATGCACCTGGTGCTCGAAGTGCAGGTCGACAAGGCCGTCGAAAGCACACTGGAGCGCATCAGCCACGAGATACGGGCCGACATGCGCAAGAAGCACATCCGCTTCCAGAGCATCGAGCGTACCGGTGACAACAAGATCGTCATCAAGCTCAAGGGCCAGGAAAACATCGACAAGCTTAACAAGCTGCTGGACGCCGACTACCGTGACCTGCGGATCGCCACGCGCGAAAACCAGGGCGACACGCTCACCATGGTGCTCGACCTGCCGGAAAAAGAGGTGGCGCTCATCAAGAAGATGGCCACCGACCAAGCCCTGGAGACCATCCGCAACCGTATCGACCAGTTCGGCGTCAGCGAGCCCGACATCCGCATCCAGGGCAGCGACCGCATCCTGATTCAGCTGCCGGGCGTCAAGGACACCCGCCGCGCCAAGGACCTGATCGGCAAGACCGCCCTGCTGGAATTCAAGCTGCTGGACGAAACCCACGACCTCAACGCGGCCCTCAAGGGACAGGTGCCGGCGGGCAGCGAGATCCTCTACGAGGTCAAGGTGGATCCGGAAACCGGTCGCACCCTCAAGACGCCCTATCTGGTGCGCAAACGGACCCTGCTGACGGGCGCCAACCTCAAGGACGCCCGCGTGCAGATCGACTCTCGTTACAACGAGCCCTACGTCTCCATCGAGTTCGACAAGAAAGGCGGACGTATCTTTGCGCGCATCACCGGCGAAAACGTGCACAAGCGCCTGGCCATCGTGCTGGACAACCGTGTCTACTCGGCGCCCGTCATCCAGGAGAAGATCACCGGCGGACAGGCCCGCATCACGGGCAACTTCACAACCGAGGAAGCCCATGACCTGGCCATCGTTCTGCGGGCCGGCGCCCTGCCGGCGCCGGTCAAGATCCTGGAAGAGCGCACCGTGGGCCCCTCCCTGGGATCCGACTCCATCCGTCAGGGTCTGATGTCCATGCTGGTGGGCGGCGCCCTGGTGGTCCTGTTCATGCTGATCTACTACCGCATGTCCGGCCTGATCGCCGACATCGCCCTTTTCTTCAACATCGTGCTCATCGGTGCCGGGCTGGCCGGCTTTCAGGCCACCCTGACGCTGCCCGGCATCGCCGGTATCATCCTGACCATCGGCATGGCGGTGGACGCCAACGTGCTCATCTTCGAGCGCATCCGGGAGGAACTGCGTCTGGGCAAGACACCGCGGGCGGCCGTGGACTCCGGTTACGACCGCGCCACCCTGACCATCCTGGACGCCAACGTGACCACCCTGATCGCCGCGCTGGTCCTCTTCCAGTTCGGTACCGGACCGGTCAAGGGATTCGCCGTCACCCTGAGCCTGGGGGTCATCGCCAGCCTTTTCACGGCCCTGATCATGACCCGCAGCATCTTTGATTTCCTGCTCACCACGCGCAAAATGAAGAAACTGAGCATCTAGAGGATTTTCCCATGGAAATTATCAAACCGGATACACATATCGATTTCAGCGGCAAGCGCAATATCGCCTTTTCGATTTCGGGGCTCATGATCCTCATCAGCATCGTGTCGCTGATCTATCACGGCGGTCCCAAGTACGGCATCGATTTTGCCGGCGGCACCCTCGTTCAGATCAAATTTCATGGCCCGGTGAAAATCCCGGACATCAAGAAGGGCTTCAAGTCCACCGGGATCGCCAGCGTCACGGTGCAGGTCTTCGGTGAACCCAGGGACAACGAATACCTGGTGCGCACCGACAGGTCGGGCATCACCAGCGAGGGTTTTTCGGACAAGATCAAGAAGGCCGTCACAGCCGCCACCGGTCAGGAAGCGCAGATCCGGCGCGTGGAAATGGTCGGCCCCCAGGTGGGCCGGGACCTGCAGGAAAAGGCGCTTTTCGCCATTTTCTACTCGCTCCTGTTCATCACCATCTACATTTCCGGACGATTCGAGTACAAATGGGTGCTCAGCGGGGTCATGGCCGCCGCCCTCATGGGTGCCGTGTACGCCCTGTCACTGTTTACCGAGAGCATCGCCATCCTGATCGGCGCGGCCCTGCTGGTCACACTGGTGCTGTTCTGGTTTCTGGAGCTCAAGTACGCCATGGGCGCCATTGTGGCGCTGATCCACGACGTTACCATTACGGTGGGCCTCTTTTCCCTGTTCAACAAGGAATTCACGCTGCCCATCATCGCCGCCCTGCTGACCATCATCGGCTACTCGCTCAACGACACCATCATCGTTTTCGACCGCATCCGTGAGAACCTGCGCAAGCAGCACAAGAGCTCCTTCGACACCATCATCAACAACAGTATCAACCAGACCTTGAGCCGTACCATCCTGACATCGGGTACGACCCTGTTCACGATCATCGCGCTCTTCGTCCTGGGCGGCGGCATCATCCACGATTTCGCCTTTGCCCTGCTGGTGGGCGTGGTGGTAGGAACCTACTCTTCGATTTACGTCGCCAGCCCCATCCTGCTGGCCTGGCAGGGGAAAACCCAAAAGAAGTGACATCGTCCCCCGCCTTCGGGCGGGGACACCCGGGTCGCCATGGCGCTTTATGAAAAACTGGAACCCTGGTTTGCGCTGAAAAGCGTTCCGGGTATCGGCAACCTGCTCTGCAAGCGGCTGCTGGAACGATTCAAGACGCCCGGGGAAGTCTTTCGGGCGGACACCGAAGCGCTGAGCCGGGTGCAAGGCATCACGCCCCGCCTGGTGCGCAACATTCACCGCCACCGGCTGCCGACCGTTGAACGCACGGAACTCGGAAGGGCCATCGACCGGGGCACCCGTATCGTGACCTTCAACGACCGCGAATACCCCCGCCTGCTGCGCCACATCGAGGACCCGCCGCCCTTTCTGTACGTCCACGGAAAACTCATCCGTCGCGCGCCCCACGTGGCCGTGGTCGGCTCGCGCAGTGCCACCCGCTACGGTCTCTCGACCGCCGGCCGGCTGAGCGCCGACCTGGCCTCCCTGGGGTTCGTGGTGGTCAGCGGCATGGCCCTGGGGATCGACACCGCCGCGCACCAGGGCGCCCTTTCGGCCGGCGGCGTCACGGTCGCCGTGCTGGGAAGCGGCCTGGCCTGTATCTACCCCCTGCGCAACCGGACGCTGAGTGAACGCATCGCCCGGCAGGGTGCCCTGGTGTCC